>NZ_BCFK01000001.1 GCF_001417815.1 Bifidobacterium aesculapii
CCCGATTCTGGTGCGCAAAACCGTCGTTTTGCGCACCAGAATCGCGCGGAGGCAAGGAGCGGCCGAGTGGGGGCGCCTTTTATGTTCGCGACGGAGGCTGGCGTGTCGTTGTCGCGGCGAATCGTATTATGGATATTCGTGTGTGCCGGCGGCGCGCCTTATGTAACAGGAGCGTGGGCCGGGATATCCCGTGAATCGCATGGATCGCGCGCAGCAATGCGGCGGCGAGAGAGGAACGGGCCATCGGGCCGGTGGGCAGTGGCTGACTTTCCGATTCGGAACAGGTTCCGGACAGCAGGGAAGTGTGGCTCACGATGCTGCGGGCCTCACGGAACCAAGAGATAACCACTGAATCGGAGAATTCAAGTTGCCTACCATCGAACAGCTCGTCCGCAAGGGACGTTCGCCGAAGCCGAAGAAGTCGAAGACTTTGGCGCTCAAGGGCAGCCCGCTGCGTCGCGGCGTGTGCACCCGTGTCTACACCACCACCCCGAAGAAGCCGAACTCGGCCCTGCGTAAGGTCGCCCGTGTCCGCCTGTCCTCCGGCATCGAAGTCACCGCCTACATCCCGGGCGAGGGCCACAACCTGCAGGAGCACTCCATCGTGCTCGTGCGCGGAGGCCGTGTGAAGGATCTGCCGGGCGTGCGCTACCACATCGTGCGCGGCGCGCTCGATACCCAGGGTGTCAAGGACCGCAAGCAGGGTCGTTCCCTGTACGGAGCAAAGAAGGCGAAGTAAGAGATATGTCACGTAAAGGACCCGCTAAGAAGCACGTCGTGCTGCCCGATCCGATCTACGGCTCGACCGTCGTCGCGCAGCTGATCAACAAGATCCTCCTGGACGGCAAGAAGTCCATCGCCGAGGACATCGTCTACTCCGCGCTCGACATGGTCAAGGAGAAGACCGACCAGGAGCCGGTGGCCGTTCTCAAGCGCGCGCTGGACAACATCCGCCCGTCCCTCGAGGTGCGCTCCCGCCGTGTCGGCGGCGCCACCTACCAGGTGCCGGTCGAGGTCAAGCCGAACCGCGCCAACACCCTGTCCCTGCGCTGGCTGACCGACTTCTCCCGCGCCCGTCGCGAGAAGACCATGGCCGAGCGTCTCGCCAACGAGATCCTGGACGCCTCCAACGGTCTCGGCGCTTCTGTCAAGCGTCGCGAGGATACTCATAAGATGGCGGAGGCTAACAAGGCCTTCGCTCACTACCGCTGGTAATCCACTAGCCTGAGGAACACTAAGGATAAAGATGGCTGAAGAGCTTTCGGACCTGCACTACGTCCGTAACATCGGCATCATGGCCCACATCGATGCCGGCAAGACCACCACGACCGAGCGTATTCTGTACTACACCGGCAAGAGCTACAAGATCGGTGAGGTGCATGACGGCGCCGCGACGATGGACTTCATGGCTCAGGAGCAGGAGCGCGGCATCACCATTCAGTCCGCCGCCACCACCTGCTTCTGGAACCGTCAGACGCATGACACCAAGGACAAGTTCCAGATCAACATCATCGATACCCCTGGCCACGTGGACTTCACGGCCGAGGTGGAACGCTCCCTGCGTGTGCTCGATGGCGCCGTCGCCGTCTTCGACGGCAAGGAAGGCGTGGAGCCGCAGTCCGAGACCGTGTGGCGTCAGGCCGACAAGTACGGCGTGCCGCGCATCTGCTTCATCAACAAGATGGACAAGCTCGGCGCGAACTTCTACTACTCCGTCGACACCATCAAGGACAAGCTGGGTGCGACCCCGATCGTCATGCAGCTGCCGATGGGCGCCGAGAACGACTTCACCGGCGTCATCGACCTGGTCGAGATGAAGGCCTATGACTGGAACACCGGCGACGAGCTCGGTGCCCACTACAACATGGACCCGATTCCGGACGAGTACAAGGACAAGGCCGCCGAGTACCACGAGAAGCTCGTCGAAGCCGCCGCCGAGGCGAACGACGACCTCATGAACAAGTACTTCGAGGATGGCGACCTCTCCGTCGAGGACGTCCGCGCCGGCATCCGCCAGCTGACCATCGAGAAGCGCGCCTTCCCGGTGTTCTGCGGCTCCGCCTTCAAGGATAAGGGCGTCCAGCCGATGCTGGACGGCGTCATCGACTACCTGCCGTCCCCCGAGGACGTGCCGGCCATCAAGGGCTACAAGCCCGGCGACGAGTCCGTCGAGATCGACCGCAAGCCGTCCAAGAGCGATCCGTTCGCGGCCCTGGTCTTCAAGATCTCCACCCACCCGTTCTACGGCAAGCTCGTGTTCGTGCGCGTGTACTCCGGCTCCGTCACGCCGGGCGATTCCGTCCTGGATTCCACCCGCGGCAAGAAGGAGCGCGTCGGCAAGATCTTCCAGATGCACGCCGACAAGGAGAACCCGGTGGATATCGCCGACGCCGGCAACATCTACACCTTCGTGGGCCTCAAGAACGTCACCACCGGTGACACCCTGTGCGCCCTCGACGCGCCGATCTCCCTCGACTCCATGACCTTCCCGGAGCCGGTCATCCAGGTGGCCGTCGAGCCGAAGACCAAGGCCGACCAGGAGAAGATGGGCATCGCCCTCTCCAAGCTGGCCGAAGAGGACCCGACGTTCCAGGTCACCACGGACGAGGAGTCCGGCCAGACCCTGATCGCCGGCATGGGCGAGCTCCAGCTCGACATCATCGTCGACCGTATGCGTCGCGAGTTCAAGGTCGAGTGCACCCAG
The DNA here is from genome assembly GCF_001417815.1 of Bifidobacterium aesculapii. GTDB lineage: Bacteria > Actinomycetota > Actinomycetes > Actinomycetales > Bifidobacteriaceae > Bifidobacterium > Bifidobacterium aesculapii. The sequence continues at coordinate 2,705 of NZ_BCFK01000001.1, forward strand.
GGCAAGCCGCAGGTCGCCTACCGCGAGACCATCCGCAAGGCCGTCATGGACCAGGGCTACACGCACAAGAAGCAGACCGGTGGTTCCGGCCAGTTCGCGAAGGTCCTGATGAACTTCGAGCCGCTCGACACCACCGAGGGCAAGACCTTCGAGTTCGAGAACGCCGTCACCGGCGGCCACATCTCGCAGGAGTTCATCCCGTCCATCGAGGCGGGCGTCAAGGAGGCCATGGAATCCGGCATCCTCGCCGGCTTCCCGGTGGTGGGCGTCAAGGCGACCGTCACCGACGGCCAGATGCACCCGGTCGATTCCTCCGAAATGGCCTTCAAGCTCGCGGGCTCCATGTGCTTCAAGGAAGCCGCCCCGAAGGCCAAGCCGGTCATCCTCGAGCCGATCATGGCCGTGGAAGTCCGTACCCCGGAGGACTACATGGGCGAAGTCATCGGCGATCTCAACCAGCGCCGTGGCAACATCCAGTCCATGACCGACGCCACCGGTGTCAAGGTCATCGACGCCAAGGTGCCGCTGTCCGAGATGTTCGGCTACATCGGCGACCTGCGTTCGAAGACCCAGGGCCGCGCCATGTTCACCATGCAGATGGACTCCTACGCCGAGGTTCCGAAGAACGTCTCCGACGAGATCATCAAGGCCCAGCGCGGCGAGTGACACGCGTAGCTACGTTGATTTGCGCCACGTCTCCAGTCAGCGGTAATATCGTGTACCGCTGACTGGGTTCTGGCTCATCAATGTGGCACGAAACCCAGAAACCCAGTAACCCTACGAAACGTCCAGGAGGACAAAGTAATGGCAAAGGAAAAGTACGAGCGTACTAAGCCGCACGTTAACATCGGTACGATCGGCCACGTCGATCACGGCAAGACCACGCTGACCGCGGCCATCTCCAAGGTTCTGTACGAGGAGTACCCGGATCTCAACACCGAGTACGACTTCAACCAGATCGACTCCGCTCCGGAAGAGGCTGCTCGTGGTATCACGATCAACATCTCCCACATCGAGTACCAGACCGCGAAGCGCCACTACGCTCACGTCGACTGCCCGGGCCACGCCGACTTCGTGAAGAACATGATCACCGGTGCCGCCCAGATGGATGGCGCCATCCTCGTGGTCGCCGCCACCGACGGCCCGATGGCCCAGACCCGTGAGCACGTGCTGCTCGCCCGTCAGGTCGGCGTTCCGAAGATCCTGGTCGCCCTGAACAAGTGCGACATGGTCGACGATGAGGAGCTCATCGAGCTCGTCGAGGAAGAGGTCCGCGACCTGCTCGACGAGAACGGCTTCGACCGTGACTGCCCGGTCATCCACGTCTCCGCCTACGGCGCCCTGCACGACGACGCCCCGGATCACGAGAAGTGGGTCGAGCAGATCAAGAAGCTCATGGACGCCGTCGACGAGTACATCCCGACCCCGGTCCACGACCTGGACAAGCCGTTCCTGATGCCGATCGAGGACGTCTTCACCATCTCCGGCCGTGGTACCGTCGTCACCGGCCGTGTCGAGCGTGGCACCCTGGCCGTCAACACCCCGGTCGAGATCGTCGGCATCCGTCCGACCCAGAACACCACCGTCACCTCCATCGAGACCTTCCACAAGACCATGGACTCCTGCGAGGCCGGCGACAACACCGGTCTGCTGCTCCGTGGCCTCGGTCGTACCGATGTCGAGCGTGGCCAGGTCGTGGCCGCTCCGGGTTCCGTCACCCCGCACACCAAGTTCGAGGGTGAGGTCTACGTGCTGACCAAGGACGAGGGTGGCCGCCACTCGCCGTTCTTCTCCAACTACCGCCCGCAGTTCTACTTCCGCACCACCGACGTCACCGGCGTCATCGAGCTGCCGGAAGGCGTCGAGATGGTCCAGCCGGGCGATCACGCGACCTTCACCGTCGAGCTGATCCAGCCGATCGCTATGGAGGAGGGCCTCACCTTCGCCGTGCGTGAGGGTGGCCACACCGTCGGCTCGGGCCGTGTCACCAAGATCATCGCCTGATTCCATCAGCGATAGTCTTAGGAGGCGCTTGAACTAGCGTTACAGACGGAACCCCGGAAGCCCATCGGCTTCCGGGGTTCCGTCGTATATATCCCTGCCTTCGCCGTACCCGCCGGTACGGCGCGCCGGCACGGCATCATCCAGAAAACCGGGCTCTCGCATCCTTCCACGGCGGTCGTCATCGTGTCCACCGTGTCGTGTCATGCTGAGGTAGAGGGGTAGTGGCATAATAGCCAAGGCAAATTTTGGGGTGGCCCCATAATTTTCGAGAAATAGGTGACTAATCGTGGCACAGACTACCAATGACATCAAGAACGGTTCCGTCCTGAACCTTGACGGCCAGCTGTGGACCGTCCTCAAGTTCCAGCACGTCAAGCCGGGCAAGGGTCCCGCCTTCGTGCGCACCACCATCAAGAACGTGCTCTCCGGCAAGATCGTCGACAAGACGTTCAACGCCGGCATGAAGATCGACTTCGAGACCGTCGACAACCGCAACCTCCAGTACTCCTACGAGGATGGCGACAACCTGGTCTTCATGGACATGGAGACCTACGACCAGGTCTACGTGCCGAAGACCATCGTCGACACCAAGTTCCTGCTCGAAGGCACCGACTGCATCGTGTCCTTCCATGACGACACCCCGCTGAGCGTCGAACTGCCGGCCTCCGTGGTCCTGACCATCACCCACACCGAGCCGGGCCTGCAGGGCAACCGCTCCAACGCCGGCACCAAGCCCGCCACCGTCGAGACCGGTGCCGAGATCCAGGTTCCGCTGTTCATCAACGAAGGCGAGAAGGTCAAGGTCAACACGACCGACGGCTCATACCTGGGCCGCGAGAACTGATCCGTCCCACGGATTCCCCAGTCCCACAGGCACTAACCGATACGAAGGACGAAAAGCTGCATGGCACGTTCCACCGCCCGCAAGAGGGCTCTGAACACGTTGTATGAAGCGGACGAGAAGAGCCAGGACATCCTCTCCCTTCTCGACGAGCGCATCGAGACGCCCGGCGCGCAGACGCCGCTGCCCGAATACGCCATCGAGATCGTCAAGGGCGTCGCGGAGCATCTCGACGAGATCGACGCCACCCTGGACAAGCATTCCACCGGGTGGAAGGTCCGTCGTATGGGCGTGGTCGACCGCAACATCCTGCGTATCGCCGCATGGGAGATCCTCTTCAACGATGAGGTGCCCGACAAGGTCGCCATCGATGAAGCGCTCTCCCTCGCCAAGACATTGTGCGACGGGGATTCTCCCGCATTCATCCACGGACTCCTGTCCGCCATCTGCACGGCCAAGGAAAAGCCGTTGGATTGATGTTTTTCAAAACGCCTCCCGTGCCGGTCATGGGAGGCGTTTTTATGAGAGGCGTCCGGCCAGGTGCCGTGCGCCCGGGCCCGTGCGGACGCGCGATGCGTCGCATGACCATGCGCGTGTGCGTCTGTGCTGGCCGATAACCTAAGTTACGAATGACCCGAGAATTGATAAGGGGGTTTTGGTGAGCGATATCGCGAACTATACCAAGGACGATGCGGTCCTTGTATTGGAGGATGGACAGGTGTATGTGGGCGAGCCGTACGGCGCCCGTGGCTCCACCACGGGAGAGATCGTATTCGCCACCGGCATGACCGGCTATCAGGAGACGCTCACCGATCCGAGCTACGACCGTCAGATCGTCGTCCAGACCTTCCCGCATATCGGCGATACGGGAGTCAACGGCGAGGATCCGGAGTCCTCCCGCATCTGGGTCGCCGGCTACGTGGTGCGCGAACCCTCCCCGAACGTGAGCAACTGGCGCGCCGAAGGCAGCCTCGACGACGACCTCGTGCGCAACGGCATCGTCGGCCTCGCCGACATCGACACCCGCAAGCTGGTGCGCCACCTGCGCTCCGCGGGCGTGATGCGCGCCGGCATCTTCTCCGGCGATGCGCTCCTCGACGCCGAAGGCCGTCTCAAGGACGTCGACGACCTGCTCGAGGTCGTCAAGGCCACCCCGCAGATGCAGGGCCTGAGCCTGTACGACGAGGTCTCCACCAAGCAGACCTACACCATCGAGCCGTGCGGCGACTTCGCGGGCAAGGAACCGCTGTACACCGTGGCCGCAGTCGACCTCGGCATCAAGGCCATGACCCCGCACCGCATGGCGGAGCGCGGATGCCGCGTGCACGTCGTACCGTCCACCATCACGTTCGAGGAACTGACCGCCCTCAACCCGGACGGCGTGTTCTTCTCCAATGGCCCGGGCGACCCGGAACAGGCCGGCCCGGAGGTCGAGCTCCTGCGCAAGGTGCTCGACGCCGGCTACCCGTTCTTCGGCATCTGCTTCGGCAACCAGCTGCTCGGCCGCGCGCTCGGCTTCGGCACCTACAAGCTCAAGTTCGGCCACCGCGGCGTCAACCAGCCCGTCAAGGACATGACCACCGGCAAGATCGAGATCACCGCGCACAACCACGGCTTCGCCGTGGACGCGCCGATCGGCGAGACCGTGGACGCGCCGTTCGAGGGCGGCCGTTACGGCAAGGTGTTCGTCAGCCACATCGATCTCAACGACGACGTGGTCGAAGGTCTGCAGTGCGTGGACATTCCCGCGTTCTCCGTGCAGTACCATCCGGAGGCCGCGGCCGGCCCGCACGACGCGGCCTACCTGTTCGACCGTTTCTGCGACCTCATGAAGAACAATCCGCGCGGCGAACGCGCCAACACCATCGACTCCAAGGAAGGTAAGTGATATGCCGAAGCGCACCGACATCAAATCCGTGATGGTCATCGGCTCCGGCCCGATCGTGATCGGTCAGGCCGCGGAGTTCGATTACTCGGGCACTCAGGCATGCCGCGTCCTCAAGGAGGAAGGCATCCGCGTCATCCTCGTCAACTCCAACCCGGCGACGATCATGACCGACCCCGAGATGGCCGACGCCACCTACATCGAGCCGATCGCCACGCCGATCCTCGAGCAGATCATCGCCAAGGAACGCCCCGACGCGCTGCTGCCGACCCTCGGCGGCCAGACCGCGCTCAACGCCGCGATGGCGCTCGGCGAGGCCGGCGTGCTCAAGAAGTACAACGTCGAGCTCATCGGCGCCTCCCTCGAGGCCATCGACCGCGGCGAGGACCGCGAGCTGTTCAAGAAGGTCGTCGACGAGGCGGGCGCCGAATCCGCCCGTTCCCGCATCGCCCACACGCTCGCCGAAGTCGACCGCATCGCCGAGGAGTTCGGCTACCCGCTGGTCGTCCGCCCGAGCTTCACGATGGGCGGCCTCGGCTCCGGCATCGCGCATGACGAGGAGGAGCTGCACCGCATCGCCGGCGCCGGCATCCACTACTCGCCGACCGACGAGGTGCTCATCGAAGAGGGCATCGAGGGCTGGAAGGAATTCGAGCTCGAGCTCATGCGCGACCGCAAGGACAACGTCGTGGTCGTCTGCCCGATCGAGAACGTCGACCCGGTCGGCGTGCACACCGGCGACTCCATCACCGTGGCGCCGTGCTTCACGCTGACCGACCGCGAATACCAGAAGTTGCGCGACATCGGCATCGCCATCATCCGCGGCGTGGGCGTCGACACGGGCGGCTGCAACATCCAGTTCGCCATCCACCCGGACACCGGCCGCATCATCGTCATCGAGATGAACCCGCGCGTCTCCCGCTCCTCCGCGCTCGCCTCGAAGGCCACCGGCTTCCCGATCGCCAAGATCGCGACCAAGCTGGCCCTCGGCTACACGCTCGACGAGATCCGCAACGACATCACCCAGTCCACGCCGGCCTCCTTCGAGCCGACCATCGACTATGTCGTGACCAAGGTCCCGCGCTTCGCGTTCGAGAAGTTCCCGGGAGCCGATCCGACGCTCACCACGTCGATGAAGTCCGTCGGCGAGGCCATGGCCTTGGCCGGCAACTTCCAGGAGTCGCTCGGCAAGGCCATGCGCTCCATCGACAAGCGCCACATGGGCTTCAACTGGGACGGCGCCAAGCCCACCGAGGCCGAGGTCGCCGAACTGCTCAAGGCAATCCACACGCCCACCGAGAACCGCTATCTGGAGATCATGCGCGCCATCTGGGGCGGCGCCACCATCGAGCAGCTGTTCGCCGCCACGAAGATCGACCCGTGGTTCCTCAAGCAGCTCACGCTCATCAACGAGACCGCCCAAGCCGTGCGCGAGGCGGAGACGCTCAGCCGCCGCCTGCTGCGCCGCGCCAAGCTCGCCGGCCTGTCCGACCTGCAGATCGCGCACCTGCGTAACCTCGGCGACGAGGGCGAGAACACGGTCCGCGAGCTGCGCTGGACCTACGGTCTGCGCCCCGTGTACAAGACGGTCGACACCTGCGCCGCCGAGTTCGACGCGGCCACGCCGTACTACTACTCCTGCTACGCGGACGAGTCCGAGGTCAAGCCGCGCGAACGCGAGGCCGTGATCATCCTCGGCTCCGGCCCGAACCGCATCGGCCAGGGCATCGAGTTCGACTACACCTGCGTGCACGCGGTGCAGGAGCTCGGCAAGGACTATGACACGATCATGGTCAACTGCAACCCGGAGACCGTCTCCACCGACTACGACATCTCCGACCGTCTCTACTTCGAGCCGCTCACCTTCGAAGACGTGCTCGAGATCTACGAGGCCGAGAAGCGCATGGGCCCGGTCAAGGGCGTCATCGTGCAGCTCGGCGGCCAGACGCCGCTGTCGCTCGCCGCGCGCCTCAAGGCCGCCGGCGTGCCGATTCTCGGCACCACCCCGGAGGCCATCGACCTGGCGGAGAACCGCGAGCTGTTCGGCGAGGTGCTCAAGAAGGCGAAGATGAACGCGCCGCGCTACGGCACCGCGCTGAGCCTCGAGGAGGCCCAGGAGGCCGCGCACGCCATCGGCTACCCGGTGCTCGTGCGCCCGAGCTACGTGCTCGGCGGCCGCGGCATGGAGATCGTCTACGACAACGCGCAGCTCGAGAAGTACGTGAACCGCGCGCTGGCCGAGGCCCAGGCGGATACGGTCGTCTCCGGACGACTGCCCTCCCCGCTGCTCATCGACAAGTTCCTGCAGGACGCCATCGAGATCGACGTCGACGCGCTGTTCGACGGCGAGGAGCTGTACATCGGCGGCATCATGGAGCACATCGAGGAGGCCGGCGTGCACTCCGGCGACGCCGCGTGCACCCTGCCGCCGTCCACATTGTCCGACGACCAGATCCGTCGCCTCAGGGAAGGCACCTACGCCATCGCCAAGGGCTGCGACGTCAAGGGTCTGATTAACGTGCAGTACGCGTTCATGGCGAACACGCTGTACGTCATCGAAGCGAACCCGCGCGCCTCGCGCACCGTCCCGTTCGCCTCCAAGGCGACCGGCGTGGCGCTGGCCAAGGCCGCCGCGCGCATCATGGCGGGGGAGACCATCGCCGATCAGCGCGCCAACGGCCTGCTGCTGCCCAAGGGCGACGGCGGCGTCATGCACCGCGGCCAGCAGGTCGCGGTCAAGGAGTCCGTGCTGCCGTTCAAGCGTTTCCGCACGCCCGTCGGCAAGACCGTGGACATCCTGCTCGGACCCGAGATGCGCTCCACCGGCGAGGTCATGGGCTTCGACCGCGACTTCCCGCACGCGTTCGCCAAGAGCCAGCTCGCCGCCTACGAGGGTGGCCTGCCGACCCACGGCAACGTGTTCATCTCCGTGAACGACGCCGACAAGCGCCAGCTGCCGCTCATGGCCGTGCGTCTCGTCGAGCTCGGGTTCACGATCTGGGCTACCGAGGGCACCGCCTCCGTGCTGCGCCGCTACGGCATCGAGTCGAAGATCGTCGACAAGATCTCCAGCCGCGTCGACTCCGATCCGGAGGCGCCGGTGAAGGTGCTGCACGCGGAGGGCTCGGTCGGCAAGAACGTCGTCGAACTCATCGAGGACGGCGCCGTCGACATGATTCTCAACACCCCGAACTCGCGCGGATCGCGGTCCGACGGCTACTCCATCCGAGCCGCCGCCATCGCCGCCGACCTGCCGCAGTTCACCACCATCACGGAATTCTCCGCGGTGCTGCTGGCCATCGAGGCGGTCAAACGCAACGATTACCAGATCATGAGCATCCAGGAGCATTCCAAGCAGCTGTTCGAGTTGGAAAGCAAGGATTTCTGATCAGATTTCCTTTCACCCGAAAGAAGGGATCGCGATGAACACCAACCCTCAGGAAGAACAGGATAAGGAGCGCCTCGCACGGCGCTCGGACTTCGGTCTGCGTCTGCGCAATTCGATGGACAAGTATGGTCCGTTGTGCGTGGGCATCGACCCGCACCGAAAGCTGTTGACCGACTGGGGGTATGGAGTCGACGCCGACGGTGCGGAGATGTTCGCCATGCGCATGCTGCAGGCCGCGAACGGCCGCGCCGCCGCCGTCAAGTTCCAGTCGCCGATGTTCGAGCGTTACGGCTCGAAGGGCTTCGCCGCGTTGGAGCGTGTGCTGTACGCGGCGCGCCAGATGGGCATCATCACCATCGTCGACTGCCTGCACGGCGGACTGTCGACCACGATCTCCGCCATCGCCGACGCCTACTTCAAGCCGGGCGCGCCGTTGCGGGCCGATGCGATCACACTGCTGCCGTACTACGGCGCGCGATCGCTGCAGGGGCTCATCGACGACGCGCTCGACAACGGGCGCGGCGTGTTCATCGCCTCCCTCACCTCGAACGAGGAAGGCAAAAGCCTGCAGAGCGCCATCCGCCAGACCGGCGACTACGCGGGCAAGACGGTGGCGTACGGCATCGCCGCCACCGCACAGAAAAACAACGAGGACGTCGACGGCATGGGCTCCGTCGGTCTCGTCATCGGCGCGACCATCGGCCAGTGGATCAACGAGACCGGCGTCGACCCGGCGCACTTCACCGGACCGATCCTGTCGCCCGGATACGGCTGGCAGGGCGCCGACGCGAAGGACCTGCGTACCGTGTTCAAAGGCACGAAGGGCAACGTGCTCGTCACCGTGTCGCGTTTCATCGCGTCGCACGGGCCGGACATCGCCGCGCTGAGCGAGGCCACTGAGGCCATTTCGCTCGACGTGCGTCAGGCGCTGCTGGAGGCCACACGCATCGGTGACGACGATGACCGCAAGACCGCCGCCGAACCGGTCGAATCGCAGCCGGAGACCGTCGTCGAGACGCAACCGGACACCAGGGAGAGCATCACCGTGAATACGAACGACACCACCGACGCCGCCAAGGTCGCCACGGACGCGACGGACGCCGCGACCGAGGCCGCCGAGGCGAGCACGGAGGCCGCGAAGGCCTCCGGCGAGACGCAGGCCGAGCAGATCGACGAGGAGGTGCTGCGCGGCGGCAAGCTGCTCGTGCTCACCGGCCCCGCCGGCGTGGGCAAGGGCACCGTCGAGGTCGCGCTGCGCAAGAAGCACCCCGAGGTGTGGGTGTCCGTGTCGGCGACGACGCGCGACCCGCGCCCCGGCGAGGTCAACGGCGTGAACTACTGGTTCCTGAGCGAGGAGGAGTTCGCCGACAAGGAGAAGGCCGGCGAGTTCCTCGAGACCGCGCTCGTGCACGGTCTGGCGCATTACGGCACGCTGCTGCAGCCGCTGGTGGACCACATGTCCGTCGGCACGCCGACGATTCTCGAGATCGACCTGCAGGGCGCGCGCCGCGTCAAGGAGAAGGCAGCGGAACTCGGCCTCGAGGTGGTGACGGTGTTCATCGCCCCGCCGAGCTTCGACGAGCTGGTGCGCCGTCTGACCAACCGCGGCACCGAGACCGAGGAGCAGCGCAAGCGTCGTCTGGAGACCGCGCACGTCGAGCTCGCCGCCGAGCATGAGTTCGACGTGACTATCGTCAACGACGACGTCAACCGCGCCGCGGACCAGCTGTGGGATATCATCGCCAAGGAGTACGGCAAGGAGGCGTGACACACACGTGACACGCACAAGTGGTGGCACGCGCGCACAAAGCGCGTTGCCCCCCTCACGTGTGCGTGCCACCCTCCCATGGTGCGGTAACACATTTTCTCCATAACCGCGGAATCACGCCATTTTCGCCGACCGCACCATGGGGAGTTTACCGCACCATGGGAGGTTGTGCCGTGGGAGGTTCACCGTGCCATGGGAGTTGCGGCGCTTGCGGCGGGGGGTGTGGCGCTTGCGGCCTTGCGTTCGGCGATGAGGTGGTCGGCGAGTTTGGGTTTTTCGGTGAGTTGGCCGGTGAAGCCGGGGCGGATGTCCATGTGCAGCACGAGGCTCGTGCGGTAGCCTTGGCCCGCGAGCTTCTTCGCGGCCTCGCCGGCCACGTGCAGCACCTCGTCGAGGTCTCCCTCCACGTCGGTGAACAGCGCGTTCGTCTCCTGCGGGAGTCCGGAGTCGCGAATCACCTCGATGGCCTGCGAGACGTACGGCGAGACCTCCGATCCGGCGCCGGTCACCGACACCTGAATCGCGGCGACGGTGTTGAGATACGGTTTGCCGGTCTTCGGGTCGATGGGGACCTCCTGTTTCACAGCGAAACGGTCGGTCGCGGTATTGAGGGCGGCGGACTGAGCGGACTGAGCCGGCTGTCCGGTGGCGTGTCCGTCGGTGTTCTGCGTCATCGTTTCCTGCGTCATATTCGGGTTCACCGCCACTGCCACGCGTGGTCCATCGGGCCGGAGCCGTGGCCCAGGTCGAGCATCGCGTTCAGCGCGCCGGTCAGATACTCCTTCGCGTGCCGGATCGCCTCGGGCAGCGTCTCGCCCTTCGCGAGGTTCGACGCGATCGCCGAGCTCAGCGTGCAGCCGGTGCCGTGCGTGTTCGGATTGTCGACGCGCGAACCCTCGAACCACGTGACCGTGCCGTCCGTCTCGGCGAGCACGTCGTTCGCGTCGTTCGTGTGGTGCCCTCCCTTGACGAGCGCCGCGCAGCCGTAGCGTGCGACGAGCGCGCGCGCCGCCGCCTCCATCGAATCGGCGTCGACGATCGCCATGCCGGTGAGCTCCTGCGCCTCGGGGATGTTCGGCGTGATGACCGTGGCGAGCGGGAACAGCTTCGACGTCAACGCGGCGATCGCGTCGTCGCTGATGAGCTTCGCGCCGGACGTGGCGACCATGACCGGGTCGAGCACGACGTTCGCCGCGTGATGGAACGTGAGCCGGTCGGCGATCACGTCGATGATGTCCGTGGCGGACACCATGCCGATCTTGACCGCCAGCGGCGGGATGTCCTCGAACACGGCGTCGATCTGGTCGGCGAGGATCGCCGGCTCCGTGTCCTGGATGGAGCGCACGCCGGTCGTGTTCTGCGCGGTGAGCGCGGTGATCACGCTCATGCCGAACACGCCGTTGGCGAGCATGGTCTTCAGGTCCGCCTGCATGCCGGCGCCGCCGGACGAATCCGAACCGGAGATCGCGAGCACGGGGGGAAGGGTGGTTGCATGTGTTGGCATGCCGTCCAGTCTAGTCGGGGAAGGCCCGTTTTTCACCTGTTCCGGCCGCTGATTTCCTTGGATTTCCCTTGATTCCGCGGCGGTTGTGTGGTGTGATGGAACGGGCCCGGACAAGGGCCGGAAAACATCCAGCGGGAGAGGGGAACCATGTCCGACGACGTGTTGCGCCGCGACGGCGTGCTGGCGCGCATCACCGGATTCGACGAGGGACGCGTCGCCTATTACGCGACGATGCCGAACGGGCGGAGCACGCAGCTCACGTTCCCGCGGCAGGAGGTGTTCGACGTGGGTGACGTGCTGCTCGTCGGCGACGGCTTCTACACGAAGGTGCCCGCCTCCGTCTGGCCGGTGAAACCCCGCGTCGGCGTCGTGCGCCGCGCCTTGGAGGACGCTGTCGTCCTGGAGACCTCGGACGGGCTGGAACTGCTCGAAGGCGACTATCCGGTGGACATCGCCCCCGGCAACACGGTGGAGTTCACCGACCTGTTCGGCATCGAACGCGTGCTGTGGCCGACGGCCATCCGCCCCGGCGAATCCGACCACGACGACGACATCAAACAGTACCGGATCACGCCGAGCGCCGACCCGGACCTCACGTTCTCGTCGTTCGGCGGCTACGAGCAGGTCGTCACGCGCGCCAAGGAGCTCATCGAGACGCAGCTCGGCAACAGCGTGCAGATGCGCGCCATCGGCGCCAAACCGATCAAGGGCGTGATCTTCACCGGCGCGCCCGGCACCGGCAAGACGCATCTGGCGCGCATCATCGCCAACGTGGCCGACGCGCAGTTCTACCTCGTCTCCGGCCCGACCATCGTGAGCAAATACGTGGGCGACAGCGAGGAGACGCTGCGCATGATCTTCGCCGCCGCGCAGGCCGACCGGCGCGCCATCATCTTCTTCGACGAGATCGACTCGATCGCCTCCTCGCGCGACACCGACACGAACGGCGTGGGCAAGCGTCTCGTCGCCCAGCTCCTGACGCTCATGGACGGTTTCGCGTCCAAGGGCAACGTGGTGGTCGTCGCCGCCACGAACCGCATCGAGGACGTGGATCCGGCGCTGCTGCGCCCGGGCCGCTTCGACTGGCAGATCCCGTTCCCGATGCCGGGCGAGCACGACCGTCTTGCGATCCTCGAGGTGCAGGAGCGGGCGCTTTCCACCGAAGGGGAGCTGCCGCTCGCGGACATCGCGCGGCGCACCGAGGGCTGGAGCGGCGCCGAGGTGTGCGCCATCTGGACGGAGGCGGCGCTCGTCGCCGCCAAGGACCGCCGCGCCGCGATCCGCGCGAGCGATCTCACGACCGCGTTCGAACGCGTCGAACGCCGCCCGGAGCTGCGCGCGCACCGGGGCTAGGAGAAGCGGGATAGGAGAAGCGGAATGGCATCCGAACCGCTGCGATTGGCCGTCGTCGACAATGACAGGATCACGTTGATCGGATTGTGTTCGATCATCACGCACAGCATGCCGCAGGTGCAGGTCGTCTGGACGGAGACCGATGGACGCAAGGCGATCGACAAGGCGCTGGATCCATTGCACGCCGTGGACGTGCTGTTGGTGGACATGAGTCTTGAGGATATGCCGGGAACGGCCGTATGCCGACAGATACGGGCACGCGCGACCAGACCGATGGCGATACTCGCCATCACGGCGTTTTCGTTGAATCATTATGCGCGGGCGGCGGCCGAAGCGGGTGCGCAGGGCATCGTCGGCAAGACCGATTTCCGACGGTTGGGTGACGCCGTGGCCCGTGTGGCGGCCGGAGGCGTGTTCGCCGAAGGATTGCTTGACGATACGATCCGTTTCGATACGGTCGATGCGGCGGAGCGTCGTCTGGGACCGTCGGGCGAGAGGTCCGAACAGGCATTGTCCGGCAGGGAGCGCGAGATCGTGGAATGGTATGCGAAATCGATGAAACCCGCGGAAATCGCCAAGAGACTCGGAATCCAAGTCTCGACGGTGACGACGGCGCTGAAAAGAGCACAGGGCAAGTGGGGTCTACATTCCCGCTCCGAACTGGTCAATGAATGGTGGAAACGCCAATGGTGAACTGGAACGAGTTGAAACGCAAAATCCTGACGGCGCGGGGAATATTCCTCATCGCCACGACGTTGACGGGGCTGTTGCAGATTCTCGTATGGATCATCGAACCTCCGTCGGGTTGGATGGGGAACGTGCTCTCCGCCGTGTATGTCGCCGCGATCTTCGCATTGCCGTTCGCAAAACGGTATGCGGCATGGGCGATAGTGGTGGTGTGCTGCATCGATGAGATATCCCCCGCCATCGAAGGGCCGAACGAGGGCATGGGATTGATGCTGAGCATGCTGCTGCTCGGATATGCATCCCATCATTGGTCCGATGCGCTGGCGGGCGCGTCGATCGTGGTGAGTGCCGGTTACGATATATATCGGTTCCCAGAGGATACGGGATATGCATTCCCGCAAGGTGCCGTCGGCATAGCGTTGTCGTATGGGATACCGTACTGTTGCGGAATCATCCTGTGGCAGCGTCGCAGCCTGCGTAAGGCCCAGAAGGATAGGGAGCGTCTGGAAGCCTATCAGCGGGACATCGCCGTCGCATCGAGGATTCACGAGGCGGTCTCGGGCAATCTCGCGCGCATCATGCTGGAGTCGCAGCATCTGTCCGATGAGGGTGATGAGAAGACGAGACGGGGTGTCGCGGAAATCAGACATGACGCGGAACAGGCGCTGCGGGATGTGCATGCGGTCATCGACTATCTGGATGACGATGGCACGCATACGCGAAAGCTTCCTCAGGCATCGTATATGGAGACGTTGGAGTCCGTCGTCCATGCCGGTGACAGACGGTTGCATGCGCGGGGTATCCAAGGGGAGAGCGTCATTCAGGGCATGTGCACGGCGGCCGTCGACGACCGTTGCATGCTGTCGCTGGAAGTATTACGTGAAACGTATACGAACATCGAGAAACACGCCCGGCATGAAGGGGACGGCTACCGTCTCACCGTGGTGGTGACCGGAAGCCGATTCATGCTGTCCCAGACGAATTCACTCCCTCAGGAGGTTGGTTGGATGGAACAGCCGCAATCAGGAAGAGGACTGGAGCTGCTGGCCAAGCGTATCCGCAATTACGGAGGCGAGATGCGGTGGAGCAAGGATGAGGATATCTGGTCGTTGTTCTGCGAACTACCTCTTATGGATCGGGCCGCATAGAATCGGAATTGGAATTCCGCAAAAAAGGGTAGTGGGTGACGGTTGTTCATCTGTTTGAGTTATAGAAGGCGTTGTTCCCGTCGTTGGTGCGAATGACAAGGTGATGGTGACGAAAGCGGCAATGATGGCGTGCATGGTTGTTCCTTTCATATATGACGTACACATCCGATAATGTTCATAATTGTGTGCCCATGCGATATCGGAAACCGCTTGTCCCCCGATTGGGGGACAAGCGGTTGGGTTGCGGTGTGAATGGCCTCATTATGTGTGATGGTTCCTCAGACTGGGGAATCACATGACATAAGGAGATTCAACATGAGCATGAATGAAAAGCAGATTGTCGGGGAGTCCTTCGATGATCTGTCCGATAACGAAATGGCACTGCTGACGGGAAGAGGGAATGATGACGTGGCTCCGGCTTCCTCACTTACGGTCACTATTCCCATCTCACCTTATCTTATTACCGGAGGAATTACCGCAACGCTGTCGCTGGCGGGAAAGTGCCACAAGTAGGTAATGGAAGATAGTGTTTCGTCTCTCTGTTCGGTATTAAACGGAGAAACGAAACACTATTATTATTTGAATCAAGAGTGTGGATATGTTTCGTGCGATACTGTTTCGCGATTGCAAGCAAATGATAAGCTCCGTCGGTATTATTATTTGCTTATCACTATATATGGTCATAGGATGCGGTGTGGAACTGGCGGCAGTAGCAATATCTCGCTATAGCGTCTTTCTGATGTTTTATTTGTGCGCGGTTTGGTCGTTTGGTATCACCGGCGGGTTGACTGAATTAATTAAATATGATAAGAATTCCGGTATATTCAGTTTGCTTCATCAGATTGACGGAGGCTTTGCGAAGTATTATTTTGCGAAAATGATTCTTCCGATCATTCTCATGGCAATCGAATGTGCTGTGATGTGGGTGATATATATCCCATATGGCTTACAGAACGGTTTGCGATTTCAAGATATTGTGTTGAGTGTGATTGTGGCTGAATGCATGACTGTGTCCCTCATCTCTCTAAGTCTCCTGGTTATTAGCTGGAGTGGGGGAAAACTTCTTCCTGTACTTGCGGTCGCCGAGTTGGTTGTTTTGACGATGTTCGTCGTCATTGCGGTGTTTTCTGTATTTGCCGCCGTCGCACTGACGTTGGTCTTCGCCTGTGGTGTACTAGTGTCTTTGGCCCTGTATGTTCACAGTCATTATGTATGTGTTCTGAAATGATTTCCGTGGTTGTCCCCCCCCGATTGGGGGGGTGTTCCTATGTTTTTGTCAATTCCGTAGGGGGTTGATGTGTCGGGTTTTGGTTGGTTGTCGTGGGCGTGCTTCGCCTCGCCGGTGGCGACCGGTGTGTTCGTCCTTCGTGGTGTTCAGGCGGCGAGGGTCGGTTCCTGGTAGAGGGTGCCGTTCTTGAGCATGCTGTAGATGACGTCGCAGCGGCGTCGGGCGAGGCAGATGACGGCGGCGTTGTGGTGTTTGCCTTGTTCGCGCTTGCGCTTGTAGTAGGCGATGGAGGATGGGTGTTTGGTGGATGCGACGAACGCGGATTGCCATAATGCGTTCTTGAGTCGTTTGTTGCCGCCTCTGGCGGGGCGTTCGCCTTTGATGCTGGTGCCGGACTGGCTGGTGACGGGGGCGATGCCGGCGTACGCGGCGAGGTGGGCCGCGCTTTTGAAGCGGGTGACGTCGCCGCCTATGCCGAGGAGGATGTTGCTCGCGGTCCTGACGCCCACCCCGGGCATCGACGTCAGGACCCGGAGAAGAGGGTGGTCCTCCAGGAGCCTTTCGACCTGCGCGGCGAGGTCGCGCCGCCGGTCCTTGATGGTCTTGATGTCATGGGCGATCGAGGGGATGATGGTCTCGGCCGTGAGCGTGCCGGACACGGTGACGGTCTGCTGGCCGATCGCCTTGAACATGTCGTCGATGATGGTCCCGGCGCGCAGCTTGTTGTCCTTGGCCCACGCCCTGACCTGGTCGATGCCGGCCTTTTCCATGCCGGCGGGCCCGCCGTAGTGCTCGAGCAGGGCGAGGGTCGCGTCGCGGGTGATGCGGTCGCCCTTGAGGGCGCGTTCGAACGCGGGGTGGGTCTGCAGGAGCAGGCTCCGCAGGCGGTTGATGTGGCGGGTGGATTCGTGGGCGAGGTCCTCGTCGTGGCCGGCGAGCAGCTTCAGGGCGGCGAGGGTCTCGTCGTCCGGGCCGGCGTCCCTGAGGCTCTCGGGGAGCCTGAGCGCGGCCCACGCGATCACGTGCGCGTCGCGCTGGTCGGTCTTCGCGGTCCCGGGAGGGAGCTGCGCGGTCCGGCGCATCGCCGTTCCGGGCAGGTACGCGGCCGCGACGCCCATGCTCCGGGCCACGGTCAGGGGCAGGGAGCCGATGGTGTTGGGCTGGTCGACGACCAGCAGCACGCGGCCGTGTTCGCAGAGGCGTTCCAGCATCGTGCGGATGGCGTTCTCGTCCTGTTTGAGCGGCCTGTCGTACAGGGTGTTCCCGTCGCGGTCGAGGGCGCACGCGTGGTGCGCGCTCTTGCCCACGTCCAGGCCGACCCACACGTCGATGTCGTCCGGGCTCATCATTGTCCTCCCGTCATGGGGTTCCGTCGGCCGCCGCGACTCGGTCGATGGAGTCCGGACGCCCGTGCCGCATCCACATTACGGAGAGACCTGGGCCATGCGCCCCGACGCGTCCATGCGGCCGGCCTGGTTCCTATCAGCGGTCATCGAACGTCCCCGCTCCCGGCGACAACACCCCCCGGATCATCAACGACAGGGCGAGACAGTCATACCGGAACCGGCGACCCGGCCCCGACCACCGGGACCTACCAAACATGGTAATGGGCAAATGGTTGGGGGCGTCATCAATGGGTGATTATTTGGAGGTTTGAGCCCCGGGCGGAAGACATCCACACGCTCACACGGCCCACTTTCTATTGAACAGACACAACTGGGGTTATTGCGAGACGGCACCGGCGTGCGTGATGGTTGGGCACCGTCGGTGCCGTCCTTGTTCGTGGCGGCTGGTCGATGGTTACTTGCCGGGGCGTGTTCGCGCATGTTCCAGTCGCCGGTTTCTATCCAGGTGGTGTTGTGCACGATCCTGTCCATGATGGCGTCGGCGTGGGTGCCGCCACCGAGCCGTTGGTGCCAGTCCTTCTGGGGGTATTGGGTGGCGAACAGGGTGCTGCCGGTGTCGTGGCGGCGTTCCATGAGCTCGAACAGGAACGCGCGGAAGCGCTCCTCGGGCGGGTCGAACAGCCATCCGTCGAGCGCGAGGACCGTGTACGCGCTGTATCGTTTGAGCAGTTTCGAGCGTCCCTGGGGCTTGTCGGCGGCCTGTCGCCATTCCTCCTCGAGGTCAGGGATGCGGATGTAGCGTGCCCGGTACCGGTTGCGGCACGCCTGTCGGGCCAGGGCGCAGATGATCCAGCTTTTGCCGGACCCGCAGTAGCCCTAGGCTATGTCTGTTC
Organism: Bifidobacterium aesculapii; assembly: GCF_001417815.1. GTDB lineage: Bacteria > Actinomycetota > Actinomycetes > Actinomycetales > Bifidobacteriaceae > Bifidobacterium > Bifidobacterium aesculapii. Next base: position 20,750 of record NZ_BCFK01000001.1, read on the forward strand.
AATAGAAAGTGGGCCGTGTGAGCGTATGGAAAGATTCCAATTCCCCGTTGTCCCCCGATTGGGGGACAACCGGTTGGGTTGCGGTGTGAATGGCCTCATTATGAGTGATGGTTCCTCAGACCGGGGAATCACATGACATAAGGAGGCTCATTATGAGCATGAATGAAAAGCAGATCGTCGGCGAGTCCTTCGAGGATTTGTCCGATAAGGATATGGCGATGCTTACCGGACGTGGTGATGATGAGGTCGCACCGGCCTCATTCACTCCGACGATGGGTGAATTTGTCACATTGACCCTTATCAGCATTCAGGTTTGCACGCGTACGCTGTACAAGTGCAAGTGAGATTGCAGAGACGATGATGTCGATGATGCTCGAGGCTTCCTGGTTCAGAGAAACCCGTTACGTCCTGTCGAATTGGCTTCAGGCATTGCTGTTCTTCGGTATACCGGTGATCACCATAGCCAATATGGCGTGGAATCCCTATACGGCGGTTGAGAAGATGCTGTACACCGTCAGCAACTACGTGGCGTGGAGCGGAGGATTCCTGTTGGTATCGGCCAACTCGAGCTCCGAGGACCGTGCCAAGGGCATCATCGAACTCATCGTGCAATCCGGCAATCCGTTGTGGTCGTATTCCCTAGGCAAATCGTTGTTCTATGGATGCTCGGCCATGCTGACGCAAATCGTCGGAACCGTCATGGTCGCCGTGATCGGTAGCTGGCGTTTCGACTGGAATATGATGCTGCTGGTGGGAATGTCCATTGCCGTGCAACTGCTGACCGTATTGTGCGGAGGCCAGCTCATCATGGCCGCCACGATCATGAACCGGTACATGGGAGTTCTCGTTTGGGGGATGTATTCCTACGCGCTGGTCGGCCTGTCGATAGTGACGATGAGCCCGGGACGCCCGTTGCGCGAGAACATGACCGGACTGATCATCATCGGATTGGTGTTGATGGTCTTCGGGACGGTATTGGTCCAAGCGATATCGAGAAGGTTCTCCGTACCGGTCCTATGCAAAGGCACTACAAGCAAACTTAATGAATTACAGAAAGCATAACGATATGAATCCCGAGAACGCCTTGACATTGGAAGAACGGTACAAGCTGATGCCAGACGTCGCCGTCACCGATGGTGAACATGTCATCCGCGGTTGGCTGAAGCGTAATACACCGCTCACTATGGACGACTATACGGCGATGCTCGCATTGCGCGGATATGACATGAATCGTTACGCATGGTGCTTGGAAACTGATGACGTGCCTGTCAATGGGCAGTTGCCTTGGGAGCGCGTACTGGATGAGATTCTGAAACATGTCGATGGAATCGATTCCCCTGCAAACGGGGATTATGCGACGTTCATCATGCCGTTCGTAAAGTATGCGATGCGCCACATCCTGGATACCGCGATCCGTGGTCCCCTGATGTGGAATGAGGACGCCTGTGTCGAAGCATGCGCTACGGCGTTGTCCGGTAGGCTGCTGCAGATTGCCTTGAAGACGTTGGTATGGGTTTTCCGTCGCGAGATGAATCCCAATGAGGATACCCATATGCTTGGCCGTCCGGCGTTCTCTAACCATGATGAATTCATCGTATGGCTGGGAACCCGGGAAGCATACGATGCCGTCTTCGGCTCCTACCCCGTGCTTGCCCGGAAGCTGACGGAAACGACGGTCCGTTTCATCGATTTCATCTGTGAATTCGCCATGCGTGTGGAACACGATGCGGAGGATATCCGTTGCTTCCTGCATATTACGGAGCGACTCCGTGTCGGAGAGATCACACTCGATAGCGGTGATTGCCATGATGGCGGCAGATCGGTCATCCTCTTGACCGTGAACGAGGGGCAACGTATCGTCTACAAACCTCGGCGGCTATCCATTCATGGCTTTTTCCGGAGTCTTGCCGGCGAGTGCGAACGATATGAGGGGTTCCTGCCACTACGTGTTCCCGATATCCTTGATGAAGGCGATTACGCGTTCGAGGAATACGTCGGACACCATGAGTGCCGCGACGGGCATGACATCGAAGATTACTTCACACGGTATGGGGAACTCATCGCTCTGATCTGGTTCCTGAACGGCAACGACATGCATTACGAGAATATCGTGCCTGATGGTGCCTATCCACGCATCATCGACTATGAGACGGTAGCGGCGAACCGGGTATCATTGAGGCGATCGTTGCCGCAGGCCGATGATATGGTCTTGAAGCGCTTGGGCCGTTCCACGCTGGCAAACTGTCTGCTGCCATCGCGCATGCCGCTCGGCGACCAAGGGCAGAGAGTGGACATCAGCGCTTTGGACCCACACGACCAGACGATACATGATGGTGCGCTGGTGCCGGTCGGCTTGGACTCCGATCGACCGCGGTACGAGCGACATGACGTGGTCGTATCGAAGAACGGCATCGCTGTGCGTCAAGGTCGTGACGTGGTGAATCCCGCGGAATATGGAACCTATATCATCAGAGGCTTCGACAAGACGATCAATGTGTTGCAGAGCATTCCCGAGGAGTACATCGACGGGTTGTTCGATACGCATCCCTTCACATCTAGAATAGTCGCCCGATCCACGAGCGGGTACGCCAGATTCCTCGGATTCACCAATCATCCTTCCGTGTTGCGGGATATGCGCAACGTCGAATCGGTATTGGAGAACCTGTATGCATATCCCTATCGGGACAAGCGGATATGCCTCAGTGAATATGACCAGTTGTTGAACGGGGACATCCCCATGTTCACTACGGAATCGGACTCAAGGTCGATGACCGGTTGTGACGGCACCGTCATAACGGATGCGTTCGACCGATCAATCAGACAGCTCGTTCTCGAACGTAAGCGAAATCTCATGAAGGAAGTGCCGTTGGAACGCCGCATCCTGCGCAATGCCCTCGGAAGCTTCGACGTGAAGAACCCTGTCGCGCATACGCTATGCGGAGACGATACGTCGGTTAGACGTGACCGTGCCCCGTATATGAATATGGTGGAACGGTTCGTTCATACCATGACGGATGACGCTTATGTCGGAGACGACACCATCTCCTGGATGGTGGCCCGTCGCGACGAGGAACAGGGGAACGAGGAACGTTATTCTCCCGGTATGCCCGACAAGGATCTGTACATGGGACAAGGCGGGATCTGCCTGCTGATGGCGCAATTGGCTCACGAAAACGGTGATATACGGCTCAAGACCCTTACGGATTATTGTCGTCGATCCCTGGTGGGGGTACGCGCCGCAAACGCTACTCCCTCGGCATTCTCCGGCATGATGTCGCAAGTATACGTCGCAATGCGATTGGACCGCATGGGCGGGAATCCGCAGGTGAAGGAATATCTGAAACGATCCGCACATGATTTCCCAATTATGGTCGACGACATCATCGCACGATTGACACCCAAGGCCACGATAGGTAAGGGAATACCGGGTTCGGTGAACCTCGATTATCTGACCGGTGCGTCAGGAGCGATGGCGTTGTATCTGCGCCTTCAGAGCATGGCCGGGAACGACTCGTTGCAGGAACCGCTATGCAGACTCGCCAATACCGCCATGGATTCGGCAACACGGCTATGGGCGGATACGGTGAATGACGACGTGGAGACGTTCCCTTCCGGTGCCGCACACGGCATGGAGGGTATGGCCGTCACGTTCTGGCGATTGTTCCGTCGGATGGGCGAACAGAGATACGGTGAATTCGCGCATGATCTATGGCGACATGCCATGGGAAGAAGGGACACGCAAGGCGAGTGTTTCGATACCAAATGGTGCCGCGGCGATATCGGCGTCCTTTGGGCTCAGAACGAACTCGAATCCGTGAACGGTCCGGAGAACGAGCCGTTCTTCAATACGGATACGACACCTGCATATCAGGACAAGGAAGGAATCGGCCGTCTGCTGGAGTCGGCGCGGTGGACGGACGACACTGTCTGCCACGGTAGGTGCGGGGCCATCGACACGTTGGTGTCCATGTACCACACGCATCAAGATGATTGGTATCTGCGTCAGGCGTGGGGACTATTGGACGACATGGTCGCCGAAGCCCAGCACGCAGGTCATTTCAGACTCGGCCGCATTCCCGAATTCGTCGATTCATCATATTTCCTCGGACCGGTTGGAATCGCATACACGATGCTTCGTGTCCAAGACCCTTCGATTCCTTCCATCCTCGCATTGGAAATCGGAGAACAGGAGCAAGATAATGACTGATCACACCGATTGGATAATCCGCGTCGACCACCTGAGTTTCGCCTACAAGCGCAAGACGCCCGTGCTCAAGGACATCGACCTCACGGTTCCCCAGGGCCAGTCACTCGGCATCCTCGGATACAACGGCGTCGGCAAGACCACGCTGCTCAACCTCATGATCGGTCTGCTGCGTCCGCAGCGGGGGCGGTGCGTCATCAACGCCGCGCTCGTGCCTGCGATGCGCGACGTGTTCGAGATGACCGAACTGGGCAATCTCATCGATACGATGACCGTGCGCGACAACATCCGGTTCCGCGCCATGCTGTTCGCCGACCGGCAATCCGCGCGCCGGTTCGATACGGCGACGCTCGCGGACCAGCCCCTGGTCAAGGCGTTCGAGCTCGGCGACCAGCTCGACAAGAAGGTCTCCGAGTTGTCCTCCGGCCTGCGCAAACGCGCGGGAATCGTCGCCGGCATGCTGTTCGACCCGCATGTCATCATGCTCGACGAGCCCACCAACTCCATAGACCCGATGACGCGCAAGCTGCTCATCGACTACGTGAACGAGCTGCGTGCCGATGGACGCACCCTGCTGACCGTCACCCACGACCTCGACTATTGCTGGAAGGTGACGGATCGCATCATCGTGCTTGACCATGGCCGTATCGTGGAGGATGCGCGCATCGCCGACTTCGCGGACTACGAGTCCTTCGAGCATGTGGCCACGCTGGGGCGTGAGGACCGCGAGGTCGACTTCGGCGTCAGGAAGACGACACAATCGCATGCGTAGAATCCGTTTCATCGAACAAGGGGAGCACAGCGAATGCGGACTCGCCTGCGCGGCCATGGTGGCCGACGCGTTCGGTGTCCGCATCTCCATGGAGGATTTGCGCGCCCGGTACGGTGCGCCACGAGGCGGACTCAGCATCGGACAGGTCGGCACCGTGCTCGCGGATCTCGGTGTCGATATGCGAGGGCTCAGGGCTCCCAGTGTGGAATCCATGACAAAGGGAGTGACGGTGCCATGTGTGCTGCATTGGGATGACCATCACTTCGTCGTGCTGGAGCGGATCGCACACGGAAGGTTCCACGTGGTCGACCCCGCCGATGGAAGGCATATCTATGATTCCAGGCAGATGGCCGAGCACTGTTCCGGAGCGCTGCTGGAACCGACTGCAAAGATGTCGGACATGCCGGTGCCGCACCGGCTTTGGCGCAATGCGACGTTGGATATCCTGCGGCGGTTCCTATCGGTTCACCCGTGGCTGTCCGTCGCGACATTGCTATTGGCGCTCGCGGTACAGGGGCTTACGCTCATCGTACCGACGGGAACCCGCTATCTGATCGACCATCGGTCCGTGGTCGGCGACGGCGGATTCCTCCACGTGGCCGTGGGCGCTCTGCTCGCATCGGTCCTGACGTATTATCTCGTATCCGCGCTCAATACACTCGTGCTCACTCGTGTGCAAATCGAGTTCGGGCGGTATCTGTTCGGCAGATACATGAGCGGTGCGCTCGGCCGCGACTTCACGTTCTTCGTGAACCGTTCCAGCGGCGACATGATCTACCGGGCCAACCTCGTCATGGTCGTCGAACAGATGCTCACCGGCGGGTTGACGAATACGCTGATCTCCTTCGTGTTCCTCGTCGTCTATCTGGCCATGATGATCACCTACTCGATGCCACTGACCGTGATGACGCTGGTCATCTGTGCATTGGTGCTCGTGATATCCATCATGTATGCGCGGTATAACCGCCGATTGACCGATTTGGAAACCGCCGCGCAGTCGGACGTGCAGCGCTCGTTCATCGAAACCTTCTCCGGCATCGAGACGGTGAAGAGCCTGAACCTCGAGAACGAGTTCTACGACCGATGGGCCGACAGGTTCGGCAGGCAACTGCATTGGCAGACCGTACGCGGCAGACTTGAAGCGGGACTGTCGTCCCTGTCTTCGGCTCTGGTGTTCGTATTGCCGCTGTGCGTGGTGACGTTCGGCATGGCTCTCGTACATTCCGGAAACATCGGATTGGGCACCGTCGTCGGTTTCATGACGCTGGCCTCATCGTTCGCCGGTCCGTTCTCCGGCATCGTCACCGCCATCGGTCAGTTCGCGGCCGTCGGTTCATACATCCGCAAAATCTGCGAGATCATCCCCGAGCATCTGCCCATGATCGACGGGGAGGAATCCTTCGGTGTCGTCGCCAAGCAGGGTGATTCCTCCATCGGTACCATGAAATCCTTGAATGCGCGTCGAGTCGGTTATTCGTATACGGCGTTCGAGCCGCCCGTGGTACATGATGTGGACCTTGATGTTCGTCATGGTGACAAAATCGCCATCGTCGGGGCAACGGGGTCAGGCAAAAGCACGTTGCTGAAGATGCTTGCAGGACTCATCCCGCCCACAAGCGGGCAGATTCTCGTCAACGGGAGCAAGCCGATCGATGACATGGCCGGATGGTGGAAGATGAGTCGTCTCGCATTCGTCCATCAAGATGCCGTAGTGTTCAATGACACGCTACGGGCGAACATCAAGCTGGAACGTCCTTGGATTCACGATGAGCAGATACATAAGGTATGCCGGATGACCGGCATCGATGACCGCATGATGAATCCGGCGTCGGGACTGGACACCATGATCAGCGAGCGTGGCATGAATCTGTCCGGTGGACAGCGGCAGAAAATCTCCATCGCCCGCGCGTTGGTCGATGAGCCTGGATTTCTGCTGATGGACGAACCGACCAGTGCGCTGGACAATGATACAGAACGCCGCATCATGCGCGGCATTCTCGACTCACCGGCCGCCTGCGTGGTCGTGGCGCATCGTCTTGCCTCGATCCGTGATTTCGACCGTATCGTCGTGATGGATCGCGGCGCCATCGTCGAATCGGGGACGCATGACGAACTCATGCAGGCCGGTGGCTTGTATGCACGGCTCTACCGTGCCGACCAGTGACCTCCGGGTGTGGCCCCTCTCCGATGAGAGGGGCCACACCATATCAACCGGGAACCGGACGACCACCTCCAGTCATACTTGCGCATGACAGCCCCCGCCAGCGGGGGCGAAAGATGCCTTCGCAATGGAGCGAAAAGGGAGGCCACGACTTGGTCGTGGCCTCCCTTCGGATCACTCGGTGGCGGTGGAGTAGAGCTTGCCGCCCTGGGCGGTGTACTTCTCACTCATCGCGTCGAGGCCGGCGCGGATCTCCTCGGGGCTCAGCACGTTGGCGGAGACGACGCCGTCGGCCGCGGCCGGCTGCGCGTCGGCGGCCACGCCGGCGAGCGAATCCTTCACGATCTGCTCCTGGGCGGCCGCGCCGCCGAACGCCTTGCGGATGTTCTGCGAGATGGCCATCGAGCAGAACTTCGGGCCGCACATCGAGCAGAAGTGCGCCATCTTGGCCGGCTCGGCGGGCAGCGTGTCGTCGTGGAACGCGATCGCGGTGTCCGGATCGTAGGAGAGGTTGAACTGGTCGAGCCAGCGGAACTCGAAGCGGGCCTTCGAGATCGCGTCGTCACGGTCCTGCGCGTGCGGGTGGTGCTTGGCGATGTCGGCCGCGTGGCAGGCGATCTTGTAGGCGATCACGCCCTGCTTGACGTCGTCCTTGTTCGGCAGGCCCAGGTGCTCCTTCGGGGTCACGTAGCACAGCATGGCGGTGCCGTAGCGGCCGATCTCGGTGGCGCCGATCGCGGAGGTGATGTGGTCGTAGCCGGGGGCGGTGTCGGTGGTGAGCGGTCCCAGGGTGTAGAACGGGGCGCCCTTGCACACGGCCTTCTCCAGCTCGATGTTCATGCGCACCGTGTCGAACGGCACGTGGCCCGGGCCCTCGATCATGACCTGCACGTCCTTCGCCCAGGCGCGCTCGGTGAGCTCGCCCAGCGTCATCAGCTCGGAGAGCTGCGCCGCGTCGTTGGCGTCCGCGAGGGAGCCGGGGCGCAGGCCGTCGCCGAGCGAGAACGCCACGTCGTACTTGGCGAAGATGTCGCACAGCTCGTCGAAGTGCGTGTACAGGAAGCTCTCCTGATGGTGGCGCAGGCACCAGTCGGCCATGATCGAGCCGCCGCGGGAGACGATGCCGGTGACGCGGTTCGCGGTGAGCGGCACGTAGCGCAGCAGCACGCCGGCGTGGATCGTCATGTAGTCGACGCCCTGCTCGCACTGTTCGATCACGGTGTCGCGGAACAGCTCCCAGCTGAGCTTCGAGGCGTCGTCCTCGACCTTCTCCAGCGCCTGGTACATCGGCACGGTGCCGATCGGGACGGGGGAGTTGCGAAGGATCCACTCGCGGGTGGTGTGGATGTCGTTGCCGGTGGACAGGTCCATCACGGTGTCGGCGCCCCACTTGGTGGCCCACGTGAGCTTCTCCACCTCCTCGTCGATGGACGAGGTCACGGCCGAGTTGCCCATGTTCGCGTTGAGCTTGGTGAGGAAGCGGGAGCCGATGATCATCGGCTCGGCCTCCGGGTGGTTGATGTTGCACGGCATGACGGCGCGGCCGGCGGCCAGCTCGGAGCGCACGAGCTCCACGTCGCAGTTCTCGCGGGTCGCGACGTACTGCATCTCCGGGGTGATGATGCCGTGGCGGGCGTACCACATCTGGGTGACCGGGTGGTCCTTGGCGCGCATCGGCTGGTGCGTGCGTCCGCGCCATTCCTTCGTGGCGCGGCCGCGCTTGATGGCGCGCTTGCCGTCGTCCTGGAGGTTGCGGGCGCGGCCCTCGTAGTCCTCGATGTCGCCGCGGTCGCGGATCCAGTCGAGGCGCAGGGGCTTGAGTCCCTCCTTCGGATCGCACTTCGGGCCTTCGGTGTTGTAGTCGTGGAACGGCGGGTTCGGGCCGACGCCGGGGGTGTCGGAGAGCTTGATCTCCGTGTACGGCACCTCGAGGTCGTAGGAGCCGTACTGGTAGTCGAAGTGGACGGTCTTCGTCTTGCGGATGTGCGCCTTGTCGCGCTGCTTCGAGCCGCGGGCGGCGATGTCGACGCGCTGCTGCTTGGCGAGCTTCTGCGCCTCCTTCGCCTCCTTGGCGTTCGTGAACTTCTTCTCGGTGGCCTCGGCGCCCGGCTTGGCGGCGCCCTCCTGCGCGGCCTGCGTGTCGGCGGCCGGCGTGTGGGTGACGATGCGCGGGGCGTAGCCGTGGCGCTTGTCGCCGCGCACGGCCTTCCAGCCCTCGACCATCGCGCGGGTGGCCTCCTCGGGGTTCTCGGCGCCCGCGATGGCGGAGACCGCGAACCAGCCGGCGGCCTTGGTGCCGGCGAGCATGGCCATGTCGGCCGCGGTCACGCCGCCGCCGACGACCACCGGGAACTCGCTGGCGGCGCAGATCGTGTCGATCTGGCGCGCGTCGAGCGTCTTGCCGGAGCCGTCGTTGCCGCCGACCGAGGCCTCCGGCTTGGTGGAGGAGACGTGCAGCGGGCCGGCACCGATGTAGTCGATGCAGCCGTCGGGCAGCTCGTTGATGAGACGGACGAGCGACTCGGTCTCGGCGGAGAGGCCGACGATCGCCTCGTCGCCGAGCAGGGCGCGCGCCTCTCGCGGCTCCATGTCGGTCTGGCCGATGTGTACGCCGTCCACCTTGATGCCCTTGCGGCGGGCCTGCCAGACGACGTCCGCGCGGTCGTCGATGACGAATGCGACCGTGTCGGACTTGCCGGCGTCCTCGATGATCTGCGCCACGTCGCGGGCCATCTCGGTCAGTTCGGAGGCGTCCGCACCCTTGGCGCGCAGCTGGATGAACGTGGCGCCGCCGTGCAGGGCCTGGTCGACCACATCGGTCAGCGGGCGGCCCTTGCAGTCGTCCGGCCCGACCACGAAGTACGCGGAGAGGTCGAACGAATCGCGCATCGAGGCGTAGGGGTATTCGTTGCTCATTTTCCTATTCCTTTTGATTGGTTGGTGGAAGTCCTGCGGTCTCCTCCCGGAGGGGAGGAGACAAGTCCTGTTCTTCCCGCCGGCGGGAGGTGCCGCATAGCGGCGGAGGGTGGTCGGTGCGTCGGTCCGTCGACCATCCCCGGTCGGCTGTCGCCGACAGCCCCCGCCGGCGGGGGGGGCTATACCGGGAGGGACGGGCCGGGGGCGGGCCGGGCGGGGGGGGGGGTTCCCGAGGGGGGCGGGG
>NZ_BCFK01000002.1 GCF_001417815.1 Bifidobacterium aesculapii
CTTTGCTTTTTTCCATTTCCTTTTGGTTGGGTGGGGGGAAGTCCGGCGGTCCCCCCCGGGGGGGGGGGAGACAGGTCCTTTTCTCCCCGCCGGCGGGAGGTGCCGCATAGCGGCGGGGGGTGGTCGGTGCGTCGGTCCGTCGACCATCCCCGGTCGGCTGTCGCCGACAGCCCCCGCCGGCGGGGGCTGCTATACGGTGAGGATCGGGCTGGAGGCGATCTGGTCGGGGGTGGTGTTCCAGAGGGCGTCGAGGAAGGCGACCTGGAATGATCCGGGGCCGTTCGAGACCTTCTCCGCGGCCTCGCCGGCGCGGTCGTAGAGCGCCGTCGCGGCGAGCGCGGCGGTCAGCGGATCCGTGACGGCGAGGTAGACGGCGGTCACGCCGCCGAGCGAGCATCCGGCGCCGGTGATCTTCGCCATCATCGGGCTGCCGCCGGGAAGACGGTAGACGGTCGCGCCGTCGGTGACGAGATCCGCCTTGCCGGAGACGGCGACGGCCGCCTCGCCGCCCGGCGCGGACGCGGCGAGGAAGCGGGCGAGCGCCTTCGCCGGTTCGACGGCGGCCTCCACCTCGTCGACGGATTCGACGCCGGCCGGACGGGTCGCGTCGTCGGGGGAGACGAGGCCCCACATCGTCGCCAGGGCGATGATCTCGGAGGCGTTGCCGCGCACGACGGTCGGTGGGGCGGCGCGGAAGGCGCGCAGGATCTCGGTGCGCGTCGAGCCGATGCCGGCGGCCACCGGGTCGAGCACCCACTTGTGCCCGGTCTTGCGGAAGGCCCGCGCGATCTTCGGCAGCGCGTCCTTGTAGAAGGGCAGCAGCGTGCCCACGTTGATGTAGTCGGCGCCGGACATCGACGCGGTGTCGACCACGTCGTCCGGCAGGAAGCTCATCGCGGCGGCGCCGCCGGCGGCGAGCTGCGCGTTGGCGACGAGGTTGATGGTCACGAAGTTCGTGAACGACTGCGCCATCGGCGTGCGTTCCCGCACCGCCTCGGCGGCCTGCCTGATGCGTGCCTTCAATGCGGCGACGTCCGCGTCGTCGCGGTCCGCCGCGGTTGCCTGCGATGATTCGCTCATATTCACTGCTCCCTACGCTGGTCTTAACCAACAGGTTCAAAGGGTCGGGCGTCGCGCCCATCTCAACCCGCCGAGTGGCTGCGGGTTCCCCTGCATTGCGTTATCGGATTCGACGCTATGCGGTTATATGGACAACCTGTGACGAAGACGGATTTCAGCGCGTCACGCCTCTTGCGTGTCGTGCGGCGGAGTGGTATTCGTGACGCGGTCTTTCGCCGGTCGGCGTATACAGGTAGTCTGAACGGGTTGTAAGACCCCAAACCGTTCAAACCAGAAGGTGCATTGTGGCTCAGTCCAAACTTGATGAAGTCGTGTCCCTCGCGAAGCGTCGCGGATTCGTGTTCCCCGCCGGCGAGATCTACGGCGGAACCCGTTCCGCATGGGACTACGGTCCGCTCGGTGTCGCCCTGAAGGACAACATCAAGCGCGAATGGTGGCGTTCGATGGTCGTCACCCGTCCCGACGTCGTCGGCGTCGACACGTCCATCATCCTGCCGACCCCGGTGTGGGTCGCCTCCGGCCACGTCGCCGTGTTCAACGACCCGCTGGTCGAATGCCTCAACTGCCACAAGCGCAACCGCGCCGACAAGCTCCAGGAGAGCTACGCCGAGAAGCACGGCGACCAGCTGCCGGCCAACGGCATGGCCGACATCGTCTGCCCCGACTGCGGCACCCGCGGCAAGTGGACCGAGCCGCGCGACTTCAACATGATGCTGCGCACGCACCTCGGCCCGGTCGAGGACGAGAACAGCCTGCACTACCTGCGCCCGGAGACCGCGCAGGGCATCTTCGTGGACTTCAAGAACGTGATGACCTCCTCGCGCTCCAAGCCGCCGTTCGGCATCGCCAACATGGGCAAGTCCTTCCGCAACGAGATCACGCCCGGCAACTTCATCTTCCGCACCCGTGAGTTCGAGCAGATGGAGATGGAGTTCTTCGTCGAGCCCGGCACCGACGAGGACTGGCACCAGTACTGGATCGACGCCCGCACCCAGTGGTATCTGGACCTCGGCGTCAAGCCGGAGAACCTGCGCCACTACGAGCACCCGAAGGAGAAGCTCGCCCACTACTCCAAGCGCACCGTCGACATCGAATACAAGTTCGGCTTCCAGGGCTCCGACTGGGGCGAGCTCGAAGGCGTCGCCAACCGCACCGACTTCGACCTGTCCGCGCACGCCAAGCACTCCGGCGAGGACCTGAGCTACTTCAACCAGGCCACCGGCGAGAAGTACGTGCCGTACGTCATCGAACCGGCCGCAGGCCTGACCCGCTCCCTGATGTGCTTCCTCGTCGACGCCTACGACGTGGACGAGGCGCCGAACACCAAGGGCGGCGTCGACAAGCGCACCGTCCTGCGCCTTGACCCGCGCCTCGCGCCGGTCAAGGCCGCCGTGCTGCCGCTTTCCAAGAAGCCCGAGCTGCAGTCCGTCGCCCAGGACCTCGCCGCTGACCTGCGTCAGCACGAGTGGATGATCGACTACGACGAGTCCGGCGCCATCGGCCGCCGCTACCGCCGCGAGGACGAGATCGGCACCCCGCTGTGCATCACCGTCGACTTCGACACCCTCGACGACCACGCCGTCACCATCCGCGACCGCGACACGATGAACCAGGAGCGCGTCTCGCTGGACAAGGTCGCCGAGTACGTGGACTCCCGCATCGGCGAACACCGCACCCGCGTGCCGATGAAGCCGGTCGCCATGGGCGGCGAGGCATGGCCGGACTCCGTGAAGATCAACGAGGCCGGCGGTCTGTACTGAGGTCCGTACCGAGTTGACAGCCACCAGCGAAACCGTCATCGACGAGCGCGGCGACTCCCGTACCGGGGTCGATCCGCGCTCGCCGCGTCATACCGCCGGTGACGCGCAGGCCGTGCAGGCCGGCGTCCCGGCCATCGCGCCGGTCAGGCTCGGGAACATCACCGTGCCCACGCCGGTCGTGCTCTCGCCCATGGCGGGCGTGACCAACTGGCCGTTCCGCGTGATCTGCGAGGAGTACGGGCCGGACGGACTGTACGTGGCGGAGATGATCACCGCCCGCGCGCTCGTCGCCCGCAATCCGAAGGCGCTGCGCCTGTGCCGTTTCGCGCCGTCCGAGCGCGTGCGCTCGCTGCAGTTGTACGGCGTGAACCCGTCCATCACCGAACAGGCGGCGAGGATCGTCGTGGACGAGGGCATGGCCGACCACGTCGACCTCAACTTCGGCTGCCCCGTGCCCAAGGTGACGCGTCGCGGCGGCGGCTCCGCCCTGCCGTGGAAGACCGACATCTACACCGATCTGATCCGCCGCGTCGTCAGGGTGTGCGGGGAGGCGTCGATCCCCGTCACCGCGAAGATCCGCGTCGGCATCGACCACGAGCACGAGACCTTCCTCGAAGCGGGCCGCATCGCGCAGGAGGAGGGGTGCGCGGCCGTCACGCTGCACGCGCGCACCACCGCCGAATACTACGGCGGCCACTCCGATTGGAGCCGCATCGGCGAACTCAAGGAGCATCTCGACATCCCCGTGTTCGGCAACGGCGACATCTGGGGCGCGGACGACGCGCTCGCGATGGTCCGCGAGACCGGGTGCGACGGCGTCGCCATCGGCCGCGGTTGCCAGGGGCGGCCATGGCTGTTCGCCGACATCAAACACGCGTTCGAGGGGTCCGACGAACGCTTCAACCCGACGCTCGGCGAGGTGTGCCATGTGATCCGCAGGCATGCCGGGCTGCTCGTCGAGTTCTACGACGGCGACGAGCGCATGGCCGTGCACGACCTGCGCAAGCACGTCGCCTGGTATCTGAAGGGGTTCCCGGTGGGAGGCTCCACGCGCAAGGCGTTCATGGAATGCGAGTGCCTGGCGGACGTGGACCGCGAGATCGCGCGGCTCGACCCGGATATGCGCTTCCCCGAGCGCGTGGTCGACAAGCCGCGCGGGCGCGTGCGGTTCGCCAAGAAGGTGCATCTGCCGTACGGCTGGCTCGAATCGCGCACGACCAGCCATGAGGAGCGCGAGACGCTGTTCGGCGACGATCCGATGGATGCCTCGTACTGAGTCGGGCGGCTACGGGGCGCTCCGCATGGGCCCTTCGCGGCCCATGCGGAGCACGGGCGATGAATACGTCGTCATCGCCGTACAATAAAGCGTTACACGCGCGAAAATATCACATCATCCGGGGTGGCGGTGCGCTAGTCTAGGGTGTAACCGTGAAGTGACAGGAGCCAAACGTGAGCGAGATCGCCCAGACTGAGTTCAACGACAAGACCGATATCAAGGTCGTCGGCGTAGGTGGTGCCGGCGGCAACGCCGTGAACCGCATGATCGCCGAAGGTCTGCAGAACGTCGAATTCATCGCCGTCAATACCGATGCCAAGGATCTGCTGCGTTCCGAAGCCGATGTGAAGATTTCCCTGTCCGACCAGTCCAGCCGCGGCCTCGGCGCGGGAGCCGACCCCGAGAAGGGCGCGAAGGCCGCGCAGGACCACCAGTCCGACATCGAGGAATCCCTCAAGGGCGCCGACATGGTGTTCGTCACCTGCGGTGAGGGCGGCGGCACCGGCACCGGCGCCAGCCCTATCGTCGCGCGCGCCGCACACCAGCAGGGGGCGCTCACCATCGCGGTCGTCACCCGTCCGTTCTCGTTCGAGGGGCCGCAGCGCGCCGCCTCCGCCGAACTCGGCATCGACAACCTGCGTCAGGAGGTCGACGCCCTCATCGTCATCCCCAACGATCGACTGCTCGAACTGTCCGACCGGTCGATCACCATCATGGACGCCTTCAAGACGGCGGATTCCGCGCTGCTGTCCGGTGTGCAGGGCATCACGGACCTGATCACCTCCAACTCGTACATCCATGTGGACTTCTCCGACGTCACCGCCATCCTGCGCGGTGCCGGCACCGCGCTGTTCGGCATCGGCTCCGCGCGCGGCGAGGACCGCGCCACCCAGGCCGCCGAGCTGGCCATCAGCTCGCCGCTGCTCGAGGAGAGCATCGAAGGCGCCCATGGCGCGCTCATCAACGTCGCCGGCCCGACCGACATCGGCCTGCAGGAGGCGTCCGCCGCCGTCGAACTGGTGCGCAAGGCCATCCATCCGGAAGCGCAGATCATCTGGGGTCTCGCGCTCGACGACGCCTACGGCGACGAGGTACGCGTCACCGTGATCGCCGCCGGTTTCGACACCGCCAAGGAACAGGCCGCCGCGAACGCCGCCCAACCGCTGACCGTCGCCGCCGCGCAGCAGGCGCAGGAGGCCCAGCAGAAGGCCGCCGCTCAGCCCGCCGAGCAGACGGCTCCCGCTCAGCCCGCCGCTCCCGTGCAGCCCGCCGCGACGCCCGCCCAGCCGGCTCCGGCGCAGCCCGCGCCCGCCGTGCAGCCCGCGCCTGCGCAGCAGCCGCAGACGGGCCAGCAGCCCGTCCAGCCGGTGCAGCAGCCCGGCCAGCAGTCTCCGTTCACATTCGCGCCGACCACCGGGAACATCCCCCAGCAGCAGCCGTACCAGCAGAATCCATACCAGCAGTACCCGTACGCCCCCGACCAGAGCGATCCCGCCGGGGATCTCGACATCCCCGATTTCCTGCGCTGACGGCGCCGCGGCCACGAGAAGAACCAGAAAGGGACCTAAGCCATGGCAGGGTTCATGAAAAACGCGATGTCGTATCTCGGCATGTCCGATGTGTCCGAGAACGATGATGACTTCGACATCGACGAGGAGACGGATGCTCCCGAACCCTCCGGGTCGTTCGATTCCGACCACACGGTGACGCCGATGCCCACGAAGCCGTCGACGTCCGCGGCCGCCGCGTCCTCGCCGGCATCCGGCGCCCGCGCCTCGTCCAATCCGTTCCAAGGTCGCCTCAGCCGCATCACCACCATCCACCCCAAGTCCTATGAGGACGCGCAGATGGTGGGGCGCGCCATCCGCGACGGCGTGCCTGTCGTGCTCAATCTGACCGGCGTGCCCGAGGCGATCGCCTACCGCATCGTCGATTTCTCCGCGGGCGTGGTGTTCGGCGTGCACGGTTCGATGGAGCGCGTCACCCCGCGTGTGTTCCTGCTGAGCCCCTCCCAGGTGAACATCAAGGTCGAGGAGCCCGCCAGCGCGGGTGGGGCGCGCGACCTCTTCTCCGACTGACGACGACCGGCTCCGCCGGCGCCGGTCGGTTCGTACCGGCGGCACGTCGCGATTCGTCACGGGTCCCCGCCACGGCTTTCGCCGGCGGGGACCCGCGCTATGTTCTGGGCGAACGTCCAGCCGACATTCAGCTCGATTGATACGGTGGAATCATGCTATTCATGATCCTCGCCCGGCTCGTCGACGGTCTCATCGACGCCTACATCACCGTCCTGTTCATCCGTATGATCCTCGACTGGGCCGCGATCCTCGCGCCGCGGTGGTACCCCCGCGGCATCGTCGCCAAGCTCATCAACATCGTGTACAGCGTCACCGAGCCGCCGTTGCGTTGGCTGCGCCGCTACATCCCGCCGCTGAGGCTCGGGGCGATCGGATTGGATGTGAGCTTCATCGTCCTGTACTTCATCCTCGTCGTCCTGCGTGTGCTCATCTGACCGACGCGGGGTCGACGCATACGGCCCTCATGCGGGGATGGATGCCCCCACACCTACGCGCATGCCTCGAATACGCCGCGAATCCGTCGCGATAATCGCGGAAACACCGCGTAAATGCTGGGGGTACGTGCTAAGGTCATGTTTTGATACCAACGTAAGCGAGGCACAGCCCCAAAGCGAGGTGTAGATTTATGGCTCTGTTGACGCCTAAGGACATCAGGGAGCGTACGTTCCAGACGGTGCGTTTCAAGGAAGGATACGACGTCGACGAGGTCGACGATTTCCTCGATCAGGTCACCGAGACCGTCGAGGCGCTCGGCAAGCAGGCCGTCGCCGGCCAGTCGACCCAGGCGCTCGGCCCGGACGTGACGGCCCTGAACAAGAAGATCTCCGAGCTGAATGCAACGGTGCAGCAGCTGCAGGGTGAGAACAACCAGCTCAAGGCCGCGGCCCAGCAGGCCGCCGCCGGCGGCAACCAGGCACAGGCCGTCGCCGCGAAGCTCGCCGAGGCCGAGGGCGCCAACAAGACCCTGACCGCGCAGAACGCCCAGCTCAAGTCCCAGGTCGACCAGCTCAACTCCCAGATCGACCAGCTGACCGCCCAGGCCGCGCAGGCCAACGGCAACCAGGACGCCGTCGCCCAGCAGATCGCCGCCGTGCAGAAGGAGCGCGACCAGTTCCGCGCCCAGGCCGAGGATCTGTCGCGCAGGATCGCCGCCTTCCAGCAGCAGGCCGCCGGTCTGCAGCAGCAGGCGCAGCAGGTGCAGGAGCTCACCCGCCAGCTCGAGGAATCCAAGAAGCGCGAGAACCAGCTGCGCGAGCAGGTCGCCAAGGTCGAGCCCGATACCGAGACCGGATCCCTGCGCAAAATCGCAGGCGCCGCAGCCGGAGCCGGCACCGAGCCGGAGCGCGCCACCGCCATGCTCACCCTCGCCATGCAGCTGCATGACCAGTATGTGGACAAGGGCAAGGCGAAGGCCAAGGAGATCACCGAGAAGAGCCAGAACGACTACAACGATCTCATCGGCAAGGCCAACGACTACTCCAACCGCACGCGCACGGAGGCCGACGAGTACAACAAGCGCGTCCACTCCGATGCCGACGCCTACTCCAAGCGCACCCGTTCCGACGCGGACGCCTACTCGGTCAAGACCCGTCAGGATGCCGACACCTACCTCGGCACCAAGCACAACGAGGCCGACCAGTACGAGGCCGAAGTCCAGCGCCGCGCCGCCGACTACGACCAGAAGACCCGTACCGCGGCCGACGAGTACGGCAAGAAGACCCGCGCCGCAGCCGACGAGTATGGCAAGAATGCCCGCAAGGAAGCCGACGCCTACGGCGAGAAGACGCGCAACGAGGCCGAGGACTACGGCAAGAAGACCCGTTCCGCCGCCGACGACTACGCGAACCAGGTGCGTGAGAACCTGACCAACGAGGCGAAGGCCATCGAAGGCAACATCCAGGGCCTCAAGCAGTTCGAGACCGAATACCGCGCCCGTCTCACCGAGTTCCTCGGCCAGCTGGTCAACCAGGTGTCGGACAACAACACCTACAACCAGACCGAGCAGTCCGGCGACTGATTGCAGGTCCGTACGCAGGTATGAACCAGGTTCATCATGGACGGCCGCGCATCCGCGTGGCCGTCTTTGCGTGTCTCACCGTCATCGCGGTGGCCGTCGACCAGCTCACGAAACTGTGGGCTCTGGAGGCGCTCTCCGACGGGCGCACCGTGGGCGTCATCCCGGGACTGCTCTCGTTCACGCTGGTGCGCAACCCCGGCGCGTCGCTCGGGTTCGCCTCCGGCTCCACGTGGATGATCTCGCTGCTCGCCGTCGTCGCCTGTGTGGCGCTGGCCGTGATGGCATGGCGCGCCACGTCGATGCGGTGGACGGTGGCGTTGGCGTTCGCGTTCGCCGGCGCGTTCGGCAATCTCATCGACCGCGTCGTCTACGCGCGTGGCTTTCTGGACGGCGAAGTCGTCGACTTCCTCAACTACGGCTGGTCGGTCGGCAACGTGGCGGACATCTTCCTTATGGTCGCCGGCGTGGCCATCGTGCTGATGATCCTCTTCAACGTGCCGTTCCGCGCGTCGGCGGGCGGTCGGAAGCCGGAACCGCGGCCGCATGCGGAACCGGGAGCGCAGGAGCCCGGTGCGCAAGGAGACGCCGCATGAGCCGCCTCGCCCCGGCCCCCGACGCGCTGGTCGGCAGGCGGTTCGATGTGGCCGTCTCCAAAATGCTCGGTGTGTCCCGGTCGAAGGCCGCCGAGCTCATCGACACCGGCCAGGCGAGGCTGCTTGACCGTCCCATCGCGAAATCCGGCATTCTGCAGGCGGGGGAGACGGTCGAGTTCGACCTCGTCGAGGAGCGTGAGACGCCCGAGCCCATCGCCGAGGACATGGCCGTCGTCTACGAGGATGACGACGTGGTCGTCGTCGACAAGCCCGTAGGCGTCGCCGCGCACGCATCCGTCGGCTGGACGGGCCCCACCGTGCTCGGCTCGCTGCGTGACCGCGGCGTGCACATCACCTCATACGGCGCCGCCGGGCGCGAAGGCATCGTCTCGCGTCTCGACGTGGGCACCAGCGGGCTGATGCTCGTATGCAAATCCGATCTCGCGTATGTGGAGATGCGCCGGCAGTTCGCCGCGCACGAGGTCGTCAAGACGTATCATGCGCTCGTGCAGGGGTCGCTCCGGCAGGACAAGGCGACCATCGAGGCACCGATCGGGCGTGCGAAGGTATCCGACTTCCGCTTCTGCGTGACGCCCTCCGGCAAACCCGCAGTCACCCATTGGGACGTCATGGAGCGGTTCGGCGCGGAGGCGACGCTCGTCTCCGTGAATCTGGAGACCGGGCGCACGCATCAGATCCGCGTGCACTTCTCCTCCATCGGGCATCCGCTCGCCGGCGACCACATGTACGGCGCGAATCCGGTGCTCGCCGCCGCGCTCGGACTGGAACGGCAGTGGCTGCACGCCATGCAGCTCGAGTTCCGTCATCCGCGCACGCACGTGTGGACGACCGTCACTTCGCGGTACCCCGCGGACCTCGAGCATGCGCTTGACGTGATGCGCGCCCGGCACGCCGAAGACGACGCGCGCGCCTAGGCGGCAGGCCGCTGCGGCGCGTCGTGCGCGACGGCCGTATCGTGCGCGACGTGCGTGGCGTACGTGGACGCGAGATGCGCGCCCACATCATGCAGCGCGCGGCGCAGCGACGCCGGTTGAAGGATTTCGATGTCGCGCGAGTCGGCGTACTGCAGCGCCCACCACAGCGTCGCCTTCTCGTTCGCGGTGACGCGCACCTCGTATTCGGCGTCCGCTGGCGCGCCGTCCGCATCGCCGATGCGCGTCACCGTCGCATCCTCGAACCAGTCGTAGAGCGGTTCGAGCGTGCCGCGCACGCGCATGCGGATCTCCACGGCGGGGCCCTTCACCGGGTAGGGGCGTTGCGCCATGTGCCTGACGATGTCGAACGGTTCTCCCGGCACGTCGCTGAAATCGTCCAGACGATGCGAGATCGAATGGTCCGTCCCGTCGACCCTCAGGTCGCGCAGACGCTCCACATGCAGATACGACAGTCCCTCGTAGACGTGCATGTGGCATACGAGATAGTACATGTTGTTCTTGTACATGAGATGGTACGGGTCCGCGCGGTATTCGCGCACCGTGCCGTCGGAGCGCCTGCGCGGCACCAGATCGCCGTGCACGTCGTATGTGCAGTAGCGGAACGTGATGGCGCGCTCATGCTCGATGGCGTCGTTGAGCTGCTCGATGTTGTTGAGGAACTCCGTGTTGTAGTTCTTCGGCGTGTCGAGACTGTTCAGCCCGCGCAGCTGGCCGGACCGGCCGGCGAACGAGTAGATCTTCGCGATGAGGTCGCGCAGGTATTCGCCGTCCGGGCGCGACAGCATCGCGCCGTCGGTGAGCAGACGCATCTGCGCGGTGTCGAAGACGGGTTCGATATACCAGCCGGGGCGCGGGTCGGCGCTTTCCGCGTATGCGAGGTCGGCGCGGTCGAGGTGCCCTACCTTTCGCCCGAGCGGGGTCATGGCCTCGAACGCGCGCAGATGGTTGCGCACGGTCTTCTCGTTCACGTCGATCGCCTGCGCGATCTCGGCGGCGGTGAGCCCGTGCTCGCGGTCGGTGTGCTTGGCGAGCTCTTCGAGGATCTCGACCACGATCTGCGCCGTGGTCGCACGGGGGGATCGGGTCATGCCGCCCCGTATCCGGTGTCGGAACCGTCGTCGTAGCCGTAGCCGTAGCCGTAGCCGTAGCCGTCCGCCGCATACCCGCCTTCGCCGGAGTCCATGTATTCGCGGGCGCTCACACGGTTCACGTCGCGCGCCTCGTCCACCGCATGCTGGATGATCCGGCGCACCTCGAATCCGCGGATCACGTTCTTGAGCACCGTCTGCCCGCCGGACGACTGGTCGCGCGTCTCCAAGGTGATGGTGGACAATCCGAACAGACGCTGCAGCAGCGTGCGCGTGATGGTCATGTCGACCACGCGGAACAGTTTCGTCACGTCATAGGTCTCCCGCAGCACGCCGGTCTTCACCGCAAGCTCGTCGGCGGTGAGCGTGTACGTGGTGAACGTGAACGGGGTGCGGCACCAGTTGCGTTTGCGCTGCGACCACAAGACGTCTCCATCGGCCATTCGTGACATGTCGGCTCCCTTCCGTCGGACCGTCATCGATGATTCCATCCTACGCGCCCGCCGCGGGTTTCATGTCCGGCGGGAAGCGTGTCTGGAATTGGGGAGTGACCTATGAGGAATTGTGAAGATTCGCGAGGGCTCTGACCACATCGTCCGTACGGTTTGTCTGGTAGCAGGACTCTCGCCGAACATGGCATTAGGCGATGCGGCAAGATGAACAGGAGGGCCCGTTATGGTTTGCGCCATTACCATGTCCATGATCGGTTGTCATGATATTATCATTTTTGATAATTCAACAGTGGGTGGACTCCCATGAGCGACTTCATTGTGGAGTTTTATGAGGCTGCTGACGGGACCAAGCCGATGGTCGCATTCCTTGACCATCTGGATGGCAAGCTCGCTGCGAAGGTGGTCCATGACATCGGACTGCTCAAACAGTTCGGCAACCAGTTGAGGGAGCCATATTCGAAGTATCTCGCGGAAGGGATTTTCGAGTTGCGCACCAAGCAATCGACCAATATCACGCGATCGTTCTATTTCTTCCAGACTGGCGGAGTGATCGTCATGACTCACGGCATAGTGAAGAAACGGGATGCCACACCCATACAGGAACTGGACAAGGCGATCCGATACAAGGCGGATTGGGAGAGGAGACATCATGGCGGAACAGGATGATCTGCGACGGTACATCAGCGAGCGTGGTGAGCGGGATCAGACGTTCGCCGAGGAGTATCGGCATTTGGAACCTGAATACGATATCGCCGCCACGATCATGCGCGCACGCATCGGGGCTGGGCTGACCCAAGAGGAACTGGCCAGAAAAACCGGGATGAAGTCGTCGAACATCAGTCGTCTCGAGACGGGGGATTCGATGCCGACCGTGCGCACGCTCACCCGACTCGCCAAAGCCATGGGCAAGCGGCTCAGCATCGAATTCGTCTGATCCGGGTTGCTTGATGGGAGGAGGCGACACTGAAACCGGTGGACGTCGGGTCACGCAATCGACCTTCCCGTCGACCCCGGTATGCCGATGCAGACCGGTAGAGTGGTATGGTTCATCCGCATAGGACGGCATGGGAACGGAGGTGCGCCGCGTGATCACGGGGCAGGTCAAAAACAAGGTGGACGACATCTGGCAGCGGATGTGGGAGGGCGGCATCACCAACCCCATCGAGGTGATCATGCAGCTGACCTACCTCATGTTCATGAAGCAGCTCGACGACAACGACATGGAGGCCGAACGGATCGCCGGGCTGACCGGGCAGGAGTTCCGCAGCGTGTTCCCCGACACCCCTGAGGGCCGGGAGATCCGTTGGCATATCTTCAAGACGATGCGCCCCGAGGACATGCTCGCCGTGGTGTCAGGGCATGCGTTCCCGTTCATCAAGACGCTGCACACCGGCAACGTGTTCGCCGAAAGCATGGAGGACGCCTCGTTCGGTTTCACCAAGGCGAAGACGCTGGAACGCGCCGTCAACGGCATCGACGACCTGCTCGACCATTATGTGAACGACAGGGATGATCTGGGCGATTTGTACGAATACATGCTGAGCAAGCTCAACACGGCTGGTGCGAACGGCCAGTTCCGCACGCCCAAGCACATCCGCGACATGATGGTCGCGCTTGCCGATCCGAAGCCCGGCCAGCTGCTGTGCGATCCGGCGTGCGGCACGGCCGGCTTCCTCATCTCCGCCGCCGAATCGATCAAGAAGCGGTACGGCGACGGCATGGACGAGACGCAGTGGGACCTGTTCGAGGGGCCTCAGTTCACCGGATTCGACACGGACCAGACGATGATCCGCATCTCCGCGATGAACATGCTCCTGCACGGCGTCACCCGGCCGGACATCCATAACCGCGACAGTCTGTCCCGCGCGAACACGATCAGCGGCAGGTTCGACGTGATCCTCGCCAATCCGCCGTTCACCGGTTCCGTGGACGTGGAGGGCGTGGACGATTCCCTCAAGGCCATCGTGGACACCAAGCAGACGGAGCTGCTGTTCGTCGGACTGTTCCTGCGCATGCTCAAGCCGGGTGGTCGTTGCGCGTGCATCGTGCCGAACGGCGTGTTGTTCCGTTCCAACGCGAAGGCGTATCGGCACCTGCGCGAGGAGCTGGTGGAGCATCAGCGGCTGGAGGCGGTGATCTCCATGCCGTCCGGCGTGTTCAAACCGTATTCGGGCGTGAGCACCGCAGTGCTCGTGTTCACCAGGACGGACACGCCCGGCAGCACCGGCGACGTGTGGTTCTACGACATGCGCCACGACGGCTACACATTGGACGACAAGCGCGACGAGGACACGGCGCACAACGACATTCCCGACATCCTCGCCCGTTGGGCCGACCTCGACGGGGAGCGCAGGCGCGAGCGCACCGAACAGAGCTTCATGGTGCCGCGCGAGGAGATTGCGGAAAAGGGCTACGACCTGAGCTTCAACAAGTACGTCGAAGTGGCGTACGAGAAGAAGGAGTACCCGCCGACCAGCCAGCTCATGGCCGAACTGCGCGACCTCAACGCGCGGTTCGTCACCGGCATGGACGAGCTCGAAGCCATGCTCGCCAAGGATGGTGAGTGATGGGCGATCATTACCGAATTCGTGATTTGTTCGACCTGCGAATGGGCAAAACACCCGCGAGAAAGGAAACTCGATACTGGACTGACTGTGATGCGGATTGGGTATCCATCCGCGACCTCAGTGGATTCGGCAAGTATGTAGGCAAAACAAAGGAACGAATCAACCAGACTGCCATTGAAGAATGCCGTATGGATCCGGTGCCCGCTGATACGTTAATCATGAGCTTCAAGCTGTCTATCGGGAAAACGGCAATTACCAAGAAGCCGGTGTATACCAATGAAGCCATCATGGCTTTTCTCGATAAGCACACCGTGCCACTGGACCTAGATTACCTGTACCACCAGTTCTCTTCCAAGGACTGGATGGAAAGCAGCAACCTTGCTGTCATGGGAGCAACCCTCAACAAGAAGACATTAGGTGAGAAAACAATTGTTGTCCCATCCATAGAAGAACAGCGAAGGGTATCTCGACGCCTTGAGCGCGTCCAGAATCAGATGTCTCTCGTCTGGCGGATGCTGGCAAAGGCCGACGAACTCGTACAGTCCCGCTTCATGGAGATGTTTGGAAGCTATGGCGAAGAGACGACCCGTCTTTTAGGAGAGGTCGCTGTCGTACAGACGGGAGCAACTCCATCTAGGGCAAATGCCGCATATTACGGTGGCGGCATCCCGTGGGTGAAGACCGGCGAAATTAACTATACGACTATCATGCAATCTGCCGAGACCATTAGTGCAGCAGCGTTGCGCGAGACCAATTGTAAGCTCTTTCCTGCAGGAACGATTCTTATTGCGATGTATGGGCAGGGAGATACTCGAGGCAGAGCCGGCGTTTTGGGAATACCAGCTGCAACTAATCAGGCATGTGCGGCTGTGCTGCTTGATGTCGAACAATGCGACAATCTATTCATGCTTCAGCAGCTGAGAATGAAATACGATGAGTTGCGTGGTTTGAGTCTTGGGGGAAACCAGAAGAACCTTAGTCTGGGAATCATTAAAGCTATGCCGGTCGTTATCCCGCCCATCGAACTGCAGCGCGAGTTCGCGGCGTTCGTGCAGCAGGTCGAATCGTTGAAGACCGATTTGAACCAGCAGCTCGACCGCCTCAACACGTTGTACGATAGCCTTACGCAGCGGTATTTCGCATAGCCGACGAAGGGAGACTGTGCTGTACGGCGAACAGCCGATGCGCGACGGGACGTTTCGAGTAAGGGAACCGATGATGGGCAATTTCTCGTATCTCTTGGAGAACAGCGAATACGAGATGTTCGCGCAGGCATGCGTGGACGCGGAGAACGCGATTGCGCTCTCGCCCACGATCAGTGCGCTGGCTTCCCGCCGCGCCTTCGAGCTCGCCGTCAAATGGACCTACGCCGCGGACGAGACCATCCGGATGCCATACAAGGACAACCTGCAATCCCTCGTCCACGAACCCACGTTCCGCAACGCCATTGGCGGCGAGAAACTGTGGGACGCCTTCCAATACATCATCAAGGCCGGCAACATGGCCGCCCACCGCAACGCGAAGCTCAAACCAGAGGACGCGCTGTTCTCCCTCAATATTCTCTTCGCGTTCACCCAATGGATCGACTACACGTACGGGCGCGGATACCAGCGGCGCACGTTCGACCCGAAACAAGTGCCCGCAGTCAAACGCGCGATCAGCGCGCAGGAGCGCAAACGGCAGGAGAACGCCGCCCGCAGGGAATACGAGGCGCAGGTCGGCGAGAAGAACGCGCGCATCGAGGCGCTCGAACGGCGCGTGCGCGAGCTGTCCGAACAGCTTGCCGAGCGCAAGGCCGCGCCACATGCGGTGCCCGAGCCCGTGCCGTCCATCGACCTCAACGAATACGCGACGCGCACACGATTCATCGACCTCGATCTCGCCCGCGTCGGATGGGACATGGACCGTGACATCATCCGCGAACGTCCCGTCATCGGTATGGGAGGCAAACCTGGCGAACGCGGATTCATCGACTATGTGCTCAACGGACGTGACGGCAGGCCGATTGCCGTCATCGAGGCGAAACGCACCTCGCGTGACCCGCGGGAAGGGCTCACCCAGGCGCTCGAATACGCCGACTGCCTCGAACGCGAATACGGCTATCGTCCACTCGTGTTTCTTTCCAACGGATACCAGACCCAATACGTGGCCGGAGACCACGGTGGTCCACGCCCCGTCGGCGAAGTGTTCGCACGCGCCGACATGGAACGCATCATGGAACGACGGAAGACGGACCACCATCCCACTGCGGTTCCGGTCGATCTGAACATCGCCGGCAAGGGGCGCCCCTACCAGATCGAGGCCGTCAAGGCGATCTGTGACGCGATCGAACAAGGGCAGCGTCGCGCCCTGCTCGTCATGGCCACCGGCACCGGCAAGACGCGCGTCTCGGCGGCGCTCGCCGACGTGCTCATGCGGGCCGGACTCGTCACCAACGTGCTGTTCCTCGCCGACCGCGTCACACTCGTCGACCAGGCCGCCAGCGACTACGGCGAATACCTGCCCAACCAGTCGCTGTGCAACATGTGCGATCGGAAACGCCGCGACACGACCGCGCGCATCGTGTTCTCCACGTACCAGACCATGGCCAACGCCATCGACGCGGAAACCGGCGAAGACGGACATCCCGTCTTCTCGTCGGCGCATTTCGACCTCATCATCGTGGACGAGGCGCACCGGTCCATCTTCAACAAGTTCCGCGTCATCTTCGACCATTTCGACGCGCTCGTCGTCGGCCTCACCGCCACGCCGCGAGACGAAGTGGACCGCAACACCTACGAGTTCTTCCACGTCGAGAACGGGGTGCCCACCTACGTGTACGAGTACGAGCAGGCGTTGAAGGACGGCGTGCTCGTGCCGTACCACAACATCGAGGCGTCCACGAAGTTCATGGACGACGGCATCGTGTACGACGATCTGCCAGATGACGAGAAACGACGCTACGAGGAGGATTTCGGCGAGAAGGAACTGGGGCTTGCACCCGACGGTCGGGACATTGGCGAGGGCGGCGAAGGCGAAGAGGACTGGAGGCGCGACGTGCCCGACCATGTGGACGCCGACGCGCTCAACCGGTTCGTGATGAACCCCTCCACGGTGGACGCCGTGCTTGACGATCTCGAGACCAACGGCATCAGGACCGCCGGCGGCGAACGTCTCGGCAAGACCGTCATCTTCGCCGTCAATCAGGCGCACGCCCACTACATCGTGCAACGGTTCGGCGAACGGTGGCCGAAACTCGCGGCTCAGGGGTATATCGTCGCGGTCGTGCACGGCGACGACCATTCCCACAGTCTCATCAAAGATTTCAAACACAAGCCCATGCCGGTCATCACCGTGTCCGTCGACATGATGGACACCGGCGTGGACGTACCCGAAATCGTCAACCTCGTCTTCTTCAAGAAGGTCCGTTCCAAGATCAAGTTCCTGCAGATGATCGGCCGCGGCACGCGCCGTTGCGACGGTCTCGACTGCGTGGACGGCATCGACGGAGAATACGTGGGCAAGCGCCGGTTCGTCATCTTCGACTATTGCTCGAACTTCGCATACTTCCGCGCCAACCCCAACGCCGTGGACGGCGGTTCCATCGTGACGCTCAGCGAACGCGTGTTCGCGCGCAAGGCGGCGATCGCGCGGGCATTGCAATCATCGCCGTACGCCGATGATGCGGACCTGCGTGAATGGCGTCACGCGCTCGCCGACGACCTGCACGCGCGCGTCGCCGAACTCGACGACGCGGCCGCCGCCGTACGGCTGAGGCGCGCCGCAGTCGAACCGTTCCGCGAACGACCACGGTTCGACGCGATCGGTGAACTCGACCTCCACACGCTCGTGACGGACGTGGCTCCGCTCGTCCACTACGACGAATCCGACGAAGACGCGCTGCGCTTCGACGCGCTCATGTACGGGCTGATGGTCGTGCGGCTCGGAGGAGACGGTGCGGACGGAGCCAAGGCCGGCGCCTATGCGAAGCGCATCCGCCGGTCCGTCTCCAGACTGAACGACCGCATGACCTTGGATCCGGTATTGGAACAGCGCGAACTCATCGCGCGGATTTCCACCGACGACGGCTATCTTGCGGGTGCGGACGTCAAAGAGCTCGAACGGATCAGGCTTGCCCTGCGCAGTCTCATCCATTACACCGCAGGCGAAGGCGGCAGGCGACTCATCATCACGGACCTCTCCGACCCCGTCACGCGGCGCATGGAAGGCGAGGCGTTCGACATGGGCGAGCATTACGAGGACTACAGGCTCAAGGTCAACCGGTACGTCAACGAGCATCTCGACGAAGGAGTGATCGGCAAAATACATCGTAATGAGCCGATCACCACGGAAGACTACACGCTGTTGGAACGCATCTTCGTCGAGAGACTCGGCACATATGAGGACTACAAGGCGACCTATGCGGACCGCCCGTTCGGTCTGCTCGTGCGAAGCATCGCGAAACTCGACCACGCGGCCGCCGAAGCCGCCTTCGCCGACTTCATCAACGAGCATCCGCTGAACGCGCAACAGATCGCGTTCCTTCGTACGGTCATCGGGTACGTGGAGCGCAACGGATACCTCGACCCGCGCGATCTCGGCAAACCGCGGTTCGCACGGCTCGGGCCGTTCACCCAACTGTTTCCGGGAAAACTCGCGATGGATCTCGTCGTCTGCATCACGCGGGTCATGCACAATGCGGAGGCGCCTGCGCCCGGACGATGACGGAGGTGTCGCCCGAACGGTGGACGGAGGGCGGTATGCTGGAGCGCATGGCAAATTCCGGGAACTTCGTGCACCTGCATAACCACACGCATTACTCGCTGCTCGATGGGGCATCCAAGATCCCGGACCTCGCCAAGTACACGGCCCAGCTGGGCATGCCGGCCGTCGCCATCACCGACCACGGCAACATGCACGGCGCGTACGAGATGTACACGAACTGCGTGGACAACGGCGTCAAGCCGATCATCGGCATCGAGGCGTACGTGACGCCGGAGACCGCGCGCCAGGACAAGTCGCGCGTGCACTGGGGCACCGAGGACCAGCGCCGCGACGACGTCTCCGGCGGCGGTCTCATCACGCACATGACCATGTGGGCGGAAAACGACGAGGGGCTCGTGAACCTCATCAAGGCGAGCTCGGTGGCGAACCTCGAAGGCCGCGTGCAGCGGTACCCGCGTATGGACAAGGAAGTGCTCGCCACGTACTCGAAAGGCGTGATCGCATCCTCCGGCTGCCCGTCGGGCATCATCCAGACGCGACTGCGGCTGGGCCAGTTCGACGAGGCGCTGCGCGCCGCCGGCGAGTTCCAGGACATCTTCGGGCGGGACAACTTCTTCATCGAACTCATGGACCATGGCCTGAAGATCGAGAAGCAGGTCACGTCCGGGCTGCTGGACATCGCCAAACGCCTGAACGCGCCGCTGCTCGCCACGAACGACTCGCATTACGTGCACGCCGAGGACGCGGAGGCGCAGGACGCGATGCTGTGCATCAACTCGGGTTCGCATCTGGACGACCCGGACCGGTTCAAGTTCGACGGCACGGGCTACTACATCAAACCCGCGGAGGAGATGCGCGAGCTGTTCCGTGAATTCCCCGAGGCGTGCGACAACACGCTGGAGATCGCCGAACGCTGCAACGTGATCTTCGACGACCACGAGGACGGCGCGTTCATGCCGCAGTTCGACTGCCCGGAAGGCTGGGACGAGGCGAGCCTGTTCCTCAAGAAGGTCGAGGAGGGACTGGAGCGCCGGTATGACGGCAACGTGCCGGAGGAGGTGTCGCGTCAGGCGGACTACGAGTGCGGCGTGATCTGCCAGATGCAGTTCTGCGGCTACTTCCTCGTGGTGGCCGACTACATCCAGTGGGCGAAGGCCCATGACATCATGGTCGGTCCGGGCCGTGGCTCGGCGGCAGGGTCGATGGTCGCGTACGCGATGGGCATCACGGAGCTGGACCCGTTGAAGCACGGCCTGATCTTCGAGAGGTTCCTGAACCCGGAGCGCGTGAGCCTGCCGGATATCGACGTGGACTTCGACCCTGAGGGGCGCCTGCACGTGATCGACTACTGCGGT
>NZ_BCFK01000003.1 GCF_001417815.1 Bifidobacterium aesculapii
TCAGACGGGCGTGCACGCGTGCGCGACGATCATGGGAAGCGAGCCGATTACGGACACGTCCCCGCTGCTGGAACGTACGGACGGTACGGTGACGACCACGTTCGAATACCATACGTGCGAGACGCTGGGCCTGGTGAAGATGGACTTCCTGGGTCTGTCCAACTTGACGGTGATCCAGGACACGCTCAGGAACATCGAGGCGAACGGCAAGCCGGCGATCGACTACACGAAGATCCCGCTGGACGACAAGGCCACGTACGAGCTGCTCTCGCGCGGCGACACGCTCGGCGTGTTCCAGCTTGATTCCGACGGCATGCGCAGCCTGCTCAAGATGCTCAAGCCCGACAACTTCAACGACATCTCCGCGCTTATCGCCCTGTACCGTCCGGGCCCGATGTCGATGGATTCGCACACGAACTACGCCAAGCGCAAGAACGGTCTGCAGAAGATCACGCCGATCCACCCCGAACTGGACGAACCGTTGAAGCAGGTGCTGGACGAGACGTACGGCCTGATCATCTACCAGGAGCAGGTGCAGTCGGCGGCGCGTATCCTCGCGGGCTACTCGCTGGGCAAGGCCGACGTGCTGCGGCGTGCGATGGGCAAGAAGAAGCCGGAGGTGCTGGCCAAGGAGAAGGTGCCGTTCTTCGCGGGCATGAAGGAGCACGGCTATTCCGAGGAGGCGTCGCAGGCCGTGTGGGACGTGCTGGTCCCGTTCTCCGGCTACGCGTTCAACAAGGCCCATTCGGCCGCATACGGTTTGATCTCGTATTGGACCGCATACCTGAAGACCCATTATCCGGTCGAGTTCATGGCCGCGCTGCTGCAGGGCACGAAGGACAACAAGGACAAGACCGCCCTGTATCTGGGCGAGGCGCGCCGCATGGGCATCCAGGTGCTTTCGCCGGACGTCAACGAGTCGCAGTTCGCGTATTCGGCCGTGGGCGACGTGGTGCGTTTCGGCCTGGGCGCCATCCGCAACGTGGGTGACAAGGCCGTGGCGGACATCGTCGCCGAACGTTCCGGCTCCCATGGCAAGTACGTGAACTTCATGGACTTCGTGCGCCGCGTGCCCCTGACGGCGTTGAACAAGCGCCTCGTGGAATCGCTGATCAAGGCGGGCGCGTTCGACTCCATCGACCCGAACCGCCGCGCCCTGTTCCAGATCCACGAGACCGCCATCGATTCGGTCGTCGGGTTGAAGCGCAAACAGGCGGAAGGCCAGTTCGACCTGTTCGCCGACGACGAGGACGGGGGAGCGGACGCCATGGGCGACGCCTCCGTCACCGTGCCCGACATCGAGGACTGGGACAAGAAGACCAAGCTCAACTTCGAACGCGAGATGCTCGGCCTGTACGTCTCCGATCACCCGCTCTCCGGCATGACCGCCGTGCTCGCCGGCCTGCGCGAGATGTCCATCGCGCACCTCATCGACCGTGCGAAGACGATGGGCGAGGGCCAGCAGGTCACCCTCGCCGGCATGATCACGAAGGTCGACCGCCGCGTGTCCAAGAAGGGCAACGCGTGGGCGATCGTCACCATCGAGGATCTGGAGAGCTCCATCCAGTGCCTGTTCTTCGGCAAGGTGTACGAGGCCGCCGCGCCGGACCTCAAACAGGACGACATCGTGCAGATCCGCGGCCAGGTCGAGCTGCGCGACGAGACCGTGTCGCTGCGGGCGACCGAGCTCGAGGTACCGTCGTTGGACGCGGAGGACGAACGCCCGGTCATCATCACGCTGCCCGAGGCGGCGTTGGGCCGTGACCATGTGATGCAGCTCGGCCAGGTGCTCACCAACCATCCCGGGTACTGCGAGGTGAAGCTCGCCATCGTCGGCGACGACGGCACGGCGGAGGTCCTGACGTTCGGTGACCGGTTCCGCGTGAAACGCGACACGTCGCTGTTCGCCGAACTCAAGATCCTGTTCGGGCCGGGCTGCCTGCCTGCGGCGTGAGTGCGGCTCCCCGTTGCGGGGAGCCGGAAGCGATGCGGTGCAGGCAGGCAGCCGATGCGATGCAGGCGTCAGCGGCGTAGCGGCTTGAGCTGGAAGACCTCGTCGGATTGGTCGGCGACGGCAGGCGAGTGCGTCACGATGATGACGCATTTGCCCTCCTCGTGCGCGAGCGAACGGAAGATCGCCATGATGTCGTCCTGCGTGGCCATGTCGAGGTTGCCGGTGGGCTCGTCCGCCAGCACGATGTCGGGATCGTAGCCGAGCGCGCGGGCGATGGCCACGCGTTGCTGTTCGCCGCCCGACAGGTGCAGGATGCGTTCGTTCGCGTATTCGGCGGGCAGACGCACCTTGGCGAGCAGGTCGACGACGAGTTCGTGCTTCGGTTTGCCGAACGGTTTGCCGGACGCCTCCATCGACAGGGTGATGTTCTCCTCGACCGTCAGCGACGGCAGCAGGTTGAAGCTTTGGAAGATCACGCCGATGTCATGGCTGCGGAACCGGTAGCGGTCCGCCTTCGCCAGGTCGTTCCCGTTGTAGAGCACGCGGCCGGCGGTGGGCGAGGTGAGGCCGGAGAGCAGTGAGAGCACGGTGGTCTTGCCAGCGCCGGACGGCCCCACGATGGCGATGACGCGTCCGGCGTGGAAGTCGTGGCTCAGGTCCTTGACGACCTGCTTGCCGCCTTTCGTGTACGCGTAGGAGACGTGGTCCATCGCGAGGACCGGACGGTCGCCCTGCGTGGTGTCGGAGGCTTGCGCCGTGCCGGCCGTTGCCGCAGGTGCGGCGGTCGTGGTGGTTTCGGTGGTGGTTTTTGTGGTGGTTTCGGTGGTCATGATGGTTTCCTCCTTCAGGTCGGGATGATTCAGGAGCGGTCGGCGAGAATCTGCAGCGGCTCGTAGCGGATGATCGCCACGATGCCGGCCAACGCGGAGACGAGCGTGAGCGCCAGTCCGATGAGCGCGAGCTGGCCGACGACCTTGAGGTCCACAGTCGCGTCGATCTCGCTGACGTAGTCGACCGCCTGCGAGAATCCGCCGCGCCCGCCCGAGGGTTGCGCACCGCCCGGAGCGGCGGGCGCACCCGAACCGGAGGCGTCGGATGAATCCGCCGAACCTCCGCCTGGCGCGCCGGGCATGTCGGCGTCGCGGCCGAACTGCGCCTGCCGGCTCGTCGCCTCGGACTGCTGCGAGGAGACCTGCTGGGCGAGCAGCTGGTTCGACACCGGCACCGACGCCGCCGCGCCGCCGGCCACGCCGAGCGCGATGCCGATCATCGTGACGATGAGCAGCTCGATGACGAACTGCGCGGCGACCTTCGACTTGCGGATGCCGATCGCGGTGAGCACGCCCACCTCGTATTTGCGCTCGCGCACGTTGAACAGGTTGATCACGATGAGCACCACCGCGCCTACCGCCAGCACGATGACGAGCAGCGTGAGCGCGAACTTCGCGAGATTGTCGAGCGGCACGAGACTCGATTCGTATTGTTCGACGTCCGCCGAGGAGACCGTGTAGCCGTCTTCGAGCCCCGCCTTCTCGACGTTCTTCGCGAACGTCTCGTAGTCGTCCTTGCCGTTCAGCACGTAGGTGAAGTCCAGCTGGGTGCGGGAGGCTGAGGTCTGCGTGGTGGCGGAATCATCGGAGGAGGCCGTGGAGTCGTCGTCCGTGGAATCCGATCCGGAGGCCAGGCCGAGCTTCTCCAGGGTGGCCACGGACGTGTAGATCGCGTTGTCCGGGTCGGACGAGGTGCCGCCCATCGGGCCGTTCATGCCGGTGTTGGACGAGGCCGAGTTCTTGTAGATGCCGACGATGGTCAGCTCGTACGTCGTGTCGTCGCCGGACAGGTCCGCCACGGTGATTTTGTCGCCCACCGCGAGACCGTTGAAGTCGGCGAGGGCCTTCGAGATGATCACGTCGCCTTCGGAGGATTCGTCGTAGCCGAACACCTCGCCGTCGCTCATCGTGAATGATCCGTTGGCCGCGGCCGCGACGGCCGAATCGGAGGAGAAGCCGACGAGTGAGAAGTCGCCGGAATCCATGCCCATCATGCCGCCGCCCTGGCCGCCCATGCCGCCGGGGCCGCCGCCCTGGCCGCCCTGCGCCGACTGGCCGTCGGAGGACGCCGACGAGTCGGACGAACCGGACGTGCCTGACGCCTCGTTCGACGTGGTCGACTCCACCGGCTGGAACGCGTCGGTGCCGTTGACCGACGTGGTCTGCGTGTAGTACGTGGATACCTCGACGCCGGCCGCCTTGGCGTACTTCTCGTAGTCGGCGAGCGTGAGCGCGTTCTGGTCGAGCGCGTCGCGCATCGTCTTGAAATCAGGCTGGTCCGACGAATCCGAAGAATCGGAGTCGTCTGATGACTGCGCCGCCTGCCGGGCGGCGCTCATCATCGCCTCGCGGTCCACGCCGATCGTCGCCGTCACGCTCGTCGAACTCAGACCGTCGGCGCGTGCGGTCTCGGCGGCGCCGCGTATGGCGAGGCCTATCGTCGCCGCGGCGGCGATGATCGCCACGATGATGACGATGAGGACGTTGCGCCCCTTGTTGCGCGTGACGGACCGCCACGCGTTCTTCAACACGAACATGGATGGTTGTTTCCTTTGCCGTTCCCGTGCGCGGGACCCTGCGCCCCGCGTCATGGCCCCAGCATGAGCCGCCAGCATGGAAGGAGACTTGCCGCACGCTGAAGAGGCCCCGGGGCGAACCGGCGATGAACCGGGGAGGTTCCTGAACGTGGTCTGAAAGCCGCGCGTCACTCGCCGACGCGTGAGATGCCGGTCC
This sequence comes from Bifidobacterium aesculapii, assembly GCF_001417815.1. Lineage (GTDB taxonomy): Bacteria > Actinomycetota > Actinomycetes > Actinomycetales > Bifidobacteriaceae > Bifidobacterium > Bifidobacterium aesculapii. The sequence goes on from NZ_BCFK01000003.1 coordinate 4,738, forward strand.
GCTCTCCTGGCGCGGTGCTCGTGTGGCCGGGCGGGTGTGAAAGCCTCCCTTCGTAGTATTGGGTCTCCTTGAGCTCGCCGCCTATCGTGTCGGCGAAATGCCGCTCATGCGTGATCATTGGTCTGCCTCCCAGATCGGAGGCGTTGCGGTAGGCCGCCTGATGGTATTTGAGCCAGTGGGTCATCTCCTTCGTCTCGGCGGGGTCGTCCACCACGGCGGCCGCATAGGGGCTGTCTCCCCATACGCCCGAATCGGCGGAGGGCGTGCAGGAGCCGTCGTCGTTGAGCGTGGGCGTTCCCGGACCCGCAGCCGGTTGGAGCGTGCCGCGCACCGTCAGCCAATGGTCGGTGGCCGGGTTCTCCGCGCCGTCCAACGCGGCCACGAGTTCGTCCTCGATCTCGATGCTCGTCACCCACGTGTGTTCCGGGATGGGATGGTTCGCCACCGGGGAGCCGGCCGTCACGATGTGCTGGATGTTGAACCGTTCCGACTCGTCGGAGGCGATCGCGGCCGCCACGATGCCACCCTGCGAGTGGCCGATCATCGCCACCGGCTCGTCCGGCCGGATGCCGGCCTGCTCCATCGCCTCGACCACCATGCGCGCGCCGTCCGCCCTGCGGCGGCGTTCCGGATCGTCGCTCATCAGTTCGATGTTCTGCTCCCATCCGAACGGCGAATCCCATTGGCCGTCCGTGCCGGGGATGGTGACGAGCCACGCGTTCGAGCCGTCCGGACGCTCGTAGCGCTGCACTGCGATCGTGCCGTATTCGAGCCCCGAATCCAGGTCGATCTTGCCGAGCCGCTCCTCGCCGAGCCGGCGCAGGTTCTCCAGCGACTGCCCGACCGACGTGGATGAACGCACCACTTCCGCCCGCGACTGGACCCGCCTGACGGTCAGCTCGTTGCCTTGGTAGATGTCCTTGATGGGGCCGGACCATTTGCCGATCTTGCCGGCGGCCTGGTTCACCTCGTCGGTATGCACCACGCCCTTGCCGAGTTCGATGTCGGTGAGCAGCGCTCCGATGCCGGACATGTAGCCCTCCTGGAACGGTGCGGTCGCCCAGGACGAGTAGCCGGGGGTGAACGCGCGTTCGGCCAATCCACCGTAGATGAGCCCTCCGAGGATGCCGCCGACCATGGCGGACGAGGCCCACAACGGATGCGATTGGGTCACCGCCTGCGTCAGTTCGGTCACGGCCCTGCGGCTGTCGCGTTCGGCCTGCGAGTACAACGCGTTCGCACGTGCGAGCATGTCCGCCATGCCGTGCAGTTTGGCGCTGGTGTCGTTGAGTTCCGCGGCATGCCGTTGGCATGCGGCGATGAGCTGCGCGTAGGGGAGCGTGACGTGTTCGCCGCCGGACGAGGATCGCGTTCCGGAGGAGAGCGTCGTGCACAGGGGCACGCTGGTGCGGTCCGCGGCGAGTTCCATCGCCGTGTCCGTCCATGTGCGCGCGTGGACGCCCAATTCGGTGGCGGCGTCCACAAGCGCGTCGTACGCGGCATGGAACTCCTCCACGGTGGCGGGTGCGGACTGGTGCCCGCCATGGACGCGCGCGACGATCTGCCAGTCGCTCATGGCGACATCACCGCCATACGCGTCACCGTCGCGGCTTCGTCGTCGTGCGCGTCCAACGGCGGACGCAGCGAGGTGAGTCTGTCTCGGAACAGGTTCGCGGCGTTGCCCTCCCAGTCGAGCGAGGCGCATGAGGCGAGGGCGGTGCGGGCCGCTCCGGTCACCCGCACGGTGCCTTGGGCGGCGGCGTCGATGCGTTCGCGGCTGGCCTGCACGGCCTCGTGGCATCGGCATCCGTCGTCTGCGAACATGGGTTTAGGCATCTGGCCGAAGGGGCGGGAGCCCGCGAACGGCGCATAGGTGCGCATCGTGCCGGGAATCGATCTGCGTGTGGTGCTCATGCACCCATTGAACGCGGATTCGAAGGGCGCCGTCCAGCCGGAACGGGGCATGTGGTCGGAGCCCCCGATATCCACATTCTGTAAACCGTCTTTACCAGGGTTTGGTGGACTGCGTCGAGGACTGGTCCTGCTGCGCGGTGTCCTCCTGCTTCGTGGTGGACTGCGACGGCGTGGACTGCTGGTTGGCCTTGAGCAGCTCCTCGACCTGCTGCCGCTGTTTGGCGGTGAGCCCGCCGCCCTTGCCGGACGAGCCCGAACCGGTGCCGGCTTCGGCGGCCTGCTGGTCGGCGTCGGTGGTCGTCTGCCCCTTCTGCTCCGCGATCTCCCGCGTGGTGCGCGTCGTCAGTTTTTTCGACACCTCCGCGTTACGGGAGATGGGCTCCCTGACTTGGGGGATGAGCAGGAAGGAGAGCGCCTGCGCGTCATCGAACTGCGCGTCGACCTGCTGTTGGCCCGCCCCCAACGCGTCGAGATCCACATCGTCGCGTTCCGCGTTCCTGAGGTTCTCGTTCAGCGTCATGGTGGCCTGGTTGAACCGCATGACCGCGACGAGGTTCACGCCGGCTATGCCGGCCACGCCGAGCGCGACCACCGCGATCACCGCGAGCAGCACGCGCACGCCCAGCGCGGCACGCGCCGCCGGGCGTGCCTCGCCGGACCGCTTCACACCGATGCTCATAGCAGCCTCCTTGACAATGCGAACTGCGCTCCGGCCTCCCAGGCCAGCAGCACGACGGCCGCCGCGGCGATCGGCCACACGACCGGCGCCACGCGCGTGCGCTCCTTGCGCGTGTTCGTCATCTTCCACTTGTCGCTCATCTTCGCGGACACGCCGTCGGCCATCGTCCGCGAGGCGTTCACCGGCAGATAGGTGCCGCCCATCTCGTCGGCGATGTCCTTGAGATTGGTCTCATCCATTTTCGAGACCCCCGGCTGGCCGGTGTCCGGGTCGGTGACCCATTCCTGCGTGCCGGCGTCCGCCTGCGCCGAAGCGCCGTCCGCGATCTTCGGGATGTTGCCGCCGGCGGTCGAGCCCACGCCCACCGTGAACGCGTCGTCGAGATAGCTGCGCAGCGACGAGAACGTGCGGCGCTTCTTCGGCGAGGTCTGTTCGCCGTCGGTGATCACGTACAGCACGATCGCGTCGTCAGGATGCCCGTCGCGCAGCTGCTTCAACGTGGTGACCAGCTGGTCGAGCGGCGCGTCCAGCGAGGATCCCGCGGACACGCTCGTCGCCTCGGGCGCCAGAGAGCCCGCCCAACTGCGGATTGCGGTCGTGTCCGGCGTCAACGGCACGTCGAGCGTGCCCGACGCGCCGAACCGCAACGCGGCGAAACTCGAATCCGGGTACAGTCCGGTCAGATCGTCGACGGCCCTGCGCGCCGCCTCGAGACGGGTGATCGCCGTGTCGTCGCCATAGGTCGCGTCCGAGACCGCCATCGAACCGGTCACATCGACTGCGACCACCACATCGGTGGCGTTCACCGCGCGCGACGTGGTTGACGTGACCATCGACGGCATGAGCACGGCAGCGGCCGCCAGCAGGCAGACCAGCACGCGCCGCACGCACGATCCCAGCGTCTCGTCGCCGGCCATGCCGCGCGCGTGACGCACGACGCCGACGACAGCGCACACCGCCAATGCCGCGGCGAGCGCGCCGCCCACCGGCCAGCCGAACACGGGGGAGAGCGTCCATGAACTCATCGCTTCAACCTCCAAACCACCAGCAGCCACAGCATGACGACCACGGCCAGGGCGAGCGCGAACCAACCCGGATCGTCCACCAGCGCCGCCTGCGTCGCCTTGCGGTTCTGCGCGGAACGCCGCCTGTCGATGTCACGCACCAGCTCGTCGACGCTCGCGCCGTTCGACTGCGTGAGGAACACGCCTCCATGCGATTCGATGAGCGTCTTCATCTCGGTGGTCGTCGCGTCGCCCTCGCTCTGCCTGGGGCCGGAGAACAGGCCGTCCACCGTGATCTTCGCCTCGCCGGTCAGGTCGAGCGCCTGCTCAAGCGTGTACGTCGGCGTGCCGGAGACCACGTTGTCGGTGGCGAGCACGATCGACGCGGCGCGCGTGGAACCGTCCGCCCCGGACGAACCGTATGCGAAACCGGGCAGCATGGCAGCGCAGGAGACCACGCCGTCGCCGATGAGCGATGTCGTGTCCTTGCGGTTCTGCGTGCCCTCCAGCCAATCGGAGATCCGCTGGTAGTCGGCGTCGCTCATCTTGTCGATGTCGTCCTGCGACTCCACGCCCTTCAACGCGCGCGAGGCGGCGTCGAGCTGTTCGGTGACCAGATCGTAGTCGTCGGTGAGCGGGAAGACCGTGCGCGACGTCGAATTGAAGATGCTCATGCCGATGCGCTCGCCCTCGAAGCGGGTGACGAGATCCCGGTACGTGTCGATCACCTGACGGTCGTACGGCAGCGTCGAACCGGACACGTCGAGGCACAGCACGATGTCGCGGCTCGACGAACGCTCCTCGCTGCGGTCCACCGTCGCCGGTCTGGCGAGCATCGCGACCGCCAGACCGATCGCGACGACCACGAGCGCCGCGGCGCACCGGTTGAGCAGACGCCAGCGGCGGAACAGCTTCGCGGCGCGTCCCGTGTTGAGATCGTCGTCCAGCGTGAACACGCGGACCGTCTCGATGCGATGCCGCCGCGACGAGAGCGCGACGACCAACGCGATCAGCGCCGCCGCGGCGAGCGCGCCGCCCACGGCCGCCCACGGCCATTGCCATGACAGCTGCATCAGCGTCCCCACCTTTCCACCAGATTCGACACCCAGCCGGCCGCCTCGGCGACATCCGCCTGACGGGCATGCGCGTTGACGGACTCGTCGGCGAACTCGGGCGGGTAGAGCGCCTCGATCGTCATGCGCAGCAGGTCGAGGCCCCGTCTGGACGACGGGTCGCGGCGCTCGCCTCGCAGGTCCGCCAGCGTATGCGTGCTCAGATCGCGCCCCGTCGCCTCCGAAGCGAAATCGCGGGCGATGGCCGCCAGCGCGAGGAACGCCTCCTCACGGTCGATGTCCCCGGCCGCGTGGCGGGACGTCACCTCGTCGATGCGCGCATGCCACGCCGCCTTGCCCGTGGACATGCTGTGCGCGCCGCGCGTGCGCTCCCGACGTGCGCGCGGCGGTCTCGACAGCAGCACCACGCATGCGATCAGCGCCGCCGCCAGCAGCAGGCACGCCGCCAGCGCCGCGACGAGCGGGCCGGTCATGTCGAGCTGCGCCACGGGCGTGAGGTCGTCGTTCTGCACCGCCCCGATCATGCCACACCTCCCCACGGTTCCAACGACGGCATGGACGGCGCGCGCAGCTGGTTCGGCGTATTGCCGGCCAGCGAGCGCGACACCAGACGCACGAACGCGTCGAACATCGCCTCGCTCGATGCGGCGTGCACCAGATGCCCGTGGGCGCGCGACAGTTCGCGCTCCAGCGCGGCCGCCATGAACGCGCGATGCGTGTCCACCTCGGCGGCGGCTCGCGGGTCGGCCAGGAACGCGGGGAGGCGACGCTGGCCCATGCCGTCGAGCACGCCCACGGTGCGGGCCGCGGAGAACGGGTTCACCGTCGCCACGTCGATGACCACCAGCGGGTGCGTGCGTCCGATGCGCCGCAACGCCTGCAGCTGGTCTTCGGTGAGGGCGTGCTCGTCCGTGGCGAGCACGATGAGCGCACGCCGGTCCTTGATGCGTCGGGCGTAGCCGAGCAGGGCGCCGATGTTGCGCGGCTGGGCCCAGTCACGGTCCAACGCCTCGTCCAACGTGCGCCCGAACTGGGCGAATCCGCCATGGAACGGCACGCGCGTGATGCTGGCCGCGTCGGCGAACACCAGCGACAGGTCGTCGAAACGGCGCAACGACAATGCGGCGAACATGCGCAGCGCGTTCGCCGCCACCTCATAGGCGCGTTCGCCGGATTCGCAGGCACCCGTCATCTCGCGGCCCACGTCCATGAGCATCCACACGTGCGAGGTGACGTCGCGCTCGCGCCGGGCCACCATCGGGCGACCCTGGCGCGCGCTTGTCTTCCATTCGATGAGACGCGCCTCGTCGCCGGGCTCGTAGACGCGCACGTCCATCAGATCGTCCGAACCTCCGGGCCTGTGCGAGGCGTGCTCGCCCTCGATCACGCCCAGGGCCTTGCGGACGGTGGGCAGGCTCAGCTGCGTGCCCAGCGCCTCGATCCTGGCCCGGATCGGATCGTCGGTCCTGTCGATCATGGAACGGGAACCGCCTGCACGATGCGGTCGATGACCTGGTCGGCGCCCACGCCGTCGGCCATCGCCTCGAACGTGAGCACGATGCGGTGGCGCATCACCTCATGCACCACCGACTTGACGTCCTCCGGCACCACGTAGTCGCGGCCCTTGAGCAGCGCGTTCGCCTGGCCGATGCGCACCAGCGCGATCGATGCGCGCGGCGAGGCGCCCAGACGCACCAGCGAACCCAATCCCTGCAGCGGGTGCGTGCCGGCGCCGCGCGACGTGGCCGCCAGATCGACCGCATAGCGCATGATCGCGTCGGAGACGTGCACGCGTCGCGCCGTCGCGCGCAGGAACTCGACGTCACGGATGGAGATCTGGTCGGCCGGCAGCTGCGTGGGGTCGAACACGTCCGAACCGCGGCGCGTGAGCAGCGCCAGCATGCGGGCCTCCTCGTCGGCCGTCGGGTAGGTCATCACGGCCTTCATCATGAAACGGTCCATCTGGGCTTCGGGCAGTGTGAACGTGCCCTCCTCCTCGACGGGGTTCTGCGTGGCGATGACCATGAACGGCTTCGGCAGCGCGATGCGCTCGCCGCCGATCGTGGTCGCGCCCTCGGCCATCGCCTCGAGCATCGCCGACTGCGTCTTCGCGTTGGAGCGGTTGATCTCGTCGAGCAGCACGAAGTTCGCGTGGATGGGTCCGATCTGCGTGGCGAACTTCTGCGTGGCGAAGTCGAACACCTGCGTGCCCACCAGATCGGAGGGCATGAGATCCGGCGTGCACTGCACGCGCTTGAACGTGCCGGAGACGGAGGTGGCGAGCGTCTGCGCGGCAGTGGTCTTGGCCAGGCCGGGCACGGATTCGATGAGGATGTGGCCGCCGGCCACCAGCGTGAGGATCAGCGACTCACGCAGGTTGGCCTGTCCGACCAGTGTGTGCGCGAAGCGGGAACGGACCCGTTCCGCCAGCGACGCGGCGAGTTTGACGTCGTCCGGAGCGATGGCGCCGGCCATCGCTCCGGGTCTCGTCTGGGCCGGTTGCGGGGGCATCTGTGGTTTCGGAGGGAAAATTGCCATGCGTTCCACTCTAACCGCGTTGGGTGACGGCTCCCTACGGCAGTCGCCAGTCGATCGGATCGGCTCCCATGGATGCGAGCGCCTGATTGGCGCGGGAGAACGGCCGTGAGCCGAAGAAGCCGCGGGAGGCGGACAGCGGCGAGGGATGTGGGGATTTGATGATGAACGCGTTGGTGAGCAGCGGCTCCAGCGTCTGGGCGTTGCGTCCCCACAGGATCGCGACGAGCGGGCGGGGGCGGCCGGTCGCGGGGTCGACGCGGGCGTTCAGCGCGCGTATCGCCGCCTCGGTGACCTCCTCCCAGCCTTTGCCCTGATGCGAATTCGGCCGGCCCACGCCCACGGTCAGGCACCTGTTGAGCAGCAGCACGCCCCGTTGCGTCCACGGCGTCAGGTCGCCGTTCGAGGGTTCGGGCACGCCCAGGTCGGAGACGAGCTCCTTATATATATTGACGAGGCTCTTCGGCAGCGGGCGCACGTCCGGCGCGACGCAGAAGCTCAAGCCCACCGGGTGCCCGGGCGTGGGGTACGGGTCCTGCCCGACGATGAGCACCTTGATGGAGTCGAAGGGGATGGTGAACGCGCGCAGGATGTTGTGCGCGGCGGGCAGCCAATGCCGGCCCGCGCGGTTCTCCTCGCGCAGGAACGCGCCCATGCGGTGGATCGTCGGTTCGACGTCGGCCAGCGCTTCGGCCCAGCCGGGTTCGACGAGTTCGCTCAACGGTTTGATTTCGCTCATGGCTTCACTCTACCGCCGTATGCGGCCGCGCACCTCGGCGGTCACATGCGGCGCCGGAGACACGGTGGCGTATTCCCATCGGGCGGCCATGACGTTACACTCGTGGGTTAGTGATGATTGGAGGCTCAGTATGGCCAGGAACGACAAGGAAGCAATCGACTCCTACGAGCCGGACTCGTTCGACGATCCGCCGAAGGGCCCTGCGGGCATGCACCGCGGGGCGAGGCCGGTGACGGCACGTCTCGTGCCGTTCGTCGTGGTCGTGCTCGTCGCGGCGCTGTGCGGCGTGGGGGCGTGGGGCGTCCTGTCGGGCGAGCTCGGCAAGGTGCGCATGCCGTGGTCGGCCTCCTCCACCGCGAATGCGTCCGGATCGTCCTCGGATTCCACGCAGAAGCAGAAGACGTCGGACAAGACGTCCGACGATCAGGCCGCCGCCGAGAAGAAGGCCGCCGAAGAGAAGGCCGCCCAGGAGAAGGCCGCGGCCGAGGAGCAGGCGAAGAAGGCCGCCGAGGAGCAGGCGGCCCAGGAGGCGGCCGCCCAGCAGGCCGCGCAGCCGGACAAGACCAAGGCGGTCACCGTCGTCAACGGCACCGGCGTCTCCGGGTATGCGGCAACCAAGCAGGGCGTGCTCAACAACGCCGGGTATACGAACGTCGTCGCCTCGAATCCGACGGGCGCCCTGCCGTCGGCCACCGTCGTGTGGTACGAGTCCGATGCGGACAAGGCCACCGCCGAGGACGTGGCCAATACGCTCGGCATCTCCAACGTGCAGCCGGCCAGTGGTCTGGGAGGCGGCATCGTCGTCGTCCTGATGAACTGACCGATTCGTATCGCGGGATGAAACGTGGTTATGGCCACGTTTCATCCCATTTTCCGGCCGCTGTTGTTGTCGTTGACATGGGGCACGTCTATACTGGCCCTTTAGTCGCGAGGCGGGGGGTGCGTGGTGTTGTGGTTGTTATTCCCTCCGTGTCGGGAGAGATTACAGCTCACACAGCTAAGGGAAGTGCAACATGGCGCAAGGAACCGTGAAGCTTTTCAGTAATGGCAAGGGGTATGGCTTCATCACCCCGGACGGCGGCGGCGACGACGTCTTCGTCCATTACTCGGTGATCTCCGGCGAGGGCTTCAAGACCCTCGACGAGGGGGACAAGGTCGAGTATGAGGCCGAAAAGGGCCCCAAGGGGATGCAGGCGACCAAGGTCACCAAGTTGTGAGCGCCCCGTCAGCCCATCCCAAGGTTCGTGAGGTTGAGGATTCGGACCCCTCAGGTTTGCCCCGGTCAGTACGACGGGGCTGTTTTCATGCCCTGACAGCGGGCGGCGAAGGCGCCGTTCATGCCGAAAGCGCAATCGCGCGGGATGATGTTGGCACTCGGCGGGGTGGAGTGCTAATCTCGTTGCTTAGCACTCGGAGGTCGAGAGTGATAACCGGCGGCTGACGGTCGGTGGTCATGTGCGGCCCGACGGGTGAGCATCGGTACACCAGCCATATGGAGGATGAACACAACCATGGCAAAGATCATTGCTTATGATGAGGAAGCCCGCCAGGGCATGCTGGAGGGCCTTGACAAGCTCGCCAACACCGTGAAGGTCACGCTGGGCCCGAAGGGCCGCAACGTCGTGCTCGACAAGTCCTACGGCGCGCCGACCATCACCAACGACGGCGTCTCCATCGCCAAGGAGATCGACCTCGAGGATCCGTACGAGCGCATCGGCGCCGAGCTGGTCAAGGAAGTCGCCAAGAAGACCGACGACGTCGCGGGCGACGGCACCACCACCGCCACCGTGCTGGCCCAGTCCCTCGTGCATGAGGGCCTGAAGAACGTGGTCGCCGGCTCCAATCCGATCGCGCTGCGCCGCGGCATCGAGAAGGCCGCCGACGCCATCGTCAAGGAGCTCGTCGCCGCCGCCAAGGACGTCGAGACCAAGGACCAGATCGCCGCGACCGCCACCATCTCCGCCGCCGATCCGGAAGTCGGCGAGAAGATCGCCGAGGCCCTGGACAAGGTCGGCCAGGACGGCGTCGTCACCGTCGAGGACAACAACCGCTTCGGCCTGGACCTCGAGTTCACCGAGGGCATGCGCTTCGACAAGGGCTACATCGCCCCGTACTTCGTCACCAACGCCGACGACCAGACCGCCGTGCTCGAAGATCCGTACATCCTCCTGACCTCCGGCAAGGTCTCCAGCCAGCAGGACGTCGTGCACGTGGCCGAGCTGGTCATGAAGACCGGCAAGCCGCTGCTGATCATCGCCGAGGACGTCGACGGCGAGGCGCTGCCGACCCTCATCCTCAACAACATCCGCGGCACCTTCAAGTCCTGCGCCGTCAAGGCCCCGGGCTTCGGCGACCGCCGCAAGGCCATGCTCCAGGACATGGCCATCCTCACCGGCGCTCAGGTCGTCTCCGACGAGCTCGGCCTCAAGCTCGACTCCGTCGACGTCTCCGTGCTCGGCCACGCGAAGAAGGTCATCGTCTCCAAGGACGAGACCACCATCGTGCAGGGCGCCGGCTCCAAGGAGGACATCGACGCCCGCGTCGCGCAGATCCGCGCCGAGATCGAGAACACCGACTCCGACTACGACCGTGAGAAGCTGCAGGAGCGTCTCGCCAAGCTGGCCGGCGGCGTCGCCGTCATCAAGGTCGGCGCTGCCACCGAGGTCGAGGCCAAGGAGCGCAAGCACCGCATCGAGGACGCCGTGCGCAACGCCAAGGCCGCCATCGAGGAGGGCCTGCTGCCCGGCGGTGGCGTCGCCCTTGTCCAGGCCGCCGCGAAGGCCGAGAAGGACGAGTCCGTCACCTCGCTGACCGGCGAGGAGGCCACCGGTGCCGCCATCGTGTTCCGCGCCATCGAGGCCCCGATCAAGCAGATCGCCGAGAACTCCGGTGTGTCCGGTGACGTCGTGATCAACAAGGTCCGCTCCCTGCCGGAGGGCGAGGGCTTCAACGCCGCCACCAACACCTACGAGAACCTGCTGGCCGCCGGTGTCACCGACCCGGTCAAGGTCACCCGTTCCGCCCTGCAGAACGCCGCCTCCATCGCCGGTCTGTTCCTGACCACCGAGGCCGTCGTCGCCAACAAGCCGGAGCCGAAGCCGGCCGCCCCGGCCGCCGGCGCCGACATGGGCTACTGATCGGCTTCGAGACCGATGACCGCCTGAACGGCTGAATCATAGGGGCCCGTCGCCCGGTGCAACCACCGGACGACGGGCCCCTTGCGTATTGCGGCGCCTACTGCGCGAACAGCCGTGCGGCGGCGGACTCGGCTTCGGCGTAGACCGTTGAGGCCTGCGTCAGGGCGTTCTGGATCGATTCCAGCGACGTCTCCATCTGCTGCTGCGCCGCGCGCCACTGTTCGGCCACCGTCGTGAACTGCGTGGCCGCCGTGCCGCGCCAGGCGTCCTGCAATGAGTTGAGGTTCGCGTACATGCCGGCCACGGCCTGCCTGATCTGGCCGACCGAGGCCTGCACCGCCGCGCTCGATGATTGGATCCTCTCGGAATCCACCTGATATTGGGGCATCGTCGTCTCCTTTGCGTCAAGGTATGTGGGTGTTGTCTGTTGGTGCAACCGGTCGCTAAGGTGGAGTCTATGATGTTTGCGCGAATGAGGAACGGAAAAACGGCTCCTGTGGTCGGAGCCCCCCTTCACGGCGTGTCGCCGATGGTGAAATGGCTTGTCTGCTTGGTTCTGGCCCTGATGTGCGCGATGTGGATAACTCCCGCGGCCCATGCCGAGGACTCGATCACCACCACCAACGACATCACCGATACGCAGAATCTGCTGGGCAGCAACGTGTCCGCGGTGAGCGACGCGATGAAGCGCACCGAACAGGAGACCGGCGTGCACGTGCGCCTGCTCTACGTCGATACGTTCGGCGTCAAGAAGGACGCCTCGGCATGGGCGTCGAGCGTGCTTGAATCCACCAGCCCCCAGCCGAACACCGTGCTGCTCGCCGTGGCCTCGGCGGACGGCAATCTCGTGGTGTGCGTCTCCAGCAACTCCGACGAGTGGCTCAACAACCAGAAGACCATCGACGCGTTGAGCGACGCGGCCATGCAGCCGCTCACCAAGCAGGGCGAACAGGATTGGTCCGGTGCCGCCACCGCGATGATGGACGAGATCGTGCAGCAGAAGAAGACCTCCACGAACACCGGCGCCATGACGATCGGCATCGTCGTGATGCTCATCGTGCTGGCCGTGCTGGTGGTCGTCATCGTCGTCGCCATCGTCATGCGCCGTCGCCGCGGAGCGAGGAAGAACGCCGCGCGCGCGGCCGTGGAACAAGACGGGAAGAAGGCCGCCGTCGCAGGGGACGCGGATGAGAAGGCCGCCGCCGCGCCGGACACGGGGGAGTCGGCGCGGGACGCCGAGCCCGAACGCCCGATGACCCGCCGCGAGTTGCGCGAGGCGCGCAAGCGCAGGCGCGGCCCGTTCTCCCGCTGAGAGATTCGACCGCCGGCGGCCCGCTCACGGCCGATACGGCAATAATCCCCAGTCCGCTTTCAGGAAACCCACAGACAGGCGGTACAAGCTGGGAGCCATGAGCAAGCCCATTGAAGCATCGATCGTCGTCGTCGACGACGAACCATCCATCCGAGAACTGCTGGTCGCGTCCCTGCACTTCGCGGGATTCGAGGTGAACACCGCCGCCTCCGGCTCCCAGGCGATCGAGGTCATCGAGAAGGTGCAGCCGGACCTCATCGTCCTCGACGTCATGCTGCCGGACATCGACGGGTTCACCGTCACCCGCCGCATCCGGCAGGAGGGCATCGACGCGCCGGTGCTGTTCCTCACCGCGCGCGACGACACCCAGGACAAGGTCATGGGGCTGACCGTCGGCGGCGACGACTACGTGACCAAGCCGTTCAGCCTCGAGGAGGTCGTGGCCCGCATCCGCGCGATCCTGCGCCGCACGCGCGAACAGGTCGAGGACGATCCGATCATCCGCGTCGGCGACCTGGAGATCAACGAGGATTCGCACGACGTCACCCGCGCCGGCCAGAGCGTCGATCTGAGCCCCACCGAATACAAGCTGCTGCGCTACCTCATGGACAACGCCGGGCGCGTCCTGTCCAAGGCGCAGATCCTCGACCACGTGTGGCAGTACGACTGGGGCGGCGACGCCGCCATCGTGGAAAGCTACATCTCCTACCTGCGCAAGAAGGTCGATGGCGTCATGGTCGAAGGCGAGGACGGTGAGAAGCACAAGGTCACGCCGCTCATCGAGACGAAGCGCGGCATCGGGTACATGATCCGCGAACCGAAGTCATGACCCCGCAGACCCCTCCGAAGGCCGGCACGCAGACCGTCCAGCCGCGCGTGCCCATCGGCAGGCCCCCCAAGGCGACCGGGTGGCGCCGCATCCCGCGGTTCTTCCTCGACCATCTCGACCGCGTGTCGTTGAGCGCCAAGCTCGTCGCCTGCACGCTCGTCGTGCTCATCGTCGGCACGGTGGGCATCTCCGCGTCCATCAGACAGCTCGTCAGCGCCTATCTGCTCGACAAGACCGACAAGCAGATAGCCGCGCAGCGCGACATCGTCATGACGGGCAGCGCGCTGCTCGACAAGACCGACAAGCAGATAGCCGCGCAGCGCGACATCGTCATGACGGGCAGCGCGCTGCTCGACAAGACCGACATGACCAACGGCGGATTGAGCACGTACTTCCTGCAGGTGCGGTATGCGAAGGACGGCAAACTGACCGGCGTCATCGACACGCGCCTCTACCCGGTGCTCGAGGGCAATGTGGTGTCCATCCCCCAGCTGCCCGCCAACAGCGAACTCACCAACGACATGCTCGGCCAGCCGTTCACGACGAGCGCCGTGGTCACCTCCGTGGCGCGTATGAACGCCGAATCGACGACGGGTTCATCCGACGCCTCCGGCGGCGCCGATGCCGGAGCCTCGTCGGACGGCTCGTCGTCGGCGGGCGCGTCGCCGCAATCCGGCACGCCCCCCGACCCCTCCGGCACGCAAGGTGACGGGCAGGCGCCGACCGTCGTGACCACGACGCCCAGCGGGAAGACGATCGCCGCGGCGAAGGCCCCCTGGCGGGTCACCGCGTTCCAGTGGATCGGCAACGACGGCAGCGTCAAAGGCGTCGTGTTCATCGGCCTCTCGCTCGGCGACCAGCGCGACATCATCGACACGCTGACCCGCTACTGCGCGTTCGTCGGCATCGCCATCGTGCTGCTCGGCGGATCCCTGGCCGCGCTCATCATCCAGCGCACGCTCGACCCTCTCAAACGCATCGAGAAGACCGCGGCGAAGATCGCCGCCGGCGACCTCACCCAGCGCGTGCCGTGGGCGCCCGAGAACACGGAACTCGGCTCGCTCGCCGTCTCGCTCAACACGATGCTCGCGCGCATCGAGAAGAGCTTCCACGAACAGGAGCAGACGACGGCGAAGATGAAACGCTTCGTTTCCGACGCGAGCCATGAGCTGCGCACGCCGCTCGCCGCCATCCACGGGTACGCCGAGCTGTACACGATGCAGCGTGGCATGCCCGGCGCATTGGAGCGCGCGGACGAATCGATCGCGCACATCGAACGCTCCAGCCAGCGCATGACCGTGCTCGTCGAGGATCTGCTCTCTCTCGCCCGGCTCGACGAGGGGCGGGGCATCGACATGACGCAGACCGTCTCGCTCACCGGCGTGGTGGGCGACGCGCTCGACGACCTGCATGCGCTCGACCCCGAACGCGAGGTGACGCGCGGCGCCGTCGTCTACCGGCCGGCGACCGACCTCGAGCATCCGGCGTCCGTCGCCATCGAGGACGGCGACATGACGGCGGTCACGCTCACCGGCGACGCCTCGCGCCTGCGTCAGGTGGTGACGAACATCGTCGGCAACATCCACCGGTACACTCCGGCCGATTCGCCCGCACGCGTCGGGCTGGGCGTCATGCCCGCCTCGATCGCCCCCGAACAGCTCGCCATGCTGCCGTCCACCGACGAATCCATGCGGCGGTTCCTCGACGCCGTCGAAGTGGGCCGTTCGATGCGCACCGGCACCAACTACGCCGTGCTGCGCTTCGAGGACCATGGGCCGGGCGTGCCCGAGGAATCACGCGATCAGATCTTCGAACGGTTCTACACCGCCGACCCCTCGCGCGCGAGGGAGAAGGGCGGCACCGGCCTCGGCCTCGCCATCGCGCAGTCCGTGGTCAAGGCGCATCACGGGCTCATCTGCGCCTCACCGACCGAAGGCGGCGGCCTCACGTTCACCATCGTGCTGCCGCTCGGCCCGGTGAACCCCGCGTCTGGGCAGGCTCCGGCGGGAGACGACGCGGACGACACCGTGCGTGTGCTGGTCTCGAAGGGAGCCACGGGCAAGGAACGCACGAAGACGCGCCGTCTGCCCTGGTTCGGCCGCTGACCCTCCGCACGGCCCCCGCCGCTACGCCGAAGGCGAGTGGCGGGGGAGTGCGGTAGAATGAATCGGCTTAGGTTGATTCAGTAGGAAAGCGAGAGTGTACGATGCCCACCGGTCGAGTTCGTTGGTTCGATGCCGCCAAGGGGTATGGCTTCATCACCAGTGATGAAGGCGGGGACGTGTTCCTGCCCGCGGCCGCGTTGCCCACCGGCGCCAACACATTGCGCAAGGGCGCGAAGGTCGAGTATTCCGTCGTGGAGGGGCGCAAGGGCCCGCAGGCGATGGACGTGACGCCGGTCGCCGCCGCCCCCTCGCTCGTCAAGGCCACCCGTCCCAAGCCGGACGACATGGCCGCCATCTGCGAGGACCTCATCAAACTGCTGGATTCCGCCGGCAACACATTGCGCCGCCACCGTTACCCGTCGGCGGCGGAAAGCCGTAAGCTCGCCACGCTGCTGCGCGCCGTGGCCGACAACTTCGATGTGGAGGACTGAGACCGTCCCATGACCGACACCATGCACAATCCCGAACAGTCCGGGCAGGCCGACGACACGGCGTCCGTGCCGGCCGTCGACCCGCGCGAGCTGGCGAAGGCCGTCGCCCGCGAGGTGGCGGAGGATCCCTCCCAGGTGGGCGACGTCGTCGACGCCATCGACCTGGGCGACGGCGTGACCGATTTCCGCATCGCCGCGGCCATCAAGGGCTACGAGGGGTGGCAGTGGTCGGTCACGCTCTACCATGACGCCGAAGTGGGCACGTGGACGGTGAACGAATCGTCGCTCATCCCCACCGACCAGGCGCTGATGCCGCCGGCGTGGATTCCGTGGAAGGACCGTCTCGAACCCACCGATCTGGCCCCCACGGACTCCATCGGCACCGATCCGGACGACCCGCGTCTCGAGGAGGGGTTCCGCCGGACCGAATCCGCCGTCGGGGTTGCGGGCGAGGACGGCGAAGGCGCGCAGGACGTGGGCGCCGCCGAAGAGCAAGCCGGTGCGGACGAATCGGACGCGGATGCCGCGGCGGAGACGACGGATGACGTGAATCCCCAAGGGGACGCCGTCGGCGATACGGCCGTCGCGGATACGTCCGTTGTCGACGATGCGGCCGCCGAGAACGATGACGTGGAGGAGGCCGTCGAGGAATTCGACCTGTCGCGCCGCCACGTGCTCTCCCCGCTCGGCCGCGCCCAGACGGCGCAACGCTGGTACGACGGGCCGCGTGGCCCGAAGGCGCTGTCCACGAAGACCGCCTCCGGCAACCTGTGCTCGACCTGCGGGTTCTTCGTGCCGCTGCAGGGCGAACTCAACCTGCTGTTCGGCGTATGCGCGAACAAGTGGAGTCCGGACGACGGCCGCGTCGTCTCCCTCGACCACGGCTGCGGCGAGCACTCCGAGATCGAGCCTCCCGAGCCGAGCCGCCTGTGGGTGCAGTCGAAGCCCGCCTTCGACGACCTGCACATCGACATCATCGCGCAGAAGCCCCGCGAGGAGAAGGCGCAGATCGAGATCCTCGAACAGGAGGAGCCCGAGAACGTGCCGGAGGATACGCCGGAAGACGCCGACGCGCCGGAAACCGACGAGGTCACGGAACGCGACATCGAGGAGAACACCGAGATCGACGCGGACTCGCCCGACGTGGAGGAGAACACCGTCGACCCCGGCGACGGGCCGGAACTCGAATCGGTCGTGGACCTGACCGAAGACGCGCCGGACGACGCCGGTACGACGGATGCCGACGACACGTCGGATACGGACGATGTGGACGTACCGGATATCGACGACGCGCCGGATACGGATGACGCGCAGGATACCGCCGACGCGCTGGAAACCGACGGTGTGCAGGAAACCGCCGACGCGCCGGATGCCGACGAGACGGACGATGCCGCGTCGGCATCCGGCGCGTCGGACGCGGCCGACCGTCAGTGAACCACGGTGACGTTGCACTCGGCGAAGTTCACGATCTGACGTGAGACCGAGCCGAGGAAATGCGCGTCCAAGCCGCTCAGACCGCGCGACCCGACCACCAGATGGCTCGCATAGCGCGACGCCGCGATAAGCCCCTTCGACGCGGGGATGTGGAACGCGTGCGTGCGGACCTCAAGCCCCTCGGGCAGCGCGGTGCCGGCCATCAGACCGGACAGGATCTCCTCGGCGCGGCGCTGTCCCACCTCGATCGGCGCGACCGCACGCTCATAGCCGGGCACCACGCCCAGATCCTTCAACTGCCAGCAGAACAGGACATGCAACGGCGAATCATGCAGCTGCGCCTCGCGCATCGCGAAGTCCAGCGCGTGGCGTGACGTCTCCGAACCGTCCACGCCCACGACCACCGGACGACGTGACTCCTCCACCACGCCCTCGCTCGGCACGTAGTGGACGGTCTCCTTCACCGGCGTCAGCGCGTTCGCGATGTCGTCGGTGACCGACTCGTCCTCGTTGCCGGCGACGCGCACCACCGTGACCGGCACCTCGGCCGACTCGGCGAGCGAGGCGGACAGCGAACCGAGGAACCAGCGCGCCACACGGCCCAGCGAACGCCGGCCGACGACGATCTGCTGCGCGTTCCTGCCGATCTGCAGCAGTGCCGTCGTGCCGGAGGCCTTCACCGAGGTGAGCTTGAGGCTGTCCGGGTCGAAGTCGACCCCCTCGGACGCCTTGTCCACCCATTCGCGCAGCTGTACGGCGATGTCGTGGCGCATGTTCGTCCACGCCTCCTCGCTGTTCGGCTCGGAACCCATGTCCCATGAATGCGTCCAACCGAACACGGCGTTGACGTGCTGTCCGGTCAGGGACGATTCGCGCATCGCCCACTTGAGCGCCGCGAACGACTCGTCGGAACCATCCACGCCGACGACGATATCGGCATCGGGCTGATATGCCATCATAAACCTCCTTGTTGCTCACGTACCGCTCCCAGCATATCGCCTTTCCAT
Organism: Bifidobacterium aesculapii; assembly: GCF_001417815.1. Classification (GTDB taxonomy): domain Bacteria; phylum Actinomycetota; class Actinomycetes; order Actinomycetales; family Bifidobacteriaceae; genus Bifidobacterium; species Bifidobacterium aesculapii. The sequence continues at coordinate 22,997 of NZ_BCFK01000003.1, forward strand.
ACGTCGAGAGCGGAAATGCGGGACGTGGCGGGGCAAACGTCACCGCGAATCGCTAAAGTGAACTCCAGTGTCACATGAGGAAGGACAATAATGTTCGAACGGTTCACAGACCGTGCGCGGCGCGTGATCGTGTTGGCGCAGGAGGAGGCCCGCTCTCTCCAGCACAACTACATCGGCACCGAACATCTTCTGCTCGGACTGATCCGCGAGGGTGAGGGCGTGGCCGCCAAGGCGCTCGCCGCGAAGGGCGTCGAGCTCGACGCCACCCGCAAGCAGGTCGAGGAGATGATCGGCAAGGGCAACGCGACGTCCAACGGCCACATACCCTTCACCACGCACGCCAAGCAGGTGCTGGAACTCAGCCTGCGCGAGGCGCTGCAGCTCGGCCACAGCTACATCGGCACCGAGCACATCCTGCTCGGACTGATCCGCGAGGGCGAGGGCGTGGGCACCCAGGTGCTCATCAAGATGGACGTCGATCTGGGCGAGCTGCGCTCCACCACGATCGACATGATCCGCGGCAACTCCGGCGACGGCAAGGGCAAGGGCGATCTGGCGAACGCCGGCGGCGTGGCCGACAAGACCAACAAGTCCGGTTCCGCCATCCTCGACCAGTTCGGCCGCAACCTCACCCAGGAGGCCGCCGAAGGCAAGCTCGACCCGGTGATCGGCCGCTCCCAGGAGATCGAGCGCGTCATGGTCGTGCTCTCCCGCCGCACCAAGAACAACCCGGTGCTGATCGGCGAGCCCGGCGTCGGCAAGACCGCCGTCGTCGAGGGCCTCGCGCAGAAGATCCAGGAAGGCGACGTGCCCGAGACCCTCAAGGGCAAGCAGGTCTACTCGCTGGACCTCGGCTCGATGGTGGCGGGCTCGCGCTACCGCGGCGACTTCGAGGAACGACTCAAGAAGGTCCTCAAGGAGATCAAGACCCGCGGCGACATCGTGCTGTTCATCGACGAGATCCACACGATCGTCGGCGCCGGCTCGGCCGACGGCGCGCTCGGCGCGTCCGACATGCTCAAGCCGATGCTCGCGCGCGGCGAACTCCAGACCATCGGCGCGACCACCACCGACGAGTACCGCAAGTACATCGAGAAGGACGCCGCGCTGGAACGCCGCTTCCAGCCGATCCAGGTGCACGAGCCGACCATCGCCGAGACCATCGAGATCCTCAAGGGACTGCGCTCGCGCTACGAGAACCACCACAAGGTGACCATCACAGACGGCGCGCTGCAGTCCGCTGCCGAGCTGTCCGCACGCTACATCCAGGACCGCAACCTGCCGGACAAGGCCATCGACCTGATCGACGAGGCCGGCGCGCGCCTGCGCATCAAGCGTCTCACCACGCCTCCGGAGCTCAAGGAGCTCGACCAGAAGGTCGCCAAGCTCTCCGCCGACAAGGAGCAGGCCGTCAAGGACCAGGACTTCGAGAAGGCCGCCGCGCTGCGCGACGACCTCGAGAAGATGCAGGCCGAGCTCAAGGCGAAGCAGAAGGCCTGGCACGAAGGCGAGTCCGACGTGAAGATGGTCGTGGACGAGGACGTGATCGCCGAGGTCATCTCCTCTACCACCGGCATCCCCGTGTTCAAGCTCACGCAGGCCGAATCCAAGAAGCTGCTCAACATGGAGAAGGAGCTGCACAAGCGCATCATCGGCCAGGACGAGGCGGTCTCCGCGCTGTCCCGTTCCATCCGCCGCACGCGCGTCGGCCTCAAGGACCCGAAGCGCCCCTCCGGTTCGTTCATCTTCGCCGGTCCCACCGGCGTCGGCAAGACCGAGCTGGCCAAGACGCTCGCCGAGTTCCTGTTCGACGACGAGGACGCGCTGATCCGCGTCGACATGTCCGAGTTCTCCGAGAAGTACGCCGCCTCGCGCCTGTTCGGCGCGCCCCCGGGGTACGTTGGCTACGAGGAGGGCGGCGAGCTCACCGAGAAGGTGCGCCGCAAGCCGTTCTCCGTCGTGCTGTTCGACGAGATCGAGAAGGCCCACCCGGACATCTTCAACACGCTGCTGCAGGTGCTCGACGACGGCCATCTCACCGACGGCCAGGGGCGCAAGGTGGACTTCAAGAACACCATCATCATCCTGACCACGAACCTCGGCACGCGCGACATCGCGAAGGCCGCCAACACGGGCTTCAACCTGGGCTCGAACACCGAGTCCAGCTACCAGCGCATGAAGGAGCAGGTGAGCGCCGAACTCAAGCAGCAGTTCCGCCCCGAGTTCCTCAACCGTCTGGACGACATCATCGTGTTCAAGCAGCTCACCGAGCCGCAGGTGCGCCAGATCGTCGACCTCGACGTCAAGCAGCTCAACGACCGTCTGTTCGACCGCCACATGTCGCTCGAACTGACCGACGCCGCCAAGGACCTGCTCGCGCAGAAGGGCTTCGACCCGCTGCTTGGTGCTCGCCCGCTGCGCCGCGTCATCCAGCGCGACATCGAGGACGCGATCTCCGAGCAGATCCTCATGGGCGAGCTCAAGGACGGCCAGCGCGTGGTCGTCGACGCGGAGGGCGAAGGCATCCTCGGCGAGTTCACGTTCAAGGGCGAGGACTTCGACGAGACCGACGGCACCGCCGCGACGGACGGCGAGGGCGGCAAGCCCGAACTCGTCGGCGCATCCGCCGCGTCGGGCGGTGACGCCGCCTCCACGGAAGGCGACGCGCCGGCGGCCGAGTGACGGCCGAGTGACCGCCTGCCGGCTGTTTCCCGGTTCATACGAGCCGTAACGGAGGGGCCGGTCCGTTCCATCTGGAACGGACCGGCCCCTCCGTCGTCGTCGGGGCCGTCGTCGTCGGGGCCGTCGTCGTCGGGGCCGTCGTCGTCGGGGCCGTCGTCGTCGGGGCCGTCGTCGTCGGGGCCGTCGTCGTCGGGGCCGTCGTCGTCGGGGCCGTCGTCGTCGGGGCCGTCGTCGTCCGCGCGCGGCGGCCTTCCGCGACCGCCGGCCGTCAGCCCGAGAAATCGACCTCGCCGAGCTTGGCGATGAGCTTCATGTTCTCCGAATAGTCGACCGGGCAGGCGATGATGTCGATGCCCGAACCGGAGCGGAGCGCCGCGCGCAACGTCGGGTAGAGCTCGTCGGCCGATTCGATGAGATGCCCCTTCGCGCCGAAGCTCATGCCGAGCGCCACCACGTCCGGATTGTTGAAGTCCACATACTCGTGCGCGCCGTCATGCAGGTCCATCTTCCATTTGATCAGGCCGTACGCCTCGTCCACCCACACGAGGATCACGATGCGCGCGCCCACGCGCACCGCCGTCTCGATCTCCTGCACGTTCATCATGAACGACCCGTCGCCCATCACCGCGAGCACCGGGCGGCCCGGATGCTCGAGCGAGGCCGCCACCGCGCCGGGCAGCGTCCACGCCATCGTCGACAGCGAATTGTCGATCACGCACGTGTTCGAGTAGTACGTGGGGTAGAGGCGCGCCATCCACATCTTCAACGCGCCCGTGTCAACCAACGCGATGTCGGTGTCCGTCTCCATCGCGCGGCGCGTGTCCGCGACGATGCGCTGCGGCTTCATCGGGAACGAGTCGTCGCGCGCGTACGACTCGTATTCGTGGGTGAGCAGCTCGTGGATCTTCGGATGGGACACGCCGAACGTGACGTTCCCCTCGCGCAACGCGGCGATCAGCTCCTCCAACGTGGCGCGGATGTCGCCCATGATGTTCAGCGCCGTCGAATAATGCGCGTCCGTGTCCTCGCTGAACGTGTTGATGTGGATGATCGTCTTGTCGTCATGCGGATTGATCTTCTTCGGGTCGAACTGCTGGATGGAGAATCCCACCGAGATGATGAGGTCCGCCTCGTCGAACGCGAAGTTCTCATAGTCGTGCCGCATGAACCCGACCACGCCGAGCGCGAGCGGGATGCGGTCGGAGATCACGCCCTTGCCTTCGAACGTGGTGGCGACCGGCACGTTGAGTTGTTCGGCCAACGCGAGCAGCTCGTTCTCCGCGTCGCCGCGCGCCACGCCGTTGCCGGCGAGGATGATCGGATGCTTCGACGCGCGGATGAGCCGTACCGCGCGGTCGATGGTGTCGCGCGTGGGCGCGAAACGCATGCGCTCCGGCAACGGCAGCGGACGCGCCTCGGCCGGGGCGGGCATGTCGGCCACATCCTCCGGCAGGATCAGGCAGGTGGCGCCCGGGCGGTTGCGCTGGGTGATGGAGAACGCCTTGCGCACCATCTCCGGCACCGACGCCGGTTCGACGATCATCGACGTCCATTGCGTCAACGGGCGGAACACCGAGACGAGGTCGATGATCTGATGCGACTCCTTGTACAGGCGGGTCACGTTGCCCTGCGCGCAGATCGCGACCAGCGGCGTGTTCGCCGTGTTCGCCTGCGCGACCGGCAACGTGAGATTCAGCGCGCCCGGGCCGAGCGTCGCCAGGCATACGCCCGGCTTGCCGGTGAGGCGGCCCTGCGTGGCGGCCATGAAACCGGCGCCCTGCTCGTGGCGGGTGAGGACGAACCGGATGCGCCCGTCGCGGGCGATGGCCTCCATGAGCGGGATGTTCTCCTCGCCGGGAATGCCGTACATCGTCTCGACGCCCTCGTTGACGAGGCATTCGACGAACAGGTCGGCGACGGTGCGCGTGCGCGGCGCGGATTGTTGGTGCTGTTGTTGCTGCTGGTGCTGCGATGCGGTGGTTGCTGCGTTCACGGTAGGGAAGTGTAACAGCGCGGGATTCCGTCTTGTGGAACGCGTATCGCATGTCGTCGCGCCGTCGCCCGGCCCGCGATCGGCCCGCGATCCGTGCGCGGGACCGTGCGCGGCGACGCGCCACCGACAATTCACTTGATGGACGATTCGCGGGCCGTGTCCGTTCAACCGGCCGCCATAGCGTGAAAACGTGAGCAGGATGAAGTGGAGCCGGCGCACGAATGCCGGCGGGCGGCGTGGGGCCGTCCTTGCAGGATTCGTCATTCTCGTGGCCGCGGCTCTGGCGGCTCCCAGCGCGTTCGCCGCAGGCGGGGCCGGACTCGCCTTCCCGAACCAGGCCGGGCAGGATGCGCGCACCGTCACCATCGCGGACATCACCGACTTCCACGGGCATATCGAACAGGGGGAGGCCAACGCCAACGCGTTCGACCTCGCCGAAGCATACAATCCGGGCAACATGGTGCCAGTCTCCGCCGGCGACCTGGTCGGAGGCAGCCCCTACGAATCCGCGTTCGAACAGGACGAGCCCACGCTGAAGATGGCCCAGGCGTGGGGATTGACCGTCTCCGCCGTCGGCAACCACGAATTCGACCGCGGCGTGAAGGACTTCAACACGCGCATCGCCGACCCGTCCAACGGCATCGAATGGCTGTGCGCGAACGTCTCCGCACGCAACAAGTCCGAGCACGGCGCACTCAGCCACGTCAAGGACTACACGATCAGGAACGTCAACGGCAGGCGGGTCGCGTTCGTCGGCGCGCTCACCGACGCGCTCGGCGCCGTCGCCACGCCCGCCATCACACGCGACGCCGAACTGACCGAACGCGCCGTGCACGCCATCAACCGCGTCGCCGACCGGCTCAGCGACGGCGACGAGGCGAACGGCGAAGCCGACGCCGTCGTCGCGCTGCTCCACGCCGATGCGAGCGCCGCCGCCGGAACCGGCGACGAGGCGCTCGACCGCAACGTCGACCTCGTCTACGCGGGCCACAGCCACGCCGTCAAACGACTGAAGACCGCCGCCGGCGCGCCCATCATCGAAGCGGGCAGCTTCGGGCGTGACATGGCCGTGCAGGACCTCGTCATCGAGGGGACCGGACGCGGCGCGCATGTCGACGTGCGCGACGTGGACCTCGGCAACGGCATCGTCGCCGCCGGCGTGCCCGGCGTGTACGATCTGAGCGGCATCGACGCCCGGGGCGGCGTCGGACAGGCCGCGTGGCGCAGCGCGGGGGAGACCTCCGCGAGGGTGCGCCGTGCCGCGGCCATCTACACGCAGGCCACGGCGAAGGCGAAACGCGTGGGCGGCAAGGTCGTCGGCACCATCGCCAAGGGCGCGTACTTCGGCAAGGTTGCCTCGCACGGCACCGAAAGCTCGCTCGGCATGCTCGTCGCCGATGCGCAGCGCGAGGCGGTTCGCCGCGAACTGTACGCGGGCGACCGCATTCCCGTCGTCGGGTTCTCGAACGACGGCAGCCTGCGCACGAACGACCTCGACCTCGACGGCGACGGACGCATCACCCTCAAGGAGGTCGACAGCATGATGGCGCTGCAGTTCCACGTGGCCAAGGTCACTTTGACCGGCAAGGAGCTCAAGGCAGTGCTCGCGCAGCAGTGGCGCGGCAAGGCGGGAAGACTCGCCGTCTCGAGGCTCGGCGTGTCGTCCAACGTGTCCTACCGGTACACGACCGACGGCAGGCAGCCGCTCGTGCCCGGCGAGCCCGTCGAGGACGCGGGCGACGTGACCATCGTGGATCTGAGGATCGACGGCAGGCCGATCGGCGACGACGATCTGGTGATCGCCGCGTCCAACTCGTTCCTGCTGCAGGGCGGGGACCGGTACACCGCATTCCGTTCCGGCACCAACTATCAGGAGTTCGACGAGAAGTACAACGAGGCGCTCGTGCAGTACCTCGGGCGGCACCCGGGCGTGGGCATCGCCGCGCCCGTCACCGGCGTCGTGCTCGTGTGAGCGATGGGCGGCCCCGCCCCGCGTGGCGGGCGTGTGGTCCGCGGCGTGGGCAACGGCGCCCGATAGGGGAGGCCCCCGGTTCCTTGAGGGAACCGGGGGCCTCCTGCGTATGTGACCGTATCAGTACGACCGGTAGACCGGTATCAGCGCGGTGCCGTCGTCACTTCACGGCGTTGAGCCACTGCTCCTTCGTGGCCTTCTCGGCCTCGAGCTTCGCCTTCTTCTTCGGGTCGGACTCGGCGGCGATCTTCTCGTCGAGCTCGGCGAGCTGCGCGTTGAGCTGCTCCTCGAAGCTGGACTTGCGGGCGTCGGCCTCCGGGTCGGACTGCTTCCAGGCGGCGTCCTCGACGGCCTTGATCTGCTTGTCGACCGCGTCCAGACGGCCCTCGATGCGGCGCATGTCGTCGCGCGGCACGTAGCCGATCTGATCCCACTCCTCCTGGATCTTCGCGAGCTCCTGACGGGCGCGCTTGGCGGCCTTCTCGTCGGCGACGGGCACCAGGGCCTCCGCCTTCTTGAGCAGCTCCTCCTTGGCGGCGAGGTTCTCCTTCTCCGAAGAGGAGATCTGGTCGCGGTCGGCCTGGCGCGCGTTGAAGAACGTGTCGGCGGCCTCGCGGAACTGCGCCCACAGGGCGTCGTCCTCGTTGCGGCCGGCGCGGCCCGCCTTCTTCCAGCGGTCCATCAGCTCGTTGAATCGGCGGGAGGTCTCGCCCCAGGCGGTGGAGTCCTTCAGCTCGTTCGCCTCGGCGATGATCTCCTCCTTGATGGTGCGGGCCTCCTTGCGCTCCGTGTCGCGGGCCTGCGCCCACTTGCGGCGGGACTGGTTGAACGTGGTGCGCGCGGCGGAGAAACGCTTCCACAGCTCGTCCGCGTCCTTCTTGTCGATGCGCACGTTGTTGCGCTGGTGCTCCTGCCATTCGTCGAACAGGGCGCGGAACTTGTCCGCCGTGGAACGCCAGTTCGTGGTGTCGCCCAGCGAGGCGGCCAGCGCCTCGGCCTTCTCGACGATCGCGGTGCGGCCTTCGATGGCCTTGGCCATCGCGGCCTTGCGGGCCTCGGCGATCTGCGTCTTCTTCGCCTCGCCGGCCGTCTTCAGCTCCTCGAGCTGCGCCTTCAGGGCGGCGATGTCGCCGACGACGGCGGGGGATTCGGTCTCCTCGGCGAGCAGCTTGAGCGACTCGTCGATCTCGCGCGGCTTGACGTTGCGGGACTTCAGACGCGCGGCGAGCGCGTCGAGCTTGGCCTTGAGGTCCAGGAAGCGGCGTGCGTACAGGGCCAGAGCCTCCTCCTTGGAGACGTCCGGGAACTGGCCGACCTCGCGCTCGGTCTCGCCCTCCTTGACGTACACGGTGCCGTTGTCGTCCACGCGGCCGAACGCCTCGGCCTCGTGAATCGCCGCCTCGGTGTGGCCCTGCGCGGGCGCGGGGGCCGCGACGTGCGCGGCGGCGGGCTTGTGTGCGAACGCGGCCGGGGATGGCGCGTGCGGCTTCGGCATCGCCGAGGGTTTCGGAGCGGCGGCCGCGGCGGGGGCGGTCGGTTCCACCGCAGGCTGCGTCGCCTGCTCGGTGGGCTCGGTGGTGTTCTCGGTTTCGGTGACGTTCTCGTCGGCCATGGCCAGCTCCTTACAGCTTGGAAGTGTGTGCGGTTCGCGTCCCGCACCCCGCGCGGCCGATGGCGGACGCCATGTGCATACGGGTATGGGCATATGGCTTCCCAAGGCTCTCCCATGACGGTTCCCATGCGGAACGACCATTGGGAAATACCCGGTCCGGCGGCGGTGTTTGACGCAACCCTCACCTATTATATTGATTTCGTGGCTAAAGGCGCATCAATTTCAGGATTTCCAGAGTGGCTCCCCTCTGAACGTGTTGTGGAGCAGCGTGTCATCGACACGCTCCGTGAGGTTTTCGAGCTCAACGGCTTCCTCGGCATCGAGACCCGTGCCGTGGAAACCGGGGCTTCCCTGCTGAAGAAGGGCGAGACCAGCAAGGAGATCTACCTGCTGTCCCGCCTGCAGGAGGTCGGCAGCGAGTCCGACACTCCGGTGGAGGACCGTTTGGGCCTGCACTTCGATCTGACCGTGCCGCTGAGCCGGTATGTGGTCGAGCATTCCGGGCAGCTGGCGTTCCCGTTCAAGCGCTGGCAGATCCAGAAGGTGTGGCGTGGCGAACGCCCGCAGGAGGGCCGTTTCCGTGAGTTCGTCCAGGCCGATATCGACGTGATCGGCGCGGGGGACCTGCCCGACCACTACGAGGTCGAACTGCCGCTCGTCATGGTCTCCGCGTTGGAGCGCCTGCGCGCGTTCGGCCTGCCCAAGGCCACCGTGCACGCGAACAACCGCAAGCTGTCCGAAGGGTTCTACCGCGGGCTCGGCCTGACCGACATCGAAGGCGTGCTGCGCGAGATCGACAAGCTCGACAAGATCGGCGCCGACGAGGTCGCGAAGCTGCTCGTCGAAGGCTGCGGCGCCGACGACGCCCAGGCGCGCGCCTGCCTCGAACTGGCCGGACTGACCGCCGCCGACGGCGCCGAGCTCGCCGCGAAGTTCGACGCGCTGTGCGACGCCCACGGCATCGGAAGGGAATCCGAGGCGTACGACCTCGCGAAGCAGGGACTCGACACGCTCGCGATGATCGTCGACCAAGCCGCGGCGATCCGCCCCGGCTCGGTGATCGCCGACCTCAAGATCGCGCGCGGACTCGACTACTACACCGGATCCGTCTACGAGACGTTCCTCGACGGCGCCGACTCGCTCGGCTCCATCTGCTCCGGTGGCCGCTACGACAACCTTGCCTCGCAGGGCAAGCACAAGTACCCGGGCGTGGGCCTGTCCATCGGCCTGAGCCGTCTGGTCAGCTACATGCTGCACACCGCCGGCGCGCACGCCAGCCGCGTCTCGCCCGCCAGCGTGCTCGTCGCCGTGTGGGACGAGGCGGAGCGCGCCGCGTCGAACGCGATCGCGAACACGCTGCGCTCGCGCGGCATCGCGGCCGACGTGGCGCCGACCGCCGCCAAGCTCGGCAAGCAGATCAAGTACGCCGACAAGCTCGGCATCCCGTACGTGTGGTTCCCGGGTCAGGAGGGCGCCGGCGACGAGGTGAAGGACATCGTCTCCGGCGAGCAGACGCCCGCCGACGCCACGTCATGGGAGCCGGATACTGTTAATGCCCGGCAAACCGTTGTCATCGACTGATTTTCCGTCGTTCCGCGCGCCGTGTCGGACGGTGCGCGGGGACCGCCAACATTGAAAGAGGAAGCATGAGCCAGACGGCTTACAGAACACATCATGCGACCGAGGTCACCGAGGCCCTGGTCGGTCAGAAGGTCACCCTCGCCGGTTGGGTCGACCGTCGCCGCGACCACGGCGGCGTCGCCTTCATCGATCTGCGTGATTCCACCGGTCTCGTGCAGGTCGTCATCTACGACGAGGACATGGCCCGCCCGCTGCGCAGCGAATTCGTCATCCAGGTCGTCGGCGAGGTCCGCCTGCGCCCGGAAGGCAACGAGAACGAGCATCTCGCCACCGGCAAGATCGAAGTCGTGGCCGAGTCCATCGAGATCCTCGCCAAGTCCGACGCGCTGCCGTTCCAGGTGTCCACCGCGCTCGAGAACGAGTCCGAGAACAAGCTGCCCGGCGAGGACGTGCGCCTCAAGTACCGTTACCTCGATCTGCGCCGCCCGTCCATGCAGCACAACCTCAAGCTGCGCTCCGACATGACCAAGGCCGCCCGCCACGCGCTCGAGGAGATGGACTTCACCGAGGTCGAGACCCCGACGTTCATCAAGTCCACCCCGGAGGGCGCGCGCGACTTCGTCGTGCCGGCCCGTCTCGTGCCCGGCTCCTGGTACGCGCTGCCGCAGTCCCCGCAGCTGTTGAAGCAGCTGCTCATGGTCTCCGGCGTCGAGCGCTACTACCAGCTGGCCCGCTGCTACCGCGACGAGGACTTCCGCGCCGACCGCCAGCCCGAGTTCACCCAGCTCGACATGGAGATGGCGTACGTCGACCAGGAGGACGTCATGGCCATGGCCGAGAAGGTCATCGCCGCCATCTGGAAGTCCGCCGGCTACGAGGTCCAATTGCCGCTGCCGCGCATCACCTGGCAGGACGCGATGGACAAGTACGGCTCCGACAAGCCGGACCTGCGCTTCGGCAACCCGCTCGTCGAGCTCACCGACTACTTCAAGGACACGCCGTTCCGCGTGTTCCAGGCCCCGTACGTGGGCGCGGTCCTGTTCAAGGGCGGCGCCTCCACGCCGCGCCGTCAGTTCGACGCGTGGCAGGAGTGGGCGAAGCAGCGCGGCGCCAAGGGTCTCGCGTACGTGTCCTTCACCGAGGACGGCGAACTCAAGGGCCCCGTCGCCAAGAACCTGTCCGAAGCGGAGCGCGCGGGCCTCATGGAGGCCGTGGGCGCCGAACCCGGCGACGCCGTGTTCTTCGCCGCCGGCTCGCGCGAATCCTCCCAGCTGCTGCTGGGCGCCGTGCGCGTCGAGCTCGCCTCCCGCGCCGGTCTGCTCGACCCGAAGAAGTTCGCGTTCACGTGGGTCGTCGACTTCCCGCTGTTCAAGCGCACCGACGATCCGGACGACGACGACGTGGCGGTTGGTCACTCCAAGTGGACCTCCATGCACCACCCGTTCACCATGCCGAGCAAGGATTGGATCGACAAGTTCGACCAGGATCCGGAGCACGCCATGTCCGACTCCTACGACATCGTCTGCAACGGCGAGGAGATGGGCGGCGGCTCGGTGCGTATCCACCGCGACGACATCCAGGACCGCGTGCTCAACGTGCTCGGCATCTCCTCCGAGGAGGCCGCGGAGAAGTTCGGCTTCCTGCTCGAGGCGTTCAAGTACGGCGCCCCGCCGCACGCGGGCATCGCGCTCGGCTGGGACCGCACCGTGTCGATCCTCGCGGGTGCGGACACGATCCGCGACGTCATCGCCTTCCCGAAGGCCGGCGGTGGCCGCGACCCGCTGACCGGCGCCCCGGCCCCGATCTCGGCCGAGCAGCGTGCCGAGACCGGCGTCGACTACGACCCGGACGAGGAGGACTGATCCGAGCCCCTTTCCTCCCATGGTGCGGTAAACCCCTCATGGTGCGGTGGTTCAAAACGGCTTGATTCCGCCGTTATGGAGAAAGTGTGTCACCGCACCATGGGTGGGATGAGGGGCGTCGCATGGCGGCTTCGCGGGCGAGTGCGCGGCGGAGATATTCGCCGCGCCGTGCGTTCGGGCGCAGTGCCGGGTCCGCCAACGCATGAAATTCGGGAAGCGGCGCGCCTATGAACGGCGCGCCGATGGCATTCGCCACGGTTCGGGCGAAATCGCGCCGCGCCGTGTCGTTGTTCAAGTCATCGGCAAACACTTCGATGACGTTCCATCCCATCGCGCGCAGGTCGCGACGTTTGCGCTGGTCCCGGACGTACTGGCTGCGGAATCGTCGATGATGGTCGCCGTCATATTCGATGGCGACGCGACTTTTCGGGTACGCCATATCAACCGTGTGACGGGTGCTTCCGTCAGACGCGGCTATGTCGTGATGCATCACGGGCATGGACAACCCGTACCTCAGCAAAGTGAGACGCGAACGTGTCTCCTGTACGGAATCGGATGGGCGCATGAGGGGGAGCGCGGCCTTGCAGCGGGCGCGTCCGACGATACGTTTGAACGCAGACAGACGGTTGCCCAGTTCGTCGGTCGAATGATGGAACCGTCTGATGATGGATTCTCCGAGCACCACGAGTTCCATAAGATCCAGATATCGCGCGTATTGGATCCATGTGTCCACGGGGTGCATGCAGGCCAACCCATTATCGAGCTTGCGCACGGCGAACGCCTGATCCCATGTGCGGAAATCGACTCCGGTGATGCAGGATCGTATGATTCGGTCGCGGACGACGACCCGGAAATCGCACACGCTCAACCTAGGGCAATACGGTGTCTCTACGCCGTAGAGTTCCAGAGCCGTATCGAGAGCGAAACAGATCGTGCGTTCCGTCCTCAATCGGGGCAGGAGTTCCAGGCATTCCTTCGCCTTGATGACGGCGCGCTCGTCCAGACGATGTCGCATGTAGTCGTGCATCTCGCCGTTCTGCGGTACTTCGGTGTAGCCGTGTGTGTTCATGGCGGCAGGATACTCGATGATGATGTGAGAGAAGTGTGAATACAGGGCAATGTGGATAACCCGGATGCCGACATATGCCATGACGGCGTGTCGGATGAGCTCGTCCACAATCACGAGGCCGCCGACCAACCCCTTGCTATCAATCATTCACTACATTAACTATGAACGTACATTCCCCATGGTGCGGTAAACCCCTCATGGTGCGGTGGGTGAAAACGGCTTGATTCCGCCATTATGGAGAAAGTGTGTTACCGCACCATGGGAAAAGATGGGGCGGGTGCGAAGTGCGGGTTATAGGGAAAGGGTATAGGCACGCCGGTGACTCGCCGGCAAGTCACCGGTATGCTGGGCGGGCAAACGAGGTCGTCTGATCGACCCGAACGGTGGCCGATTGTGCTGGATGGCCCGGCTCGTTCGGACGACGTGGGACATGCGGGAAGGGGAGTGCGTATGACGTTGGAGATTCTGGACTGGCATGATGGGGATCTGCTGGCGAAGCCGGTGTTCGACCGGCTCAACGAGTTGGTCGCGTCGGGCGTGCCGGAATCGAAGATCCTCGGCGTGACGATCAATTCGGACGAGGAGTCGGACACCGATCTGTGGTGCCCGAAGTATTACGTGCCGTTCGCGATTACCGGCAACGTGGTCGTCGTGCACACGCACAAGACGCGCAAGGCGCCGCCGCAGTTCGCCGCCGCATTCGTCACGGCGGACACGCGCGCCGATCTGAACGGCGTCGTCAAGCACACGCTCGAGGTCTCCAAGGTGAGCTTCGCGCCGATCGACGCGGCCGTGGAGGCCACCGGCATGGAGTCGGGCGGCATGTCGCCGATCGGTCTGCCGGAAGGTTGGCCGCTGCTCGTCGACCAGCACATCCTGTCCATCCCGAAGCTGTACCTGGGCTCCGGCATCCGCCCCTCGAAGCTCGTGGTCGACGGCTCCATCTTCGCCGACCTGCCCGGCGTCACGTTCGTCTCCGCACTCGGCAAGCCGCGTCCGATTCAATAGATCCCGTACGCATCCTCTCCCATGGTGCGGTGACACACTTTCTCCATAACGGCGGAATCAAGCCGTTTTTAGCCACCGCACCATGAGGGGTTTACCGCACCATGGGAGTGAAGGGGAGGGGATGGTGAACGGTTGGTGTCGGTTTGGTGTGAGCCACGTAACACGGTGCCGTTATACTGACGGGCTATGTCAGAGAAACAAGAAGAAACGCGCCCTGTGGCGCCGCTGGTTCCGGGTACGGAGACCCCTGGCCGCCCGCTCGTCGAGCTGACCCACGTCGAAAAGCATTTCGGCGACCTGCACGTCCTCAAGGACATCAACCTCACCGTCAACAAGGGCGAGGTGCTCGTCATCGTCGGCCCGTCCGGCTCCGGCAAGTCCACGATGTGCCGCACCATCAACCGTCTGGAGACCATCGACTCCGGCGATATCCGCATCGACGGCAAGGCCCTGCCGCAGGAAGGCCGGGAACTCGCCAACCTGCGCGCCGAGGTCGGCATGGTGTTCCAGTCGTTCAACCTGTTCGCCAACAAGACCATCCTCGAGAACGTCACGCTCGCGCCGATCAAGGTGCGTCACATGGATAAGAAGGAGGCCGAGCGCCTCGCCATGGACCTGCTCGCCCGCGTCGGCGTCGACTCGCAGGCCAACAAGATGCCCTCGCAGCTGTCCGGCGGCCAGCAGCAGCGCGTCGCCATCGCCCGCGCGCTCGCCATGCGACCGAAGGTCATGCTGTTCGACGAACCGACCTCCGCGCTCGACCCGGAGATGGTCAACGAGGTGCTCGACGTCATGGTCGAACTCGCCCACGAGGGCATGACCATGCTGTGCGTCACGCACGAGATGGGCTTCGCGCGCAAGGCCGCGGACCGCATCGTGTTCATGGCCGACGGCCAGATCCTCGAACAGAACACGCCGGACGAGTTCTTCGAGCACCCGAAGACCGAACGCGCCAAGGACTTCCTGTCGAAGATCCTCACCCACTGACGCCGCGGGGAGGGATACAGCAATGACATTCACACCATCAGTGAAACGGATCGCCCGCCGCGTCCTCGCCGCACTCGCCGCGGTCGCCTGCACGCTCTCGCTGGCGGCGTGCGGCGCCGACGAGGAAGGCAAGATCCGCATCGGCATCAAGTTCGACCAGCCCGGACTCGGCTTCAAGAAGTCCGGCACCTACGTGGGCTTCGACGTGGACGTGGCCAAGTACATCGCCAAGAAGCTCGGCTACTCCGAGGACGAGATCATCTGGAAGGAGGCCCCGTCCAAGCAGCGCGAGGCCATGCTCCAGAACGGCGACGTCGACATGATCCTCGCCACGTACTCCATCACCGACGAACGCAAGAAGGCCGTCTCCTTCGCGGGCCCGTACTTCGTGGCCGGCCAGGACCTGCTCGTGCGCAAGGACGACACGTCCATCTCGGGCCCGCAGGACCTCAACGGCAAGCGCCTGTGCTCCGTCACCGGCTCCACGTCCGCCGCCACCGTCAAGGAGAAGTTCGCCTCCGAAGTGCAGCTCATGGAGCAGCCGGGCTACGCCGAATGCGCGACCGCCCTGTTCTCTGGCATCGTGGACGCGGTCACCACCGACGACATCATCCTCGCCGGCCTCGCCTCCGCCTCGCGAGGCAAGCTGCGCGTCGTCGGCAAGCCGTTCACGCAGGAATACTACGGCGTGGGCATCAAGAAGGGCGACACCGCTCTCGCCGCGCAGATCAACAACGCGATCGTCGACATGATCCAGGACGGCTCCTGGCAGCGCGCGATCAGCGACAACACGAAGGGCACGGCGTACATGCCGAACGCGGAATACAACCCGCCCACGCCCGACGAGGGAGAGGGGAACGAGTGATGAACGGATTCCTCGAACTGTTCAGCCAGTACGACGTGCCGGGCGCGTTCCTCGTGAACATCGAGCTCACCTTGTGGAGCGCCCTGTTCTCCATGATCCTCGGCGTGATCCTCGTGGTCATGCGCATCTCGCCGATCTCCTCGCTGCGCGCCGTGGCCGGCGCCTATGTGGAGCTGTTCAAGAACCTGCCGCTGACCATCATCATGGTGTTCATGGTGCTCGGCGCGTACGCGCAGTTGAAGCTCACGTTCTCCGACACGTTCGCGACGAACTTCTTCTGGCTGGCGGTCATGGGATTGAGCCTGTACACGGCCGCGTTCGTGTGCGAGTCGCTGCGAAGCGGCATCAACACCGTGCCGCTCGGCCAAGCCGAGGCGGCGCGCGCGCTCGGGCTCGGCTTCATGCAGTCCGCAACGGAGATCATCCTGCCGCAGGCGTTCCGCGGTTCCGTCGCGCCGCTCGGCAACACGCTGATCGCGCTGCTCAAGAACTCGACCGTCGCGGCCGCCGCGTCCGTCTCCACCGAGACGTCGTCGCTGATGAGCCAGATGATCGAGTTCCGCCCGGACGTGATCGTCCAGATCTTCCTGATCTTCGCGTTCGGCTACGTGATTCTCATCATCCCGATCGGCATGCTGACCACGTACCTGTCCAACAAGCTCGCCGTGAGGAGGTGACCGGAGACCATGGCAGACACTTCCAATTCCGTCCTGTTCGACGCCCCCGGCCCGAAGGGCCGCCGCACCATCCGCATCATCAACTGGGTCGCCGGCCTCGTCTTCGCCGTGCTCGTCGTGCTCATGCTCATGCGTCTGCACAACCCGCCGGACGGCGAGAACCAGCTGAGCTGGGAGCTGTGGAAGCCCGCGCTCGAGAAGGAGGCGTGGACCGACTTCTACCTGCCCGGCCTGTGGATGACCGTCAAGGCGACCGTGCTCGCCGTCATCGGCGCCGTCGCCTTCGGCCTCGTCTTCGGCGTCGGCCGTCTGCTGCCGAACACGCTGCTGCGCGGCGTCTCCGCCGTGATCGTCGAGTTCTGCCGCGCCGTGCCGGTGCTGTTGCTCATGATCTTCTTCTGGCGCTGGTTCGCGTTCGCGGGCCTGCCGAGCCCCTCGTACTGGGCGGTCGTGCTCGCGCTCGTGCTGTACAACGGTTCGGTCGTCGCCGAACTCGTGCGCTCCGGCGTCGGCAACCTGCCAAACGGCCAGCGTGAGGCCTCGCTCGCCCTGGGCCTGACCGAAACGCAGTCGCTCATGCAGATCGAGGTGCCGCAGGCCGTGTACGCGATGCTGCCCGCCGCCGTCACCCAGCTCGTCGTCGTCCTCAAGGACACGGCGCTCGGCTCGATCATCATGTACACCGATCTGCTGCAGGAGTCGCGCCGCCTCGGCTCGATGTACTTCAACATCCTGCAGACGCTCGTCATGGCCGCGGTGATCTACTTCATCGCCTGCTGGCTGCTCTCCAGGCTTGCCGAATGGCTGCCGGAACGCATGCAGCAGCGCACCGCCGCCCCGGCCGAACCGGAACCGGTCGCGCCGATCGCCGCCGGCGATGCCTCCAACGTCAACCAGATCGCCGTGGCCAAGGAGGTCGAGGAGCTGCCGCTCGGCGGCGCGCCGCGCAAGTACCACGTGCACCACCGCGGCACCAACGCCTCGATCCGCAACTGGCGTCGCACCCGCTACGAGCAGGGCTACGACGCGACGCAGCCCGAATCGCAGATCGACCCGCTCACCGGCCGTCCGATCCGCGACGAGGAGGCCGAACGCCGCGCGAAGGCCGCGAAGGCCGCGAAGGCCACGCAGGCCGAGCAGCGCCACGACCAGTACGGTCATGGCGAACGGCACGAGCGAGCCGTCTTCAAGCATGATGACGGCATCGGCAAGGGCCACACCGATCTGGGAGGCCGGCCCAGCATCTGAGCACGGCGGCCACACACGGCACCTGGGCGGCGCATCTGACGGCAGGATCCGCAGGGCGCGCCGGGTGCAACGGACTCATTGGACGCTAGTCAGGCACGAAGAGTTCACCATCCGTTAGAACTCAGTGTGCGCTACGTAGCGAAACGGCGGATAGGTTAGGGAACCATGAGACAGTTCCACGACCTATCCGCCGTTTTCGTCCATATGCTCGCCACCGCGCTCATCGTCTCCTGCGCCTTCGCCGCGTCGCTCGTGGCCGCGCCGGTCCCGCCCGCGCACGCCGACCAGCTGCCTAACCCGGACTGGGTGGCGCTGCTCTCCGACTACGAGAAGGACTACTGGCAGGCGCCGAAAGACAAGGCGCACGGCGGCAAGGTCCTCGACGTCGCCACGATGAAACGCGACGAGGACCTCGCCGTCGCCATCAACCACAAAGGCGCGGAGAACCTCGACGGCAACGGCCTCAACGACCAGCGCAAACGCGCGCTCGTCGACTCCGACCTCTACGGCGAGGAGACCATGCCCGACTCGCTCGGCCCCACGCTCGGCAG
The DNA here is from genome assembly GCF_001417815.1 of Bifidobacterium aesculapii. GTDB lineage: Bacteria > Actinomycetota > Actinomycetes > Actinomycetales > Bifidobacteriaceae > Bifidobacterium > Bifidobacterium aesculapii. The sequence continues at coordinate 41,104 of NZ_BCFK01000003.1, forward strand.
ATACATGAGCGAAGGATTCAAACAAGGCCGGCTCGGCCGCGTCTCCGACCTGTTCAAATTCAACGTCGCCTCCACCTACCAGTCCAAACGCGCCGCCATGCACCCGCGCCCCTACCTCGACCGCGCGGTGAGCACCTATGACGGCACCAACGACCTCGCCGGTCTGCCCGCCACGCTCGACATCAAGGAATCACCGTCCTGGGGCGAGCACATCCCCGGCTACTCCAACCTGCAGAAGAACAGCTCCTACCCCTCCGGGCACACCACCACCGCCTACTCGTGGGGCGTGGCGCTCGCCGGCATGATTCCCGAACTCGCGCCGCAGATCATGGCGCGCACCTCGGAGGCCGGCAACAACCGCATCGTGCTCGGCGTCCACTATCCGCTCGACATCATGGGCGGGCGCATCGGCGGCTCCGCGCAGAACGGCCAATACTGGCACAACGAGTTCGGCACGTCCATCGAACCCGCCGCCCGCCAGCTGCGCGGCTACCTCACCGAGCGATGCCGCGCCGACGGCCACGGCGACACGCTCGCCCGGTGCATCGCGAACCTCAAGGCGAACGGCGAGGGCGGCTACACGAACACGTTCCTGGACCCGGTCGCCGACGAGCCCGTCACCGACCAGGCGTCCGCCGTACGCGTCTATACGAACCGCATGACCTACGGCTTCCCGCAGGTCGCCTCCGAGAAAGGCAAGCCGTTCACCGCGCCGCGCGGCGCCGCCGACGTGCTGCGCCTCGCCTACCCGCAACTGCACGCCGACCAGCGCGCCGAGATCCTCGCACGCACCGCCATCGACTCCGGCTACCCGCTGTGGGAATCGTCGGACGGCTGGCAGCGCATCAACTGGGCCGCGGCGCTGTGCGCCCGCGTCACCCTGGACGAGCGGGGCGACGTGGTCAAGGTCGAAACGGCCGATGAGACCCGTCTCGACGGTCCCGAAGTCGTCAACGCGCAGTACGCGGACCGCGGCGCGCACCCCGCCTCCGACGCGGCGGCCGGCGAGAACACGGCAGGCCCGGCAGGGCCGCGCGCGCTCGCCGCCGCCATGAACGCGCGCGCGGCGATCGCCGTCGCCATCGGCACGTGCGCGGCGTTCGCCGTCGTCGCCGCGCTGCGTGCGCGCGACCGGCGCCGCGCCGCGTAACGCCCGAGTTCAGCGAGCGTTCACGCGGCGGATGCCCGCGCGTGGCCGTGACGGCCCCGGCCCGACACATGACGCCCATACGTTGGAACCGTATACCTGTTCGCGCCAGCGCGAACGACAGGAACGGAAGGGAAGAACAGTGGGAATCCAACATCATGGGACGCGACCGGCAGTGCGCCGTCTGATCGCGCTCGCGACCGCGGCCGCCACGCTCGGCGGACTCGCCGTCACCGGCGCGCCCGCGGCGTTCGCGGCGGACGCCGCCAAGCCGACCGTCGTCATCAACGAGGTGTTCGCCGGCAACACGAAGGAAGTCGGCGACGCCGTCACCGAACGCGACGACTGGGTGGAGCTCGCCAACACCGGCGACGCTCCGGTCGACGTCAAGGGCTGGGGCATCTATGACGAGAAGCAGAAGAAGCACTACACGATCGGCACGGACAAGGAGGTCGTGGCGGACACGACCATCGCGCCGCACGGCTACCTCGTCGCCGCGATCGACTACAACGGCGACCCCGGCCTCGGCTCCGACGCCGACTCCGTGTACCTCACCTCCAATACCGGCGACTCGTACGACGCCTCAGCGCTCGTCGACTCCACCACGTGGAAGCTCGCCGACAAGATGACCGCCAAGCAGTCGTGGTCGCGCGCCGAGGACGGCACGTTCAAGGTGAGCGACAAGCCCACGCCGGGCGCCGCCAACGAATTCCCGACGCCCACGCCGACCCCCGAACCGGGCGAGACGATGACCGTGGACGCGTGGCCGGGACTTGACAAGGTGACGGCCGTCGACGCCGAAGGCGAGTTCGGCGCGAAGGGCCAGTCCGGCGACCACACCGACGGCAACCTCTCCGGCCTGGTCTACGAGACCGGCCGCGCCGGCGCCTCGGACACGCTGTGGGCCGCGGACAACGACCTCAACCCCACGCTCGGCGAGACCGAGGCCAAGGGTCCCGGCTCCATCAACAAGTTCGTGAAGGTCGACGGCAAGTGGAAGCAGGACCCGGCCGACGGCTGGACGTTCACCAAGGACGGCCAGACCAAGGGCGGCAAGCAGCTGCACTTCAAGGACGGCAAGGGCGGCGTGGACTCCGAAGGCATCACGCTGATCCCGGGCGCGGACGGCAAGCCCGACTCCTCCAAGGGCGTGTTCGTCGGCGTCGAACGCGACAACGAGAACAAGAACACGCCCCGCCCGTCCATCCTCGCCTATGACGTCACCGCCAAGACCACGGACGCCAACGACGACGGCGCACAGGACCTGACCGCCACCCACGAGTGGAACCTGACTGCCGGGTTGAGCCAGTTCGATGTGACCCTCGGCAAGGACGACGCCAACCTCGGCGTCGAAGGCGTCGCGTTCATCCCGGACGCCGAACTCACCGCCAAGGGCTTCCAGACCAACCTCGACCCGAAGAACGTGCACGTGTACGACCCGAAGGGCACCGCCAACAGCTACGGCGGCCTGTTCTTCGTGGCGCTCGAGAAGACCAACGCCATCTACGCGTTCGCGCTCGCCACGCTCGACGACGGTACGGACGCCGCCTACCCGGTGGCCCAGATCCCCGTGCCCGAGACCGCCGTGAACGCCGGCTATGACGGCCCGCGCGACCTCACGTGGGACGCCGAGCACGAGCAGCTGCTCGCCGAAGGCGACAACGACAACGGCAAGGGCTCGAAGATCGGCGTGTACACATTCGCCGACGGCGCGCTCCAGCTCACCAAGCTTGTGAACACCCCCGCCGAGATCGCCGGCCAGAACTCCGAAGGCTTCGCGATCACGCCCGACTCCGCCGCGCAGACGGTCGAAGGCGGCGAGGCCGGCAAGACCTACAAGCCCGTGTTCTGGGCGGACGACGGCGTGACCGGCGGCCACTCGCTGCGCCAGGGCTGGATCGAGGCAGGCGCCTCCACGCCGCAACCCACCGGCAAGACCACCATCAATCTGCTCAACTTCAACGACTTCCACGGCCGCATCGACACCGGCCTGACCGTGCCGTTCGCCGCGACCATCCAGCAGCTCAGGGGCGAATACCCGAGCAACTCGCTGCTGCTCTCCGCCGGCGACAACATCGGCGCCTCCCTGTTCAACTCGGCCATCCAGCGTGACCAGCCCACCATCGACGTGCTCAACGCGCTCGACGTGAAGGCCTCCGCGGTCGGCAACCACGAGTTCGACCAGGGCTACGACGACCTGACCGATCGCGTGATCGGCAAGGACGGCGCGCGCAACGCCAAGTGGGACTACCTCGGCGCCAACGTGTACAAGAAGGGCACCGAGACCCCGGCCCTGCCCGAATACAGCATCCAGGACGTGGACGGCGTCAAGGTCGGCGTGATCGGCGTGGTCACGCAGGAGACCAGCACGCTGGTCTCTCCCGGCGGCATCGAGAACATCACCTTCGGCGATCCGGTCGAAGCCGTGAACCGCGTGGCCAAGCAGCTCACCGACGGCAAGACGGACAACGGCGAGGCCGACGTGATCGTGGCCGAATACCACGAGGGCGCCCCCGCCAACGAGGACGACGAGACCGCCAAGCCCACGCTCGACGAGCAGAAGGCCTCCAGCCCCGTCTTCAAGCACATCGTGGACGACACGGACGCGAAGGTCGACGTGATCTTCACCGCCCACACCCACATGAAGTACTCGTACACCGACCCGGCCAGGAACGGCCGCCCGATCATCCAGACCGGCAGCTACGCGGCGAACGTGGGCCAGGTCGTGCTCGACTACGACAAGACCACCGACAAGGTGACTTACGCCAAGTCCGGCAACGTGGCGTCCCTCACCGCGCCGGAAGGCACCAGCAAGGGCGACTTCGACCAGCAGCTCGCCGACGCCGACAAGACCGGCGTCGTCGCCAAGGTCAAGGCCATCGTGGACGCGGCTCTCAAGGTCGCCGGCGAGAAGGGCAACGAGAAGGTCGGCTCCGTCGCGGCGGACATCACCACCGCGTTCAAGGACGGCAAGCGCGACGACCGCGCCTCCGAGTCCACGCTCGGCAACCTCGTCGCCGACTCCCTGCTCGCCTCCCTGTCCGACAAGGACCGCGGCGGCGCCGAGATCGGCGTCGTCAACCCCGGCGGCCTCAGGGCCGAACTGTGCCGCACCGGCGCCAACGCGGCCTGCCCGCTCGCGGCGGACGGCTCGATCACGTACGCGCAGGCGAACGCCGTGCTGCCGTTCCTCAACAACCTGTGGACCACCACGCTCACCGGCGCGCAGTTCCGCGAGGCGCTCGAACAGCAGTGGCAGACCACCGCCGACGGCTCCACGCCGTCCCGCCCGTACCTGCAGCTCGGCCTGTCGCACAACGTGTCCTACACGTACGATCCGGACGCCCCGCAGGGACGGCACATCACCTCGGTGACCATCAACGGCAAGCCGCTCGACCCGAACAAGGAGTACCGCATCGGTTCGTTCAGCTTCCTGCTGCAGGGCGGCGACAACTTCCGAGTCTTCGCCCAGGGCAAGGACATGAAGGACTCCGGTCTGGTCGATCGTGACGCGTGGATCGACTACCTCAAGGCCGAATCCGCGAAGGCGCCGATCACGCCGCGCTACGACCGCCGTGCCGTCGCTGTGACCGGCGTGCCGACCACCTCCGTCAAGGCCGGCGACTCGTTCACGCTGAAGTTCTCCAAGCTCACGCTCACCTCGCTGGGCGTGCCCGCGGAGACCAAGCTCACCGCCGTCATCGACGGCAAGAGCGCGGGCGAGGCGAACGTCGTGAACGGCGACACCGCCGAGCTGACGGTCACCGTGCCGAAGGACGCGAAGGCCGGCGACGCGACGGTCATCGTGACCGGCGCCAAGAACGGCACGACTGCGACGATCCCGTTCGCCGTGGCCGCCGGCAGCGGTGAAGGTGGTCAGCAGACCAAGCCGCAGGATCAGAACAATCCCGGCAGGAAGCCGCAGCTGAGCGCCACCGGCTCGAACGTCGCCGTGGCCGTCGCCGCCGTGCTCCTGCTCGCGGGCGCCGGCGTGACGCTCGCCAAGGTGCGCCGCTGACGGCCGTCGGTCGGATTCTCGCATCCGATTGACGCCCCGCCGCGCCATGTATGTCCCGGCCGACCCGCGTGAAAGCGGGCCGGCCGGGATTGTTCATTCCCCGTACAATGGAAGCCGATACAACCGGACATGCCACGGGCGGGAGGGACCCATGATCATCGCGGTGACGGGGCATCAGCGGATTCCCGCGACGGCCCGGCCGTTCGTGCGGCGAGGCGTTCGGCTCCGTCGACGACGCGTGGAACTGGTGCCATTCCAACACCTACGATTAGGTCGGCTGCCTGCCCGTCGACCCGGGCTGACGTTCCGCGGCGGCGTCCGTGGCGCCTGTGGCGGCGTACAATCGGACGCATGGCCAAGGATGACAGGAAAAGCAACGGCAAAGCCAAGGGCGGCGGCCAATCCAAGCGCATCGACAAGGCGCTCGACCGTGCGGAGGATCTCATCGGCACGGTCGAGGACGCGGACGATGTACGTGAGCGGCTCGCGCGCGCCGCGAAATCCAGTGAGCTCTTAAGCGCGATCTGGTCGCTGCCGCCGGCGCAGCGGCTCATGTTCCATCACGGCGTCGATGTGGGGGAGCTCGCCGCGCACAAGGCCGCCTCGACGCCCGGATTCGACGGTGACAGATTCGACGGCGAACGGTTCATCGACCTGAGCTCCTCGGGCATCGCCCGCTACCAGCGGCTGTTGTATGCGAACGGGGTCAAGGGGTCGCCGCGCAGATTGCTCATCGTCTTGCAGGGCATGGACGCCTCCGGCAAGGGCGGGATCGTGCGCCACGTGTTCCGCCAGGCCGATCCGATGGGCATCCGCTACCACGGATTCGGCAAACCCACCGAGGAGGAGGCGTCCCACGGCTTCCTGTGGCGCGTCGAACGCGAACTGCCCGATCCGGGGTGGATCGGCGTGTTCGACCGGTCCCATTACGAGGACATCGTCATGCCGCGCATCTACGGCACGTTCCCCGAGGACGTGTGGCACGGCCGCTACGATCTGGTCAACGCGTTCGAGCGCAATCTCGTCGCCTCCGGGTGCGCGGTCATCAAGATTTTCCTCGTCTCCAGCCGCGAGGCGCAGCGCGTCCGCTTCCTCGCGCGTCTCGACGACCCCACCAAATACTGGAAGTTCGACGTGTCCGACCTCGACGCGCGCGACCAGTGGAACGACTACATGGCCGCGTGGCAGGAGGTGTTCGAGAGGACGAGCACATCCGAGGCGCCGTGGTACCTCGTCCCCGCCGACGAACGCTGGTATTCGCGCGCCGTCGTCTCCGAACTGCTGCGCACCACGTTGCGCAACATGAACATGTCATGGCCGCCGCTGGAAGCGCAGATCGACCGCGACGAGGCCCGCCGCCGTCTCGCCGACGATTAGCCGCGCCGGATGCGGCGAGACGGTCGCGCTTCGTGGTGAGACGGGGTGGCCTACGATGGGGCGCATGGTGCAGCACACGATGGCCTTCCCCGACGCGTTGGGCACGGGCGTCATCATCCAGTGGACGCCGGCCGGCGATGCTGTCGGCGACGAACCGTCCGTCGAAGCGGCGCGGCGCGACATCGCCGCGCTCATCGACGGCTACGAGTCCGTCCTGTCCCGTTTCCGCGGCGATTCTACCGTTTCGGCGATGCGCGCGGGCGGCGGCGCGTTCGACTTCCCCGACTGGGCGGGCCCGCTGTTCGACCTGTGCGACGTGCTGTGCGCGGCGACGGACGGCGCGTTCGACCCGTGCGTGGGCGAGGACCTCATCCGTCTCGGCTACGACGCGCGGTACTCGTTCACCATGGCTCCGGGCGCCGCCGGCTCGCTCGGCGCGATCCACGGGCGGCCGACCTGGCGCGGTGACGTGGAACGCCGCGGAACGACGACGCTCGTCACGACGCGTCCGGTCGCATTGGATTTCGGCGCGTGCGGCAAGGGGTATCTCGTCGACCTGATCGCGGCGGTGCTGCGTTCGCACGATTCGTTCGCCCGTGGGTTCGTCATCGACGCGGGCGGCGACCTGCTCGTCGAGACCGAAACCCCCATCGCCATCGGACTGGAGGACCCGCGCGACCCGAATGACGCCGTCGGCGTAGCGCATGTCGGTCTCGGCGCGTTCTGCGCGAGCGCGCCGAGCCGCCGCCATTGGACGGTTCCGGGCGTAGGCGCGCCCGTCGCCGTCCACCATCTGATCGACGCCGTAAGCGGCACACCGGTCGACGACGTTGTTGCGACATGGGTCCACGTGCCTGCACCCGGACTCCGCGCCGCGCCGCGCACCACCGATGAGACCGCGCATGCGATGCGGTTGTCAGCGATGTTCCCGACCGCATTGGCCGATGGGTTGGCGACCGCGCTGTTCACCACCGACCCGAACGTGCTGCACGATGGATTGTGCGGCCTCCACGGGCCGCTCGCCATGCGTGGATGGCCGTCCTCGGCGTTCTCGTGCGCCGTGCTCAAGGCCGACCGCACCGCCGTCGTCTCCACCGGATTCCCCGGCACGTTGTTCGCCCACTGACCGAGCATTGCGTGAACCGGTTCCGCGCGATTCTGGTGCGCAAAACCCGCGTTTTGCGCACCAAAATCGCGCGGAGCGAATGGTGGGGGAACGGGGCGGCGCGTCCGGAACCGGGAGCGCTAGTAAGCTTGGGACATATGACCGACGAGAAGGAATACGATGACGCGGAGCGCGGCGACGACGCCCGCGACGCGAACGATGCGGATGCCGCGACCCGATACGGGTCGCTGGGGCGCCTCGCGCCCTCATGGGACGAGGAGGGCGGCGCGCGCAACCTCACGGACGACGACATCTACCAGCGGTTCTTCCAATGGGTCGAGGACGTCAAGGGCGTCGAGCCGTGGCCGCATCAGGAGGAGGCCATCATGGACCTGCTCGCCGGCGACCACGTGATCCTCAGCACGCCCACCGGCTCGGGCAAATCCCTGGTCGCGCTCGGCATGCACTTCGCCGCCCTGTGCACCGGCCGGCGTTCGTATTACACGGCCCCCATCAAGGCCCTCGTCTCCGAGAAGTTCTTCGACCTGGTGGAAGTGTTCGGCCGCGACAACGTCGGCATGATCACCGGCGACAGCCACATCAACGCGGACGCGCCGATCATCTGCTGCACCGCGGAGATCCTCGCCAACCAGGCGCTGCGCGAAGGCGAGCACGCGGACGTCGGGTGCGTGGCCATGGACGAGTTCCACTACTACGGCGACCCGGACCGCGGATGGGCGTGGCAGGTGCCGCTGCTCGCCCTGCCGCAGACCCAGTTCCTGCTCATGAGCGCCACGCTCGGCAACGTCGACGCCATCGCGAACAAGCTCGAGGACCTGAACGACACGCCGGACGTCGACGTCATCGCCGACGCGCCGCGCCCGGTGCCGCTGAGCTACGAGTACACGCTCGACCCGTTGGACAAGACCGTCGAACTCGCCTGCCGCAACGGCGAGACGCCGGTCTACGTCGTCCACTTCTCGCAGGACGCCGCGTTGGAGACCGCGCAGGCGCTCGCCTCCGCTGGCATCTCCACGAGGGAGCAGCGCGTCGCCATCGCCGAGGCCATCAAGAGAGTGAAGTTCACCACGGCGTTCGGCAAGATCCTGCAGCGTCTGCTGCGCATCGGCGTGGGCATCCACCACGCGGGCATGCTGCCGCGCTACCGCCGCCTCGTCGAACAGCTCGCCCAGCAGGGCCTCCTGCCCGTCATCTGCGGCACCGACACGCTCGGCGTGGGCATCAACGTGCCGATCCACTCGGTGGTGCTCACCGCGCTTACCAAGTTCGACGGCACGAAGATGCGCCGCCTCAAGGCGCGCGAATTCCACCAGATCGCCGGCCGCGCCGGACGCATGGGCTTCGACACCGAGGGCCTCGTCGTCGCGGAGGCGCCCGAATACGAGATCGAGAACCACAAGGCCGTCGCCAAGGCCGGGGGAGACCCGAAGAAGCTCAAGCGCATCAAACGCAAGAAGCCGCCGGAGGGGTTCGTCACGTGGAACCAGAACACGTTCGACAAGCTCATCGACGCCGAACCGGAAACGCTCGTGCCGCACCTGAAGATCACGCATTCGATGGTGCTCAACGAGGTCGCGCAGGGCGGCGACGCGCGGGAACGCATCGCGCGGCTCATCGACGATTCGGCGCAGACCCCCGACCAGAAGGAGCATCTGCACCAGCGCGCCGACGAGATTTTCCAGACCCTGTTCGACACGGGCGTCATCGAAGTGCTCGAAGGCTCCGACGGCGGCAAGGACTACGTGATGACGCTCGACATGCCCGACGACTTCGCGCTCGACCAGCCGCTCAGCCCGTTCCTGCTCGCCGCGCTCGAACTGCTCGACCCCGAATCGGAGACGTACGCGCTCGACGTGATCTCCATGGTCGAGGCCACGCTCGACGACCCGAAGCAGGTGCTGCGCGCCCAGGAGCGCGCCGCGCGCGACAAGGCCATGGCGGACATGAAGGCCGACGGCCTCGACTACGAGGAACGCATGGAACGGCTGCAGGAGATCACCTACCCCAAACCGTTGGAGGAGATGCTCGACGCCGCCTTCGACCAGTACCGCCACGACGTGCCATGGGCCAACGACTATTGGCTGAGCCCCAAATCCGTGGTGCGCGACATGGTCGAGACCGCCTCCGATTTCACCGGCTACATCGCCCGCTACAACATCGCCCGATCCGAAGGCACGCTGCTGCGCTACCTGTCCGACGCGTACCGCGCGCTCGCCCGCACCGTGCCGCCTGAGAAGCGCGACGAGCAGCTCGACGACATCATCGCCTGGCTGCGTGTGCTCGTGCGTTCCATCGACTCCAGCCTCGTCGACGAGTGGGAGAACGCGGGCTCCGGCGGCTCCGCGGACGCCTCCGAGGCGGCCGCCTCGCTCGCCGCGCCCGGCCGGCGCGACGAGGTCGTGGAGGACCGCCGCGGGCTCACGGTGCTCGTGCGCAACGCCCTGTTCCGCCGCGTGCAGCTCATGGACCTCGACGACCCGGACGCGCTCGGCGCGCTCGACAAGGATTGGGGCTACGGCGTGCACGAATGGGAGGACGCGCTCGACGACTTCTACGACGAGCACGAATACGTGAACACCGATGCGAAGGCGCGTTCCGCCGACCTGTTCATGCTCGACACGAAGCATGAGCGCGACGAGCATTCGTGGAAGGTGCGCCAGATCATCGACGACTCCGACGGCGACCATGACTGGGCCATCGAAGGCGTCGTCGACCTCGACGCGACGCAGGAGAACGGCGAGGTCGTCTTCTTCGACTACTCGGTGGGCGACGACTGATGGCGTCCAACGACCTGTTCGCCGCCTCCGACGCGCCCGAGGACGTGACGCGCCCGCTCGCCGTGCGCATGCGCCCGCGCACGCTCGACGAGGTGATCGGCCAGTCCCATGTGCTGGGGGAGGGCTCGCCCCTGCGCCGCCTCGCCAATCCGGCGTCGCGCGGCAGCCTGACCGCGCCCAGCTCCGTCATCCTGTTCGGCCCTCCCGGCGTCGGCAAGACCACGCTCGCCACGATCGTCGCCCGCCAGTCCGGCCGCGTGTTCGAGGAGCTGTCCGCCGTGACCAGCGGCGTCAAAGACGTGCGCGCCGTGCTCGACCGCGCGCACGAACGGCTCGTCGCCCGCGGGCAGGAGACCGTCCTGTTCATCGACGAGGTGCACCGGTTCTCGAAATCGCAGCAGGACGCGCTCCTGCCGGCCGTCGAGAACCGCGACGTCACGTTCATCGGCGCGACGACGGAGAACCCCAGTTTCTCCGTCATCAAACCGCTGCTGAGCCGTTCCGTCGTCGTCAAGCTCGAATCGCTGGAACCGGAGCAGCTCGACGAGCTCGTCCGCCGCGCGCTCGCCTCGCCGCGCGGGCTCGAAGGCGAGGTCAAGGCCACCGACGAGGCCATCGCGCAGATCGTGCGTATGGCGGGCGGCGACGCGCGCAAGTCCCTGACCATCCTCGAGGCCGCGGCCGGCGCCGTCACCGGCGACAAGGCGCGGGAGAAGGGCAAACGCAGGCCGGTCATCACGCCCGAGACCGTCTCGGCCGTCATGGACGTGGCCACCGTGCGCTACGACAAGGACGGCGACGACCATTACGACGTGATCTCCGCGTTCATCAAATCGATGCGCGGAAGCGACCCGGACGCGGCCGTCCACTATCTCGCGCGCATGATCCGCGCCGGCGAGGACCCGCGCTTCATCGCCCGGCGCATCATGATCGCCGCGGCCGAGGAGGTCGGCATGGCCGCGCCCCAGATCCTGCAGGTCACCGTCGCCGCGGCGCAGGCCGTCGCGCTCGTCGGCATGCCCGAGGCGCGCATCATCCTCGCCGAGGCGGCGATAGCCGTCGCGACCGCGCCGAAGTCGAACGCAGGCTACACGGCCATCAACGAGGCTCTGGCGGATGTGGACGCCGGGCATGTCGGCGCGGTGCCGCTGTACCTGAGGAACGCCCCCACCAAGCTCATGAAGGAGTGGGGCAACCACGAAGGCTACAAGTACGCGCACGACTGGCCGGGCGCCGTCGCCCCGCAGGAGTACCTGCCCGAGGATCTGCGCGGGCGGCGCTACTACCGGCCCAACGACCGCGGCTACGAGCGCGAGGTCGCCGCGCGCATGGCGCGCATCGAGCCGATCCTGCACGGTGGCGGTGCGGAAGGCGCGCATGGGGATGGCGGCTCCGGCGCGTCCGATGCCGGGCGCTCCCACGGGTAAACGCTTACGGGGTACAATGAAGCGGATGTCTCCCGCCCCGCCCCGATGGGGCCGCAGGGCGGGCGCGATACGGACACGGCGACGTCGGCCACCACCGGCGGGGAAGGAACACAGCGATGACGCAGGACGAAAGCGCGGGGAAGATGATCCTCATCGTCGACGATGACCAGGCGCTCGGCGAGATGCTCTCCATCGTGCTGGAGAACGAGGGATTCCGCACCACCACGTGCCTTGACGGCCTGAGGGCCGTCGAGATGTTCCCCACCGTCAATCCCGACCTCATCCTGCTCGACGTCATGCTGCCCGGCATAGACGGCACCGAGGTGGCGCGGCGCATCCGCGAGACCTCGTCGAACGTGCCGATCATCATGCTCACCGCCAAGTCGGACACGGTCGACGTGGTCGCCGGCCTCGAGGCGGGAGCCGACGACTACGTGCCCAAGCCGTTCAAGGTCGCCGAGCTGATCGCGCGCATCCGCGCCCGATTCCGCATCCGCGCCAAGCTCGCCGCCGCGGCCTCCGGCTCCGGCGAGGACGGCTCCGGCGAGGACCCGCAGCACATCGAGCGCGGCGCCATCGTCATCGACCGCGTCGGGCACACCGCCACCAAGGACGGCGAGGACCTCAACCTCACGCCGATGGAGTTCGAGCTGCTCGCCGTCCTGGCCGCCGGCTCCGGCGAGGCCATCAGCCGCGCCACGCTGCTCAAGAAGGTGTGGGGCTATGACGGCAACGGCGATACGCGTCTGGTGAACGTGCACATCCAGCGTCTGCGCGCCAAGGTCGAGGACGATCCCGAGCATCCGCGCATCATCGTCACCGTGCGCGGCATCGGCTACAAGTTCGTGCCGCCGACGGACGTGCGCGGCGCCACGGCATGAGCGGAGGGGACGCGCGGCGGCGTATGCGCATCGGCCGGCGGTTCAGCTGGCGTCGCCTGCTGCGCAGCGGACGCGCCGAGGTGCGTCGTTCGCTGCAGGCGCGCACCGTGGCGATGGTCGTCGCGGTCACGCTCGCCGTGGCCGTCGTCTTCTCCTTCGTGTCGATGCTGTCCGTGCGCTCCACGCTGCTCGACCAGGTGTCCGGCCAGGCGCGCAGCGACTTCTCCAACATGGTCACGCAGGCCCAGACCGGTCTCGACTCCGCGGACGTGTCGGATTCGATGCAGTACCAGCAGCTCGTCAACAATCTCGCGTCCTCGCTGCAGAACGAAGGCTCCTCCAACCTCGTCAGCGTGTACCTGTGGAGCAAGGGCGACGACAACCGTCTCATCGTGCCCGTCTCCACCGACCCCACCTACGAATCGGTCGTCACCGACGACATGCGCACCGCCGTCGCCTCCGACACGCACAGGCGCGTCTTCTACCAGCCGGTCTCCATCGACATCGAGAGCCGCATGGGCGTGCCCGGCGCGGTGCTCGGCACGACGCTCGACTTCGGCGCGGTGGGAGGCATCGAGTTCTTCGCCCTGTTCTCCTACGAGACGCAGGAGAACTCGCTCACCCAGATCCAGATCAACCTGATCGTCGTGTGCCTCGTGTTGAGCGTGCTCGTCGGACTTGTCGTATGGCTGGTGTTGCACGGCATCATCCGTCCCGTCGGCGTGGTCGCCGCCGCCGCGGAGACCTTCGCCGCCGGCGACCTCGACGCGCGCGTGCCAGTGACGCGCAAGGACGAGATCGGCTCGTTGCAGGACTCGTTCAACACGATGGCCGCCGCACTCAACCAGAAGATCGACGAATTGGAGGAGGCCGGCGCGATGCAGCGGCGGTTCGTCTCCGACGTCAGCCACGAGCTGCGCACGCCCGTCACGACGATGCGCATGGCCTCCGACCTGCTCGAAAGCCGCAAGGACGACTACGATCCGATGACCCGTCGCACCGTGGAGCTGCTCGGCGGGCAGATCAGCCGCTTCCAGGACATGCTCGCCGACCTGCTGGAGATCTCCCGCTATGACGCGGGCTACGCGGCGCTCGACCTCGTCGAGACCGACGTGCGCGAACCCATCCGCGAGGCGGTCGAGCAGGTGTCCGAACTCGCCAAGGCCAAACGCGTGCCCATCCACGTGTACCTGCCGAACGTCGAGGTGCTCGCCTTCCTCGACTCGCGCCGCATCGTGCGCATCGTGCGCAACCTGCTGGCCAACGCCGTCGACTTCGCCGAGGACGATCCCATCGAGGTGCGGCTCGCCGTCAACCGGCGCGCCGTCGTCATCTCCGTGCGCGACCACGGCGTGGGCATGTCGAACGACCAGGTGCCGCACGTGTTCGACCGGTTCTGGCGCGGGGACCCGTCGCGTGCCCGGACCACCGGCGGCACGGGCCTCGGCCTGTCCATCGCCATGACCGACGCGAAACTGCACCAGGGCACGATCCGCGTGCGTTCCGAGCTCGGCGAGGGCACGTGGTTCCTCGTCATGCTGCCGCGCGATCCCGCCCGCGGCGCCGTGCACGACAACGAGCTTCCGGTCGATTTCGAACCCGGCACGAGACGGCTGCGCATCGTCGGCGGGTTCGGCATCGCCGACAACCGCAGCGGCGACTACATCAGACGCGACGACGATGCGGACGGCGCGTCCGGCATCGGCGAGGGGAGGATGCCATGACGCAGGAACGGACCGGGGCGTTCGCCCGTATGATGCGCCGGGCCGCGAGACATGGCGCGCGGATCGCGGCGGCGGTCGCGGCGGCGGCCCTCGTATGCGCAGCCGGCGCATGCTCCAGCCCCATCGGCCTGCCTGTCGGCGGCGGCGTGCAGTCGTTCTCGCCGGTCGAACAGCAGACGCAGCGTGTGTACACGTCGCCGGACGGCCCTACGGACGACGACCAACCGGAAGGCATCGTCGAAGGGTTCTTCAACGCGATGCCCGCCGGCGTGCAGTCGGACGGATACCGCGTCGCACGGCAGTTCCTCACCGCGCAGGCGTCCTCGCGATGGAACGGCGACGCCTCCGCCGTCATCTACGACGGCACGCCCTCGTTCTCGCGCAGGGCGAGCGCGCAGACCGGCTCCCCGGAGGGCGGCGGCGGCATCGTCGTCGAGGCGGAGATCAACGTGATCGGCACGCTGGACTCGCACGGGCTGTACACGCCCGCCGAAACCGATGGCGGGACCACGACGATGACGTTCCAGATGGCCCAGTCCGACGGCCAGTGGCGCATCGCCCGTCTCGACGACGGCGTGGTGGTCTCGCTGGCCGATTTCGAGCAGGTGTTCCGTCAGGTCTCCGTCTATCGGATCGACGCCGCCGGCAGGCATCTCGTGCCCGACGTGCGGTGGCTCAGCTGGCGCAACTGGCGCACGCAGGCCGTGCGCGAGCTGCTGGCCGGCGGGGCCGCATGGCTGGGCGGGGCGGTGCGGGACGTCAACGAGGAGAAGGTCACGCTCGCCGTGGACAGCGTGCCGATGGCGGACGGCATGCCGCAGGTGCAGCTGAGCGGCGAATTCCTCAAGCTCGGCCCGGAGTCCCAGTCCACGCTCGTGCACCTCATCCGGCTCACGCTGGGGGACGGCGTCGCCAGCGCCCAACTGAAGGTCACCGTGGACGGCGCGGACCATTCGCATGCGGATGCGGGATTCGCCATCGACAACGAGCAGCCGAACGTCGGCATCTACACCCTCACGGACGGGCGCGTCGTGTCGCTCGGATCGTCCAGCCCGCTGCGCGTGGGCGAGACCAGCGGGTACCCGGGGGCGAGGGGACTCGCGTTCTCCAAGGATGGGGGAGCGGTGCTGCGCGAGGACGGTGTGGTCGAATGCCTCAAGGCCGACGCCTCCTCATGCGGGCAGATGTTTTCCGGCGCACGCTCGTCGTTCATCTCGGGAGGGCTAGACGGCGAGATATGGGCGGTCTCCGAGGGAGGGCACAGCCTGTATGTCTCGCGCGGCGACACCGAGCGTCATCTGTCGGCAGGATGGCTCGGTTCGGAGACGATACACGCGATCACCCTGTCGCCGGACGGCGCACGTCTCGCCCTCGCGCTCGACGACGGCGTGGTGATGGCCGGCGTGAGCAGGGACGGCGATCTCGTGCCCACCGGCCTGTCCGACCAGTACGCCGAGATCTCCCGGCAGGGCGGCGTCACGATGATGACCTTCTACAACGACCTCAATCTGATTTATGTGACCGGGGTGACGCGCGCCGATGATGAGGACGGCACTTCGGACAGGTCGGGCAGGGGCGTCTCGACGTCGGCGCAACGCGGGTTCCGCCAGATCGCGCCCGGACCCGATTCCCGGCAACGCATGCCGGACACCACCGCGGTGGGGCTCGCCTCCGGCCAGATCGCCCTGTACCGCAGGCTCGCCGTGCTCGACGATCTGGGCGTGGTCCGGTCGGTCTCGGGATCGCTCGACGGGTCGTGGTCCATCGCCGATTCGCAGGTCACCGCGCTGGGAGCCCAATGAGACGGAGCCCAGGCGCGGCCCGTGTCGACGCATGGCGGCGCGCCCGGGAGGGGACGGCGAGGGCCCTCCACCGTACCTTCGGTGGAGGGCCCTCATGCACGCGCCGCCGTGCGGCGCGACGATCGGATGACCGGCCGGTCGCCGGTGCGGACGATCAGATGCCGCCGTATTCGCTCTTGAAGAGCTCCTGCGGAACCTCGGAGTTCAGCGGCACCTCGTAGATGAGGTACTGCATGTTGAACGGGATGTTGATGAGGTGGCGCTTGACGCCGTACACCTCTTCGGTGCCGAGGAAGTTAAAGTTGTCCGGGCACTCCGGCTCCCACTTGGCGAGCAGCTCGGCCGCGTCGCCGATGTTGGCGGCCACGCCGGCGAGATGCTTGACGCCATCGATCTGCTTGATGATGAGAATGACGGTATCCATCGATATCCTTTCGTGTGCGTTGTACGGCTGGCCACCGCACACGCATATGCCTATACGCGGCGGCGGCGCCTCGTTACGGCGTTACCTATGATACCTGAAAACGGCGCAACCGCGCCGATATCCCGAAGTGCGAAAACACTGTTACCAAATCGTTATCAAGGCGTTATCGAAATGTTATCGCCGGAAGTTGAACGCTAACAGTGTTCGGTGCATACTTAAACATGTCGATGACAAAAGGTCATCAGTCAGGGGAAGGACCCTGGCGCTCGTTAACTCGAGGAGGAGTATAAACATGAAGAATTGGAAGAAGGCCATTGCCCTCGTCGCTTCCGCCGCCGCTCTGGTGAGCGTGGCCGCGTGTGGTTCCGCCGACTCCGAGGGTGGCTCGGACAGCGGCAAGAAGACCGTCGGCTTCGTCGCCGTCGGCCCTGAGGGCGGCTTCCGTACCGCGAACGAGAACGACATCAAGTCCGCGTTCAAGGACGCCGGATTCGACCTGATCTACTCGCCGACCCAGAACAACGACCAGCAGAAGCAGATTCAGGCCTTCAACAAGTTCGTCAACGATGAGGTGGACGCCATCATCCTGTCCTCCACCGAGGATTCCGGTTGGGACGAGTCCCTGAAGAAGGCCGCTCAGGCCGAGATCCCGGTCTTCACCGTCGACCGTAACGTCGAGGTCAAGGACTCCGAGGCCAAGAAGGCCATCGTCTCCCACATCGGACCGTCCAACGAGTGGGCCGGTGAACAGGCCGCCGAGTTCGTGAACAAGAACTTCCCGGACGGCGCCAACGGCTTCATCCTCGAAGGCCCCGCCGGCCTGTCCGTCGTCAAGGATCGTGGCGCCGGCTGGGATGCCAAGGTCGCCAAGAATGTGAAGGTCCTCGAGTCCCAGTCCGCCAACTGGTCCACCGATGAGGCCAAGACCGTCACCGCCGGTCTGCTGGACAAGTACAAGTCCGAGAACCCGCAGTTCATCTTCGCCCAGAACGACGAGATGGGCCTCGGTGCCGCGCAGGCCGTTGACGCCGCCGGCCTCAAGGGCAAGGTCAAGATCATCACCATCGACGGCACCAAGAATGCTCTGCAGGCCCTCGTCGACGGCGACCTCTCCTACGTGATCGAGTACAACCCGATCTTCGGCAAGGAGACCGCTCAGGCCGTCAAGGACTACCTGGACGGCAAGGACGTCGAGTCCGACATCCAGATCGAGTCCAAGACCTTCGACGCCACCAGCGCCAAGGAAGCCCTGGACTCCAACTCCCGCGCCTACTGATACGGGCACGAGCCCCAATCAGTGGTGATAACCGACCAAGCATGACAATGTAGTAGATGATGGTGCACGAGGAACGTTCCTTGTGCACCATCATTCATGTGAGGTCGAAATATCACAAAACAGTAACAAATCCCTGTTCAAAGGCAAAGATATGACAGACAAAACCCCTATCGTCGTGATGAAGGGCATCACGATCGAATTCCCGGGCGTCAAGGCTCTGGACGGTGTTGATCTGACGCTGTACCCCGGCGAGGTCCACGCTCTCATGGGTGAGAACGGCGCCGGCAAGTCCACGATGATCAAGGCCCTCACCGGTGTCTACAAGATCGATGCGGGATCAATCACCGTCGAGGGCAAGCCGCAGCAGTTCAACGGCACGCTGGACGCGCAGAACGCCGGCATCGCCACCGTGTATCAGGAAGTCAACCTGTGCACCAACCTCTCCGTCGGCGAGAACGTCATGCTCGGCCACGAGAAGCGCGGCCCGTTCGGCATCGACTGGAAGAAGACCCACGAGGCCGCCAAGACGTACCTCAAGCAGATGGGTCTGGAGCACATCGATCCGCGCACCCCGCTGAGCTCGATCTCCATCGCCATGCAGCAGCTCGTCGCCATCGCCCGCGCCATGGTCATCAACGCCAAGGTGCTCATCCTCGATGAGCCGACCTCCTCCCTCGACGCCAACGAGGTCCAGGACCTGTTCGCCATCATGCGCAAGGTCCGCGACTCCGGCGTGGCCATTCTGTTCGTCTCCCACTTCCTCGATCAGATCTACGAGATCACCGACCGTCTGACCATCCTGCGCAACGGCCACTTCATCAAGGAGGTTATGACCAAGGAGACCCCGCGTGACGAGCTCATCGGCATGATGATCGGCAAGTCCGCCGCGGAACTCTCCCAGATCGGCGCCAAGAAGGCCCGCCGCGCCATCGAGCCGGGCGAGAAGCCGATCGTCGACGTCAAGGGACTCGGCAAGAAGGGCACCATCAACCCGGTGGACCTCGACATCTACGCCGGCGAGGTCGTCGGCTTCGCGGGTCTGCTGGGCTCCGGACGTACCGAGCTCGGCCGTCTGCTCTTCGGTGCGGACAAGCCGGATTCGGGTACGTACGAACTCAACGGCAAGCAGGTCGCCATCAACGATCCGTACACCGCCCTGAAGAACAAGATCGCGTACTCCACCGAGAACCGTCGTGACGAGGGCATCATCGGCGACCTGACCGTCCGCCAGAACATCCTCGTGGCGCTTCAGGCGACGCGCGGCATGTTCAAGCCGATTCCGAAGAAGGAAGCGGACGAGATCGTCGACAAGTACATGAAGGAGATGAACGTGCGTCCGGCTGACCCGGACCGCCCGATCAAGAACCTCTCCGGCGGCAACCAGCAGAAGGTCCTCATCGGCCGTTGGCTGGCCACCCACCCGGAGCTCCTGATCCTCGACGAGCCGACCCGAGGCATCGACATCGGCGCCAAGGCCGAGATCCAGCAGGTCGTGCTCGACCTCGCCTCCAAGGGCATGGGCGTCGTCTTCATCTCCTCCGAGCTTGAAGAGGTCGTTCGTCTGTCCGACGACATCGAGGTCCTCAAGGATCGTCACAAGATCGCAGAAATCGAAAACGGCGACACCGTCTCCCAGTCGACCATCGTCGAGACCATCGCCAACACGAACGTGAAGAACTGAAAGGAGGGATGATGGCTGATAAGAAACAAGCAGAAGAGAAGAACAACGTCTTCAAGAAGCTGCTCTCCTCGAACCTGACCGTCGAGGTCATCGCACTCATCCTGCTGATTTTGCTGTGCACCGTGTTCGACCACGCGTTCCTTGCCCTGTCCTGGAACGACAACACCGGCGGTCTCGCCGGCCCGCTGATCACGATGCTTCAGGAATCCGCGCGTTACCTGATGATCGCGACCGGCATGACGCTGGTCATCTCCACCGCCGGCATCGATCTTTCCGTCGGCTCCGTGATGGCCGTCGCCGGTGCAGCGGCCATGCAGGCCCTGAGCAACGGCACGAACGTGTGGCTGTCCATCCTTCTGGCGCTCGTCATCGGTTTGGTCGTCGGCTGCATCAACGGTGCGCTCGTCGCGTTCCTCGGCCTCCAGCCGTTCATCACCACGCTGATCATGATGCTCGCAGGCCGTGGCCTCGCGAAGGTCATCACCTCCGGCGAGAACACCGACGCCTCTGCGGTCGCTGGCAGCGAACCGCTGCGCTGGATGGCCAACGGCTTCATCCTCGGCATCCCGGCCAACTTCGTCATCGCGGTCGTCATCGTGGTCCTCGTCGGCCTCCTGTGCCGCAAGACCGCCATGGGCATGTTCATCGAGGCCGTCGGCATCAACCCGGAAGCCTCCCGCATGACCGGCATCAAGCCCAAGCAGATCCTCTTCCTCGTCTACGCGATCTCCGGCTTCCTCGCCGCCATCGCCGGCCTGTTCGCCACCGCATCCGTGATGCGCGTCGACGTGGTCAAGACCGGTCAGGATCTCGAGATGTACGCCATCCTCGCGGTCGTCATCGGCGGCA
Organism: Bifidobacterium aesculapii; assembly: GCF_001417815.1. Taxonomy (GTDB): domain Bacteria; phylum Actinomycetota; class Actinomycetes; order Actinomycetales; family Bifidobacteriaceae; genus Bifidobacterium; species Bifidobacterium aesculapii. Next base: position 61,613 of record NZ_BCFK01000003.1, read on the forward strand.
CCTCGCTGCTCGGTGGTAAGTTCTCCCTCGCTGGCAGCGCCGTCGGCGCCGTCATCATCGCCATGATCCGCAAGACCATCATCACCCTCGGCATCGATTCCGCCGCCACCCCGGCCTTCTTCGCCGTCGTCGTGATCGTGATCTGCGTGATGCAGGCTCCCAAGGTTCGTAACCTGAGCGCCGAACTCAAGCGTAAGCGCGCGCTCAAGTCCTCTGAAAAGGCGGTGGCAGCATGACAAACGCTACGGCAACTCCGGCCAAGAAGGCCGTGAAGAAGACGCGTCGACTCGACGCTCAGATGATCCCGACCATCGCGGCCGTGGTGATCTTCATCCTGATGATGGTCATGGGCCAGGCGCTCTTCGGCACCTACCTGCGCCTCGGCTTCATCTCCACCCTGTTCATCGACCACGCCTACCTCATCATCCTGGCCGTGGCCATGACCCTCCCGATCCTCACCGGCGGCATCGACCTGTCGGTCGGCGCCATCGTCGCCATCACCGCCGTCATCGGCATCAAGATGGCCAACGCGGGCGTCCCCGCCTTCGTGGTGATGATCGTCATGCTGCTGATCGGCGCCGTCTTCGGCATCCTGGCGGCGGTCCTCATCGAGGAATTCAACATGCAGCCGTTCATCGCGACGCTGTCCACGATGTTCCTCGCCCGTGGTATCGCCTCCATCATCTCCACCGATTCGCTGACCTTCCCGGACAACAACGACTTCTCCGTGATCGCCAAGAGTATCACGATCATCGACAACCCGAAGCTGAGCCACGATCTCTACTTCAACCTCGGCGTCGTGATCTCCCTGATCGTCCTGCTGTTCGGCTACATCCTGCTGCACCACACCCGCATCGGCCGCACCATCTACGCCATCGGCGGCTCCCGCTCCTCCGCGGAGCTCATGGGTCTGCCCGTGAAGCGCGCGCAGTTCACGATCTACATCACCTCGGCGACCCTCGCCGCCCTGGCCTCGATCGTGTACATCGCCAACCTCGGCTCCGCCAAGAACACCGTCGGTGTCGGCTGGGAGCTCGACGCCGTCGCCTCCGTGGTCATCGGCGGTACGATCATCACCGGCGGCTTCGGCTACGTCCTCGGCTCCGCCCTCGGCGCCCTGGTCCGCTCCATCATCGACCCGCTGACCTCCGACTTCGGAGTTCCGGCCGAATGGACCACCATCGTGGTCGGCCTGATGATTCTCGCCTTCGTGGTCCTGCAGCGCGTCGTCACCGCTGTCGGCTCGAAGAAATAGCGATTGGTGGGGGCGTGGTACTTCCCGCGTCCCCACCGGAATCGGCACCATAACCGAATCTCATAACTGAACACATAACTGAACAGGAAGCCGGTGGAACCAACCGCCGGATGCCCCGCACAGGCATTCCTCCTCGCCTGGAGACGATGAGCGTCTCCTGCGGGGCGTGACGGCGGGGTCCACCGGCCTCCAACCTCTCCCTTCCTTCTTTTCCTTCCTTTCATCAAGGGTGTGGGGTGTGGCCGAAGCCGGCCGCACCCCACACCCTTTTTGGTGCGTCTTGGCGCCGGTGCTTTCCTCTGAAGCTTTGTGGGTTGATATGTCGCTGGGAGAAGTACGGTTGGACGATGATGGGCGGGGCGCCCGGGCCTGGCTGACTGACCGTGAGGCAAGGCAAACCTCGCAACGACAATGGAGAACAACGCTGATTTCTCTGAGGCTTCGCCGGTTGGTGTGGAGCGGTATTGCTCCACACGACCATCAACGAATGTCCTGCGGGTCTTGTGTGGCGCAGCGCTGCTCCACATGCCGGGACCTGACGTTTGTGTGGAGCGCCGCTGCTCCACGCGTCGGGTTCAGGCGGGTATTCGTGGCCTGTGTGGAGCGGTATTGCTCCACACTTGTGCCTATATTCGCGTATGCGTCGCGTGTGGAGGGGCCGCTCTCCACACTTCCGTCTCTTCTTCCTTGTTGCGCGTTGTGTGGAGCGGTATTGCTCCACACGGCCCTCGGCGAATGTCCTGCGGGTCTTGTGTGGCGCAGCGCTGCTCCACATGCCGGGACCTGACGTTTGTGTGGAGCGCCGCTGCTCCACACTTCGGGTCCAGGAGGGTACTTGTGGCCTGTGTGGGGCGGGAGCGTTTCCTTGGCCGGGAGAGATCGGTCTCAACGGATCGAGGACGAATCACCCTGTCCCCCCTCGACCTGTTCCTCGACATTGGGGGATCGTTTCCAAGCGGACGGGCGCGGCTCTCATTCCCCGCCGACCCTTCCTCCCTCAACTGAGGGCAACCGGTTTCACCGGGTTGTGTGCGGAAAATCGTCCTCCCTCAACCGCGCAGAGGGCGGTTTCGGGGTTGAGGGAGGAACCCCGTTCCGCCCTCAACCCGGATTCCGGCCGGATCCTGGTTGAGGGCGGAATCCCCGCCAAGCAAGGATCACGCTCAATCGTTGGAAAATGGCGGTTTTGACGATGCCACGCCGAATATGCCACGTCGGCCCCGTGGGCCGGGTTCCTCCCTCAACCCGTAAAGTCAGCCTGCCGCAGTTGAGGGAGGAACCAATCTCCGTCAATCAACGCAGGACCCGTAGCCAAGTCTCAGGACATGCATCAGCCATCCACCCGGCTGGACGGGGCTCCTGTCCTCTTGAAATAGTGGTTTCATCAGGTTGGATGCGGCTCTCTTCCATCCCTTTCCCTCACCAAACTTCGGGCAATCGGTTCATTGGATTGGGGGGAGGAAGGATCTCCGTCGATTCGTGCTGATCATATCCATGTCTCAGACATGCATCAGTTACTCATGAGGACCTGACGGTGGTTCTTTCGCCTTATGCACTCCTGGGAAAGCTGATTCATCGGGTCGTGTGTTTGTGTTCAGGCTCTTCCTTTGTACGCGTGCGGCAGATTCGCCGCGATATGTACGGCCGCTATCGCCGTTTCGCACAGATGCGGAACGCGGCGGCGAGACTCGACCATCCGACCACGCAGATCACGACCATCGTAGCGAACACCCACTGCCCGCCCACGGCCGTCGCATGCATGAACGCGGGGGAGCCCTCCGAGCCGTGCCCGGCCTGGGCGACGGCGAGAATCGTCGAGAACAGCGCGGTGCCCGCCGCGCCGCCGAACTGGAGGGCCGTGTTGAAGATCGCATTGCCGTCGGGGGCGAAGCGGGGCGGAATCGCGCTCAGCGCACTCGTCATCACGTTCGCGTTGCCGAGCGCGTAGAAGAACCCGAAGATGAAATAGAACCCGGCGAGCATCGCGGGGGTGAGACGAAGCGCGAAGGCGAACAGCAGCACCGGGCCGAGCGTGGCGATGCCGAAAGGCACCAGAATCGGCTTCACCGCACCTAAACGGTCGTACAGCCAACCGCCGAGCGGCGCGCAGGCGGCGCCCACGAGCGCGCCCGGCAGCACCAGGGCGCCGGCGAGGAACGCGTTCGCGCCCAAGCCCAGCTGCGCCACGTTCGTGATCACGTAGCCGAAGCCGATGGCCACGATCGGCATGAGCAGATAGGCGACAAGATGCAGCAGCACCACCGGGTCGCGCAGCACGCCCAACCGCAGCAGCGGTGAGAACGCGCGCTTGGACAGCATGCAGAACGCCGCCAGCGAGGCGAGACCCACGACGACGCTCGCCACGGCGACGATCGCGGCGCGTGTCGCCGGCACACCGGCGACGGCATTGCTGACGGCAACGCCCGCCTGATTGAGTCCAAGCACCATGCCGACGAGCGCGATGACGATCGTGCCGACCTGCAACGGGTCGAGATAGGCCGCCTCGGTGGGGGACTTCTGCTCGATGCACTTCAGGCCGATTGCACAGGCGATGAGCATCAGCGGGATCGCGATGACGAAGATCGCACGCCACGGCAGCACCGTCGTGATCGCGCCGCCGACCGTCGGGCCGATGGCGGGCGCGACGGTGATGACGAGCGATCCGACGCCCATGAGACGCCCGATCTTCGAGCGCGGCGACTGTTCGAGGATGATGTTCATCATCAGCGGTGTCGCCACGCCCGATCCGACGCCTTGGATGATGCGCGCGACGATGAGCCACGGGAACGCGTTCGCGACGATCATGATTACCGAGCCGGCGAGCGCGAGCACGACGGCCGCGACGAACACCGTCTTGAGACGGAAACGCCGCTTGAGGAACGACGACATCGGCATCGTCGCCGCCACGGTGAGCAGGTAGATGGTGGTGATCCATTGGACGGTGGCCGTGTCGACGTGGAACTCGCGCATGAGCTGCGGGAAGAGCACCGTCATCACGGTTTCCGTGAGGATGCCGATGAAGGCGAGCGATCCGGTCGCGATGATCGCGCCGATCAGCCTGCCGGGGATGCGCTCGTCGGCCGCGACCGCCGAGTCCGTCTGGTTCGTCTTGTTCGTCGTCGTAGTCGTCTCGTTCGTCATATGGCGCCCGTCGTTCTTATTCGCGCACGAGACGGATGTGCTCGATGTCTCGGCGCTTGGAGGCGCGGTAGAGCGTGAACCGGTTGCCGATGGTCTGCACGACTTCGGCGCCCAGCTGGCCGGCGAGGTTCTCCGAGGCTTCCTTCGCGGTCAGTCCGGAGCCGTCCTGGACGCTGAACTTGACGAGTTCGCGGTTCTCGAGGGTTTCGCTCGACTGCTTGACGAGCGCGTCGGTCACGTCGTTCTTGCCGATGTTGATGAGCGGCTTGAGCGTGTTCGCCATGCCGCGCAGCTGCTTGATCTGCTTCTTGGTCAATGCCATTGTTCCGTCCTTGCTGGTCGTATGTGATCGTAATTTCGTTGAGCCGGTGGGTATTGTACCGGATGGGGTGGGGCGGTGCGGCCCGCCCCGGCGCGGCTCAGGCGAGCGCCTTGCGGATGCGGTTGATGCTGGCGGGGCGCGGGGTGCCGAGTTCCTGCGCCCACAGGCTCACGTAGAACTCCTCCAGCAGCCAGCGTGCCGCCTGCGCCTTGCGGTCGAGCTCCTCGTGGCGCGGTCCGGCCGGTTCGGCCTTGGCCTGGGCGAGCGCCTTGTCGACGAGCTGTTTCGCCTCGTCCGCCTCCCACGCCCAACGCACGTCCCTGTTGCGATCCGTCTTCGCCTTGGCGAGACGCAGCAGGTCGGCGTGCAGGTAGCGTTCGATGGATTTGAGCGAGGCCGGGGGAGCGGCGCCGATGAATCCGGGGAACACGAGGGTGGCGATGTGCGCGCGGATAGACTGGAGCACGGACAGCATCGGCAGGTCGGCCTTGCCGGAGACCGCCCGGTCCACTTCCGCGTAGCGTTTGAGGATCGCGATCACGTCGCGCGCGACCTGGTAGACGGTGTCCTCGAACACTTCGCGCACGTCGAGCACGGCGTTCGCCAGCGCGTCGTCGTCCGGCAGACGGTCCACGTCGGGCAGGAGCCGTTTGACGGCCGCCAGCTGGAGGTCGTCGGCGAGCGCTTTCGTGGTCTTGTAGGGGGCCGAGGCGAGCATGAGCGCCTCCGTGCCGAGCCAGCGCGACGAAATGCGCTCGTCGGGCAGGCGCAGTGCGTCGAGCGCGCCGTGCCACAGCATTGACGCGCGCGATTCGGTGGTCGCGCCGGCCTTGTGCAGCAGGTTCGCCTGTTCGACGAGCCTGCCGCGGTCCGCCGCCTCGTCGGCCTTCCTGCGCACGGCCTTGCGGGCGGAGGCTTTCGCCTCTTCGGCGAATCGGATCTGCAGCGCCTTGAGGTCCTTGCCCTGCCCGAGCGTTTTGACCGCGCCCCGCGCGCGCCGGCGCCCGGGTTTGGCCCCGTCGAGCGTCTGTTCGACGGCGAACGTCACGCGCAGGTACGGCGAGAGCCGGTCGACGAGTTCCGGGCCGAGCACCTGGGGGTGGATCTGCGCGCCGACCGTGGCGATCGCCGCTTTGGTGAACACGTGGGCGAGGTCGGGCCATGCCGTGCCACCCGTCGCGGCGGTCGCGTCGTCGTCCGTGCCGTCCGGCGGCAGGTTCGGTTTGCCGCGCGTGCCGGAGCCCGGCAGGTCGGGGTAGTGTGCGTCGATCCACGTGCGGATCTTGCGCGTGGCGTCCGGCGCGGGCACGAACTGCACGCGCAGTTTCTTCGGCAGCGCCTTGATCATCGCGAGGATGAGCTCGTCGAGCAGGCCGGGCACGTTCCACGTGAACTGTTCCGGGGTGACGCGCGAGAGCGCCTTCAACGGCACGTGCACGGTCACGCCGTCGAGCGGGTCGGCCGGATCGTACACGTAGCTCAGCCGCAGATCGATGGGCTGCCCGTCCGTGCCTAACGTATGCCAGTGGTCCGGATAGTCGTCGAGGCTCACCGATTCCGCCGACTGGAGGCGTTCCACCTTGCTCGGGTCGAAGTCGAGCAGCGTCGGGTCGTCGTCGTGCACGCCCTTCCACCATTTCGCGAGCGCGGCGACGCTCGTCACGTCGTGCGGGATGCGCGCGTTGTAGAAGTCGAACAGGTCCTCGTCGGACACGGTCTGCGCGACGTGGCGCGTGCGGTTCGCGTCGTCGGCCGCCTCCTCGAGCGTCTTGAGGTTGTTCGCGACGAACCCGTCGTAGCCGAACCGCTGCTGGATGTCGCCTTCCACGAGTCCCTGGCGCAGCAGGAAGTCGCGCGCCTCCATCGGGTTGATGCGACCCCACTGCACGGTGCGGTCCTGCACGATCGGCAGTCCGTACAGCAGCACGCGCGCCGTGGCGACGGCCGAGCCGCGCGAACCGGACCAGTGCGGTTCGGCGTACGTGGTGCGGGTGAGCGCGCCGGCCAGCGGCTCCGCCCACGCCGGGTCGATCGCGGCGGAGTAGCGCGCCCACAGGCGCGACGTCTCCACGAGTTCGGTCGACATCACCCAGCTCGGCGTGGCCTTGGCGACGGCCGAGGCGGGGAACAGGGCGAAATGGGTGCCGCGCGCGCCCAGATAGTCGTTCTTCGACATCTTCTGCGCGCGCTTCAACGCGCGTGCCCGCGCTGCACCCTTGAGATGCGCGTAGTCGGACGCCTTCGGTTCGCGCACGACCTGCATGCCCATCATCGACAGCAGGCCGGCGAGCATCGACTTGTGGATGCCTTCCGCGTCCCACGAGCAGCACAGGGCGTGCGCCGCCTGCTGGTTGATCGGCAGCTGGCGTATCTCGAGCCCGGCGCGCGAGGCGGGGAGCGGTTCGCCCACCTTGAACTTCATCTCACGGCACATCTGCTTGAGCTGGGAGACCAGATCCTTCCACTGGCGCATGCGCAGCCAGCTGAAGTATTCGGTCTTGCAGATGCGCCGAAGGGCGTTGTTGCTCGGCTCGCCGTCCGCCTGGAAGACACGGTCCCAGATGTTGAGCGCCGTGAGGAAGTCGGAGGTGGGGTCGGCGTAGCGGTTGTGGATGCGGTCGGCCTCCTCGCGCTTGTCGTCCGGGCGTTCGCGCGGGTCCTGCAGGCTCAGGAACGCGACCACGACGAGCACCGCCGCCAGCGTGTTGGGCGTGGTCGCGTTCGCCGCCTCGATGACCATGCGCCCCAGACGCACGTCGATGGGGATGCGCGCCAGCTGGCGGCCGATGTGCGTGAGCGTCACCTCGCCGCGTTTGCGCGCCACCGCCTTGAGTTCGGTGAGTTCGTTGAAGCCGTCGGAGACGGCCTTCACGTCCGGCGGGTCGATGAACCCGAAGCCGGTCACGTCGTCGGCGGTGCGCGCCACGCCCACGGACAGCATGTGCAGCACCACCGCGCCCAGCGACGTGCGCAGGATCTCCGGCTCCGTGAACCGCGGCCGCGTCTCGAAATCCTCGCGCGAATACAGGCGGATCGCGATGCCGTCCGCCACACGGCCGCAACGGCCAGAACGCTGGTTCGCGCTCGCCTGGCTGATCGGCTCGATGGGCAGACGCTGCACCTTCGCCGTCTTCGAATAGCGCGAGATGCGCGCCGTGCCCGGGTCGACCACGTAGCGGATGCCCGGCACCGTCAGCGACGTCTCCGCCACGTTCGTCGCGATGACGATGCGCTGGTGCGAGTGCGCCTCGAACACCTTGTGCTGGTCCGCGGCGGACAGCCTCGCGAACAGCGGCATGATCTCGATGGCGTCCGCGCGGCGCATGTCGTCGGCGCGCGGCCCGTAATGGTGGCGCAGCGCCGCCTCGAACTCGTGGATGTCGCGCTCGCCGGAGGCGAACACGAGGATGTCGCGCGGGCCGCGCTCATGCGAGGAGTGGATGACCAGTTCGGCGCAGGCGCGCGCCACGGCCGTCGGCATGTCGGTGATGCCCTCGTCCTCGTACGGGGCGTTGCCGCGCCCGCCCGCGGCGCGCGAGCCGTCGTCGGCGACCGCGTTCGCCAGATCGTCGTAGCCGGCGTCGCCGGGCCTCGCGCCCGTCGCGAACCCGGGCACCTCGCGCATGAGCGCGGGGGCCGTGCCGAGCGGCTCGTAGACGACCTGCACCGGGTAGGTGCGTCCGGACACCTCGATGACCGGCACCTTCTCGTGCAGCGCCTGTTCGAAGTGATGCTGGAACTTCTCCGAATCGATGGTCGCGGAGGTGATGACGAGCTTCAGGTCGCGGCGTTTCGGCAGCAGCGCCGTCAGATAGCCGAGGAGGAAGTCGATGTTGAGGCTGCGTTCGTGCGCCTCGTCGATGATGATGGTGTCGTAGCGGCTCAGCTGCGGGTCGCGCTGGATCTGCGCGAGCAGGATGCCGTCCGTCACGACGCGCAGGCGCGTGTTCGGCGAGCTCTCGTCGGTGAAGCGCACCTGATAGCCGATCTCATCGCCTAGACGCACGCCCATCTCCGATGCGATGCGTTCGGCGACCGTGCGCGCGGCGATGCGCCGCGGCTGGGTGTGCACGATCTGCCTGCCGTGCGTGCCGCGGCCGAGCTCCAGCAGGATCTTCGGCAGCTGTGTCGTCTTGCCGGAACCCGTCTGCCCGGAGACGATCACCACCTGCGACGAACGCACGGCCCGCGCGATGTCGTCGCGCGCCGCCGAAACCGGCAGTTCGGATGGATACTCGAAACGCATTGACCCGTCTTCCCGCCCCTGGCCGGGGCCCCGAGGCGGGAGTGAGCCTTGCCCGCCTATCGTTGGTTACGCAAAACCTCTATGATACGGAATCCCTTGGAACTGGCGTATTTGCCGACCGCGTAACCGTCGCCGAGCGCGTCCGCGAGCCACGGGATCAGCGAATCCGAACCGAGGTTGCGCTGCACCACGAGGTACGCGGCTCCGCCCTCCTTCAGGCGAGGCAGCCATGCCATGAGCAGCGTGTGCAGCGCCTCCTTGCCGATGCGGATCGGCGGGTTCGACCAGATCGCGTCGAACATCACGTCGTCGCCCAATGCCTCGCACGTCGCGGAAGGCTGCACGGCGAGCGGCGCGCCGGCGGCATCCGTCGCCGTCACGTGCACGTTGCCGAGCCCGTTGCGGCGCGCGTTCGCGGCCGTCAGGTCCAGCGCGCGCTCGTTGACGTCGACCGCCCACACCCGCGCGTCGGGCGAGGCCTTCGCCAGCGCCAGCGCGACCGGACCCCAGCCGCAGCCCAGGTCGAGCAGGTCGCCTTCGGCCGGCGGTTCCGGCGCGCGACGCAGCAGCACCGAGGTGCCGAGGTCGACGCGCGAGCCGGAGAACACCCCGTTCGAGGTCTCCACGTCCATCGCGTTGTCGCGCAATGTGACGTGCATCGTGCGCCGCACGTCCTTGGACGAGGGTTCTGCGGAGAAATACTGTTCGGCCATCGTTCATACTCCTTGCGTCGCCGGCCATGTCACCTCAATGATGATAATAAGGCATAAGTGAATCAGGGAATCCGACGAGGACGAGGTGACAGTGAGCCGTAGCGCCGCAACCAACGCATCATCCAACGAACCGACGACGGGCGAGAGGGGGGTGCTCGCCGAGGCGTCCGAGGTGCTGATCGACGACGCGACGGAGGCCGAACGTCTCGAACACCGCGACGAGGAATGGCGCGAACGAGAATCGCGCAACCAGCTCAGGCACGTCGCCGGACTCGGCGAGCTCAAGGACGTCACCGAGGTCGAATACCGCAAGGTGCGCCTCGAACGCGTCGTGCTCGTCGGCGTATGGTCCTCGGCGAAGACCACGCAGTCCAAGGCGGAGGAGTCGCTGCGCGAGCTCGCCGCGCTCGCCCAAACAGCGGGCGCCGAGGTGTGCGACGGTCTGCTCCAGCACCGGCTCAAGCCCGACGCGGCCACCTACGTGGGTTCCGGCAAGGCGAAGGAGATCGCCGACATCGTCGCGCGCGAGGAGGCCGACACCATCGTCGTCGACGACGACCTGCCGCCGAGCCAGCGTCGCGGTCTCGAGGACGCCGCCAAGGTGAAGGTCGTCGACCGCACTGCCGTGATTCTCGACATCTTCGCCCAGCACGCCACCAGCCGCGAAGGCAAGGCGCAGGTCGAGCTCGCCCAGCTCGAATACATGCTGCCGCGACTGCGCGGCTGGGGCGGGTCGCTGTCGCGTCAGGCGGGTGGCCGCGCGGCCGGCGCGGACGGCGGCATCGGCTCGCGCGGCCCCGGCGAGACGAAGATCGAGATGGACCGTCGCGTCATCCGCACGCGCATCGCGCGTCTCAAGCGGCAGATTCGCGAGATGGCGCCCGCCCGCGAGGTCAAGCGCGGCTCGCGCCGCCGCTTCGGCCTGCCCACCATCGCCGTCGTCGGGTACACGAACGCCGGCAAGTCGTCCCTCACCAACCGGCTCACCGGTTCCAGCGAACTCGTCGAGAACGCGCTGTTCGCCACGCTCGACACGGCCGTGCGCCGCGCGAAGACCCGTGACGGGCGCCTCTACGCGTACGTGGACACGGTCGGATTCGTGCGTCGCCTGCCCACGCAGCTGGTCGAGGCGTTCAAGTCGACGCTGGAGGAGGTCGCCGAGGCGGACGTGATCCTGCACGTCGTCGACGGCTCCCACCCGGACCCGTTCTCGCAGATCGACGCGGTCAACGAGGTGCTCGCCGGCATCGACGGCGCCGAGTCCATCCCGCGCATCATCGCGTTCAACAAGGCGGACATGTGCGACGAATCCGTTCTGGAGCGGCTCGCCGCGCTCCAGCCCGATGCGCACATCGTCTCCGCCGCCTCCGGGCTCGGCGTGGACGGGTTGCGCGCGGCGGTCGAATCGCTGCTGCCCGTGCCGAACGTCCACGTGGACGCGCTGCTGCCGTACGCGCAGGGCGCGCTGCTGTCGCAGGTGCGCGAATACGGGCACGTCGATGCGGTCGAATGGCGCGACGACGGCGTGCATGTCGTCGCCGACGTCGACGCGCATCTCGCCGCGCGCGTCGTCGCGGTCGCCGTGGACTAGCCGTCCGCACGGCGTGATGTGAGTTGTGCCACATTCGGGCCCGATAGTGCGTGTGAGCGGTAACAACGCTGCATTTGCAAGGTTTTCGTCAATCAGGGTTCGCGTTTTCGTCACATTGTCGGAGTACATTGGGTGCCGTTGGTTGAATGATGCCCGGGAACGGGCATTGACTCTAAGAGAGGTTCATTAACATGGCTGAATTGGTCAACAAGCCCACGAAGCTCGCTGTCATCGGCGCCGGCGCCGTCGGCTCCACCCTCGCCTTCGCCGCCGCCCAGCGCGGCATCGCCCGCGAGATCGTCCTCGAGGACATCGCCAAGGAGCGCGTCGAGGCCGAGGTGCTCGACATGCAGCACGGCTCCAGCTTCTACCCGACCGTCTCCATCGACGGCTCCGACGATCCGGAGATTTGCCGTGACGCCGACATGGTCGTCATCACCGCCGGCCCCCGCCAGAAGCCGGGCCAGTCCCGCCTTGAGCTCGTCGGCGCCACCGTCAAGATCCTCCAGGCCATCATCCCGAACCTGGTCAAGGTCGCCCCGAACGCCATCTACATGCTCATCACCAACCCGGTCGACATCGCCACCCACGTCGCCCAGAAGATCTCCGGCCTGCCCGAGCACCAGGTCTTCGGCTCCGGCACCAACCTCGACTCCGCGCGTCTGCGCTTCCTCATCGCCCAGCAGACCGGCGTCAACGTCAAGAACGTCCACGCCTACATCGCCGGCGAGCACGGCGACTCCGAAGTCCCGCTGTGGACCTCCGCCACCATCGGCGGCGTCCCCATGCTCGACTGGACCCCGCTGCCGGGCCACAAGGCGCTCGACGCCGACACCCGCGAGCAGATCCACCAGGACGTCAAGAACGCCGCCTACAAGATCATCAACGGCAAGGGCGCCACCAACTACGCCATCGGCATGTCCGGCGTCGACATCATCGAGGCCGTCCTCAAGGACTCCAACCGCATCCTGCCGGTGTCCTCCATGCTCAAGGACTTCCACGGCATCTCCGACGTGTGCATGTCCGTCCCGACCCTCATCAACCGCTCCGGCGTCAACACCGCCATCAACACCCCGGTCTCCGACAAGGAGCTCGCGGCCCTCAAGCGCTCCGCGGAGACGCTGAAGGAAACCGCCGCCCAGTTCGGCTTCTGATGAACAATCGCTCTACGGAGCGTCCTCTTCGTTACGGCGGGTTCGACGTACCTTCGTACGCCTTCACCAGCCGCGCCTTGAGGCCGCACGCGTAGAGCGATTCTTCATGTCCGGCAGGAATGGAGCGCCTTCCGCACCGTCTGGAGTTCGGCGTACCTTCGTACGCCTTCACTCCATACGACGCGGAATTCGCACGCATGCGGCGCTCATTTCATATGGATTGCCGCTCGCAGCGGGGTTCGACGTACCTTCGTACGCCTTCCCCTGCCGCGCCTTGAGGCCGCACGCGTAGAGCGATTCTTCATGTCCGGCAGGCGAGCACGCGCATGACAAAGCCCCGATCGATATGATCGGGGCTTTGCCGTTGCCGATGTACTTCAGACTTCCGTCGCCGAATCGGCATCGGGACGATGATCGGCGGCGTGCATCTCGGCGTCGGAGGGGGAGCGGTAGCCCTCCGGTTCGAGCTGGAACGTGGTGTGCGGGACCGACACGGGGAAATGCTCCCGCAAACAATCCTGCAGCTGTTCGAGGATGCCGGCCGCCTGCCTCATATCCAGACCACGATCCACCACCACATGCGCCATCAGGAACGGCATGCCGGTCGACACCGTACTCGCATGCAGGTCATGCACCGCCACCACATGAGGCACGCGCTCCAGATGCTCGCGCACCTTGTCGAGATCCAATCCCTCCGGCGTCTCCTCCAACAACACATGGACGGCATGACGCAGCAGCGTCGCCGCACGCGGAATCATCAGCAGCGCGATCACGCCGCCGGCCACCGCGTCGAACCCCGCCCAGCCAGTCGACATCATCACCAGCGCGGACAACACCACCGCGACCGAACCCAACGCGTCGTTGAGCACCTCGAGGAACGCCGCCTTCATGTTCATGTTGTCCTCGCGTTGCGAAGCGAGGATGAAGATCGACGCGACATTCGCCGTCAGACCGAGTATGCCGACAGCCAGCAGCAGACGCACGTCATCCACATCGTCCGGAGCGCCGCCGAACAGACGCATGCCCGCCTCGACCAGCGCGTACACGCCCACGATGAACAGCACCACCGCGCCGGCCGCCGCCGTCAGCACCTCGAGACGCGCCCAACCCCATGTGCGCGTGCTGCTCGGCTTACGACGCATCAGGAACGCCGTGACCGTCGAGGCGATGAGCACCGACATGTCGGTGAGCATATGCCCGGCATCCACCAGCAGCGCCAGCGAACCCGTCAGCACGGCGCCGACCACCTCCACCACGAACACCGAACCGGTGACCGCCAACGTGGCCATCAGCCGATGCTGATGCGCGGCCGCCCCATTCTCCCCGGCATCGCCCGACTGTGCATGCATGTGTGCCATATGCCCTCCCCACGCGGCCGCAATCGAGACCGCTTATCAATACCATTCGCGTTACGCCGCGAAAACCACAGGACCCCGGCCGAAGGCCGGGGTCCTGATGAACATGATGCACTGTAGCACAGTCGTCGGCGCGATCGCCAGAGCGTGCGGCGGATGCGCCGGGGATTCCGGGACGCTCGTCTACAGCCGGCGCAGCACGGTGACCACGCGCCCCATGATCGTCGCATGCGTGCCGTCGATCGGCGGATAGGCCGGGTTGTGCGGCATGAGCCATAGGTGACCGTTCTCGCTGCGGTAGGTCTTCACCGTGGCCTCGCCGTCCAGCAGGGCGGCGACGATGTCGCCGTTGACGGCGTCCTGCTGCTCGCGCACCACGACGAAATCGCCGTCGCAGATCGCCGCGTCGATCATCGAGTCCCCATGCACCTCCAACATGAACAGGTTGCCTCCAGGGCCCGTCAACCGTTCCGGCAGGCGCATGACGTCCTCCACGTGCTGTTCGGCGGTGATCGGCACGCCCGCCGCGATGCGCCCCACCAGCGGGACGTCGCGCGACTCGCGCACCGATGCCGGGGCGGGTGAAGGGAACGGCACGACCGTCGCCACCCCGGCCCGTGTCTCCTCCGGCGTCTGCCCGGCGCCGGATGGCGCCGCGGCCGATGCCGGAGCGATGCCGGCCTGCGACGGGAAGAGTATCTCGATGGCGCGGCCCTTGTTCGCATTGAGCCGGACGAAACCCTTCTCCTGCAACGTCTGCAACTGGTGCTTCACCGACGAGGGGCTTTTCAGGCCGGTCGCCCTGCCGATGTCGCGGAACGACGGCGAGAACCCGCGTTCGTTCTGGTACGAGCTGATGGCTTCCAGAATCATGCGCTGGCGTTCCGTGAGCTGGCTGACGTCCGGCTCGCCGGTGCCCTGTGGTCTGAACGGTATCGTGCTCACGGAGTGCTCCTTTCTGGCGTTCATCCAAGGATAACGCCCTGCGGCTTGTGTGGCAAAACAAATGTTCGACACGGCGAGTTGCACGAATCGAACAAATGTGCCACACTTACAACAGGTGTTCGATGTACATATGTTCGAAAGGATGTGGTGGTCATGGGTGGAAGCATGTCCCGCGTAATCATGCGCGTGGCCGTGGTGGCCGTCGCGGCGGTCCTGATCGCTCTGGCGGCGGATTGGATGATGCCGCAGGGCGCATCAGGCGCCGGCACGCCTATGGAGGTGACGAGCTATACGGTGCAGCCGGGCCAGTCGTTGTGGACGTACGCGGAGATGATCACCCCAGAAGGAGGGGACGTGGCGGCGTCGGTGGACGAACTGATGCGGATCAACGGCATGGAGGATGCGAACCTGCGCGCCGGGCAACGCATCGTGGTCCCGGAACAGTGAGGCCGGCGCGTCGAAACCCCGTCGTCGCCGCGAGCGCCGTAGGTGACGGTATGGTGGTAGACATGCATTGCCCGTATTGTCACCATGCCGAGACCAAGGTCATCGAGACCCGCGTCAGTGAGGACGGTTATTCGATTCGCCGCAGGCGCATGTGCCTGCATTGCAGCAAACGCTTCACCACATTGGAGACCACCATGTTGCTGGTGGAGAAACGCTCGGGGAGCCTCGAGCCGTTCAACCGCGACAAGGTCATCTCCGGTGTGCGCAAGGCATGCCAGGGCCGTCCGGTCCGGGAGGACGACCTGCGCAAGCTCGGCCAACGGGTCGAGGAGTATCTGCGTTCCACAGGCCAGGCGCAGGTCACGTCGGACGAGGTGGGCAAGGCCATCCTCAAACCGTTGAGGGAGTTGGATCAGGTGGCCTATCTTCGTTTCGCCAGCGTCTATCAGAACTTCGAGGATCTGTCCGACTTCCAGCGTGCCATCGACGCGTTGAAGGGGCAGTGAGTCGGCGGATGTACGTAAAGCAATACGGCAGGCCCGCGATGCCATCGTGAGATGGTATCGCGGGCCTGCCGTATGTCGTCGTTCGGCGTGGATCTGCGGTCGGGAACCACCGGTCATGCCGAACGGTGTGGCCCGCGCGGCATGACGCCCAGCCGGACCACGTGCGGAATCGTCAGGAGATCACGCGCATGCGGATCGTGCCTTCGATGGATCGCAACGCCTCCAACGCCTCCTTGGACGGGCGCTGCGCCACATCGGTCACCACGTAGCCGAGTTCGCCCTCGGTGCCGAGGGACTGGGCCGCGATGTTGATGTTCTCCTCGCCCAGCACGCGGTTCACCCGCGCGAGGACGCCCGGCAGGTTCGCATGAAGGTGCGCGATGCGCACCGTGCCGCGGTTCGCCCCCAGATTGATCTGCGGAAGATTCACCGACAGCGAGGTCGATCCCTTCTCCCAGTAGTCCTCGAGGCGCTGCGAGACGAAGTGGCCGATGGACTCCTGCGCCTCCAGCGTCGAGCCGCCGATATGCGGCGTCAGGATCATGTTGTCCTCGTCCGCCAGCGGCGTCTCGAACGGGTCGCCGGTCTTCTTCGGCTCCACGGGGAACACGTCGACCGCCGCGCCGGACAGATGCCCCGAATCGAGGTGCCTCTTGAGCGCGTCCAGATCGGCGATGAAGCCGCGCGAGGCGTTGATGAAGATCGCATCCTGCTTCATGTGGGCGAACTGGTCGTCGCCGAAGAAGCCCGTGTTCGACTTGCGTCCGTCGACATGGACGGTGACCGCGTCGGACTGTTCGAGCAGCTCGTTCAGGGTCTCGCAGCGCACCGCGTTGCCCAGCGCAAGTTTCTCCTCGACGTCGTAGAACAGCACGCGCATGCCGAGCGCCTCGGCGAGCACGCTCAGCTGGGAGCCGATGTTGCCGTATCCGATGATGCCGAGCGTCTTGCCGCGCACCTCGTGCGAGCCGCTGGCGGACTTGTCCCACATGCCATGCTTGAGATGATGGGTGTGCGCGGGGATGCGGCGCATGAGGCAGATGATGTCGCAGATCACCAGCTCCACGACGGAGCGGGTGTTCGAATACGGGGCGTTGAACACGGCGATGCCGCGCTGCCCCGCGTAGTCGAGATCCACCTGGTTGGTGCCGATGCAGAAGCATCCGACCGCGGACAGGTTCGGCCGGGCGTCAAGGACACGGCGCGTGACGGTCGTCTTGGACCGCACGCCCACCACGTCGACGCCGTCCAACGCGTCGATGAACTCGTCCTCGCTCAAGGCCCCCTTCATGGTCTCGACTTCGAACCCATGATCGCGCAGCGACTTGGCCGCATCCGGGTGAATGTTTTCCAATAACAGTGCTTTAGGCATGTTCCCTACCTTAGAGTTCCAGATCCTTTTCGTCCATCGCGGTCCGAACGATGGTCAGACGCTGCGTCGGCCTCGTCATCGCCACATACAAGTCGGAAGCCGCCACCAGACGGCTCGGGGCCTCGCCGTCGATGAGCCCCGGTTCGACAAGCACCACCGCATCGTATTCGAGGCCCTTGACCGTCTCCGTGCCGCACACGTCCACCTGCCGCTCCCACACGTCCTGTGCGGCGAGACGTTCCGCCTCGTCGGCGCCGAGCGTGCCGGGGAGCGCGGCCGACACCGCGTCGCGCAGACGGCCGATCATCGATTCCGGCGCGATCACGGCCACGCGGCCCGTGCCGTCCTTCGCGACGAACCGTGACGCCAGCGCGCATGCCTCGGTGGCCACGGCGTCGGCCAGATCGTCGCGGGAGGGCACCGTGACGCGCGCCACGGAGTCGGGGATGCGCCGCACCGCGTGCACGGTGGAGATGTACAGTCCCTGCGATTCGGCGAATCGGCCCGCCAGATCGGACACCTCCTGCGGGTTGCGGTAGTCGATGGTCAGCTCGTTGAGGTCCCAGCGGCCGCGCCCGAAGAGACGGTCCATCGTCTTCGGCCACGAGCGGGTGCCGCCCAGGGCGCTCGTCTGCGCCACGTCGCCCACGATCGTGAACGAGCGTGACGGGCACCGGCGCAGCAGCATGCGCCAATCCATGGCGGTGAGCTCCTGCGCCTCGTCTACGACGATGTGCCCGTACGTCCATTCGCGGTCGCGTCCCGCGGCCTGGGCCGTGGCCTCGCCGTCCGGCCCGTTGATCTGGTCGAGCAGCATCTGGGAGGTGACCAGCCCGTTGCCGATGCCGTTCTGTTCGAGCGTGTCCTGCGCGAACCGCAGCTGCTCGGCCTGGGCCGCCTCCTGCTGGCGGCGTTTCGAGGAGAGCTTCGGGTCGTCGCCGAGCAGCTCCAACGCCTCGTCGAGCAGCGGCACGTCCGAGCGGGTGAGCAGCGCGCCCTTCGCGCGCGTCAGCTCGGCCACCTCGTCCTCGTCGAGCCACGGGGCGTATCGGCGCAGCTTCGCCGGCTTGGAGAACATGTCGTCGATGAGCCACCGTCCGGTCATCGGCAACCATGCGAGGTTGAGCGCCACACGCACCTTGTCGTTCATGCGCAGCAGCGAGACCGCGCGGTTGACCTCTTCCTGGTCGGGCGTGTAGTCGAGCTGCTCCTCGTAGCGGATGCGCATCGCGGAGATCATCGATTTGACGAACGTCTCGCGCGCCTTGTTGTGCGGCTGCCGCGTGCGTCGCGCGTCGGCGATGGCCTGTTCGACGTCTGCCGCGAGCATGGGCACCGTGATGCCGTTGACCTGCACGGTCGGCAGATCGGCGGGGACGCGTTCGCGTGCGGCCACGGCGTTGCGCACCGCGTCCGCCATGCGGCGCTCGCCCTTGATTTTGGCGGCGAGCGGGGAGTCCGCGGCATCGGCCTCGACGCCGGGGATGAGGTCGCCGATGGTGCGCGACACGACGCCGGTCTCGCCCAGCGAGGGCAGCACCTGGTCGATGTAGTGCAGGAACGTCGGGCTCGGGCCGACCACCAGCACGCCGGAGCGTTCCAGCGTGCGCCGGTGCGTGTACAGCAGGTATGCGGCGCGGTGCAGCGCGACGGCGGTCTTGCCGGTGCCGGGGCCTCCCTGCACGACGACCGCGCGGTCCATCGCCGAACGGATGATATGGTCCTGCTCGGCCTGGATGGTGGCGACGATGTCGGTCATCTTGCCGGTGCGCCGCGAGCTCAGGGATGCGAGCAGCGCGCCCTCGCCGGTCAGGGTGCCCGAGGCCGACGCCTCGCCGACCTGGTCGGAGTGGATGTCCAGAACCTCGTCCTCGAGCGCGACGACGTCGCGGAAGCTCAGGGTGATGTGCCGGCGCATCACGATGTCGCCGTGATGGGAGGGGGTCGCCTCATAGAACGGGCGGGCGGCGTCGGCCCTCCAGTCGGTGAGCATCGGCACGTGGCGTTCGTCGGACAATCCGATGCGCCCGATGTAGCGCCTGCCGCCGGAGCGGTCGTCGAGACGGCCGAACACGAGGCGGTCCTCCACCGCGCGCAGCTGCGTGAGACGGTCCTCGTACATCGTGGCGAACGAGTCGCGCTCGGTGCGCTGGGTGGGCGAGCCATGCGACCCGGCCGCCCGTACGGCGTCGAGACGCTGCCTGGCCTCAGCGCGCAACGCGTCCAGACGATCGTATGCGCGGCCGACCGCGCGCTGCTCCTCCTCGATCTGAGAGGCATAACCCGACATGTGTTGCGTTTCCCCTTGTTTCTCGTCTTGTGGTGGTCTCTTGAAAACTCGAGTATTCCAATCTACCCCCCGCCCCCAACGAGGCGACGCCCCCGACCGGGTGCGCGAGGTGAATTTCGCGTGAATTCGCGCGTCGGGGCGGCGACTGCTCCGCGAGCGGCATCCCTCGCGGCCGCCCGTAAAAGCGGGAATTGTGTGATTGCGTGGGGAGGAATGGGGGAAAGTGGGGTAGAGTGGGGAAGCAGTGTGGACGTGGTGTACCCGAGTGTGGCGCGAAGGAGGTGGGGCGGATGACCGGCGAGACCATGAACGGCATGGCGGACAACGGATTCGACCCCTCGACTGCGTACCCCGGGTACGGCATGGCCGGGGCGTACATGCCCATGGGCCAGCAGCCCATGGGCGTCCCCTCCGCCCAACCTCAATCCCAGCCGCAGGCGCAGCCCATGCCCGCGGCGATGCAGGCGCAGCCCCAGATGGCCCCCATGGCGCAGATGGGGCTGCCTCCGCTCATGCTCGGCACCTACACGCCCAAGATCGACGCGAAGGGGCGCATGGCCCTGCCCGCCAAACTGCGCTCCCAGCTCGGCACCGGACTGGTCATGGCGCGCGGCCAGGAGCGTTGCGTGTACCTGCTGCCCGCGATGGAGTTCCGGCGCATCGCCATGCAGATCCAGCGCACCTCGATGGGCGACAAGGCGGCGCGCGACTACCTGCGCGTCTTCCTGTCCGGCGCGGTCGACCAGGATCCGGACAAGCAGGGGCGCGTGCTCGTGCCGCAGATGCTGCGCGACTATGCGAACCTCGGCGATGACATCGTCGTGATCGGCGTAGGCACCCGCGCCGAGATCTGGAACCGCGAGGCGTGGGAGGCGTATCTCGCCGACAAGGAGCAGGGCTATGCCGACATCGCCGATGACGTCCTGCCGGAAGTGGGGCTGTGATGGCGGCGACCACGAACGACACCGATACGAACGACATCAGGGAAACGACCGACACGAACGACATGACCGACGCGAACAACAGCATGACCACCATGACCAGGCACGAGCGAGGCGCGGCGAATACGGACGCCGAACGCGTCAGACAGCTAGGAGGCATCCACCAGCCGGTCCTGCTCGACGAGTGCGTGCGTCTGGTCACCTCCGGACTGGCGAAGACCAAGGCGCCCGTCATCGTCGACTGCACGCTCGGACTCGCCGGGCACGCCACGGCCTTCCTCAAAGCGGCGCCGCACGCGCGTCTGGTCGGCATCGACCGCGACGCCGAGGCGCTGGGGCTCGCCACCGAGCGCATGGAGCGCGAGGGGCTCGCCGAACGGTTCGTCCCCGTGCACGCCGCCTTCGACGGGTTCACGGACGCCCTGGACGCCCACGGCATCGGCCGCGTGGACGCCGCGTTCATGGATCTGGGTCTGTCGAGCCTGCAGATCGACGAGACCGACCGCGGCTTCTCCTACTCGCACGACGCGCCGCTCGACATGCGCATGGACGTCGGCCAGCCGCTGACCGCGGCCGTGGTGCTCGAACGGTACGACGAACGCGCCCTGACGCGGATCTTCCGCACCTACGGCGAAGAGCGCTTCGCCCGGCAGATCGCACGCCGCATCGTCGAACGCCGCGCGCAGGAAGGGCCGCTGGCCACGTCCGCGCAGCTCAACCAGCTGGTCGACGAGGTCGTGCCCAAGGCCCACCGCCCGGCGGGCAACCCCGCGAAACGCGTGTTCCAGGCCCTGCGCATCGAGGTGAACGGCGAACTCGACAAGCTCGCGCGCACACTGCCTCAGATCGCGTTGCGGCTCGCTCCCCATGGGCGGATCGTCGTCGAGTCCTACCACTCGCTTGAGGACAAGACCGTCAAATCGTTCATGGCGCAGGGCCTGACCGCCGACGTCCCCCCGGACATGCCCATCGTGCCGGTCGAGGCCCGTCCGTTCTTCCGCGCGCTCACGCGTGGCGCGCTCAAGGCCGATGCGGACGAGATCGCCGCCAACCCGCGTTCCGCGTCCGTCCGGCTCAGGGCGGTGGAACTGGTCAGACCATTGCCGCAACACGTCGTCGAGCGGTTCGGCGACGCGGCGCTCGCCCGGGAGCGGAACCACCGCAGGCAGGGAAGGAGGAACTGACATGACGTCTCCAGCACGTACGTCGCGCTCCAGCGCCTCCCGTAGGCCGGAACCCGCATCGAGGCCCGCGCAGCGGCCTGAGCTGCGCGTCGTGAACGGCGGTGCCGACGCGGCGGGGAAGAGCCTCACCGCCGGTTTCGGGCGGATGCTGACGTGGATGCGCGCGCGTTCCGCCCCCATGGTGCACATCGTCGTCGCGGTGACGTTTCTCGTCGCCACGCTCTTCGGCGCGCTCATGCTGCGCACGCAGATGGTGAGCAACGCCTTCGAGACCTCCAAGCTGGAGAACTCCATCAGCCGTCTCACCCAGGACGTGCAGGACAACCAGGCCAGACTCGACCAATTGGAGGCGTCGTTGCCCCAGAAGGCCAGCGACATGGGCATGGTGCCGCAATCCGGCTCCGTGACCATCGACCTCAACGGGTACCAGGAACCCAAGGAAGGCGGACGATGATGGGCAAACGGCTCAAAGCGTTCCAGCAGGCCCATGGGCTGGACGGCTTCGCGGTCAAATCCCTCGCCATGGGACTCGTGTTCGCAGTGATTGCGGCGGCATGCCTCGGCCAGCTCGCCCTCGTCCAGCTGCTGGAGGGCAAGGCCACCGCGCAGGCCGCCACCAACGCCCGCACCGTCAAGGTCGTCACCACCGCCAACCGCGGCAGGATCCTCGACGCGAACGGCACCGTGCTCGCCCAGAGCGTCGAACGGTACAACATCATCGGCGTGCCGGACGCCGCCACCGCGTTCACCCCCGTGGCCTGCGGCTCGAAGCAGGCCGAGACGCTCGGATACTGCCATCAGATCGACGGCAAGCCGGTCGGCGCCACCGGCGCCGCCGCCGTGGCCAGGCTTCTCGCGCCCGTGCTCGACATGGACGCGATGGAGCTCGGCGCCCGGCTCAACGGCACCGGCCAGTACGCCGTCATCAAGAAGGACGTCACGCCTCAGGTCAAACGCCAGATCGACAAGATGGGCCTGTACGGCATCGTATACGGCGAACTCAGCAGCGAGCGCGTCTACGCGGAGAACACGCTGCTCGGCGCGCTTCTCGGCGGCGTGAACTCCGACGGCCACGGAGCCGCCGGACTCGAACAGACCTTCGACAAGACGCTCAGCGGCACCGACGGCTACACCGTGTACCAGCGCGGCGGCGGCGGCCAGGTCATCCCCGGCACCGTCACGGAATCGAAGGACGCCGTCGACGGCAAGGATGTGACGCTCACCATCGACGCCGACGTCGACTGGTACGTCAAGAAGGTGCTTTCCGAAGGCGTCGAATCCAGCAACGCGCAGTGGGGCATCGCCGTGGTCATGGACACGCAGACCGGCGGCATCGTCGCGCTCGAGGACTCCGACCAGATCAAGGCCGGCTCCGACGAGGCCAAGCTCAGCGTCTCGCGCGCGGTCAGCCAGACCTTCGAGCCCGGCTCCATCGGCAAGGTGCCGGCTCTCGCCGCCATCCTGCAGAACGGCGCGCACAAGATCACCGACAAGTTCACCGTGCCCTACGAGTACACGAAGAGCAACGGACAGAAGTTCCATGACGCCGTCGAACACGGCAACGAGCATTGGACGCTCGCAGGCATCCTGCAGAACTCCTCCAACGTCGGCATGGTCATGGCCTCGCAGAACGTGAGCTCCCAGCAGCGCTACGACATGCTCACCAAGTTCGGCATCGGCCAGCCGACCGGCTTGAACCTGCCCGGCGAGTCCAAGGGCGTGCTCGGCACGCCGGAATCCTGGGACGGACGCACCCGCGACACGGTCCTGTTCGGTCAGGGCTACACGGTCAACGCGCTGCAGCTGACCCGCGCCGTCTCGGTCATCGCGAACGGCGGCGTCATGCGTCAGCCGTCCATCGTGAAATCCGTCACGGACGCCGACGGGCACGTGACCGGGAAGACCGGCGACGCCGGCACGCGCGTCATCGACGAGAATGTATCGAACGAGATCAGGAACGCGATGGAATCGGTCGCGGAGGAATACCGGAAGACGGCGGGCGTCAACGGGTACCGTGTGGCGGCGAAGACGGGCACCGCGGAGGTCGTCGGCGCGACCGGCCAGCTCACGTCCATCATCGCGGACTTCTCCGGCATCATCCCCGCCGACAACCCCCGCTACGTCGTGACCGTCGTCATGCTCGACCCGGACGGCATGTATGGTGGAACCACATCCGGCAAGCTGTTCGCGCAGATCGGTGAATTCCTCATGCAGAAGTACGAGGTGCCGACCTCCGCGCCGCGCACGGATGCTATTCCGGTTGACTGGTGACGGTGGAACCGCCGATGCGGCACGGGTGAAAGGGAGACTATGAGCGTAGTGAGCGAATCCATCATGCAGCGTATGACGCTCGGCCATCTCGTCGAGCATTACGGGTGGGAGCTGGTGCCGCCGTTCGCGGGGGACGTGACCGTCACCTCGCTCGCCGACGACATCGATTCCGTCGTGCCGGGCGCGCTGCTGTGGTCGTCCTCGGACGTGGACGTCGACCTCCTGCGCCGGGCGCGCCGCCGTGGCGCCTACGCGGCGATCGTGCCGGAGCACTCGCGCGCCGCGCTGCCGGCGGAACCCGACATGCCGGTCCTGTTCGCCTCGCCTACCGACGAGGAGCTCGGCACGCTCGCCGCGCAGATGGCCGGCAACCCGGCGAACACGCTTGCGGTGTTCGCCGTGAGCGCCGGAACGCCGCAGGAGAGCGTCGCCGTGGCGGACAAGCTCGCTCGGTTCCTGCACATGCTCGGCAACCCGGTCGGCGTGGTCAGCGTGGGCGGATCGTATTCGCTGGAACGGGAACTGGACCTCGACTACCCGCTCGGCGTGCTTGACCTGCAGCGCACGCTCGCCGTGTGCGCGGAGGACGGAGCCGCCGCCGTGGTCATCGCGCTCGACGACCTGACCGTCTCCGCGCACGCGCTGGAGTCGGTCAGCGTGGACGTGTTCGGCTCGTCGACGCCCGCGCCGGCGAACGCCGACCACGCGGTGATCGAACGGATGCAGCGTGAATACGGGTTCCGCTGCGACGAGCAGATGCGCGTCACCAGCAGGACCGAGGAATCGGACACGCTCACGAAGCTCGCGCCGAACTCGGACGATCCGCAGGAGCGTTCGAGGCTGTCGCTGGCCATCGCGATGGTGCTCGCGGCGGGCGTGCGGCGCAACAACATCCGCAACGCGCTGCGCGTGGCGAACGACCTCGGCTGACGGATGGCCGACGAGGCGCGGGCGACGGGCGCATCGCGTGAGACATACGAATGGAACCGGATACATGACAATGAGGAGTGGAATTTGACGGACAGCACTGACGGCACGATGATGCCGATGACCATCGCACTGATCGCCGAGGCCACGGGAGGACGCATCGTGCCCCCGACGGGCGGCGCGCAGGTGCCTCAGGCCGTCGCGACCCATACGGTCAGCGATTCGAGGCTCGTGGGGCCCGGCGGCGTGTTCGTCGCCATCAAGGGCGAGCGCGTCGACGGGCACGACTTTGTGGCGGGTCTCGGCGCGCGCGGCGCCGTGGCGGCGATCGTCGACCATGAGGTCGCCGGCTCCGACGTCACGCAGATCGTCGTGGCGGACACGGTGGCCGCCCTCGGCGACCTCGCCCGGCGCGACATCGAACTGCGAAGGGAGTCGGGGGAGCCGTTCACGCTCATCGGACTGACCGGTTCCGTCGGCAAGACCACCACCAAGGACCTGCTCAAGGCGCTGCTGTCGACGATGGGGCCGACCGTCGCGCCCGTCGGCTCGTTCAACAACGACATCGGCCTGCCGCTCACCGCGCTCAAGGTGGGGGAGGGCACCCGCTACTTCGTGGCGGAGATGGGCGCCAACCACGTCGGCGAGATCGCGGGTCTGACGTCCATCGCCCCGCCGGACATCGCCATCGTGCTCAAGGTGGGCGTCGCGCATCTCGGCGAATTCGGCTCCGTCGAGCGTATCGCGCAGGCGAAGTCCGAGATCGTGCGCGGTCTGCGGCCCGAAGGCGTCGCCGTGCTCAACGCGGACGACGCGCATGTGGCCGCCATGGCGTCCATCGCGCCCGGCGAGGTGCTGTGGTTCGGCGCCGACCCCGCCCATGCCGGCGAGGATGCGCTCACCGCGCGCAACATCGTGACGGACGACGCGGACAGGGCGTCGTTCGACCTGGTCGCCGCCGACGGCTCCACGGCGCACGTCGCCCTCGGCATCCCCGGCGCGCACAACGTGATGAACGCGCTGGCCGCGGCCACGGTGGCCCGCCGTCTCGGCATGGCGCTCGACGACATCGCCCGCGTACTCGGCGAGCAGAGGCGCATCAGCCCGCACCGCATGGCCGTGTCCACGGTCGACGACGCCGGTGCGCGGTTCACGCTCATCGACGACTCGTTCAACGCGAACCCCGATTCGATGAAGGCGGGTCTCGACGGTCTTGCACGATGGGGCTCCGGCGCCGCTACGGCACCGTACCGCATCGCCGTGCTCGGTGCGATGCTGGAGCTCGGCGGCGACGAGGATGGGCTGCATCGCGCGATCGGCGCATACGCCGCCGGTCTGGGCGTCGACCATGTCATCGCCGTCGGCAGCACCTCCGACCCGAGACTCGACGAGCTCGCCGGCGCGTTGGCGCAGGGTGCGCTGCAGTCCGGCATGGACGGCGCCGACGTGGACCACGTCCACGACACCGCCGCCGCCGAATCCATCGTCGGCAGGCTCGCGTCGGAGCATCCGGTCGCCGTCGTGCTGCTCAAAGGCTCGCACGCCTCGGGACTGAGCGCGCTGGCCTCGCGCTGGGCGCCCGGCGAATAGCGCATACGCCACCGGCAACAGGCCAATGGAAGGACGTCGGACGCCATACGGCGCCGCAGACAGGTAGGAGAAGGAACAGCAAGTGATCGCGCTCATCATTGGAATCCTCGTGTCGCTGATCGTCACGATCGTCGGCACGCCGATGCTCATCAGACTCGTGCACAAGCTCCACTACGGGCAGTACATCCGCCAGGACGGACCGCAGTCGCATCTGGTCAAGCGTGGCACGCCGACGCTCGGCGGCGTCGTCATCAACCTCGCCATCCTGCTCGGCTGGGGCGCCTCCGCGCTATACCGGTACCTGCGCAACGGCGACGTGCCGTCGTGGTCGGCGGTGCTCGTCCTCTTCGCCATGCTCTCGATGGGTCTGCTCGGCTTCATCGACGACTTCGCCAAGGTCCGCAAGAAGCAGAACGAGGGCCTGACGGTGCGCGGCAAGTTCATCGGTCAGTTCATCTTCGCCACCATCTACGCGGTGCTCGCGCTCATCATCCCCACCAAGAACGGGTTCCCCAGCGCACAGGCCGGCATGAGCTTCATCGAGAAGCCGTTCCTGAGCTTCGACTTCGCAGGGCGCGCCGTCGCCATCGTGATCTTCGTGATCTGGGTCAACTTCCTCATGGCCGCGTGGACGAACGCCGTGAACCTCACCGACGGTCTCGACGGCCTGGCGGCCGGCTCGTCCATGATCGCGTTCACCGGCTACGGCGTCATCGCGTTCTGGGAGAGCTACCACCTGAAGGGCGCGGGCCACTCCGGATTCGCCTACGGCGTCTCCGACCCGCTCGATCTGACCATCATCGCCGTCTGCGCGGCCGTCACCTGCATCGGGTTCCTGTGGTACAACACGAACCCCGCGGAGATCTTCATGGGCGACACCGGCTCGCTCGCCCTGGGCGGCCTGTTCGCCGCGCTCTCCATCGCCACCCACACCGAATTCCTCGCCGTCATCATCGGCGGCCTGTACGTCATCGAGGCGATGAGCGACGTCATCCAGGTCGGCTACTTCAAGGCGACGCACAAGCGCGTGTTCAAGATGGCCCCCATCCACCACCACTTCGAGCTGTGCGGATGGCAGGAGTCGAAGGTCGTCGTGCGGTTCTGGATGATCGAGCTCATGTTCGTGCTCATCGGCCTCGTCGTCTTCTACGGGGACTGGGTCACCCGTTCCGGACTGCTCTTCAGCTGAACCGGCGTAACATTCGCTTGGAACAATTGCGTCCGGTCATGCCGCGTCGGCACGGCATGACCGGACGGACATCCTAAGGGGGTCACATCATGGACATCACAGGCAAGACGGTCGTCATCGCGGGGCTCGGCGTCTCCGGCACTTCGCTCGCCGAAGTGCTGCGCGAACGCGGGGCGAAGGTCATCGGCGTCGACGAGCGCAAGCCCGAGGCGGACCTGCACTCCTTCGACGACATCGACTGGAGCACGGTCGACTACGTTATGTCGTCCCCCGTGTTCAACCCGCGCACGCCGTTCATCCTCGAAGCGCAACGGCGCGGCATCCCGGTGATGAGCGAGGTCGAATTCGCGTGGCGGCTGCGCGTGCCCACGGCGCGCACCGGCGCTCCGGCCGGCTGGATCGGCATCACCGGCACCAACGGCAAGACCTCCACCACCGAGATGACGTCCGCCATGCTCACCGCATGCGGCCACGACGCGCCCTGCGCCGGCAACATCGCCTCCGGGAACATGGCCATGTCGCTGTCACGCTGCGCCACCAACCCCGAACACGACGTGCTGTGCGTCGAACTGAGCTCCTTCCAGCTGCACTTCACCGATTCGCTCGCGCTCGACTGCGCCGCGATCACCAACATCGCCGACGACCACCTCGACTGGCATGGCGGGCGCGAGAACTACGCCGCCGACAAGGCCAAGGTGTTCCACGGCGTCAGGCGCGCCCTCGTCTACAATGCGGACGACGCGCTCGTCACCGCCAAGGCGGAGGCGGCGGAACCCGCACCCGGGTGCAGGAAGGTCGGCTTCACGCTGCACGAGCCCAAGGCCGGCCAGATCGGCGTGTCCGACGGCTGGATCGTCGACATGAGCGGCGTCGCCGGAGGTGAGCCCGGACAGGCCGTCCGTCTTGCGCCGATCGCCGGGTTCACGCACCTGACCGAGCCGGATGGCACCGTCTACCCGCATCTGCTCGCCGACGCACTGACCGCGCTCGCGCTCGTGCTCGGCTACGGCGCCGACAAGGACCAGGCGCTCGCCGCGCTCAAGGCGTTCCGTCCGGGCGGCCACCGCATCGAGACCGTCGCCGCCACCGAGCCGGACGCCGATGGGCGGACCATCCGCTTCGTCGACGATTCGAAGGCCACGAACGCGCACGCCGCCAACGCCTCCCTGACGAGCTTCGCGGACGGGTCCGTCGTATGGATCGCCGGAGGTCTCGCCAAGGGGAGCCGCTTCGAGCATCTCGTCGCCGACCGCAGGCATACCATCAAGGCGGCGGTCATCATCGGCGTGGACCAGCGGCCCATGCTCGACGCGTTCGCGGCGTCCTCGCCCGACACGCCGCTGACGGTCATCGAGCCGGAGCCGAAGGCCACGGTGATGGACCGCGCCGTCGAAGCCGCCGGCGCCTATGCGCGGCCCGGCGACGTGGTGCTCATGGCCCCGGCGTGCGCCTCCATGGATCAGTTCGTCTCCTACGCCGATCGCGGCGACCGGTTCGCCGACGCCGCACGACGTTGGGTGAAGGCGCATGGCGCGCACTGACGGCGAGCCGAGGGGCCTGCGCGCCCTGTCCAATCCGTTGTGGTGCTACCACGGCTTCCGCACGGCGGTGATAGCGCTGAGCTTCTTCGGCGTGATCATGGTGTTCTCGTCGTCCGCCGCGTCGTCGGCGTCGGAGGGCAGATCGCCCTTCACCGCGACGATCAGCCAGACCATCGTGTGCGTCGTGGGTCTGGCCGTCGGCATGGCGTTGAGCGCGGTCCCGGTGGACGTGTACCGCAGGAAGGGCTTCTTCATGGTGATCGCGGCGATCGTCGGCCAGGCGCTCACCTTCACGCCGCTGGGCGTCGGCCAATACGGCAACCAGGGATGGATCCAGATTCCCGGAACGTCGCAGACGTTCCAGCCGGCCGAGCTGACCAAGTTCGCGTTGTGCATGTGGATGCCTTCCGCCCTCGTCGTCGCACGGCGCAGGCTCCGCGACGCGAAGGGCTTCAAGGCGACCGTCAAGTCGATATGGGCGGCGTACAAGGCGGTCTTCATCGTATACGGGCTGTGCCTGGCGCTCGTGATAGGCGGCAAGGATCTCGGCACCGCCATGATCGTCATGCTCATCGGCTTCGTGGGTCTGCTCGTCTCCGGTTTCCCCCTCGGCGCGCTGGGCGTCATCTCCGGCGCCGGCGTCGCCTGCGTGGTCGCGCTGGTGGCGTCGAGCCCCAACAGGCGCGAGCGCGTGCTCGCGGCCTACATGCAATGCTCGGCGGCGGACGCGCAGGACATCTGCTACCAGTCGACCCACGCGCGCTACGCCATCGCCTCCGGCGGGTTCCTCGGCGTCGGACTGGGCAATTCGCGCGAGAAATGGAATTATCTGCCCGCCGCCCACAACGACTTCATCTTCGCGATCATCGGCGAGGAGCTCGGTTTCGTCGGCTGCGCGATGGTGATCCTCATCTTCGTCATCCTCGGATGGTGCCTCCTGTGCAGCGCGATACAGGCCAAGGACCGCTACAACGCCATCGCGCTCATGTGCGTCGCCACGTGGTTCGTCGGGCAGGCGCTCGTCAACATCGGCGTCGTCGTGGGATTGTTCCCCGTGTTCGGCGTGCCCATGCCGTTCATCTCATCGGGCGGCTCGTCGCTGCTCATGTGTCTGATGGCCGCCGGATTCGCGATGCGGTTGATGCGTCAGCAGCCCGAGGTGAAGGCGGACTCGTCACGACTGTAGCGTCGTGGCGTCATAGCGCACCGGGCGCATGTCGGTGACGCGCCCGGACCACGCGCGTGACTATGCTCGGTACCCATGAAGCATATCGTCCTCGCCGGCGGCGGCACCGCCGGACATGTCAATCCGCTGCTTTCCGTCGCCGACGCGATCAAGAAGCTGGAGCCGGATGCGCGGGTGAGCGTCATCGGCACCGCCGTCGGACTGGAGAAGGACCTCGTTCCCGCAGCCGGTTTCGAACTCGACGCCATCGACAAGGTGCCGTTCCCGCGCAGGCCGAACCTCTACATGCTGCGGTTCCCGGGCAAATGGCGTGCGGAGACGCGCAAGGTCCACGGCATCCTCGAAGCGCGCGAGGCCGACGTGGTCGCCGGCTTCGGTGGGTACGCCTCCGCCCCCGTGTACGCCGAAGCCCACCGCATGGGCCTGCCGATCGTCATCCACGAGCAGAACGCGCGCGCCGGCATGGCGAACAGGCTCGGCGCTCGCTGGGCGGACTACATCGGCACCGTATACGAGGGCACCGGACTCAAGGCGCACGGCGACGGGCGCATCGAACGGGTCGGTCTGCCCCTGCGGCCCGCCATCGCCGCGCTCGTCGGCGCGCTCGAAACCGACCGCGCCGCCGCACGCCGCAAGGCCGCGGCCGAACTCGGCGTCGACCCGGACCGCCCGCTCGTGCTCGTCACCGGCGGTTCACTCGGCGCCGCCAACGTGAACCGCGCCGTGGCGGCCGTCTCCGGAGACATCCTCGCCCACGCGCAGGTCGTGCACCTGACCGGCAAGGGCAAGGCGGACGAAGTGCGCGAGCTCGTGGGCGTGAACGCGGGAGCGGAGCATCTCGCCGGTCTCGGCGGGGGAGCCGCGTCCAACGGGGAATCCAACGGAGAAGACGGCGTGGACGGCCTCCACGGCGACTACCACGTCGCCGAATACCTGGAGCGCATCGACCTCGCGTTCGCATGCGCCGACCTCGTGATCTGCCGTTCCGGCGCCGGCACCGTCGCCGAACTCACGGCGCTGGGACTGCCCGCCGTCTACGTGCCGCTGCCCATCGGCAACGGCGAACAGCGGTTCAACGCGCAACCCGTGGTGGAGGCCGCAGGCGGCGTCATGGTGGCCGACGCGGAACTCACTCCCGCGTGGGTGCGCGAACACGTGCCCGCGCTGCTCGCCGACACCGACGCGTTGCACGGCATGGGCGCCAAGGCCTGGCGATACGGCATCCGTGACGCCGCGGACACCATGGCGCGGCGCATACTCGACCTGGCGGACGGCCGCACCCCGGTCGAATCGTGACGACGGCCATGCCGGCAGCCATAATGAATGAGGCCCGATTCCGCAACGGCCCGACAATCCCTGACAAGGAGCACGTTTCGTGAGCGCAGACACCACATCATCCATCATCCTCGACCCCGCACGCGCGGCCTTCCAACCGGAAGAGACCACGGACGTGCTCGGGGCCACGCACTTCATCGGCATCGGCGGCGCCGGCATGTCCGTCCTCGCCGAAATGCTGCACGAGCGCGGCGTCGCCGTGACCGGCTCCGACAGGGAACGCAGCGCCAAGACCGACCGTCTCGTCGAGCTCGGCATCCCCGTGGCGTTCGGGCAGCGCGCCGAAAACGTCGCCGACGCGGACACCATCGTCTACTCGAGCGCCATCAAGCCCGACAATCCCGAGATCGTCGCCGCCCACGGCTCCGACAAACGCGTCGTGCACCGCAGCGACATCCTCGCCCTTCTCATGCACGGCAGGCGCGCGGTCACCGTGGCCGGAGCGCATGGCAAGACCACCACCAGCTCGATGCTCGCCCACGTGCTCGGCCGGTGCGGGCAGGACCCCAGCTACGCCATCGGCGGAAGCATCCAGGGCCCCGACGGCACCACCATCGACGGCGGCCACGTCGGTGCAGGCGCGGCGCTCGTCGCCGAAGCCGACGAATCGGACGGCAGCTTCGAGAAGTACCATCCCGAAATCGCGGTCATCACCAACTGCGAAGCCGACCATCTCGACCATTACGGCGACGAGACGCACTACCGCGCCGCATTCGTCGAACACGCGGGCCACGCCACCGGCCACGTCGTCATCTGCGCCGACGACACCGACGCGCTCGCCGTGCTGCGCGCGCTCGACCCCGCCGTCGCCGCGCACGCCATCGCATACGGCACCGCCGACCCCGCCACGTTCGGCGATGACGGCCTCAACGGCGCCGCATACGTCCACATCGAATCCGAACGCGAAGCCGCAGAGACCGGCGCCGAACACTTCACCCTGCACCTGCCGGCCGAAGCGACCGGCGGCGAGGCGCTCGACCTGCCGGTCACGCTCGCCGTGCCCGGACTGCACAACGCGCGCAACGCGGCCGCCGCGCTCACCGCCGCCGTACTGCTCGGCGTTGCCCCGTCCGACGCGGCCGAGGCGATCGCCTCGTTCCGCGGCGCCTCCCGCCGCTTCCAGATCCGCGGCGTCGTCAAGCAGGTCACCGTCGTCGACGACTACGCGCACCATCCCACCGAGATTGCCGCGCTGCTCGACGCGGCCCGCCGGCGCTACCCGCACAGCGTAATCCGCGTGCTCTTCCAACCGCACCTGTTCAGCCGCACGAAGTTCTTCGCGCACGAATTCGCCGAAGCGCTCGCCAAGGCCGACGACGTCATCGTCACCGGCGTGTTCCCTGCGCGCGAGAAGCAGGAGGATTTCCCGGGCGTCGGGCCTCTCACCATCGTGCGCGAATCGCAGGGCATGAGCGGCGTCGAATTCCGTGCCGTCGACGACATGAACCTCGCGGCGCGCATGATGGCCATGCGCGCGCATCACGGCGACGTCGTGTTCACCGTCGGCGCCGGCGACATCACCGACATGGACGAGGTGATCCTGCACGCGCTCGAAGCCCACCGCGAAAGCTGTGATTGATGGGCGGACGGGTCGTCAGGTCCGACGGGTCGGGCAGGAGCGGGCGCATCGGACGGGTCGGCGGCCACACCGACGCCCGCGGTGACACGCGCGGTGACGTCCAGGCCGGCACACGAGACCGTGAGGCGACGGCGCGCAAGCCGCGGCGCGCAGTCGGGGGAGCGGACCCGCATGAGGCCGTCTCCCGTTCCGAACCCGGGCAGTTCGTCGACGCGCGTCGTCTCGCCAGCGAGGACATCCTCGCCCGCACGCTGCAGGAGAACTCCGGCACGCTGGGTCTCGCCACCCGACCGAAGGTAGTGGATTTCGCCGAACGCGCCAAGGAACGCAAACGCGTGGGCGTGCGCATCGTCGCATTGCGCGTGGCCGCCGTGGTGGCCGTGGTCGCGGTGCTGGCGGGGCTTGGATGGCTGCTGTTCCTCTCGCCCGTGCTGAGGCTCGAATCCGGGCAGGTGGGCGTGTCCGGCGCCAACGAGTGGGTGAGTGAACGACAGGTCCGGCAGATCGTGGACGAGCAGACCGGCAGATCGCTGCTGCTGGTGGACACGCGGGGCCTGACCGACCAGCTGACCGGCATCGCCGGCGTGAGCCAGGCCGAAGTGACCAAACGGTTCCCGCACGGGCTGTCCGTGAGCATCACGGCGCAGCGGCCCGCGGCCATGCTCAAGGAGAGGGGCTCCGACGCGCTGACCGCCGTCGACGAGAAGGCGAGAGTGCTCAACTCGGTGGATTCGGACGCCTCCGTCTCCGGCGTGCCGGTAATCGAGGTGAGCGACCTCAACGCGGGGCTGAACAGCAGGGCCGTCAAGGAGACGCTCACGATATTGGACTCGCTGCCCGAATCGCTGCGCGCACGGATCACGAAGGTGAGCGCGAAGACGCAGGACTCCGTCACCACCGAACTGGACGGCGGCAAACAGGTGATCGTCTGGGGTGACTCCTCGGAGCTGAAGCTCAAGAAGGCCGTGGTCGACAAGATCCTGTCCGATCCGAACGTCATCGGGGACAAGACCCAGGTCGATGTGTCCGCGCCGTTGCGGCCGGTGCTGCGGTGACACGGGATACGCGGCATGTGGCGTGGCGACGTGCGGCGGGCGCGCGGGTGCGCAGGTGTGCAGGTTTCGCTGTGAATGAACGCGCGGATTCACGGTTGCGATTCCTGCTTTGGGGTTGTACTCTGAAAAGTCCGGTCAAGGTGAGCGCCATGGCATTGACATTGTGACGCCGAGGTCGGAGGCTTGATAATTCAAGAATGGGGTCGATCGGTTTCGACGGTGACCTGTTCGTCGCAGGGAAGCGTGCCGAGAACGCCGGGTCCGCTCGTGGATGCCCCCGGCAAAAGAATAAGTGCTAAATCTAACCGCACTGAGTTCGCTCTCGCTGCCTGAGCTTCGCGCCAGGATTAACCAGTGAGCAGCCGCTCCGTTCACTCTCCTTCGTCCTTGGGGAGAAGTTGAGCGTCGTTTAAAGGACTTGCTGATGTGATTGAGTCTCAGGGTCGCATCGGGACTTGTACTGCGAATATGCCCGCCAACGGTTGTCCGCGACATAGTTGGGAGCAGAAAAACCGCCGCATGGCCAGCGGACTACGCACGTAGAAGACTGAGGGTACGGTCACCGGACCGGGGTTCAATTCCCCGCGACTCCACCAATCCGCGCACGCGGGAAACAGCCGTTTCGCCTTACGGGAGTAGGGCGGAGCGGCTGTTTCGTTTATGTCGTTTTATATGGTTTTATGCCCGGCAGGAGAGCCGCTACGCCGCCTGGAGGTCGTGGTAGCGGTGTTCGAGGCCTTCGCGCAGGACTTCGCTGTAGTTGATGCCATGCTGTTCGCCGAACGTGTCGAGCCATGCGGGGATGGTGACGTTCTTGCGGACGCTGCGTTTGCCGTATTTGGCGGCGTATGCGTCCATGTCGAGGCTGATGAGAGTGACGATGCCGTCGGGCTCGTCGGGCTTGACGTCGGCGATGTTGGTGGCATGCGGGGCGTGGCGGCCTTCCTCAAGTTCGCCGAGCACCCAGCCGCTGGCGGCGTCCACGGCCATGTCCAGCGCCTCGGGCAGGTCGCGGCCTTCGGTGACGAGGCCGGGCATGTCCGGGCAGAGCACGGTGTAGCCGCCGGGGACTCCGGACGGGTAGAGGACGACCGGGTAGACGAGTTTCATTTGATCCTTCTTTCGTTGATGCCGGCTTGCTTCCATATTGATTTGACGGTGAACGGCGCAAGGTCTCCGTTGTGCTTTGGGACGGTGACTCTTCCGGGCTTGTCGGGGTGTGTGTACTGGCAGTGGCTTCCACTCTGCGAGTAGAGCCGCCACCCGTCCCTGCGGAGTATCTTCTCGATTTTCCTTGAACCTCACACCACGCATTATACGCACTGTGCGCATTTCATGCAGGTCGGCGAGCGCGCTCGTATCCGGCGAGGCGGGTGTGCGCCTGCCGGACGTCCCAGATGAGATAGACGGGGGCGGTGCCGCGTACGTCCCGGTCGACTGGACGATGCCGCGTTGCCCCCATTTTGTCAAGCCGGCTGCCGTATCTCAGGCTTCGACGAGCGGGTGGATGTCCCCGAGGGCGCTGGGGTCGAAGGTCAGGAGGTCGTAGTCGGTCTGGAGGTTCGCCCAGAAGTCGGGCGTGGTGCCGAGCGCTTTGCCCAGACGCCATGCCATGGGGGTGCTGATGCGGCGTTTGCCGTTGACGATCTCGCCGATGGCGGTCTCGCTCACGCCGATGCTTTTGGCGAGCCGGTAGCGGCTGATGCCGAGCGGCTGGAGGAACTCCTCGTCGAGGATCTCGCCCGGGGTGCTGTAGTAGTCATTTGTGGTAGTCGTCGAAGTAGACATCGGTGGCCTCCTTGTTGTCGTCGTCCCACTCGAACACGAGACGCCATTGCTGGCTGACGCGGATGCTCCAGCAGCCCTTCGGGTCGCCTTTCAGGGGTTCGAGTCGGTTGCCGGGCGGCACTTTGAGGTCGCGCAGCTCGTGGGCGGCCTTGAGCATCTGGAGCTTGCGCATGAGGACGCGCTCGAGTCCCGCCGGGTATGTCTTGGGGTAGCGGCCGCCGTAGAGGAAGTCGTTGAGCTCCCCGTCTCTTGTTCTCACGCGACGATACTAACACGATGCGTTAGTATCGTCAAGGGGCGGAGGCTTCCTGCGTCAACATGCATCGGCCCACCGCCGTACCGTGCACTACCGCGTTCTATCCGTCCTATCGGCTTTCTCCCGGTCTGATGTGGCGCGTGTGCTATGTCGGCGTGCGCGCTCGTATCCGGCGAGGCGGGTGTGCGCCTGCCATACGTCCCAAATCAGGAACACCGGCGCGTTCCCGTCGTGGTCTATGGGGGCGATGACGCCGCGCTGCCCCATTTGGCTATGGTCTTCCTGTCGATGCGAATGCCCCACGGCTCCAATAGTCTGGACAGTTGCGCGGGCGTACCCTTCACTCCGCTCAACCGCAGGCGGAGCATGTCGAGCTGGTGGACCCTCTTGATGCTGTGGGTGCTGTGGTTGGTGGTGATGTGCCGGTCGGCGATCTGAGTGAGGGGCCTCATGCGTTATGGAGGGTTATGGAGGAACGTGAGGTCTGTTTGGAGCGTTTGTTCGAGTGCGCGCATGGTTTTCCCGCCAGCGGTATGATGATGGGTGAAGGTGCACAAAGCCTTCGGTCTCCTCTTTCTAAGGGGCTGATCCTTTCGACGATGCAGGATCGACCTCCGCCGTTGGTACGAAACCACTGGTTTCCCGAAATGTTCCCGGAATGTGGGCAAGAGCAACTTCGCTGACGGTATGACGGCCGGGAAACCACGGCGGCACCTGCCGGCTAGATGCCGGCGAGCTCCTCGCGTAACGCGGGTCGGTTCGGATGCCGTCTGATGATAAGATCGGCGATCCGCCTTGCCGAGATGTCGTCGAACACGTCGGCGTAGCGTTGCAGCTGTTTCGCGATTCGCCGGTAGGTGGCGCGGGTGGTGTTCAATCGGGGCGCGTTCGACCGAAGCGTGTTCGTGTGCGGCGCGTTCGTCTGCGTTGCATATCCGTCGCCGCATTGCCCGGGCGAATCGGCGGTTCCGGCGTGCAGGACCAGTGCGATGTCGTCCTCGGAGAGCGCACCCTGCGGCATCGCGTTCAGAATCGTCTCCCTCGCCTTGTCTGGGTGGCCGATGGCCAGGGTTTTCAACAGGGGCAGCGATGGGTGGGTGATGGCCGCGCAATAGGTGACCGCGTCGTCGGTCAGTCGTTCATCCACGATGAGTTTCTCGTACGCCGGATTGCGCCAACTGCTGCTGCGCTCCGTGGCACGCCCGCCGTAGGTCGCGGTCGTCTCGGACCGCGAGGTGATGCGTTCCGTGATGTCCATCGCGCATCGGCGGGCGAGCCGCATCGTCTCGTCGTGCCATGACGCATCGGACTCGCCGCACGAACGCAGCAGACGACGGAGCCGGTTCACATACGCCGCATCCCTCTTGTCGTTGCCGTCGACGATGTATCCGCGGTACAGTTCGGCCAGATGCACCACGTCACCCGACCCTTCCGCACAACATTCCAGTATCGTGCGCCAGCCGTGCGGCAACGCTTCCGGCAGCAGCCCGTTGTGCATGATGTACGCATCGGCCTGAGAACGGTCCGTCACCGTGCGCAGGAATGATTCGGTCGCGTCGCGCGCCTCGCGGAACGCGCGTGCGTCAAGCAGCGTGACGACGCGCATCAGCGCGAGAGGCGCCTCATCGGGATGCTCGCGCCACAGCGCGGCGCATCCCGCATCGTCGCCAGCGAGACGACGCCCATCGTATGCGACCATGAGCATGTAGCGGCGCAGCACGCGACGCGACGCGACCAGCACCTCATGCGGAAGATCGGCGTCATGGCGCTCGCCGAATCGTTCGAGCGCCGTGTCGATGACGTCGTACGCCCATATCGTCTTGTCGTCGTGACGGGCGAACGCGGTGGCGGACGCGAGCAGCATGGCCGCGTTGACTGGATCGTAGAACTGGATATCCGGCTCGTATGCGGCCTTCACGATCTCATCCAATGCGATGCTCGCCGTCGCCGAATCGGCGTATCGCGCGACATTCTCCATGTAGCAACGGATTTCGCTGACGAGCATGTCGTTTTCGTTGGACAGCTCGTGACGCTCGTCCTCGACGGAATTCGTGAACGCCGCCAACGCGGCCGCGCAGACCGCCAGATTGCGGCAGGCGCGCTCCCAATCCGTGGAGTGAAGTGCGTTGTCGACGACGGTGCGCAGCCCGGAAAGCGCCTCGTCGAGTGTGGGAGCGCCCGGCATGATGCCCGACGGCCCGTCGTGATGGTGGATGCCGTGCGCCCGATGATAGGCGTCCATCGGACCGAGAATCATCCGTTCCGCCTCCTGCGCAGGGAGCAGCGGTTCCGGCATGCCCGTATGTGTAAGGTAGTCGGCGTATTCGATGCAGCGGTTCGACCAGAAGAACAACACGTTACGTCCGTCCGCGTCCCGCTTCTCCGCTTCGATGCGGTTGAGGATCGCGTCGAGGACGTGGGTCGGCGTGCTTCGGCCCGGTGATGTGCGTTGCGACGGTACGGGCGCGGAGCGGTCGCCGCGAGGATCATCGAACTTGTACGGCAGGGGTTTCGCGGGAAGACTCATGCTTCGAGTCTAGCCGCGAAACCCGTTTCCGGTTCAGTCCTCCTCGTGCCAGTGGGGGTTCTGACCGAACGTGTAGCCCTCCGGATTGTCCATGGCGGCGATGTCGCGCATGTCCTGCTCGTCGAGCGTGAACCCGGTCAGGTCGAGGTTGGCGAGCTGGCGTTCGCGGTTCGTGGACTTCGGAATCGCCACGTCGCCGAGCTGCACGTGCCAGCGCAGGATCGCGGCGACGGGGGAGACGCCGTGCTTGGCGGCGATGCGTGTGATGGTCGGGTCCTTGAGCATCTGGTTGGCGCGTCCCAGCGGGCTCCACGCCTCGGTGATGATGCCGTGCGCGTCGTCGTAGGCGCGTTGCTCGTTCTGCTGGAAGAACGGGTGCAGCTCCACTTGGTTGACGGCGGGCGTCACGCCGGTGGCGCGGATGAGCAGGTCGATATGCCCGGGCAGGAAGTTGCTCACGCCGATATGCCTGACGACGCCCTGCTTCTGCGCGTCGACCAGCGCCTGCCAAGCTTCGACGAACTGGCCCTGCGAGGGGTTCGGCCAGTGGATGAGATACAGGTCGATGTAGTCGAGTCCCATGCGCGCCACCGATTCCTCGATGGTCGTGCGCGCCTGGTCGTACTGGTGGTGGCGTCCGGGCAGCTTCGACGTGACGATGATCTCCTCGCGCGGCACGGCGGATTCGCGGATCGCCTTGCCTACGACGCCCTCGTTCTCGTAGTTGAACGCGGAGTCGATGAGGCGGTAGCCGACCTCCAGCGCGGAGGCGACCGCATCCGCGCCGGCAAAGCCGTTGAGCTTGTAAGTGCCGAAGCCGATGGCCGGCAGTTCGAGTCCGTCATGCGCCTTGCGCGTCGGGTTCGCGGGCGGTTGCAGCAACGTTGTCATGGTATGGTCCCTTCGTCGGTGTCATGGGCGCGCTCGTCGTGGATCCCGCCCACGCTCCACTGTACGGCAATTCCACGGTCCCGCTATGTCCCGGTCCGCCCTGCATGTCTCTTATTCCGTGTGGTCTTCTTCGATATGCGCTATTTGCGGCGTCCGAATGGAATCGTCGACAGCTGGGGCCTGTGAACGTGTTGCCTGCGTGGTCTTATCGTGAGGGAGTGGGCATGTGGACGCCACGACACGCCGATGGCCACACGGTTTCCGGTATACATGTACCGTTCCGCACTCGGGGACTCGAAGATGATTCCCAAGGAGGTGCGGACAATGGAACGTTTGATCGATGATTACTACCGACTGTTCGATCCCAAGGTGTTCGAACGCGGCCAAGCCTATTACGATGCCGGCAGGGTGGATTTCCCCGAGGAGATTTCCGCTGGGCTGTGGCATGCCGTGGTGCGCGGCACCGAGGATTATCAGGTGGATGTGCGGTTGAGACACGGGAGAGTGGTTTCCGCCGCATGCACCTGCCCGTATGGGCAGCGGGTCAGCTACTGCAAGCATGTCGCCGGCGTGCTGATCGCGATGGAGGAACGTTCACGCCGTGAACGCGAGGACACGGATGCATTCCCACGTGAGGCGTCGTTCTGCGTCGACTGGTACCTGAGGAAGGAATTCCCGACGCGGAAGAAACTCAAGGAGATGGACTGGCGTACGGTCCGGATTCTTCTGGAGCGTCTGTACCGCCCACAGGATTTGGACGGGATGCTGGTGCATATCGAATTGGAGCTGCTGAGTATGCGTTCCGAGAGTGACGGCAGCGCATCGGACAGGGCCCGTTCGGCGGAGGAACGTCATCGTGAGTGGATGGAGTACCGGAAGAGCGCCCATAAGCCGAGAGCCAAGACGCTGTACGAAGAGCGCGACGACAGCCTCCGTGGGAAGGGCGGCGGTCGCCGCCAATCGGCGGACACCATGGCGAATATGCGTTTGCTGGTTCCTTTGGCGATGCCGACGAGATTGAACGAGCTGCCGCATACCTGGCTGACTGTGCTAGAAGCGGCCTATGAGCATCTTCACGATGAGAATGGGCTGCGACGGCTGTATGTGTTCTACATCCTTATCGCCCAGACCGATCCGGAGGCTGTGTACGTGGACAGGTTGCGTCGCGTCAGCGGACGGCATTGGGCCGAGGATCGTGATCTGATCGTGAGGATGCACGAACGGCGCGACCGGATGCTGATGTGGCCGTCGGTGAATCCCGCGTATGAGCGGTTGCTGCGGGAGGAACGGCTGTCGGAATCCGCGTTCCGGTATGCCGGGGTCGGAGGCAAATCCGCGGATATGACGGTTCGTCTGTTGGATGTGATCGCCAAGGACCCCGAGTGTGCCCGGAAGGCGAAGGAGCGGCTGCTCACCGTTCTGCGCGACCCTGATTCGTTCCTATACGAGTCCGATACCGTGGAATCGGCCGGGCACGTGGGCGCATGGATACGCAGAATCGAAACCGTATACGGGTTTGGCTCCGCGTGCGACATCAGCATGGAGATCATCGGCATGTTCCCCAGGCGCAAGGCACTGCGGAGCGAACTGGCCGAATATCTGACGGAGCGGCGTGAACCCAGGGACGGGGCTGCGCAGATGTCGCGGAACGACGGCATGGCATCAGGGAGGTGACTGGAATGACCGAACATACGGACACGGAAGATCCGACCATCATCGGTGACGGCAGTGCGGGACGTGAAATCTATGCATACGTATATGACCACTTCGGAGGTCAGGCGCTGACCCATGATGAGACATCCGACTACGGCATGGTCACCGACGTGCAAGGGTGGCGGTGGATACGCGATTTCATGCAGCGTCTGCTGGCCATGGACAATCTCGAAAGTGCCGTCAATATGCGGGTCGCTCGGGAAAGAGAACAGTTTTCCAGAGAATGCACCTGTGGTCGCAGCGACGACGACGTGTTGCCTCCGGTGTTGTTCCCTCCGCGCATCTGCTGGATCTGGCTGGAAGCCGCATATGAGCGTCTGGGAGATGCCGAAGGGCTCTGTCGGCTCTATTCGTACCGCATTGTCACCAATGGACTCGGCGCCGAGGTGAAAACCTCCGAACAGGCCGCGCGAATCGGCGCGTACCATATCGGCAAGCTTCGTGAGCTCTCCGGAGATGATTGGGGCGGATACGTCAGCCAAATCGTCGACCTGCAGCAGCGATATCACAGCGATCCCATGTTCTATGGAAGGAACTACGCATACGAAGCGCTGCTGAAACAGGAACGAATGAGCGACGAGGCATGGAAGTACTGTGAGGCACGTTGCCTTGACCGACGCGACGAAGAAGTCATCCGCGATTTGTTCGACGTGATGGTGCGTGGCCGGGTCGAAGAAGCATGCGAACTGCTGCTGGAACCGTTGCATGACGCCGACTCGGAGGTGCTGCAAGGCGACACGGAGAAGAACATCGACCGCATCTGTTCCACACTGCGTCTCGTGGCGGAAACGGCGGGGCCACACAGCATGCGCATGGAGGCCGACAGGCTGCGGCGGATGTACCGGAACAGACAGGCATTGCGCGATGCGCTGGAACGCTTGCTGAACGAGTATGGCGACGAGACGGCGGCCAATACCGACGGAACCGAGCGGACTTGCCCGAGGTCGGCAGGCCGCGCAGGATGATGAGCTTCGCCATGTCATCGGCTCCCTTCCATATGAGAATCCGTATGTATACCGGCGCCCGGTTGGCCGGACACGGTGTGAGGTTCGTTTGCGGTCGGTCGTGGCACCGGAGCCGGCTCCTGGCCGGGGAATGTGGGCATGTCGAGCGTCGCGGCGCGCGGTGCGTCCGCCGCATGGGCGCGGAACCATTCCGCGACGCGCGTTTCGCTCACCGGTTCGAGATCCCACGCGTCGAGTCCCACGTTGAGGGCCTCGGGCCGGGCGCCTTCGGGCGAAAGCTGATGCGTGTGCCCGTACAGGAGCCTGCGCCCGTCGAACGGCAACGCCTGATCGTGGAATCGCGCCGCGTCGTCCGGCCACCCGAAGGCGAGGTCCTCGCGGTACGGGAAGTGCGACAGGTTCACGGTTTCCGTCGCCTCCGGATGCGCGGCGTCGAGCCCGGCGAGCTCGACCGTGCCGTTCGCCTCGATCGAGGCGAACAGGTTGCGTGCCGGCTTGTTCTCCAGCCACCAGTCGTCGTGGTTGCCGATGACCGCGCGCAGATTGCGGCAGTTCAGCCGGCGCAGGCAATCCTTGAGATGCTTGACGGATGTGCGGAAGCCGATGTCGCCGAGGATCCACAGCTCGTCGTCCTCGCCGACGATGCGGTTGATGTTCGCGACAATCGCCTCGTCGTGGGCGTCCGTGTTCGCGGTCGTGCGGAAGCTGAGTCGTGAATCGTCGAGTACGACGCCTTTCGCCCAATCCTCGGCGGCCTTGCGGCCGTGCGTGGCGAGCAGTTCGTTGTAATGGGCGCGCTCCGGGTCGAACGTGGTGTATCCGCGCAGCACACTGACCAGCGGATGCCCGAAATGCGTGTCCGTGGTGAAATACCTCATCGTATGGTCTCCTTTCGTTCTTTCCTCTCCATGGTGCTCCCTCATCGGAACGGACATGGTTCGTCGGAATCCCGACCTTCCATCCTCTCATATGGTCATGTCGGCGCATGTCCTCCGTCGGCGGAATCCCCATCCTTTCCGGATACCAGTCATTCATCCTCCCGACGCGGGACTCCGGCCTTGAGCAGCTTCACCACCAGCGGCGCACGTTTGATGACGTCGTCGTAATTGAAATGGACGATCTCGTGCGCGCCTGCGCGCTTCAACGCCTCATCCCGTTCCCGTTCCTTCGACACCACTTCCTGTATCGTCCGGTTATCGGTCATTTCCGGGTCGACGTATTTGCGTGTGCCGTCATACTCTCCGACAATCACCTTGCCGTCCTGAAGCGTCCATACGAAATCGGTTCGGTATTCATCTCCGGTCTGCGGGTCGCGTACCGACACCTGCACGCGCGGCGGTCGGAAACGTTCCTCGATCATCGTGCCTCGGGCCAACGACTCGCCGCCGTTCTCGCTTTTCGTATTCACATGGCGCAACAGTCGGGACAGCGTCGCCTGATCGACACGCATCCGGGAGCACGCGGCGAACACGTCGTCGGCGGTGACTCCTTTGGCGAACGCCGAATCGAAGAACGGGAGCGCCTACCGGAAGTCGAACGATGCCGCGCAGTCGATCAGCGTGTAAGCAGGCGGCAGCAGCATCAATCCCGTATCCTCATGCGTGACGGCCACCGCTTTCACCTTCGGAACGTATACGCGCTTCAACTGTCTGCCGGAATGATGCGTGCCATGATCGGTCACCGCAATGGACACCGTGCCGTCATGCAGACGCCACTGGTGCTCGAACCCGTAGGCGACCGCGGCAACCAGTCCTCCGAACACCCAGCTGTCGTGCTCCTTCGCCAACGAGCGGGCGATATGCATCGTGCGTTGGGGAGGCGTCAGCTCGCTCCAATACGAGGTCGCGGCATACAATGACGGCTTGCCGGAATAGACATGCGACAGTTCACCT
Source organism: Bifidobacterium aesculapii (assembly GCF_001417815.1). Taxonomy (GTDB): domain Bacteria; phylum Actinomycetota; class Actinomycetes; order Actinomycetales; family Bifidobacteriaceae; genus Bifidobacterium; species Bifidobacterium aesculapii. The sequence goes on from NZ_BCFK01000003.1 coordinate 105,780, forward strand.
GCGGCGGCGCGTCTGCGCAGCGCCGCCTGTTCGGAGGGGCGGCCTGGCGGTGCTGGCCTGACGGGGAAGGCATGGCTCCCGATGCGGCCGCCGGTATGGCAGCCGGGATAAGCCGGCGCATCCGCCGGCATGGCCGTCGATACGCCTTGACCGAAAGAAAGGGCGGGCGTTCCCGACCGCGGCATGCAATCGGCTATCATTGTGTGGTTTGGGCACCAGCACCAGCAGCAATATCATCAGGGAGCGTAGAGCGAACATGTCATTCGAGCATCCGAACAGGAACAACGAAAGCATCAGGGACGTCGAACTGGACATCATGAGCCGTCCGCCGGAGCACAACACGACGAACCTCGACCTCGACCGCATGGAGATGATGCTCGACTTGCTGGGCGACCCCCAGGACTCGTTCCGCGTGATCCACGTGACCGGCACCAACGGCAAGGGGTCCACCGCGCGCATGGCCGAGGCGATCTGCCGCGCATACGGCATGCGCACCGGCCTGTACACGTCGCCGCATCTGGAGAAGGTCAACGAGCGCATCGCCATCGACGGCCAGCAGCTGTCCGACGACGACTTCATCGACGCATGGGACCAGATCAAGGACCTCGTCGCCATGGTCGACGCGAAGATGACCGAGCAGGGCAAGCCGCGCATGAGTTTCTTCGAGGTGCTCACCTCGATGGCCATCTGGAAGTTCGCCGACGCCCCCGTCGACGTCGCCATCGTCGAGGTCGGCATGGGCGGCGCATGGGACGCCACGAACGTGCTCGACGCCGACGCGGCAATCATCGGCCCCGTCGACATGGACCACATGAAGTGGCTGGGCGACACGGTCGAGCAGATCGCCACGGAGAAGGCCGGCATCATCAAACCCGATTGCACGGCCGTCATCGGCCCCCAGCCGCACGCCGAAGCTGTCATGCCCATCATCGAGGCCGCCGCGGAACGCAATCACGCCACGCTCGTGCGCGACGGCTACGAGATGGAGGTCACGGGCCGCATGCCCGCGGTCGGTGGCCAGGTCGCCACCCTGTCCACGCCGCTCGGCACGTACACGGAGGTGCCGATCGCCAAGTTCGGCGAGCATCAGGCGCACAACGCGCTCGCCGCGCTCGCCGCCTGCGAGGCCGTGATCCCGGTCTCCGGCGCGCTCGACGGCGACATCGTCGCCGAAGCGCTCTCCGGCGTGAGAATCCCCGGCCGCATCGAACAGGTGCGCACTTCGCCGACGATCATCGTCGACGGCGGCCACAACGTGAACGCCGCCGAATCACTGCGCGCCGCCATCGAGGAGAACTACCACTTCGAGCAGCTCGTCGGCGTGGTCGCGATGATGGAGGACAAGCAGGTCGAGGAGTATCTCGGCGTGCTCGAACCCATCCTCAGCCAGGTGGTCGTCACCGAGAACTCGTGGCGCGACCGCGTCATGCCGGCCGACGAGTTGGAGAAGATCGCCGTCGACGTGTTCGGCCGCGACCGTGTCATCAAGGAACCGGAACTGCCCGACGCGATCCAGGCCGCCGTCAACCTCGTCGACGAGGCGGACGATCTCGGCGTCGGCTATGGCCACGGCGTGCTCATCTGCGGCAGCTTCGTCACCGCGGGCGACGCGCGCGAGATGCTCAAGGAGCATATGAGCCCCGTGATGAAGAAGGCGATGAGCATCCACCAGCCGGTCGTCGAACCGGACGACACCGAACCGGCCGACACCGACATCGAAGACCCCGCCGACCCCACCATCGCGGAAGGCGGCGACACCCCTGCCGGGAAAGGCGAGTAACGGTTGTATCTCAAGGAACTGACGCTGCGCGGCTTCAAGTCGTTCGCCACGGCGACCACGCTGCGCTTCGAGCCCGGCATCACCGCCGTGGTCGGCCCGAACGGCTCCGGCAAATCGAACATCGTCGACGCCCTGACCTGGGTGATGGGCGAACAGGGCGCACGCAACCTGCGCGGCTCCTCGATGGAGGATGTCATCTTCGCCGGCACCTCCACGCGGCCCGCGCTCGGGCGCGCGCAGGTGAGCCTGACCATCGACAACACAGACCACGCGCTCGACATCGACTATACGGAAGTCACGATCTCGCGCACCCTCTACCGCAACGGCGGCTCCGAATACGCGATCAACGGCTCGCCATGCCGTCTGCTCGACATCCAGGAGCTTCTGTCGGACACCGGTCTCGGCCAGCAGATGCACGTGATCGTCGGCCAGGGCAGGCTCGACTCCATCCTGCACGCCGACCCGTCCGGCCACCGCGCGTTCATCGAGGAGGCCGCCGGCATCCTCAAGCACCGCAAACGCAAGGAGCGCGCGCTGCGCAAGCTCGCCAACACGGAGACGAACCTTCATCGCCTCGACGACCTTCTCGGCGAGATCCGCCGCCAGATGGGGCCGCTCGGCCGTCAGGCGCGCATATCCCGCCGCGCCGACGCCATCCAGATCACGTTGCGCGACGCACGCAGCCGCCTGTACGCCGACGATGCGGTCGCCGCCATGCACCGCCTCGCGGACGTGCGCGCCGAACTCACGCAGGTGCGCGGCGCACTGTCGTCGGCACGACGCGAACTCGCGCAGGCGAGAATCGGCATCGAACGCGCGGAGGAGCAGACCGGACGCACCAGCCCCGCCATCGACGAGCTCAACCGGTCATGGGGCACGCTCACCCAATTGAAGGAGCGGTTGGAATCGCTGTCCGTCATCGCCGGCGAACGCCATGACGCGCTCATGGGCTCCCTCGCCGACGCGCCGGGCGAGGACCCGGACGTCTACGAGCGTCGTGCGGAGGAACTGGAACGTCAGGCGGCCGCGCACGTCTCCGCGCGCGACGAGGCCCGCATCGCGCTTGATCAGGCCATCGAGACGCGCGCCGGCGACGAGCAGCGTCTCGCCGCGGTCCGCCGCGCGCTCGCCGAATCGCGGCGCACCACACAGGAGCGCGACATGCGCGCGGCGAAGCTGCGCGAGCGGATCGCCCGGGAGGAGTCCGCGGTCGAGCTCGGCGCGACGCGCGGCCGCGACCTCGCCGCCGAACACGAGGCGCTGAACCGTTCGCGCGACGAGGCGGCCGCGAAGGCGGCGCGTCTCAAGGCCGAATCGGCGCGGTTGCGGGTGTCCGACGGCACCGCGTTGGAGGACGCGCGTGCGACGCTCGCGCAGCGCCGTGACGTGCTGGAATCGTTGACCGCCGAACGTGACGGGATCCGTTCGCGCGTCGTCTCGCTCAATGCCAAGGCCGACGCGCTCGAGGACACGTTGCACACGCGCAACGCCTCCGGCGCGTTGCGCGACGAGGCCGACGTGCAGGTGCTGGGCGCGCTGTCCGACTTCATCCGTGTGCGCGACGGATGGGCGGAGACCGTCGCCCACACGCTCGGCCGTTACGCCGGCGCCATCATCGTGCCGGACGGCGAAAGCATGGTGCGTGCGCTGGAACATGCGCGCGACGACCGTCTCGGCAAGGCCGTGGTCATCAACGCCGGTCTCGCCGATGGCGCCCCATCCGCGGCGCATGATTCCGCGGAGGAGGGCGACCGTCTCGCCGCGTACGTCGAAGCGAACCCGGACGCGCCGGATACCGTGCTGGCGCGGCGCGTCGTCGCGGCGGTGCGTGACCTGTTGCGCGACACGATCGTCACGGATTCGGCCGATGAGGCGCAGCGGGTCGTCGTCTCAGGCGGGCACCGGCGCGCCGTGGCACGCACGGGCGAAGTGTTCGAGGCCGGATTCGCGGCTTCGGGCGGTTCGTCGGCCTCGCAGAGCGACCTGTCGCTGGCGGCGCGACGCGACGAGGCCCTGCGACGGTCGGCCGCGCTCGCCGAACGGCTCCATGACCTCGACGCGCGGATCGGCAAGGCCCGGATTGCGCTCGACGAGGCCGCGGCCATGGTCGACGAGCAGTCGCGGCGCCATACCGAACAGCAGGTGCTGACGGAGCAGACTGCCCGGTCGCTCGCCGAGGCGGAGACTCTCGTGCGCGACATCGACTCACGCATCGCCCAGACCGTGGACCGCATCGCCCGGGCAGAGGAGGAACGGGCCGCGCACGTCGCCAGACTCGACGAGCTCAACGCGTCGTTGACATCGCTGGCACAGGGACGCGACGGCCGGGCGGATGCCGCCGGTCTCGACGAGCAGGAGCGTGGGCTGGAGGCCTCACTGGCCACGGCGCGCGATCAGGAGGTCGCCGCCACCATCGCGTGGACGGAGGCGAAACGCAAGGCCGAGTCGTTTGGGCGGCAGGCGGCGATGCTGCGCGACAACGCCCGGCAGACGCGAGAGCGCGCCGCACGCGTGGCGGCGCTCAACGAGGAACGGCGTTCGCGGGCGGCGAAGGCCGGTGCGGTGGCCGAATCCGCGCGAGACGTCGCCGCTTTGGCCGCGCGTGCCGTCGAACGGGTGGAACGTCGACGCGACGAACTCCAGTCCGCGGCATCGGCCCACAGCGAGACGCTGAAGGCCATGCGCGCGCGGCGCGACGCCGTCGAACCGCAGGTCGCAGAACTGTCCGCACGTGAACATGATCTCGACGTGCGTCGCGAGCGCGCCGACGCCGACCGTGCGCGCATCGTCGACACGGTCCGTGACGAGCTCGGCATGACCATCGACGAGCTCATCGGCGAATACGGGCCCGACAAGCCGGTGCCGCCGGTGGGCGGCGAGGGCGAGCCCGTGCCGTACGTGCGCGCGGAGCAGCAGAAGCGCCTGGAACGGGCGCGGCGCGACCTCGCCGGACTCGGCAAGGTCAACCCACTGGCCATCGAGGAGTTCGAGGCGCTGGAGACCCGCAACCGCTACCTCAACGAACAGCGCGACGATGTCGCCCGTTCGCGCGACGACCTCATGCGTCTCATCCGCGACATCGACGCGACGATGACGGACGTGTTCCGCACCGCCTTCGAAGACACGGCCAAGGCGTTCGAGACGGTGTTCGCCACATTGTTCCCCGGCGGCTCCGGGTGCCTTCGTCTGGAGGATCCGGACGACATGCTCTCCACCGGCGTGATCGTGGAGGCGCGTCCGGCAGGCAAGCGCGTGCGTCGGCTGAGTCTGTTGTCCGGAGGGGAGCGTTCCCTGACCGCGTTGGCGCTGCTGTTCGCTATCTTCACCGCGCGCCCCAGCCCGTTCTATGTGATGGACGAGGTCGAGGCGGCGTTGGACGACGTGAACCTGACGCGACTGCTTGACGCGCTCGATGACCTGCGCGAGCACGCCCAGCTCATCGTCATCACGCACCAGCAGCGCACGATGTCCATCGCGGACGCGCTCTACGGGGTGACGATGCGCGCCGACGGCGTCACCGCGGTCGTAAGCCAGAAGCTGGTAGACGAGGCGTAGCGGCGGGGTTCGTGGGAGTTGCCCTCCGGGCTCTCCCTCGGCCCCTCCTGCGGCGGGCCGGCTCCCTTGTCAGAGGGAACCGGGTGGAGGTGGCCCGCGTTTCCGCCCACAAACAAAACGGCTCCCTCATCGGAGGGAGCCGGGGTCGGGCCAGTGGTTCTCTCCAATGGGGGAGCCGTGACGGAGGCGGCGGTTGGTTATGACGCGCGCAGCGCCTTGGCGCGCGCTATCGTGTCGTCGACGAGCACGGCCTGCGCGTCGACGAGTGGCAGCTGCGGCATCGGGAACGCCTCGTTGAGCACGGACAGTTCCGTGCAGCCGAGAATCAGCGCGTCGGCGCGCACCGGTCCGGACGGGTCGAGCATGTCGCGCAGCACCGACTCGTAGCGTTCGAGGTTCAGCCCGCCGGTGCCCTTCACATCGTCGTAGATGAGCGACGTGATGCGGTCCTGCAGCGCGTCGTCCGGTTCGACGAACTCGTACCCGGCCTCCTCGACGGCCTGCCGGTACACGCCCGCCGCGCGCGAACCCATCGTGCCGAGGAACCCGACGCGCCCGCATGTACCCGAAGGCGCGTGCGGGTACAGCGTGGAGAGACGCCTGACGGCGCCGCGCGGCATGTGCAGAATCGGCACCGGCGTGAGCGCCTGGAAATGATCGTAGAAGTAGTGGGCCGTGTTGCAGGTGAGCACGATGAAGCTCGCGCCCATCGCGGTGGCCTTGGCGATGTCGTCGGCGATCACGGGGAACGGGTCGTCGTCCGACTGCCCGGTGATGAACGCGGTCCTGTCCGGCACGGACGCGTCGTTGAACACGACGTAGTCGAGGTATTCCTGATCGTTGCGTGCGTGCGTGCCCTCGTTGACGAGACGCACGTAGCTTTCCGTGGCGAGCGAGCCCATGCCGCCCAGTACGGCGAAGAACGGTCGGCGCATGCGGTCAGCGCCCCTCGATGTGCTCGTCGATCGCCGGCTTCTCGCCGTTGTGGACGAAGTAGATGTCGTACCAGGTGAGGAACGAGTACACGGTCCAGATCTTGCGACGCGCGTTGTTCCTGCCCGCGTAGTTGTCGTCGAGCATCTTGAGCAGCGTCGGCTGGTCGAAGAACTCGGAGACGAAGTCGCGGGAGAAGAGCTCGCGCACCAGACGATAGTAGGGCTCCTGACGCAGCCACTCCTTGATGGGTACGGGGAATCCCATCTTCTCGCGGTTGTACCAGGCCTCCGGCAGATGGCGCGCGGCGGCCTCACGGAACGCGTACTTGCTGTTGCGCCAGTTGATGAGGTACTTGGTCGGCACCGTTTCGGCGACGTCCATGACCTCGCGGTCGAGGATCGGCACGCGCAGCTCAAGCGAGTTCGCCATGGACATCTTGTCCGCCTTGAGCAGGATGTCCTTGACCATGCCCTGATGCATGTCGGCGTACTGCTTCTTCTTGATGTCGCTCACGTTGCGCAGCTTCGGCGTGCGCAGCAGCTGGCGGATACGCACCCACTGGCTCGTGCCGTTGCGGTACGCGGGCTTGAGCAGTTCGTCGGCCTCCTGCTCGGTCATCACGCGCGAGCAGCCGTGGAAGCATTCCTCAGGTGGAGCCAGATGCAGGTACATGTGCAGTTGGCCGTGGAAATGCTTGTCGCGGATCGCATGCGCCAGAGCGGTGCGCATCGGACGCGGCAGCTTCTCCAACGCCGCCGTGAGCAGGCGGATGGCCTTCGATTTCGTGTAGAAGCCGTAAGGCTGGTAGCCGGCGAACAGCTCGTCCGCGCCCTCGCCGCTCATGACGACGCGCACCTGGGAGGCGGCGAGTTTGGAGACGAAGTACAGGGGCACGCAGGACGGGTTGCCGTCCGGTTCGTCCAGATGCCATTGGATGCGGCGGAAGTGGCTGAACGCGTCATGCGGGGTGACGGTCTTCGCCTCGTTGTTGAGCCCGATCATCTCGGACAGTTCGTGCGCCTGCCTGGCCTCGTTGAACTGGCCGGTGTCGAAGCCCACGGAATACGTGTGGTCGGGGCGTGCGACCGCGGCGACATAGCTGGAGTCCACGCCGGCGGAGAGGAAGGATCCCACCTCGACGTCGGCGACCTGGTGGGCGGCGACGGAGTCGCACACGGCCTTGTCGATGTCGTCGACGACCTTCTTCAGGCTCTGCCGGGACTCGCGCTGGTTGGGATCCCAGTACTGATGCTGCTCCATCTTCCCGTCGCGGTAGGTGAACCAGTGGGCGGGCGGCAGCTGGAAGACTCCCTTGAAGAAGCTCTGGTCGGTGATGTTGCACTGGACCGTCATGTAGGCCTTCAGCGGGTCGGGATTGAACTCCTTGACGAAGTCGGGATGCTGGATGAGCGACTTGATCTCGGACCCGTACATGAACGTGCCGTTCATCCTCGCATAGTAGAACGGCTTGATGCCGAAGCGGTCGCGGGCGCCGAACAGCTCGCGTTTGGCCTTGTCCCAGATCACGAAGGTGAACATGCCGCGCAGGCGGTCGAGCAGCTTCGGCCCCCACTCCTCGTAGCCGTGCAGCAGCACCTCGGTGTCGCCGTGGGTGGCGAACGTGTGGCCGGCGGCGATGAGTTCCTCGCGTAGCGGCTGGTAGTTGTAGACCTCGCCGTTATAGGTGATGACAAGGTTGCCGTCCTCGTTGGTCATCGGCTGCTTGCTGCCCTCGAGGTCGATGATGCTCAGGCGGCGGTGGCCCAGGGCCACGTGTTCGTCGACGTACTTGCCTTCGGCGTCGGGCCCGCGGTGGGCGATGATGTCGGTCATGCGTTTGATGACCGGGCATTTGACGTCGACCGGATCGTCGTTGACGAAACCTGCGATGCCGCACATACTGTGTTCTCCTTCACGTGTCGTGGAAACTCCGGGAATTATAGCAGTGGGAGACGTCGGCGGGACGACCGCGCGACGGCTCCGCCGACGTCTCCGACGCGCCAGCGACGTTCAGCGCCGGGGTGCGTAGCGCTTGAAATCGCGGGCGACGGCCATCTGCCAGCGCAGCAGTTCCAAGGCGCGCCGGAGATTCGTGTCGTGGGCGTCGTGTGCGGAACGGCTCCATTCGCCTCGTGCGATGAGGTTCATCGCCTCCTGCTTGACCGGACCGTCCGGCGCGTACCTGCGGAACACGTCCTTCGAGGTGCCGAGCCAGAGATGGCGGGTGAAGCACAGTTCGGTGGGACGGCGCTCGCCGAGGATGAGGTCGCGGCCGATGTACGCGGCGAGATTATACCCGGCGCAGGTGGTGAAGTCGCTCGACCCGCCCATGCGGGGGTTGATTTCCAGGAACCGGTAGGAGCCGTCGCGCGGGTCGCGCTTGATGTCGAAGTTGGCGAATCCGGTGTAGTGCAGCGTCTCCAGCAGCTTCGCGCATTGGCGGTACACCTCGTCGTCGCCTTCCGACATGATCGCCGCGTAGTTGCCGATGCGGCTGGGCGCATACTCCTCCATGATCGGATGCCCCATGCACATCATGGCGATGGTGCCGTCCATGTTCACGTAGGCATTGAGCGTGCGCATCTCGGTGTCGTCGCCGGGGATGAACTCCTGGATGACGAGGTCGCCGTCGTATCCCGCCGTATAGATGGCCTTCGCCACCTGGTTCAGCTCTTCGCGCGTGCGGATCGTGTACGCCTTCTTGCGGCCTTCGAATTCGATGCCGAGATACTGCACCGAGTCGGCGGCCTTGAGCTCGAGCGGGAAATCCGAAGGCTCGGGCACCGGTCTTCCGGCTTTGAAGTCGGCGGTCGAATAGGCGGCGGTGGCGGGTGTGTCCACTCCGGCCTCGTCGCACAGCCTCCAGAATGCGACCTTGTCGACGGCGCGTTCGAGCGTGGGGCCGTCGACGGTGGCGGTCGCGTAGCGTTTGCGGATCGCGTCGCGGTGGCGGGCGAGCAGGGCGGCGGTCGTGTCGCCGCAGGCGATGAGCAGCAGACGGCGGCCCGGCACCGTGGCCTCGAGGTCGTCCGCGAGACGCATGAGCCGCAGCACGAACCGGTCCTCGTCGGTCAGGTCCGGAATGACCCGCGTATCCACGTATCTGGAATACCGGCATTGCAGAAGGATGGCGGGGCCGACGGCCAGCGAGGCGACGCCGAACTCCTTATGGAAACCGCGGGCCAGACCGTAGGCGTTGGCTCCGCTGCCGAGTAGGACGGGAAGGAACGACGGCGCCTCCCCGACCGCACCGGCGGCCTCGTTGCTCGTGGTATGGGCGGGGGATAATGTGCGTTCGTTCATGGTCTTCCTGGGGTTTGGGTATTTCCCCGGAAGCGTGCGCCGTCCGGGGCTGTCGGTGCTGGGGACATTGTAGCGCCGTGGCGTAACGGTGCGTCAGGAGCGTCGGCGCAGTCGTCGCCGGACGGACTGCATGAGACGCAGCGCGCCGTAGAACGCCGTCTTCACCGGCACGTCGCGTGAGGGGGCGACGTCCGTGATCTCCTCGGTGAACTTCGTCTTGAATTCGTTGAGCCCCTTGAGCGAGGGGGCGAAGTCGCTGCCGATGCCCATCAGGTCGTAGGCGGTCACGCCCCGCGCGCCGAGCATGCAGCACTCGGTGTACAGGAGCTTGTCGGTCACGTGCATGCGCATCGCCTCCGAACGCATGCCGGCATAGTAGCGTACGGCATGCGTGCCACTGACCGTCACGATGGACCATGCCATCACCTTGCCGTCGAGGCGTGCGGCGAAGACGCGGCAGTGGTCGGGGCCGAGCGTGCGGATCATGTCCTCGTAGTCGCTTTGCGGCGCGGGGGCGAATCCGTCGCGCGACCCGGTCTCGACCATCACCGCGTAGTAGTCGGAGAAATCGGCGGTCGCGAGGTCGGTCTCGTCGGCGCATTCGGCCGCGCACTCGCGCAACGACTTGCGCACGTCCCTCCTGCCGCGCCGCTTCATGCGTTTGAGGATCTCCTCATCGCCACCGGTCACGTCGATGACGACGGTCGAGTCGTACGGCACAGTGGAGAGCACGGGGACCGTCCCGTCCTCATACCAGGTGTCCAGACGCAGGAACGCGGCATTGCGGTCGAACGAGCGCATCGCCTTGACGAGTGCCTGAAGCGTCTCGAGCTCCGTTGCGGCGTCGGGCTTGCCGTCGAGCCATACCGGTCCGTGCATCGCGCGCAGGTAATGGTAGCCATGCGTCAGGTAGTCGACGAGAGAGAGGAACGCGACCGGCTCGCCGTCCCTCAACACACAGAGCACGCCCCAATGGCGCCGACCGTCGATCGTGCTCTGGTACCGCGCCCATGCCTCGGTCTGTTCGATGGGCAGGTCGAGGCCGTGGGCCGCGGCTTCCTGTCCGAACCGTTGAAACGTCGTCTTTTCGATCGTGAGCATGGGAACCGCCTCTGTGTCTTGGATATCCGTCATTCGTGCCGTGTTGCGGATCGAGAGATCCGAGCCACAGCGTACCGGAAGCCTATGTAACGACATGCGAATGCATGCTCGCGGGAAGAAGGCTGAACGTTCGCTGTGGCATGTGTGGGCGCTATTCGCCGCGTATGCCGTCACGCATCCGCTTGGCGGCCTGCAACGCCTGGTACATGGTGCGACGCACCGGAACGTCGCGCGAAGGGGCGACGGGGGTCGTCTCCTCGGCGAACTTCGTCTTGAACGTGTTGAGCGAGCGGATCGACGGCGAGAAGTCGTTGCCCACTCCCATGAGGTCGATGCGTCCGACGCCACGTTCGCCGAGCGCGCAGCAGAACGTGTACAGCAGTTTGTCCGGTACGAGCGCGCGGCGGAATTCGGTGCGCACGCACGCGTAATAGTAGACGGCCTCGTCCCCGTTGACGGTGAGGATCGCCCAGGCGACCACTTCGCCTTCGACACGTGCGGCGAAGACGCGGCAGTGGTCGGGGCCGAGGTCCCGGATCATGTCCTCGTAGTCGCTTTGCGGTGCGGGCTCGAAACCATCCCTCTCGGCGGTCTCGACCATCACGTCGTAGTATGCGGAGAAATCCTCGGCGGCGGCGTCCGTCTCGTCCGCGCAGACGGCGGGGCTTTCGCGCAGCGCCTTGCGCACGTCGCGGCGGCCGCGCTTCCTCATGCGCGCGAGGATCTCCTCGTCGCCGCCGGTCAGGTCCACGACCACCGTCTCGTTGTACGGCACGGTGGAGAGCACCGGGAAGGTGCCCGTTTCGTACCAGGTGTCGAGGCGGAGGAACACGACGTCATGGTCCTTTGCGTGAACGTACGCCGCGAGGGCTTCGAGCAGTTCGCGCTCCTCGTCCTCGCCGGGCTTGCTCGCCCACACCGGTCCGTGCGTGGAACGCAGGTAATGGTAGCCGTGCGTGTGGTAGTCGATGAGCGAAAGCAGGGCGACGACACGGCCGTCACGTCGGGCCAGCACGCATCCCCACGGGGCGCGCCCGTCGATGCCCGCCTGATAATCGGCCCACACGCGCGTCTGCTCTATGGGCAGCGTGACGCCCATCCGCGCGGCTTCGCGCTCCATGGTTGCGGAATCGGTTTCCTCGATGATCGTCGACATATCCTTCGGTGGTCTTCTTCCTTGGTGTTCTGTTGCCCTTGGTGTTCTTCCGTGCGATGGCCAGGTCCCGCGCGTGCGTCAGTTCCGGCGGTCTTCCAGCACCCGCCTGACGACGTTCGCGTCACCGGGCCATGCCACGGCCTCGCCGTTGATGATGTTGCGGGTCTCGTGCCCTTTGCCGATGACGAGCACGATGTTCAGACGCCCGGTGGCGGCCACATCGGCGCGCGCCTCGTCGATGGCCGTGGCGATCGCCCGTTCCCGGTCCACGACCACCTTCGTCTCGGCCTTCGGGTCGGTCACGTGGGAGGCCATCTCCTCCGCGATCGCGCGCGGATCCTCGAAATTGGGGTCGTCGGTGGTGAGGATGAACGAGGAGGCTCGGCCCAACGCCCCCTTGACGATGCCCTCGCGACGGTCGATGGCCTTGCCGCCGGTCGAACCGGCGACCAGCGTGATGCGCGGATCGCGTTCGCCGTACACGCGCAGCACCTCGTCCACGACGGATTTGGTGGAGATGTAGTTGTGCGCGTAGTCCACATACACGTGCAGGTCGTCGCCTTCGGTGAACCGCTCCATGCGCCCGGGGACCTGTACATGCTCGACGGCGCGCATCGCGGGGTCGTCGAACGGCACGCCGGTCCTCATCGCCAGCGTCATCGCGGTGCCGGCGTTGAGGAAGTTGAACTCGCCGAGCATGTCGAGCGCGAGCGTGACGGTCCGGTCGCCGCACGTCACGCGAATGCCGGTCCTGCACGACGGGTCGATGGACACCGTCACGTCCGCGGGCGTCGTGTGGCCGTCGGCCGCATCATGCAGGGCGAACGTGGTGACCGGCGTTCCCGCGCGGCGCGCGTCCTCGCGCAGCAGGTCGGCGTGGTCGCAGTCCGCGCCGAGCACGAGCGTGCGCGAGTTGCCGATGATGCGGCGCTTGCAGTACAGATAATCCTCGAACGTGGGGTGTTCGATCGGGCTGATGTGGTCGGGGGAGATGTTGAGGAACGCGCCGACGTCGAAGGTGAGTCCGTATACGCGGTTCACCTTGTACGCCTGGGAACTGACCTCCATGACCATGTACTTCATGCCGGCGTCGACCGCCTCGCGCATCATGCGGAACGCGTCGAGCGATTCGGGCGTGGTGAGCTTGGAGGGCGTCCATGTGCGCCCGTCCAGACAGCACGCCAGCGAGCTCATCATCGCGGCGCGGCCATGCGAATACGCGTTGAGGATCGCATGCGTGAAGTAGTCGGTGGTGGTCTTGCCCTTCGTGCCGGTGATGCCGACGAGCGTGAGCGAGTCCTGCGGACGGCCGTAGAACTCTGCGGAAAGCAGGCTCATCGCCTTGCGCACGTCCTCGACGATGAGACCGGGCGCCTTCGTGCGGTCCGCGTAGGGGGTCTGCGCCACGTAGGAACCGAGCCCCCGCCCGTCGATGCCGTCAAGGAACTCGGGCTTGAACCGTCCCTTGACGAACAGCATGGAGCCGGGGGCGACTTGACGGGTGTCGTAGGTGACGGCGGGGATCGGGGCATCGGCGCCGGGCAGCGACGCGGCATCCATCGTCCACCGGTCGCCGGCGACGATCTCACGCAACAGATGATGGTTATCCAGCAGCTTGGCCGCGGAGACGAGACTCAACGGCGAAGTCGTGGTGGGCATAGGCAAACTCTCCTGGATGTCATGGCGCTGCGGGTCTCGCGGACGCCACGCAAGATACTACTACAATGGGCAACCGTGACCAGCGAGACGACAGAGACCACGGCGCAGCGCCGGGAACGCTTCGAACGGCTCGCCATGCCGGCGCTCGACGCGCTGTACCGGCGGGCGATGCGCCTGACCAACAACCCCGACGACGCGCAGGACCTCGTGCAGGACACGTTCGAACGCGGGTTCAAGGCGTTCGACTCGTTCCGCCCCGGCACGAACTTCGAGGCGTGGATGACGACCATCGAACGCAACGCCTACTTCAACCAGTATGCGAAGGAGAAGCGCCGCCCGCAGCGGGCGAACGCCTCCGACGGCGAATACGACGACTGGGACCTCTACGAGGCGTCCGAGCACTCCTCGGACGGCCTGAGGTCCGCCGAGGACGAGTATCTCGACGCGTTCGCGCCCGAGGAGATCATGGAGGCACTCGCGAAGCTTTCGCCCGAACGCCGGCAGGTGTTCATCGACACGGCCATCGACGGCAAGACGTACCGGCAGGTCGCCGAGGAGCAGGGCGTCGCCATCGGCACGGTGATGAGCCGTCTCAACCGCGCCCGCACGCAGCTCAAGCACGAGCTCGCCGCATATGCGCGCGAGCACGGCTACGGCACGCAGCTGCCGTCCGGTTCACCCTCGGCGAAGTCCGATGCGAAGCGTGCCGGCGCGCGTGTCTCCGGCGATAATGGAGACGGAGGCCGCGAGGCGTGCGATGGCGCGGACGCGGCCGGGCGAAAGGAGATGCGATGAACGAACGGTCCGTGGGTCGGGTGCGTCATATCTCCGTCACCCGAACGACATCAGACGGCATGGTGAGTCATACCGAGGTGCGCATCAGTGAAGTGAGCGTCGTCGGTGACGCCGATGACGCCGGCATGGGCGATGCCGTGGCCGGCGCGGGGGAGCGTTTCGACCCCTCGACGTGCTGTTCGCGGCGCGAGCAGGCGATGATCGCCGCGTTGCGGGAGTACCTGCGGCCGCAGGAGGCGCCGGAATGCCTCAGGGAACGCATCAGGGTATGCCTCGACCGCTGCTGCGACGGACGGTGACCGCCGGCCGGCGGCCATGCATCTGACGGCGTGAAGCGGCATGGGACGTGGAATGAAAAAGGACCCGTCGAATCTAACGATTCGACGGGTCCTCGCGTCTTGGAACGACAAGAATCAGGCGTTGGGGCGCTTGCCGTGGTTGGCGGCCTTCTTGCGACGATCCCTGCGCTTACGTCCGCGCATGCCCATGATGGACTCCTTTGCTGAAGAGAAATAAGCCTTCGGCATTATGCCATAGGACGCGGACACGCCGCAAACCGCGTTTCGTTCCGTTCGGGAGCGGCCGCGGTCCGCGGCGTGTGGGCGTCTGCGGGCGTCAGTCGAGCTCGGCCTTGATGAACAGCTTCGTGACGCTGGTCTCGCCCGGCTTGATGGCGATGAGGTCCTTGCCAGTGTTGAACGCGTTCGCGTAGGCGGTCTGCGGCTCGACGGCGGTGCCGGCCGGGTGCTTGAACGCGGGGAAGCCGGTGCCGGTGCACACCTGGAAGGAGGTGATCGTCTCGTCGCCGCCGACGTGCACGGTCAGGCCGTCCGGGCGGTGGAACGTCGCGGTCGCGGTGCCGTCGGCGGCGTGCTCGACGTCGGTCCACGCGTCGTCGTACGGCTGCTCGGTGAGCAGGCGCGGCTCGCGGAAGTCGTACTTGGTGCCGTCCACCGGCTCGGTGCCGGTCGGGATGAGGTTCTCGTCGACGGTGACGTGCGTGCGGGCCGGAACGGTGAGCGTGCACTGCGCGTTGTGGCCGTCGATCTCGTCGCCGTAGCCGTTGAAGCCGTTGTCGAGCCACGGGTGGATGGCGAGGGCCCACGGGGCGTCCACGTCGCCGTTGTTGTACGCCTCGACGGTGATCTTCAGGCCGTCGTCGGTCAGCTGGTGCGTCGTGGTGACGACCACGTCGAACGGGTAGCCGAGCAGGAACGGCACGCGCCAGGACTGCGTGACGGAGTCCTCGGTGAGCGCTTCGAGCTTCCAGAAGGAGCGGTAGCCGTAGCCGTGGATGGCGGTGTTCTTGTCGTGCTCGTCGATCGGCAGCTCGTAGGTCTTGCCTTCGAAGGTGTAGACGCCGGCCTCGATGCGGTTCGGGAACGGCACGAGCAGCTGGCCGTGGCAGCAGGTGACCGGGTCGTCGGCGCCGAGCGGGACGATCACGTTGCGGCCCTTGTAGGTGACTTTGCGCATCGTCGCGCCCAGCTCGGTGATGACGGCCTCGTAGTCGCCATGCTTGATCGTGTACTGCTGGCCCGTGCGCGGGGGAAGGTTCTTTACCATATGGCTCACTCCAGAGTGAATATGTTGTGTGGTGTCCGATAACCGGGGTTATCGCTAACATGCCCAGTCTAACGCCTGCGGGGGGCTTGCGGCGCGGATTCGTGCGGCGATTCCTCCGCGGGCGTGCGGCCGTCCGCGTGCGGTAGAGTCGTCAACGGATGCGCCGAGACGCGGCGCGGGGGAGGAGCACCAGTGACCGACAGGGGCAGACGCATCGTATTGGCCGACCCGCGCGGGTTCTGCGCGGGAGTGGACCGCGCCATCCTCACCGTGCGCACGATCCTCAAGGGGGCGCATGGGTCGCGTGGGCAGGGGCTGCCGCCCGTGTACGTGCGCCGTCAGATCGTGCACAACAAGCACGTGGTCGAGGATCTCGCCTCGCAGGGCGCCGTGTTCGTCGAGGAGCTGGGGGAGATCCCCGACGAGGCCGCCGCGGCCGGCGTGCCGGTCGTGTTCTCCGCGCATGGCGTGTCGCCGTCGGTCAAGGCGGAGGCGAAGGCGCGCGGACTCAACGTGGTGGACGCCACCTGCCCGCTCGTCGCCAAGGTGCATCGCGAGGTGCTGCGTTTCGCGAAGTCCGGCTACGAGATCGTCTACATCGGCCACAAGGGGCACGACGAGGCGGTCGGCGTGGTGGGCGAGGCTCCGGCGCACGTGCACCTCATCGAGCATGAGGGCGATGTGGAGGGGCTGGACTTCACGCCGGGCACGAGACTCGTGCTGCTCAGCCAGACCACGTTGAGCGTCGACGAGACCGCAGGCACGATCGCCGCCCTGCAGACGCGGTTCCCGTGGATCGAGATGCCGCCCAGCTCGGACATCTGCTATGCGACGTCGAACCGGCAGGCGGCTGTCAAACTCGTCGCCGAACGCTCCGACTGCGTGGTGATCGTCGGCTCGGCGAACTCGTCCAACTCGGTGCGTCTGGTCGAGGTCGCGCAGGAGGGATTGGGCGGGCGCGGGCGCGCGCACCGCGTCGACGACGCCGGCGACCTGGACCCCGCATGGTTTGACGGCGTCGAGGCGGTGGGCGTCTCCTCCGGCGCGTCCGTGCCCGAGGAGTACGTGGAGGGCGTGATCGCCGCGCTGCGCGAACGCGGGTACACCGACGTCGAATCGGTGGAGACCATCAAGGAGACGATGCATTTCGTGCTGCCGGCAGAATTGCGCCGGCAGCCCTCGCGGTGACCCGCGGGCACGGTCAATACGTGCGGTTATCATCGGGTCGGTTTGACTCATGTTCCAACAAGGCGGCGCGCGGCTCGAACCCGCGCCGTGCGGTTACGCGACAAGAACGACTAGAACAAACAGCATCATTGAATAAGAGAGGTTTCGATGGCGGTTCGCGGTGATATCCGTAATGTGGCGATTGTGGCTCACGTCGACCACGGCAAGACCACGCTGGTGAACGCTATGCTCCAGCAGTCCCACGTGTTCAACGAGCGCGAGGAAGTGCCGGATCGCGTGATGGACTCCAACGACCTGGAGCGCGAGAAGGGCATCACCATCCTCGCGAAGAACACGGCCGTCGAGTACACCGGCCCGCTGGCCGCCAAGTACGGCCACCCGGAGGGCATCACCCTCAACATCATCGACACCCCCGGCCACGCCGACTTCGGCGGCGAGGTCGAGCGCGGCATCTCCATGGTCGACGGCGTCGTTCTGCTCGTCGACGCCTCCGAGGGCCCGCTGCCTCAGACCCGCTTCGTGCTGCGCAAGGCGCTCGAGGCGAAGCTGCCGGTCATCCTGTGCGTCAACAAGGTGGACCGTCCGGACGCGCGCATCGAGGAGGTCGTCGGCGAGACGTCCGACCTGCTGCTCGGTCTGGCCGACGACGTGCAGCACGAGGGCATCGACCTCGACCTCGACCAGCTGCTCGACATGCCCGTCATCTACTGCGCCGCCAAGGCCGGCTACGCCTCCGTGAACCAGCCCGCGGACGGCGGCCTGCCCGACAACGACAACCTCGAGCCGCTGTTCGAGGCCATCATCTCCAACATCCCCGCCCCGGAGTACGAGGAGGGCGCTCCGCTGCAGGCCCACGTCGCCAACATCGACTCCTCCGACTTCCTCGGCCGTCTCGGCCTCGTGCGCATCTACAACGGCACGCTGGAGAAGGGCAAGACCTACGGTCTGAGCCGCGTCGACGGCTCCATCGAGAACTTCCGCGTCGCCGAGCTGCTGCGCACGCAGGGTCTGGACCGTCTGCCGGTCGAGTCTGCGGGCCCCGGCGACATCGTCGCCGTCGCCGGCGTCAACGACATCATGATCGGCGAGACCATCGTCGATCCGAACGATCCGAAGCCGTTGCCGCTCATCCACGTCGACGACCCGGCCATCTCCATGACCTTCGGCGTCAACGACTCCCCGCTGGCCGGCACCGAAGGCAAGGACCACAAGCTCACCGCCCGCATGATCAAGGACCGTCTCGACCGCGAGCTCATCGGCAACGTGTCCATCAAGGTGCTGCCCACCGAGCGTCCGGACGCGTGGGAGGTGCAGGGCCGCGGCGAGCTCGCGCTGGCCGTGCTCGCCGAGCAGATGCGCCGCGAAGGCTACGAGCTGACCGTCGGCCGCCCGCAGGTCGTCACCAAGAAGATCGACGGCGTGGTCAACGAGCCTATGGAGAACACCACCATCGACGTGCCCGAGGAGTACATGGGCACCGTCACGCAGCTCATGGCCGACCGCAAGGGCCGCATGGACGGCATGACCAACCACGGCTCCGGCTGGGTGCGTCTGCAGTTCACCGTGCCGTCCCGCGGCCTCATCGGCTTCCGTACCGCGCTGCTGAGCGCCACCCGCGGCACCGGCATCTCCTCGTCCATCTCCGCCGGCTACGCGCCGTGGGCGGGTCAGATCTCCATCCGTCAGAACGGCTCCATGGTCTCCGACCGCAAGGGCGTCGCCACCCCGTACGCCATGCAGCGTCTCCAGGCGCGCGGCAGCTTCTTCGTCGAGCCGCAGTCCCCGGTGTACGAGGGCCAGGTCGTCGGCGTGAACAACAAGCCCGACGAGCTCGACGTGAACATCACCCTCGCCAAGCACATGACCAACATGCGCTCCTCCACCGCCGACGTGCTCGAGACGCTCACCCCGCCGATCAAGATGAGCCTCGAGGAGTCGCTCGACTTCGCCAACGAGGACGAGTGCGTGGAGGTCACGCCGGAGTCCATCCGCGTGCGCAAGATCATCCTCGGCCGTGAGGACTGGTACAAGTGGCGCGCCAAGCAGCGTCGCCAGAACGCCGCCCAGGGCAAGTGACGGCGAAGAAGGACGGCAACGGGCGGGCCCGCACGCCGGGCCGTGCATCGGACGCGTCGCTGCTGCCGTGGTCGCACCGGTTCGGCCCACTGGGCCGGACCGTCGTCACGGTGTTCGCGGCGGCAGGCGTCGCGTTCGTCGGCACGCTCGCGCACCGTATGGGCGCCATGGTGAACATCCCCTATGGATTGGCGATTGCATTCGCCGTCACGGCGTTGTCCACCTATGCGGCGCGCGCCCGTCAGGGCGTCACCGGTCTCGCCGTGCACCTCATCGTCTCCTCGGCCGTCGCGTGGGCGTTCGCCCTGTACGGCGGCCCCGGAGGGGATGCGCTGGTCGTTGCCGGGTTCAGCGAGCCGGAACCGTTCTTCAGCGAGCATGCCGGCTACATGTGGCTGTACGGCGTGATCGTCGTGCAGGTGGCCATGCTGGTTCTGCCCGCATCATGGTTCCGCATCCCCGCACCGAAGACGCGGTGACGCTACAGTAGTGCCCTATGACACGTGAAACCCTGTTCTATCTCGGGCCGGAAGGCACGTTCACCCATCAGGCGGCCATGGAGGCCGCCGACCAGCTCACGCGCGCCGGCGTCGCGGACGACGGGTTCACGCTCCGGGCGCTCGACGATGTGCCCGCCATCATGCGCGCCGTCGAGCACGGGGAAGGCTGGGGCGTCGTCGCGTGGGAGAACAACGTCGAAGGCTACGTCGTGCCGAACCTCGACGCGCTGATCGACGCGCGCGACGTCGCCGGTTTCGCGCGTGTGCGCGTCGACGTCGCGTTCGACGCGTTCACACGCCACGGCGACGATCCGCTCGCCGCGCGTGCCGACGGCGGCGATGTGGAGGACGCCGCCGCCACAGGCACGACGACCATCCCCGTGTCCGCGCACCCGCACGGTCTTGCCCAATGCAAACGCTTCATCGCCGCGCACGGGCTCACGCCCACGCCCGCATCCTCGAATGCGGCCGCATGCCGCGACCTCGAACCGGGGGGCGTCGCGCTGGGCCCGCACATCTGCGGCGAACTCTACGGACTCGACACGCTCGCCGCGCATGTGCAGGACTTCGAAGGCGCGCACACCGACTTCCTCGTGCTCGGCTCACGCGACGCTGTGCGTGCGCTCAACGCACATGCGCGCGCCTCGCACGGCGAGTTCGAGACCATCCTCACGCTCATCCCGCTCGTCACCGGTCCGGGTGTGCTCGCCGATGTGCTCGACGTGCTGCGTGACGCCGGGCTCAACATGACGAGCTTCATCTCGCGCCCCATCAAAGGCACCGACGGCACGTACAGCTTCATCGCGACGCTCGACGCGGCCCCATGGGAGCCACGCTTCCGTGCCGTGCTCAAGGAGATCGCCGAACACGGCGACTGGCTCAAGACCCTCGCCGTCTACCCGCGGCGTGAGCGTCCGAACCCACCGGTCGAGACGTGGCGCCTGCCCGATGGGGGAATGCGGTTCGACGCCTCGCCCGGAGCCGCAAAGGCGGATGACGGCGATGCGCCCGCCGCGGATTGGGATGAGCGCCATGATGTCAGGAGGGAACTGCTGTGGTAGCCAAGCATGACGGCATATTGGCACAAGACGTCATGACGGGGGGAGAGGGGCCCCGTCCCGATGGTGCGGCGCCGCGCCTCGTCGGCATCGTCGGTCTCGGACTCATCGGCGGGTCCCTCGCGCGCCGGCTTGTGGGCAGGGGCGTCGCCGTCATCGCGTGGAACCATCGTCCGCACCCGTACGAGACGGCCGAACGCGACGGCATCCGCTGCGTGGAGACGCTCGCCGATCTGGTCACGGCGGCGCCGGACGTCATCGTCCTGTGCAATCCGCTCAAGGCGATGCCCGCGATTCTCGGCGAACTCAAGCCGTTGCTCGCTGCGGCGCCCGGCATCACGCTCACCGACGTCGGCAGCGTCAAGGGCATGGTGCGCGACCAGGTCGAGGCCGCGGGGCTCGGGGAATGCTACGTGGGCGCGCATCCGATGGCCGGCAACGAACTGTCCGGCTGGGAGGCCGCCGATCCCCACCTCTACGACGACGCCCTGTGGGCCATCACCGTCACTCCCGGCACCGACTACCGGCGGTTCCTCACCGTCGCCCGTCTCATCGTCGAGGGCGTCGGCGACCGCGTGATCGTCCTCGACGATGAGACGCATGACAGGGCGGCCGCGCTCATCAGCCACATGCCGCACGTCGTCGCCACCGCGATGATCAACACGCTCGTCGCCGATCCGGACCGCAACATCGCCGCCGCGCTGGCGGCCGGCAGCTGGCGCGACATGACGCGCGTCGCCCTCACCGATCCGGACCGCACGCGCGCGATGGTCGAGGAGGACGCCGAGAACGTCGAACGGCTGCTGCGCGATATGGCCGCACGTCTGCTCGACGCGGCGGACCTGCTGCGCGACGGCCGTGCGCGCAGCGAGGCCGTGCGCGGCCATGCGCGTGGCGGCATGCTTGCCTTCTTCACTGAAGGGCAGTCGTTCCGCGACTACAAGGCGCGTGGCCGTGCGCCGGCGACGCCCGCGCCGGCGCACGACACCCGGGAATTCTCGTACGGCATCGATGACTGGCGTGAGCTTCTGCTGGCATCCGCGCGTCGCGGCGAACACGTCGTCGCGTTCACCGGCGAGCACGCCGTGCGTGTCGAGATGCGGTCGGCCGTCTGACGTCGGATGGCCTGACGGTCAGGCGTCCGACATGGTCGGACGAGCCAGGCTCAACTCGACGCCGGCCCGCCGTACCCCGCTACGGACGCGGCTTCGGCCGTTCCGGCACCGGCTTCAACGTGGCGATCGTGTCCGCGTCGATGGCCACGAACTGCTGCGGGCGCGAACCGTTCGCGGCCGCGTCGCGCGACAGTTCCAGCGTGCGCCCGTCCCAGCCGAGCACATGGCCCACATAATCGCGGAACTTGGTGCGCCCGTCGGCGGGGTCCACCCCTTCGATGACGCGCACGACCACGCGCGCGCCGTTCGGAATCTCCTTCGGCAATGCCATGTCTCATCCTTTCCCATGCACGACTGACCATTCTGAACGTTCGCGCCGGAAACGCTCCCGCAGACGAACGTCGGCCGGGCCCCACTGCCCGGTAGAGACCACTGTACGCGCGTGTGGCGCGGCATGCCGGGCACGAAACCGGGAACTCCCAGTGGAACCATGCCGGAAACACCATGCTCGGCGGAATCGAGTTCGGCGGAATCGCGTCAGTCCGTGGCGACCGCGTCGAGCACCGGCACCTTGAGCGCGCGGCGCGCCGGCGGCAGCGCCGCCACGACGCCGACGACGATCGAGGCGACGAGGAACTCGCCCAGCTGGTCCCAAGGTATCGACAGCCGTTCCAATCCGTTCGACGCGTATACGAGACGGATGACCGCTCCGGCTGCCACGCCCGTGACGACGCCGAGCAGCGTGCCGAGCACGGCGATCAGCGACGCCTCGATGGCAAGCATGCCTCGCACCTGCGCCCGGGACGTGCCGATCGCGCGCAGCAGGCCGATCTCGCGCGTACGTTCCGACACGCTCAACGCCAGCGTGTTCACGATGCCGAACACCGCGATCACGATGGACAGGGCGAGCAGCGCGTACAGGATCACGAGGATCTGGTCGACCATCGTGCCCATCGTGGATTTGAATTCGTCGCGGTCCTGCACGTTGACGACGTAGAACGGTTTGACGGCGTCGACGAGACGACGTTTCAGCGCCGCCACGTCCGCGCCCTCCTGCGCGTTGACGAACAGCATGATAGTGAACATCGTGTTCTCGTTGTTCACCTTGCCGGCCAGATCGTCGTTCATCAGCACCATCGAACGGTAGATGGAGTTCTCGATGATGGCGCCGACCCGCACCTTGACGTGCGTGGTCTCGGTCTTCGTGCGCACCAGGGTGGCCGGGTCCACGTTCTTCGCGTCCTCGACCGTCTTCTGCGCTTCGGCGGCCTTAGCCTGAGCGCCCGCCACGTCGCCTGAGGCGGCGAGCCGCTGCGCCTCCGACTGCAATGCGGCCGCCTGCGACTGGACCTGCGCCTGATAGTCGGCCTGCGCCTTGGCCGTCGCCTCCTCGTCGACGACGACACGCTTGCCGTTCACGGTGACCGTGTCACCGATCTGCCATCCGTTGTCCTGGGCGACGGTGAGGCCCACGACGAGCTCGCCCGTGCGCAGCGCCTTGTCGGCGTTTCCGGAGTTCGTGACCGGCGCGAACACCTTCGTGAACAGCGAAGGCTGTTCGGCGAACGTCATCGCCGAATCCTTGTCGTCGCCGGAGCCGTAGGTAACGCCCATGAGCATGCGGCTCTTCGAGACCGATCCGACGCCGCGGACGTCTTCGATGGCCTTGATCGCATCGTCGGGGATGCGCCCGGACGACGCGGACATCACCGAGAAATCGGATTTGAGACCGCTGTCGACGATGCCGGCGACGGACGCCTTCGCGGAGGAGGCCACCACGCCCAGACAGCTGACGATCGCCACTCCGACGAACAGCGCCGCCGCCGTGTTCGCGGTGCGCCGCTTCTGCCGCGCCAGATTGCGCGTGGCGAGACGCCCGGTGACGGTGAACACGTGCGCGGGAATCCAGCCGAGCACCGCGCCGGCCGGACCCACCAGCGCGGGGGCGAGCACGATCACGCCGATGACGATGAGGCCCGCGCCCACGCCGAGCGGCCAGCCGACGCCCCAGCGTGAGGCCAGATCGTTGAGGAACGGCAGCGGGGTGGGGGGCTCGCCGTCGCCAGCGTTCGCGATGGCGACGCAGAACGTCCAGCTCGCCGCGCCGAGCGCGATCATGACGATGCCCGCCACGCCGCGCGGCCACACCGGACGCTCCGGGTTGACGGTCTCGTTCATCGCCTGGATGGGCGGCGCGGTGGCGGCCCTGCGAGCCGGCAATGCGGCGCCGATGAGTGTGACGACGATGCCGACGAGCAGGCCGGCGGCCATGTCGGCCGGGCCCGGGTCGGCGGCGCCCGTCATCGGCGTGCCCATCCGCGCCATGCCGGCGACGATGAGCCTGACCATGCCCCAGCCGAGCGCGATGCCCGCGCCCGAGCCGACCAGGCCGAGCAGCAGCGCCTGCACGATGACCGTCGAGAAGACCTGGAAGGGGGAGGCGCCCACCGAGCGCAGCAGCGCGTAGCCGCGCATCGATTCACGCACGATCATCGAGAACGTGTTCGCGATGATGAACGAGCCGACGAACAGCGCGATCACCGCGAAGATGAGAATCAGCGGTTGGATGAACCCGAGTTGGTCCTTGAGGGACTGCGAATATTCGTCGCGCAGCTGGTCGCCGGTGATCGCATGGGCCTTCGAGCCGCTTGGCAGCGCGCGTTCCACCCGATCGGCGAGTTCGCGCTGCTGCTCGGCCGATAGCGGAGCGCCGCCGTTCGCCGAGCCATAGACGCCGATGTACCGGGTGACGCCGATCTCTCCGCTCTGCTCCTCCTCGAGCTCCTTCGCGACGTTCGGCGCCAGTCCGATGATGATGGCGCCCGCCTGGGAGACGTCCGTGTCGAATACGCCGACGACCTTCACGTCCTCCGGCCCGCTCGGGTAGACGAGTTTCGTGGTGTCTCCGACCTTGAGACCGGCGGTCTCGGCGGCGAAGGCGTGCAGGGCCACTTCGTGGCGGTCCCGCGCCCATCGCCCCTCGGTCAGGTGCGCGGAACGCCAGGTGCCGTTCTCCAATCCGATGCCCATCGTCGGCGATCCTATCGTGGAGACCGCGTTGCCGTCCTTGGCGACGAGCACGAGCGCGCCGCTGACCGAATACGTGACCTCGGCGGTCTTCACGCCCCTCACCTTGGCGATCGTCGTGGCGAGTGAGACGTCGATGTCGTTGTACGTCTTCATCGAGGAGGAGCCGTCGGAGCCGGAGGACGCGGCCGCATCCGCGTCGTCCTCGCGTTCCGTGGAACCGCGCACGTATACGTCGTGGTCGGTGTTCGAGCCGAGCATCTGGTCGACCTGGTCGTTCATCATCGCGCGGAAGCAGAACGAGCCGACCACGAACGACACGCCGAGCGCGATGGCGATGATCGACATGATGAAGCGGGGGAAGTGCGCGCGGGCGTCGCGCAGGCCGATGCGGATCATGCGTCGGCCCGCGCCTTCGTGCCCGCGGCGTCCCCCGCGTCGCCCTCGGTGGCGAATTCGGCGAGGATCCGATCATAGGTGGGGTGCTTCAGGTCGCGGATGATGCGCCCGTCGGCGAGCACGAGCACGCGGTCCGCATACGAGGCGGCGCGTGGGTCGTGCGTGACCATGACGATGGTCTGGCCGTAGTCATGCACCGAATCCTTGAGGAACCCGAGCACCTCGCGGCTGGAGCGCGAGTCGAGGTTGCCGGTCGGCTCGTCAGCGAAGATCACCGAGGGCCGCGCCATGATGGCGCGCGCGCAGGCGACGCGCTGCTGCTGCCCGCCGGACAGCTGGCTCGGACGGTGCTTCAGGCGCGGCCGCAGCCCCACCACGTCGACGACCTTGTCGAACCACGCGCGGTCGATGGGGCGTTTCGCGATCTGCAGCGGCAGGAGGATGTTCTCCTCCGCGGTGAGCGTGGGCACCAGATTGAACGACTGGAAGATGAAGCCGATCTGGTCGCGGCGCAGCTTCGTCAGCTGGCGCTGGCTCATCGAGGAGACCTCCAGCCCCTCGACGACGACCCGGCCGGAGGTGGGGGCGTCGAGTCCGGCCATGCAGTGCATGAGCGTCGACTTGCCGGAGCCGGAGGGTCCCATGATCGCGGTCATCTCGCCACGGGCGAAATCGACGTCGACATGGTCGAGCGCCGTCACCCGCGCGTCGGCGTCGCCGTACGTCTTCGTCAGATCGATCGCACGCGCCACGACCGCGTCGCCCGCCGTCCCCGGGTCGGTGCCCGCGCGCCCCGCCATCGTTCCCCCAGTGTTTCCGAAGCGTTCCATCCGTGCGACCGATTTGGCGGAATGCCGTGCCATGATGCCCCCGTCCGACATGAAGTGAAAACGGTTATAGTCTATCCGAAGACGGTGCTGGCGAAAGGAACGGTATGCGCTTCGATGACCAATTGCGGGCGTTCCTCGGGTATCTCAAGGCGAACCGGGGACTGGGCGCGAACACGCTCAGGGCGTACGGCGCGGACGTCGCCGGATGCCTGCGCACGTTGGAGGCCATGGGGGTGGAAGACCTGCGCGAGACGACGGTCGACGACCTGCGCGCATGGATGGCCGCCGAATCCCGTTCCCACGCGCGCTCCAGCATGGCGCGCATGACCGTCGCCGTGCGGGGGTTCTTCGCGTGGGCGCAGGAGCACGGCGTGACGGCCGTCGACCCCGCGGCCGCGCTGATGACGCCGAAGATTCCGGACACCCTGCCCGCCGTGCTCACCGAGGCGCAGGCGGAACGGCTCATGGACACGGTCGACCGGCGGGCGTCATCCGGCGGATCGGCGGTCGGCGGGGAAGGAGCCGGAGCGGGCATGCCGCGCCGCGGCGAAGACCGGACCGCGCAGGCGGTGCGTCTGCGCGACGCCGCGATATTGGAGCTGCTGTACGCCACCGGCATCCGCGTCGCGGAACTCGTGGGGCTCGACGTGCGCGACGTGGATTTCTCCAACCGCACCGTGAGGGTCACCGGCAAGGGGAACAAACAACGTGTCGTGCCGTTCGGGCTTCCGGCGGCGCGTGCGCTGGAATCATGGATCGGGCGGGGCCGCCCCGTGCTGGCCGCGGCGCGCGGCGCCCGCGCTGTTCGCGATGGGCGTAACGGGCGCGGCGGGGGCGCGGCGGCGTCCGCGCATGGCGACGCGGCGGGAGCGCTGTTCCTCGGCTTGCGCGGCGGCAGGCTCGACCAGCGCGTCGCAAGGAAGACCGTGCACGAGGCGGCCGCGGCCGCCGGCGTGCCGGACATCTCGCCGCACGCGCTGCGCCACTCCGCAGCGACGCACCTGCTCGACGGGGGAGCGGACCTGCGTGAGGTGCAGGAGATGCTCGGCCATTCCTCGCTCAGGACCACGCAGCGCTACACGCACGTCTCCATCGAACAGCTCAAGGCCCGGTACGCGCAGGCGTTCCCGCGCGCCTGAGGCGGTGCGCTCCGGCGCAGGCGGCCGGCGGTGCCCCGTATACGTCCGTACTGTGAGACGGGCGGGAGGAACATGCGACGTGCGCCGAAAGCGGTGGAATTCCCACGGCTTTCCCGCAGCGGTGTTCACGGAACATTTGCAATTCGGTAACACGTCGTCTTGAATCTGCGGCACAATGGGTCGAGTTCAGCAAGGGGGTCGGCTGGCCACAGGCCGTCGGCCCCCTTCGCTAGGCAGGATGCGGAACCCCCGCGTCCGGATGAAACAGGAGAAACCATATGAAGAAGAAAGCCTTCGCGATCGCCGCGGCCGTGTGCGCCGCCGCGACCATGCTGGCGGGCTGCGGTTCGAGCAGCAACGACAGCTCTGCGGCCACTTCCGGCAGCAACATCATCACCGCATACAACTCCGAGCCGCAGAACCCGCTCATTCCGGGCAACACCAACGAGACCGGCGGCGGCAAGCCGGGCGACCTGCTGTTCGCCCGCCTCGTCTCCTTCGACGCCAAGGGCAACGCCTCCAACGAGGTCGCCGAGTCCATCGAGCCGAACGACGACGCCACCCAGTACACCATCAAGCTCAAGGACGGCTGGAAGTTCACCGACGGCACCCCGGTGACCGCCGAATCCTTCACCAAGGCCTGGAGCTACACCGCCAACGCCAAGAACGCACAGAAGGGCACCTCCTTCTTCTCCACCATCAAGGGCTACGACGACCTGCAGAACGCCGACTCCCTGAAGGGCACCGAGCAGCTCTCCGGCCTCAAGGTCGTGGACGACCACACCTTCACCGTGGCCATGTCCCAGCCGGACGCCACCTTCCCGATCAAGGTCGGCTACCTCGCGTTCGCCCCGCTGCCCGAATCCTTCTACAAGGACCCGAAGGCCTTCGGCGAGGCCCCGGTCGGCAACGGCCCGTACAAGTTCAAGTCCTGGGACCACAACAAGGAGATCCAGCTCGTCAAGAACCCCGACTACAAGGGCAATGACGTGGCGAAGAACGACGGCGTGACCTTCAAGGTCTACACCGACGACAAGGCCGCCTACGCCGACATCCAGGCCGGCAACCTCGACGTGATGGAGTCCGTCCCGGCCTCCGCCACCAAGACCTTCCAGAAGGATCCGAAGGTCCAGGCCTACAACAAGGCCGGCTCCGTCTCCCAGACCTTCACCATCCCGTCCAACCTCGAGCACTTCCAGACCAACACCGAGGAAGGCCAGCTGCGCCGCCAGGCCATCTCCATGGCCATCAACCGCGAGCAGCTGACGGACAAGGTCCTCGGCGGCATCGCCACCCCGGCCACCGAGTTCACCTCCCCGCTCACCCCGGGCTACTCCGACTCCATCAAGGGCTCCGACAACCTCAAGTTCAACGCCTCCAAGGCCAAGGAGCTGTGGGCCAAGGCCGACGCCATCTCCAAGTACGACGGCCAGCTCACCTTCGCCTACAACGCCGACGGCGGCGCCAAGCCGATCTACGACGCCATCGTCAACCAGCTGAAGAACAACCTGGGCATCGACGTCGCCACCAACCCGATGCCGACCTTCCAGGAGTTCCGTGACGCGGTCACCAACCGTCAGATCAAGGGCGCCTTCCGCACCGGCTGGCAGCCGGACTACCCGTCCCCGGAGAACTACCTGTTCCAGCTGTACGCCTCCGCCGCCGCAGACGGCAACGGCTCCAACGACGGCGACTACAAGAACGCCGAGTTCGACAAGCTGATGGACGAGGCCTACGCCGCCACCTCCACGGATGCCGCCAACAAGATCTACCAGCAGTCCCAGGAGATCCTGCTCAACGATCTGCCGGCCATCCCGCTGTACTACTCCAACGCCGACGGCGTCGCGAGCACCAACGTCAAGGGCTTCGAGATGAACTGGCAGAACCTGCCGGTCTACGAGGAGCTGACCAAGTGAGCGTAACGCCCGCCTGAATCGCCCTCCCGGCGAAACCCGGCAAAAGGGGGATGGAATCCGTTCGGATTCCATCCCCCTTGCCGTATTCACGCAACGGAATCGGCCTTCGGAGGAGGGTGATGCCGTGTCGTTGCGGACGGTTCCCAGCCGGGATTCACTGCTGTGAAACAATCGTGTCTGTACGTGGGGTAAACTAACGGGGTACTCAACGACCGGCCGAGACGGCTATCCGCACCCGCAGGGGGCGTCCGAGCCGACGCAGGCAGGTCCGTGACACAAGGAGAAACCGATGGGCAAATATCTTCTGCGACGTATCCTGCAGATGATTCCCGTGGTTCTCGGTGCGACGCTGCTGGTCTATGCTCTCGTCTTCGCGCTGCCGGGCGATCCGGTCAAGGCGATGTTCGGTGACAAGCCGGTCAATGAAGCGGTCGCCGCCCAGATCCGCGCCGAATACAACCTCGACAAGCCGTTCATCATCCAGTACCTGCTGTTCCTCAGGAACGCGTTCACCCTGGACTTCGGCAACACGTTCGCGGGCCAGCCGGTCATCGACGAGATCGGCCGCGCGTTCCCCGTCACCATCAAGCTGGCGGTCATGGCGTTCTGCTTCGAGGCGATCTTCGGCGTGGTGTTCGGCATCATCTCCGGCCTCAAGAAGGGCAAGTGGTACGACTCGGTGATCCTCATCGTCTCCCTGCTGCTCATCTCCGTGCCGACGTTCGTCACCGGCTTCGCCGGCCAGTACTTCCTCGGCGTGCAGTGGAGCCTCATCCCGGTGACGGCCAGCGCGAACCCGACCTTCACCGAGCTGCTGTTCCCCGCGATGGTGCTGGGCTCGGTCTCCATGGCGTACATCATCCGACTGACCCGTTCCGAAGTGTCCTCCAACATCGCCGAGGACTACGTGCGCACCGCGCGCGCCAAGGGCATGTCCAACGGATCGGTCATGGTGCGCCACGTGCTGCGCAACTCGCTGATCCCCGTCGTCACGTACCTCGGCCAGGATCTCGGCGCCCTCATGGGCGGCGCCATGATCACCGAGCAGATCTTCAACATCCACGGCGTCGGCTTCCTCACCTACCAGAGCATCCTCAAGGGCGAAGGCAACCTCGTGGTCTCCATCGTCACGTTGCTGCTGCTCGTGTTCGTGATCTGCAACCTCATCGTCGACATGCTGTACGCGGCGCTCGACCCGCGCATCCGCTACGAGTGAGCCAAGGAGGAACGAGATTATGACCGACGAAACCAAGACCTCCGCCGCATACGAGACGTTGCCCGGCCAGGAGCGCTACGTCGCCCCCATCGAGGAGACCCCGCTGCAGGACGTCGACAAGGTGGACGAGTCCGCGCCCGCCGCCAGCATGTGGTCCGACGCGTGGCGCACGCTGCGCAAGAACCCGCTGTTCATCGTCTCCGGACTGCTCATCGTGTTCATCGTCTTCGTGGCGCTGTTCCCGGGCGTGTTCACCAAGGTGGACCCGAACTACTGCAACCTCGACAACTCGCTCGAGCCTTCCGAGGCGGGCCACCCGTTCGGCTACGACTTCCAGGGCTGCGACGTGTTCGCCCGCACCGTCTACGGCACGAGGACCTCGCTGTCCGTGGGCCTGCTGACCACGATCATCGTCGTCATCATCGGCACGCTGATCGGCGCCGTCGCCGGCTTCTGCGGCGGTTGGGTCGACGCGCTGCTCAGCCGCATCATCGACATCTTCTACTCGATCCCGTTCCTGCTGGGCGCCATCGTCGTCCTGCAGATGTTCCGCACCTCCGGCTCCATCTGGAAGGTCGTGCTCGTGCTCGCCCTGTTCGGCTGGGTGTCCACCGCCCGCATCGCGCGAGGCTCGGTGCTGGAGGCCAAGAACCTCGAGTTCAACACCGCCTCCACCGCGCTCGGCTCCACGCCGATGCGCAACCTGTTCAGCCACATCATCCCGAACGCCCTGGCGCCGATCATCGTCATCGGCACCACGTCACTCGGTTCGTTCATCGTCTCCGAGGCGACGCTGAGCTTCCTCGGCGTCGGCCTGCCGACCACGACGGTGAGCTGGGGCGGCGACATCTCCCAGGCGCAGGTCAACCTGATGACCAACCCGATGGTGCTGTTCTACCCGTCCATGGCGCTGGCCATCACCGTGCTGAGCTTCATCATGATGGGCGACGCCGTCAAGGACGCCCTCGATCCGAAGAGCCGCACGGCCTGAGAGTGAGGTAGGAAGACTTATGGAAAACACCAACGACGCCAAGATCGTGCAGATGCAGAAGGACCACGGCCCGCTGCTCGAGGTCAAGAATCTCGCCATCGACTTCACCACCGACGACAAGCGCGCCGTGCATGCGGTGCGCAACGCCTCCTTCTCCGTCTACCCCGGCCAGTGGGTGGCGATCGTGGGCGAATCCGGCTCCGGCAAGTCCACGTCCGCCATGGCCGTGCTCGGCCTGCTTCCCGGCACCGGCCACGTGGTCGGCGGCTCCATCAAGCTCGAAGGCCAGGAGCTCACGGGCCTCAAGCCGAAGGACTTCGACAAGCTCCGCGGCGACAAGATGGGTCTCGTGCCGCAGGACCCGATGAGCAACCTGAACCCCGTGTACCGCATCGGCACGCAGGTCAAGGAGGCGCTCACCGCCAACAACATGGACGTGGCGCACGAGAAGCGCTCCGCCCTCGCGCGCGCCCTGGCCGACGAGGAGGCCGACGTCGAGCTCAAGGGCAACGACGACGAGACCTTCATCGGCTCCGCCGAACTGCCCGCGCTGCTCGACGCCGCCAAGGCCGCGCTGGCCGAGGCCGGCGTGGGCGACGAACAGGCGGCCAAGTCGATGGAGTACTTCAAGGACGAGTGGGTGCCAGGCTCCGAGACCCGCTGGCGTGTCGCCGACGACCTCATCAAGGCCGGCGTGGGCGACGACAAGGCGTGGGCCATCGCCAAGAAGCACGTCACCGGCTCCACGATGGAGGACCGCATCGCCGGCCTGCTTTCCGAGGCCGGTCTGCCCGACGCCGCCACGCGCGCCCGCCAGTACCCGCACGAGTTCTCCGGCGGCATGCGCCAGCGCGCGCTCATCGCCATCGGTCTGGCGTGCCGTCCCGATCTGCTCATCGCCGACGAGCCGACCTCCGCGCTCGACGTGACCGTGCAGAAGAAGATCCTCGACCACCTGCATCAGCTCACCGACTCGCTCGGCACCGCCGTGCTGTTCATCACCCACGATCTGGGGCTCGCCGCCGAGCGCGCCCAGCACATCGTCGTGATGTACAAGGGCCAGGTCGTCGAATCCGGCCCGTCGCTCGAAGTGCTCCAGCACCCGCAGCATCCGTACACGAAGCGTCTGGTCGCGGCGGCCCCGTCGCTCGCCTCGCAGCGCATCATCTCCGCACGCAAGCGCGGCGAGGACACGGACGCCCTGCTCGAGCACCACGTCGTCGGCGAGGACAAGCTCGCCAAGAGCGAGAACGTCATCGTCGTCGACCACCTGACCAAGGAGTTCAAGCTCCCGCGCAAGAAGGAGATGTTCAAGGCCGTCGACGACGTGTCCTTCTCCGTCAAGCGCGGCTCCACGCTGGCCATCGTCGGCGAATCCGGCTCCGGCAAGTCCACCGTGGCGAACATGGTGCTGAAGCTGCTCGAACCGACCTCCGGCAAGGCGTTCTACGAGGGCGAGGACATCGCCTCCTTCAAGGGCGCGAAGCTGCTTGAGTTCCGCCGCCACGTGCAGCCGGTCTTCCAGAACCCGTACGGCTCGCTCGACCCGATGTACTCGATCTACCGGTCCATCGAGGAGCCGCTGCGCATCCACGGCATCGGCGACAAGGTGAGCCGCGCCAAGCGCGTGCGCGAGCTGCTCGACATGGTCGAACTGCCCGAATCCGTGATGACCCGCTACCCGAACGAGCTGTCCGGCGGTCAGCGCCAGCGCATCGCCATCGCGCGCGCCATGGCCCTCAACCCCGACGTCATCGTGTGCGACGAGGCGGTCTCCGCCCTCGACGTGCTCGTGCAGGACCAGGTGCTGCGCCTGCTCAACGACCTGCAGGCCGAAAAGGGCCTGAGCTACCTGTTCATCACCCACGATCTGGCCGTCGTGCGTCAGATCGCCGACGAGGTCGTGGTGATGCAGCACGGCAGGCTCGTCGAGCACGCCACCACCGACGAGGTGTTCAACCACCCGAAGATGCAGTACACCCGCGACCTGCTCGACGCGATTCCGGGCGGCAAGCTCAAGCTCGGACTGGACTGACGCACGGCTCGGCGCATGCGCGCCGTCCATTCCGCGTCATCGAGGCCCCTTCCGTGTCCGCACGGAAGGGGCCTCTTCCGTATCGACCGCCTCGTCCGTATCGGGCGGCATCCGTCGCGCATCCGGTGGCGTATAGTGAACCGCATGATCTCCATCACGACATCGAATATGAACGGCATCCGCGCGGCCATGCGCAAAGGCGTCGACGCGTGGGCCCGTGCGAACACGCCCGACGTGTGGTGCATGCAGGAGGTGCGCGCCCCGCAGCCGGACGTCGACGCCATCTTCGACGGGTTCGCCGCCGACTACGCCGAAGCGGGCCGCGTCGAGGCGCCGGCCTCGCTCACGCGCGTCAACGAGGTGTGCCGCGTCAAGGGGCGCGCCGGCGTGGGTCTGCTCACGGATCTTGAAACCACGGACGTGCGCCACGGTCTGCCGGGGCTCGACGAGGACGTCGACTCCGGCCGTTGGATCGAGACTGATGTGAGGACCCCGCAGGGCTACACGCTCACCGTCGTGTGCGTGTACGTGCATGCCGGCAACGCGGACGACGAGACGAAGATGGCGCAGAAGTACCGGTTCCTCGACGCGATGCTCACGCGCATGGGCGAGCTGCGTGACGAGGCCGCGCACGGCGGGCGTCAGGCGGTGCTGTGCGGCGACTTCAACATCGCGCACACGCCGCTCGACATCAAGAACGCGAAGGGCAACGTCAAGCATGCCGGATTCCTGCCCGAAGAGCGCGCCTACGTGGACCGCTGGCTGGGGGAGTACGAGTTCGTCGACGTGATGCGCGACCTCGCCGGCGACATCCAGGGACCGTACACGTGGTGGAGCCAGCGCGGCCGCGCCTTCGACAACAACGTCGGCTGGCGCATCGACTACCAGTTCGCCACGCCGGAGCTCGCCGAGACGGCGCGCGGCTTCGTCATCGACAAGGCGCCGACCTACGAGGCGCGATGGTCCGACCACGCGCCGCTGACCATCCGCTACGACGTGTGAGCGGTCGGCGGCCTTCCGGTCGCGGGATTAGGTGTTAGTCTTGACAGGGTTGCAACCGTAGCATCAGAAATGAGGAACCATGGGATTGTTCGGATTCGGCAGGAAGAAGGATCAGGCGGATGCCAAGCCCGTCGAGGACGAGGACGTGAAGGCCGCCAAGGCCGCCAACGCCGCCGCCAAGGCGGACAGCGAGTCCGCCGAGAAGACCGCCGCGGCGGCCCTGCCCGAGGCGAGCGATGCATACGAGGGGCGCGGCGAGGAGCGCGGCCCGTGGGATGTGAACGACGAGGACGTGCCCGACTACGACGACTACCTCGATCTGGGCGCCTACTACCTGCCGTTCATGCAGCACATCGAGCTGCGCATCAAGGCGAACCGCGCCACGCGCGCCATCCTCGGTTCCACGATCACGTACAAGAACTCCAGCCTGGAGATCGAGGCGTACGCCGCGCCGAAGACGCTCGGCCTGTGGGAGGACTGGCGTGAGGACTTCCTCGCCGCCAACAAGAAGGCCACCGCCGTCGACGGCGTGTTCGGCACCGAGATCAAGCTGCCCGTCGAGATCAAGGGCGGCAAGACCGTCACCACGCGCATCATCGGCGTGGACGGCCCGCGTTGGATGCTGCGCGGCATCTTCTCCGGCGTGGCCGCCGTCGACCCGGACGCCGAGGAGACCAAGGCGCTCAACGGCTTCTTCGCCGGCATCGTCGTCGAACGCGGCGACGAACCGCTGGCGCCTCGCGACCTCATCCCCATGCACCCGCCGGTCGGTCCGGCCGAGCGCAAGGCCGCGAAGGCCGCCGCCGAAGGCGAGGAGCAGCCGGAAGGCAAGGAGCATCTCAAGGACGTGCCGACCCGCCCGGAAGGCCCGCTGAGCCAGGACCAGCAGACCGAAGTCAAGACCACGCTCTCGCGCGGCCCCATGTTCTCCGAAGTCCGCTGAATTGGCCGATCAACGCAACGAGAGGAAACGCACCGGCCTCGGCGCGCTCGCCCAGGCCGGCGGCGACGATGCGGACTTCTCCGTCATCGAGGCGATCGGCGGCCCGAGGGGCGTCGTCGAGTCGATGCTGCCCGGCGTGGTGTTCGTCGTGCTGTTCATCGCGACGAGCGACTTGAACCTCACCATCGCCGTATCGGCGGCGCTGGCCGTCGTCCAGGTTCTCGCGCGCCTCGTGCAGCGGCAGTCCGTCATGGGCGCGCTGAGCGGCCTGATCGCCGTGGGCATCTGCCTGGTGTGGGCGTGGAAGAGCCATGAGGCGCGCAACTACTACATGATGGGCTTCATCACGAACGCCGTGTACGCGGTGCTGCTCGCCATCTCGCTCGCGGTGCGCGTGCCCGGCCTCGGACTCGTCATCGAGTTCATCCGCCAGATGCCCACCGAGCGTTTCAAGACCTGGTTCCACGGTTGGATGGACGACAAGCCGTTGAAGCGCGCCTATACGATCATCACCGGCCTGTGGCTCGGGCTGTTCGCGTTGCGTCTCGTCGTGCAGGTGCCGCTGTACCTGACCGACCATGTGGCCGCGCTCGGCGTGACGCGTCTGCTCATGGGCATCCCGTTCTGGGCGTTGGCCATCTGGGTGAGCTATCTCGTCATCGCCACGCCTCTGCACCGGCACAAGGCAGCCGCGGCGGCGAAGGCAGCGACGGACGACTCGCCGGACGCAGCCGCATCGGACGGCCGCTCCTGACATCCGCCGTGCACCGCACGACGACCACCGTCCCCATCCGTCCCATCGAACCGAAAAGGAATCCATG
Source organism: Bifidobacterium aesculapii (assembly GCF_001417815.1). Classification (GTDB taxonomy): domain Bacteria; phylum Actinomycetota; class Actinomycetes; order Actinomycetales; family Bifidobacteriaceae; genus Bifidobacterium; species Bifidobacterium aesculapii. Next base: position 141,887 of record NZ_BCFK01000003.1, read on the forward strand.
GAAGCCGAAGTCCGCATTGAACGCTACGCCGACCAGGGCCGCTGCGTCGCCCATATCGACGGGCGCGTCGTCTTCGTCCGCTTCGCCCTGCCCGGCGAACTCGCGCGCGTCACGCTCGACGAGCCGCATGACCGCGACGACCGGTTCTGGACCGGCGAGGTCACCGAGGTCATCGAGGCGAGCGCCGATCGCGTCGACCCCGCGTGGCCGCTCGCGGGCCCGCTTGCCATGGGCGGCGGCGTCGGCGGCGCCGACCTCGTGCACGTCTCCCTGCCCGGCCAGCTACGGTGGAAGGCCGAGTCCGTGGCCGAACAGATGCGCCGTCTCGGGCACGTCGACGTGGAGGTCCCCGTCGAACGCGCCGAAGGCGACGAGGCGTTGGGAGGTCTGCACTGGCGCACCCGCATCGAGATGATCGCCGACGAGGAGGGGCGCCCGTCGATGCGCCGCCGCGGCACCCATGTGCGTGTGCCCCTCGACACGATGCCGCTCGCCACGAAGGCGCTCCTCGCCGTCGCCGACGAACAGCGCCTGTGGGACGGCGGCTTCACGCCGGGCGCGCAGATCCGCCTGTCCGTCCCGGAGCCGCGCGGCGTCGCCATCCGCGGCAACCATGCGGTTCTCGTCGACGGCAAGCTCACCGCCGGCGTGCGCACGCTCAACGAGCAGGTCACCGTCGCCGGACGCGACTTCACCTATGAGGTGGACGCGAACGGCTTCTGGCAGGTGCACCGCGAAGCGCCGGTCGCCTTGGCGAACCACGTCATCGAACTGGCACGCCGCGAGCTCGACGGCCGTTCCAACACCGTCGCTTGGGACCTCTACTCCGGTTCCGGCCTGTTCACGCTGCCGTTGGCGACGCTGCTCGCGCAGCGCACGCGCATGTTCAGCGTCGAAGGCGGCCGTGACGCGGTCAAAAGCCAGCAGCGCAACCTGCGTCGCATGGGATTGTCCGAAGTGGACGTGCGCTGCGGCGACGTCGCGCGCACGCTCGCCAACGTGCCGGCCGACCTCGCGCGTCCCGACCTTATCGTCCTCGACCCGCCGCGCGCCGGCGCCCGTGCGAAGGTCTGCCGTCAGATGGCCGAATCCGGCGCACGCTCCGTCATCTACATCGCGTGCGATCCCGCGTCGCTCGCGCGCGACACGGGCACATTGCGCGGCCTCGGCTACGAGCTGGCCGACGTGCGCGCCTACGACATCTACCCGATGACCCATCACGTCGAGACGGTCGCCCTGTTCCGCCGCACCGCGGAGGCGGCGTGAACGTGACGGGCCGCATGCGACGGCTCGTCACGTTCACGCGCGCCGGCGCCGCCACCGTCTGCGCCGTCATGCTGGCCGCTTCGGCCGCATGCGCGCCGCGCGGCACGGCCGTCGGCGACACGCAGGGGCGTGAGCCGTCGCCGGTCGAGCACGTCGGCACGGTGCGCGACGACGCGCTGATCGGTCTCGTCGGTTCCGTGCAGGCGACCGCGGACTCCGCGGTGCTCGACGCGCTCGCCGACGCCAGCATCGAGACCGTGTACCGTTCCGTGAAGGACGGCGGCGAGGCGGGTGCCGCCGCGCGCGGCCAGCAGGGCGTGCGTGACATGGTCTCGCGCGTCGTGAGTCTCGTCGTCATCAGCGACCTCGACGTCTCCACGGACGTGCAGGGCTGGGACGATGCGCTGCGCGACGCCCGTGAGGCGGGGATTCCGGTCGCGCTGCTCGATCCGGTGCATGCGCCCGACGACGAGACCCTGTACGCCGCGACGCTTGTGCTCAACGACCGCGACGCCGAAGCGACGCCCATCGACGACGCTGCCATGACCGTCCTCAACGACCTGCCCCACGATCGCGAGATCACCGTCACCACCGTCCGATAAGACCCGGCGCGCCGCGTAGCGCTTCGTTGTCGTGCAGGGCTTGGCGTGACGCAGACGTTTGCGGCATGAGGGGTGAAGCGACGCGGTAGGGTAGTGGCATGAGCGCAACCGCAGACACGACCTCATCCGCAGCCGGACAGCCGGTGGATTCTCCCGTCTCCCGGAGCGGCCCGGCCTCCGAGTCCGGCACCCCCGTCCCGCACATGCCGGCGGTATCGCAGGCCGGTCTCACCGCGGAAGAAGTGCGGGCCCGCGTGGAGGCCGGAGCCTCCAACAAGGTGAGGACCTCCACGTCCCGGTCGGTGAAGGACATCGTGCGCGCGAACGTGTTCACCCTGTTCAACGGCATCATCCTCGCGGCCATGCTGCTCGTGCTCGCCACCGGGTCATGGCGTGACGCGGTCTTCGGTTTCGTCATCATCATCAACACGGGCATCGGCATCGTCACCGAGCTCAAGGCGAAACGCACGCTCGACCGTCTGTCCATCCTCGTCGCCGCCGACTATCTCGTGCATCGCGACGGCCATGACGTGACCGTGCCGCACGACGGCATCGTCATGGACGACCTGCTGTGGGTGCGTGCCGGCGAACAGGTGCCCGCCGACGCCGAAATCGTCGCATCATGGGGCTTGGAGACCGACGAGTCGATGCTTACCGGCGAATCGCGCACCGTACGCAAGCAGCCGGGCGACGACGTGTACTCCGGTTCCACCGCCGTCTCGGGGCTCGCGCTGGCGCGCGTCACCGCGGTCGGCGCGCACTCCTATGCGGCGTCGCTCACCGCGAAGGCGAAGGTGTACACGAAGACCGTGTCCGACCTGAGCCGGGGCATCAACACGATCCTCAAGTTCATGACGTTCCTCGTCGTGCCCCTCTGCGTGCTGCTCATCCTCTCCCAGATCCGCACGGTCGGCGGCTGGGATGCGGCGCTCGCCACCGGCGCGTGGCGACAGGCCGTCGTCTCCGCCGTCGCCGGCGTCGTCGGCATGATTCCGGAAGGACTCGTGCTGCTCACGTCGCTCAACTTCGCCGTCGCCGCGATGCGACTCGCACGCCACGAGACCCTCGTCCAGGAGCTCGAATCGGTGGAGACGCTCGCACGCGTCGACTGTCTCAACCTCGACAAGACCGGCACGATCACCGACGGCGGCATCGCGTTCGACCGCGTCGTCATCGTCGACGACGCGGCGGACGGTGATCCGCACACCGCCGACGCGGGCATGCGGCGTCGTGTGGAACAGGCGTTGTACGATCTCGCGGACGAGGAGCAGCCGAACGGCACGGGCCGGGCCGTGCTCGCCGGTCTCGGCGCGCACGGCTACGGCCCCGGCGCCGTCGAGGAACGCACGCCGTTCTCCTCCGCGCGCAAGTGGAGCGCCATCACGTACGGCGGCGCAACCGGCGCCGGCGAGAGGCGCGCCAACGGCGAAACCTGGTATCTCGGCGCGCCCGAGGTACTCCTGTCCGCGATCGAAGGCGATCACACGGCGTTGCTGGACCAAGTCGGCGAGTACGCCGGCGACGGCGCGCGCGTGCTCCTCATCGCGCGTGCGCCGCGCGGCGACGGCGAAACGGAGCTCGCGCCCGACCCGTCCGCGCGTCCCGTCGCGCTCGTCCTGTGCTCCGAGAACATTCGTTCCGACGCGGCCTCGACGCTCGCATGGTTCCGTGAGCAGGGCGTGCGATGCCGCGTCATCTCCGGCGACAATCCCACCACCGTCGGCGCGATCGCGCGCAAAGTCCGGCTCGCCGGCGACCGCGAACTGAACTGCGTCGACGCTCGCGACCTGCCCGACGACGTGAACGCGCTCGGACGCATGCTCGAGGACGTGGACGTCGTCGGCCGCGTCCTGCCCGACCAGAAGAAGCTCATCGTCGACGCGCTGCACGCACGCGGCTACACGGTCGCGATGACCGGCGACGGCGTCAACGACGCGCTCGCATTGAAGGAGGCCGACCTCGGCATCGCGATGGGCAACGCGGCGCCCGCCACCAAAGCCGTCGCGCAGGTCGTGCTCGTCGACTCGAAGTTCTCCCATCTGCCCGACGTGGTGGCGCGCGGCCGGCAGGTCATGGCCAACATGGAACGCGTCGCCGGTCTGTTCCTCGTCAAGACCGTGTATTCGGCGCTCATCTCCCTCGGCGTCGTGCTCACGGGCATGCCCTACCCGTACCTGCCGCGCCACATCACGTACATCGGCGCGCTCACCATCGGCATGCCCGCGTTCATCCTCGCGCTCGCGCCCAACACGCGCCGCTACGTCCCCGGCTTCCTCACACGCGTCGTCCGCTTCGCGTTGCCCGGCGGCGTGGCCACCGCGCTGTCCGTGCTCGCATGCGCATGGTGCCTGCCCGGCATCATGGGCTGGGACATCACCGGATCGGCCGCGGACCTCGCCGCCCTGCGCGCCACCGAGGCGATCATCCTGTTCGTCATGGGCGTGTTCGTGCTCGCCCGCGTCGCCCGGCCGCTCAACGGCTGGCGCGGCGCGCTCGTCGCCGTCTTCGCATCCGCCGGCGTCATCGGCATGTTCATCCCGTTCGTGGCGCGCTTCTTCGCGCTCATCGTGCCCACCGGCGCGATGGTCGCGCCCACGCTCGTCGCGCTCGCCGGCGCGTCGGCGATCTTCGCCGTATGCCTGTTCCTCGTGCCGTGGGTCACGCGCACATTCGTCGAACGGCATCTGCGGCGCCGACCGGAGCGGCCGGCGCGGCATTGAGCGCAGCGTCGCGACGGGCGACGCATTGTCTCACGTTTCAAGCCGACACGCCAGAGAAAAAGTTACGTTCCCGTACCATTCCGAGTGGATAATCGGCGGCAACAAGCCGGTCCAATGATTCGGAGGAAGCATGTCCCTACGTGACGACCAACTGGCGACGCTACACGCCGCCGGCAAGGAGTACGACTACTACACGATCGCCGACCTCGACGGCGTCGATCACCTGCCCTACTCGCTCAAGGTGCTCGTCGAGAACCTCGTGCGCAACATCGACGGCGCCAACATCACCGACGAGCACGTCAAGGCGCTGCTCGGCTGGGACCCGAACGCCGCGCCCAGCCACGAGATCCAGTTCACACCGTCGCGCGTCGTCATGCAGGACTTCACCGGCGTGCCCTGCATCGTCGACCTCGCCACCATGCGAGACGCCGTCAAGCAGCTCGGCGGCGACCCGGAGGTCATCAACCCGCAGGTCCAGTCCGACATGGTCATCGACCACTCCGTGCAGATCGACAAGTACGCGCTCGCCAACGCCGTCGAACTCAACATGGACATCGAATACCAGCGCAACGGCGAACGCTACCAGTTCCTGCGCTGGGGCCAGCAGGCGTTCCGCAACTTCCGCGTCGTGCCGCCGGGAACCGGCATCATCCACCAGGTCAACATCGAATACCTCGCCAAAGTCGTCATGACGAAGGCTGGGGAGCGCGGCCGCCAGCTCGCCTACCTCGACTCGTGCGTCGGCACCGACTCGCACACCACCACCGAAAACGGCCTCGGCGTGCTCGGCTGGGGCGTCGGCGGCATCGAGGCCGAGGCCGCCATGCTCGGACAGCCGATCTCCATGCTCGTGCCGCGCGTCGTCGGCTTCAAGCTCACCGGCTCGATCCCCGAGGGCGTGACCGCCACCGACGTGGTCCTCACCATCACCGACATGCTCCGCAAGCACGGCGTCGTCGGCAAGTTCGTCGAATTCTACGGCGAGGGCATCGCCTCCGTACCGCTCGCCAACCGCGCCACCATCGGCAACATGAGCCCCGAATTCGGCTCCACCTGCGGCATCTTCCCCATCGACGACGTCACCCTCGACTACCTGCGCCTGACCGGCCGCTCCGAGGAACAGGTCGCGCTCGTCGAAGCGTACGCGAAAGCCAACAAGCTGTGGGGCGACGCCAAGGACCCCGACTACGTCGAGCCGGAATACTCCGAATACATGGAGCTCGACCTGGGCGACGTCGTGCCGTCCATCGCCGGCCCGAAGCGCCCGCAGGACCGCATCACGCTCGCCGAGGCGAAGCGCACGTTCGAGGAGACGCTGCCCCAGTACGAGACCGAGAAGACCGTCAAGGAGCCGGTGCCCGTCTCCACCTCGTTCCGCGGCGACTTCGAACTCGCCAACGGCGACGTGGCCATCGCGTCCATCACCTCCTGCACGAACACCTCCAACCCGTCCGTCATGATCGCGGCCGGTCTCATTGCCCGCAACGCGCACGCCAAGGGCCTCACCCCCAAGCCGTGGGTGAAGACTTCGCTCGCGCCCGGATCGCAGGTCGTCGCCGACTACCTCAAGGCCGCCGGCCTCCAGGACGACCTCGACGCGCTCGGCTACCAGCTCGTCGGCTTCGGCTGCGCCACCTGCATCGGCAACTCCGGCCCGCTCCTGCCCGAGATCAGCGAGGCCATCAACGCCAACGACATGACCGTCACCGCGGTCCTGTCCGGCAACCGCAACTTCGAAGGCCGTATCAGCCCGGACGTCAAGATGAACTACCTCGCCTCGCCGCCGCTCGTCATCGCGTACGCGCTCGCCGGCACGATGGACTTCGACTTCGAGTCCCAGCCGCTGGGCGTCGACAAGGACGGCAACGATGTGTTCCTCAAGGACATCTGGCCCACCAACGAGGAGGTCGCCGCCGTGGTGAACGGCACGGTGAGCCGCGAGATGTTCCTCAAGGACTACGCCTCCGTGTTCGAGGGCGACCGCCGCTGGAAGGGCCTCGACGTGCCGGAGGGCGAACTGTTCGCCTGGGATCCGAAGTCCACGTACGTGCGCCGCCAGACCTTCTTCGACGGCATGAACGCCGAACCGGATCCGGTCGCCGACATCCACGGCGCCCGCGTGCTCGCGCTGCTCGGCGATTCGGTCACCACCGACCACATCTCCCCGGCCGGCGCGTTCAAGGCGTCCAGCCCGGCCGGCAAGTATCTGACCGAACGCGGCGTGGAGCCGAAGAACTTCAACTCCTACGGGTCGCGCCGCGGCAACCATGAGATCATGGTGCGCGGCACGTTCGGCAACATCCGCCTGCGCAACCAGCTGCTCGCCTCCACCGGCAACGAGGTCACGCCCGGCGGCTTCACCTACGACTTCACCACCGGCAAGCCGTCCACGATCTTCGAGGCGTCCCTGAACTACAAGGCCGCCGGCACGCCGCTCGTGGTGCTCGCCGGCAAGGAGTACGGCACCGGCTCCTCGCGCGACTGGGCCGCGAAGGGCACGCTCATGCTGGGCGTCAAGGCCGTGATCACCGAGAGCTTCGAGCGCATCCACCGTTCCAACCTCATCGGCATGGGCGTGCTGCCGCTGCAGTTCCCGGAGGGTGAATCGTACACGTCGCTGGGGCTCGACGGTACCGAGACGTACGACATCGACGGCATCGAGAGGCTCAACGCCGGCGAAACGCCGAAGACCGTGCATGTCACCGCCACGAAGACGGACGGCACGACGGTCTCCTTCGACGCGGTCGTGCGCATCGACACGCCCGGCGAGGCCGACTACTACCGCAACGGCGGCATCCTCCAGTACGTGCTGAGGAACCTCATGCGCAAGTAGTCCGCACGGCGTCGTCGCGTCGTGCGCAACGCGCGGCACGACGACGCACGGTCCATGGCCGTATATTGTGATGCCCGTCCTTCCTGATGGAGGGACGGGCATCACACATATATGAAAGGATCGTCGCAGTCCCGCAGGGTGACGGCGCATGCTTACTGCGCCTTGAGGCGGTACTCCTTCCAGATCTCCGACAGGCGGCGCCCGTCCGAGGTGCGCTTCCACACGTCGAGGCCGCCGCTGGCCTTGCCGCCCGCCGCGGCCTTCGCCGCCGCGGTGGGCGAGGAGTGCTCCGAACCGTCGTCGAGACGGAAGCGCCCATCCTCGGTGACGGTCGCGAACCAGCGTTCGCCCTTGCGCGGACGCTCCCATACGAGCTTCTCTCCGGGGATGAGCAGCCCGGCCTGGACGACCTGCCTGATGGTCACGCGGCGCGAGCCGTGCGCCGGTTTGGCCGCCGCCGCGGTTTCCGCCAGGCCTTCGCCGCCCTGGGCCGTCAGGTCCGTGTGGTTCTCGTCGTAGCGGATCCGCCAATAGTCGGCGATCAGTTGAATCGTCTCCTCCTGACGGTGCCTGAGCATGGCGGGCGTGCACTCGTTGAAGTCCTTGAGCCCGTCGGTCAGCGGGAACCGACGCGAATCGGCGCGCATGAGCATCCGCTCGCGGCGAGGCGCGTACTCGTTCATCTTGTCGAGCTGGTCTGCTGTGCCCTGCGCGAGCGCCATGTCGCCGAGACGGTACATCCAATAGTCGTGGTCGTCCTGCGACCAGTGCGCGAACGAGGCGGACCGTCCGATGTCCAACGGCATGATGGTCAGCACGCTGAGCTTGCGTGGCCGTGCCAGCCGCATACCGGCCTTCTGCTCGTTCGCGCGGATGAGCAGAAGACGCACCAGATCGTCGTCGCCCTGCATCTCGCCGTGCAGACGCACCAGGGCGCTCAGACGGTCGTTTGCCCGGACGGTCAGTCCGCGCACCAGATTCGTCGGGTAGCCCTTGTCGAGGTCGCGGATCGCGGCCGTGGCGTGCCCGCGGCGTGTGAACGCGTCCACACGGTTGAGCGTGTCCAGGCCGGTGACGCGCTCCAGCGCCGTCAGCACCTCGATGAGGCGCTGCTCGTCATGCCCGCCCAACTCCCTGACCGTCGTCTTCGTACGCGCGGCGCGGCCGGCGCGCGACGCGAACGGCGAGACGTCCGGCGAGCCGAGCTTGCGGTACGAGTGGACGAGCACCCACATGGCGACCGCCTTCCACTCGTGGTGGCGGTAGTCGTTCAGGGCCTCGAGCCGCTCCTTCACCTCGTTGGGCAGGACGGTCTCCGGCGCATGGGCGATGATCTGCCATGCGGCCGCATAGGGGGCGAGCGTGCCGTCGATGAACGCGGGCACCGTGCCCGCCTCGATGTGCGGCTGCAGTACGTCGGCGAGGAACTCCTCGATGAGCTTGCCGGTGGAATGCTGGTGCGTGACGATCATGTGCAGCGTCTCGAAGAACTCCTCGGTGGACTGCGGGTCGTCGCCGAGCGGCTCCATGATGTCGTCCCAGCGTGCGGCATAGGCGTCGATCTCGGCCGGAGGCAGCGCGGCGGTGGCGCGCGCCTTGAACACGTCGGACGCGGTCAGCGGCAGTCCGCGCATGTTCATCACGTCGAAGATGCGGTGCGCGCCGTCGAGGTCGTCGGTGGTGACGATGACCAGGGTGACCATCTTCACCATGTACGAGGCGAAGGCGCGCCGCTCCTCCTCGCCCAGATCCGCCAGCGCATCGTAGACGCGTCGCGTGTTGCGCGTGATGTTGCGCTGCGCCGCAGTGGTCCAATCCTCGTCGCTCAGATCGAACAGCGCCTCCAGATTGCCTTCCTGCACGTACTCGCGGAAGAACGCGGCGTCCTTCTCGCGCAGCGTGAGCCTTGGCTCGTTGGCGATGCCGCGCAGTTTGTCGCCCGGGTCGACGATGAGCTTGTCCAGCAGCCCCATCCACTCCGGATCGTGTTCGAGGTCGCGCAGGGCGGCGATGACGATCGACAGGGACACGAGACGCTGCTGGCCGTCGATCACCTCATAGCGGGTCCCGCCTTCTCGCACGAGGATGAGCGAGCCGAGGAAATACGGCGTTCCCGGTGTCTTGCACGCTTCGAGCAGGTCGTCGACCAGCTGCATGATGTTCTCCGGCTGCCAGATGTAGGCGCGCTGGAACGAGGGAATGGACAGCCGGTAGTTCGGCGTGAACACGTCGCCCAACGGCAGTTCCTTGGCGCTGATTCCCATGTGGGCTCCCTTCGATGGTGCGGCGCCGCCGGCGCGGCGGCGCTTCGCTACCATTCAGCCTAGCAGCGGCGGCACGTCCGCGCGCTCGACCAGTCGCGCCATCTGCACGCGCCCCATGGCGAGCTTGTCCGAGGCGGAGGAGAGGTGAGCCTTCGCCGTACGCTCCGAGATGAACATCCGCGAGGCGATCTGCGCGTTCGTGAGCCCCTCGGCGGCGAGCAGCACCGCCTCGCGCTCGCGATCGGGCAGCGCGTCGAGCAGTGCGCGCGCCTCGTCGCGGCGGGAACGGGGGCGCGATCCGTTCAGGTCGGCGATGAGCTGCCGCTGGCTGGCGGTGTTGAACTGGGGTGCGCCTTCGCATACGCCGACGATACGGCGGATGATGTCGTCGGGGGCGTCGGTCTTCGATACGAAGCCTTCGGCGCCTGCCTCGACGGCGCGTTCCACGGTGCCGGACGGGCTCAGCGAGGTGAGGATCAGCACGTGTGGGGCGGGGGAGAGGGCGCGCAGCCGTCGTGTGGCCTCGATGCCGTCCACGCCGGGCATGGCGATGTCCATAAGCACCACGTCGGGATGCTCGTCGGCGGCATTGAGCACGCATGACTCGCCGTCGGTGGAGGTGGAGACGACCTCGATGCGGCCATGCGAATAGTCGCGGAGTATCAGCCGCATCGCCTGGCAGATCATCGGATCGTCGTCAATGACGCTGACCCGGATCGGGCGGTCGCACCCGTCGTCGTTCCTCTGCTCGTCCACGCCGTTCATCTTAGCCGCGCCACGGCAGCCACACGTCGACATGGAACAGCCGCCGGTCATCCACCCCGTACCAGCACCGGCCGCCGACGGCGTCCACGCGCGCGGCGAGCCCGGGCAGCCCGGCCCCGTGCGTGGCCTGCGCTCCCGGTTCCCGTCCGCCGTGCTCCGGCATCGGATTGCTCAGATGGATGTGCACGCCGGTCTGCGGCGCCGCCGACGCCTCCAGCGACGCCGGCGCGCCAGGAGCGTGCCGGCGCGCGTTCGTCAGCCCCTCCTGTATGGCGCGGTACGCCACTTTGCCGATTGCCTCGTCGAGACCGCTCAGCTGCCGGATGTCGATCCACGTGTTGAGCGTCGTGCCGGAGCCGCGCACGTCGGCGATCAGCGCGTCCAACGATTCGCGGGTCAACGACGTATCGTCCGAAGGAGCGAGCTGCTCCCACGCCTGTACTGGGTCGCGCAGCATGTCGATGATCGCGTGCGCCTCGTCGAGCGCCCCGGCCGATTGACGGCGGATGTCCTCGGCCTTGGCGGCCAGCGAACGTGCCTCGGGGGAGTCTCCGAGCCGTTCCGCCTCCGCTTTGAGCGCGGCGGCGTTCAACGCCATCAGGGAGAGCGAATGGGCGAGCGTGTCATGCGCCTCGGCGGCGATCGCGTCCGCGAGCTGCTGGTTGTTCAGGTCGCTGGCCAACGTCGCGGCCTTGCTCTTGGCCGCGTCGGCCAATGCGTTCGCCGTGCGCAATCGGGCGCGCGAACGGATATGGAGCCCTATGAGCGTCGCGCCGGCGACGAACACCAGCGAGGCGATCGCCGCGGTGACGACCACGGTGGGTTCCTCCACCATCATGACCGGGGGACGGCCCGAGTCGCCGCCGGTGTGCGGTTTTGCGAAGACCGTATGCCACAGGGAGGCGTCGGCGGGCTGCAATGCGTCGCGGATCTGCGAGACCAGCGTCGCGATGGTCGCCGCGGCGACGGCACGTATGGTCAGGGTGCGGTCGGCGCGGCGGGCCAGCAGCGACGTCAGCGCCATCAGCGCGATCAGGGAATCGAACGGGAAGACGACCACCATCGCGCAGGCGATCCAGAACGTCAGCTCCGGATGGTTCCTGCGTGCCGACAGGAGCAGTCCGGACGGCAGGGCGACCAGCGTGCACAGCACCATCAGCATGAAGCCGGCCGAATCCTTGTCGAACTGCTGCGCGAAGAACGAGGTCTGCGCCAGACACATGAAACTCGCCGAAGGCACCATCACCAACGTGCACCATGTGCGTGTGGCCACCGGCACGTCGTCCGCGTTCTGGGTGTTCGCGGAAGGAACCGGCGATGGGCCCGCGGCGGCGGCGCCCCGCCGCGGGTCGGTGGGGCCGCCGTCGGGCGCGCCGTGCTGAGTGGTCATGGTCATGCCTTCACTTTATGGGCGTGCGCCGCGTTCCGCCATTGGACATGCGGGCATGGACGCATGCCGTCCTACCGCCCGATGGGGCAGTGCGAAAGGGCCGTTCGTACACTGACGTCCGCGTTCCGGTTCCGATAGCGTGTCTGGTAGCAGGACGATTCCAGTCCGCGGACGAACGAGGAAGGAGAAGGATCATGAGCGATCCGAACACATCCATGCAGCCGGGCGCGCAACCGTTGGCGCCGCAGCAGGCGCCGTCGGGCGCGGGACAGCGGCCCGGCCGCACCGCGAAGCCGAAGAAGCCGCTGCTGAAACGATGGTGGTTCTGGGTGATCGTGGTGGTCGTCGTGCTCGCCATCGGCGGCGCGCTCGGAGGCGGGGCGTCGGATGGCGCCGATTCCGGGGCGACGGCGACTTCCAGCCAGCAGTCGTCGGGCGGCGACGCCGCGAAACAGGGCGATGACGCCTCTGCGGCGAAGACGGAGAAGACGGTCGAGTTCCAGGCCACGGCCACCGGCAACGGCACCGTGATCTGGACCCGCAGCGGCTCGAGCAACACCGAACAGTTCAACGGCAGCTGGTCGAAGACGTTCACCGGCGATGAGGCCAAGGACCTCACCGGTGTGAGCGTCACCGGCGACATCATGGGAGGCAACGACCAGACGGTCAGCTGCAAGGTCATCGTCAACGGCGAGGAGAAGGACGCGAAGGAGGGCAGCGGCTCCGCGGGCAGCGCGTTCTGCACGGTGCCCCTGTTCTGACGATGCCGCAGGCGTGCGGTTCCCGGCGAATGCGACGGGAACCGCACGCCCGTCGTATGCCATGCGGGGCGCAAGTCGCCCGGAGCTGAAATTCCCAGCCAACACCAATCTTCACGGGTACGATGGGGTACGACATCAACGAGAAGGAGCGATCATGACATTCGGTCAGCAGCCCCAGCCCAACCCCAACTATGAGCCGCAGGGCGGCCATACCCTGAACGCCGGCTACGGCACGCAGCCCCAGCCCGGCTACGAGTACGCGAACGCCGGCCAGTCCCAGTACGGCCAGGCCAACACCCAGTACACCCAGTACGTGGGCGGGCAGGTGCCCCCGCAGTACGGCCAGCCCCAGTACGTCTACGCGGGCGCGGGCGCCGCGACCGTCAACGGTCAGGTCGCCTACTCCTACGAGCAGGCCGAACGCGTCTCCGTCGCCAAGGCGTACGGCGAGATGACCCTCGGTCTGATCGTCACCGCACTGGTCGCCGTCGCCGCGCAGGTCACCGGCGCCTACTACTACTTCCTCGCCGCCACCGGCGTCATCGGTCTCATCGGCCTGTGCGTCGTGCAGGTCGGCATGGCCATCGTGCTCGGCATGCGCATCCAGAAGATGAGCGTCGGCGGGGCGCGCGCCATGTTCTACATCTACGCCGCGCTCATGGGCTTCACCCTGAGCTCCATCTTCTGGGTGTACGACCTCGGCCAGATCGGCATCGCACTGGGCGTCACCGCCGCGTTCTTCTTCGCGCTCACCATGTTCAGCCTCACCACGAAGATCGACATGCTCAAGTTCGGGCCGATCCTCATGGTTGCGCTCATCGTGCTCATCATCACGCAGCTGGTGCTCGCGTTCATCCCCGGAGTCAGCAGCATGACGCGCATCGTGTGCGCCATCGGCCTCGTCATCTTCGCCGGCATGACCATGTACGACGCCCAGTCCACGCGCGCGCTCTTCCAGGCCTATGAGAGCCAGGGTCCGGAGATGATCAGGAAGATCTCCATCCTGTGCGCCCTCAACCTGTACCTCGATTTCGTGAACATGTTCCTGTACATCCTGCAGCTGTTCGGCAACAGGGACTGATGCCACGGAGCCGACGACGCGTCGGCGACAAGGGGTGTGCGGCACGGCCCGGTGCGCCCCGCATATGGGAGGACCCGACCACATGGTGGTCGGGTCCTCCCATATGCGGGGCCTCACGTAGGTTGGCACTCTATGGGAAGACAGCAGATCGCGGGCGTGGTGTGCCTGACCGTATGCGCATTGATATGGGGGTTCGCGTTCGTCGCGCAGGTACAGGGTATGGACGCGGTCACGCCGCTGTTCTTCAACGCCTCGCGGTTCACGCTCGGCGCGGTCTCGCTCATCCCCATCCTTCTCGCGCGCAGGGCTCGGCGGGAACCCGCACCCGTCGCGTCGCCGCGCCCCGTGCTCGCCAACCCGATCGTCGTGGGCGTCATCTGCGGCGTCGTGCTGTTCACCGCGAGCACGCTCCAGCAGTACGGCATCCTGTACGGCAAGTCGGCGGGGCGTGCCGGGTTCCTCACCGCCCTCTACATCGTCATCGTGCCGCTGCTCGCCTTCGTGTTCCTGCGCCGTCGCATCGGCGTGCTCGTCGGCGTGGCCGTAGCGTTCTCCGTCGCCGGATTCTACCTGCTGTGCGTCACCGACGGATTCGGGTCGATAGGCCTGGCCGACCTGCTGCTCCTGTTCACCGCCGTGCTGTTCGCGACGCACATCCTCGTCATCGACGAGCTTGGCTCGCATGTGGACGCGATCGCATTGTCGTTCATCCAGTTCTGCACCACCGCCGTGCTCAGCTGGATCGGCTCTGCCATCGAAGGGTCCATCGACTGGCAGGGCGCCTTCGCCGCCTGGGAGCCGATTCTCTACGCCGGCATCGGCTCCGTGGGCATCGCCTACACATTGCAGGCGGTCGGCCAGCAGTGGGTGCCGCCGACGCAGGCCAGCCTGCTCATGAGTCTCGAATCGTTCTTCTCCGCGGTGGGCGGGGCGTTGTTCCTCGGCGAGATGATGACCCCGCGCGGTTATCTGGGGTGCGCGCTCATCTTCCTCGGCACGATGCTCGCCCAGATGCCGGCGCGGCTCCCCGCATGGCTCAGTCGCTCGTCTTCGGCGTCTGATCGACCACGGGGGCGCCGTTGATGTCGCGGTGGATGTTCTGCATCTGCACTTCGATGTTCTGCAGTGAGCGCGCGCAGTCGAGCAGGGTCTGCGAATGCTCGTTGAGCTTCGCGTCCGGCAGGTCGGTCTTGTAGCGCAGCGCGTGCTCGAGACTCGCCCAATAGTCCATGGCGATGGTGCGGAACTGCACCTCCACCGGCGTGTAATGCGCGCCGGAGGAGAGGAACACCGGCACCGCGTAGATCACGTGCAGCGACCGGTAGCCGTTCTGCTTCGGCTTCTTGATGTAGTCCTTGACGCGCAGCACCTGGATGTCCGACTGGGCGGACAGGTAGTTCGACACCGAGTACACGTCGTCGCGGTAGTTGCAGATCACGCGGATGCCCGCCACGTCGAACAGATTGTCTCGGATGGAATCGACGGCGATCGGCAGTCCCTTGCGTTCCAGCTTGCCGATGATGGAGTTCACCGACTTGAGACGCCGTTCCATGTGATGGACGGGGTCGTGCGAGAACCGCACCTGGAACTCGTTGTCGAGGATCTCCAGCTTCGTCGAGATCTCGTACATCGCGCCCTCGTACACCTGCATGAGGTCCACGAACTCGGCGATCTGGTCCGCGTCGAAGATGCTGTCCGAAATGTTCAGGCCCTTCAGGCGGGCCTTGAGATCGGCGCTGCTCAATCGGGAATGTCGGTCAAGTATCACGGCAATGATTATAGCCATCGGGCGCGTGTGTGCCGGTGGTCTGCAGGAAATCTCCCCACAACGCCGAAAGGCGCCGTCATCCCTCCCGCATGATGCGACATCCGTTGCCGCGTTGCCCCATTATCATGTGCGGGACATGCCGTGACCCGCCCGTCCCATAGAATGGAACGCTGTGAACGAAGACATGATGACCGAGGCGGAGCGCGCCTCAATCGACGTCGAGACCGCCGACGCGGCCGCAATCGCCGGCCGGCGAGGCAAGGGCGTGTTCCATATCGACACGCTCGGATGCCAAATGAACGTGCACGATTCGGAGCGCATCGCGGGCGTGCTGGAGGCGGACGGCTACGTGCCCGCCACCGAGGAGCAGGTCGCCTCGCGCGACCTCGACCTGATCGTGCTCAACACGTGCGCGGTGCGCGAGAACGCCACGGAGAAGATGTACGGCACCGTGGGCCGCTACAACCGCGTCAAACTGCACCGCCCGAACCTGCAGATCGCGGTCGGCGGGTGCATGGCGCAGATCGACCGGAGAAAGATCGCCGACAAGGCGCCGTGGGTGTCGGCCGTGTTCGGCACGAAGAACCTCGAATCCCTGCCGCGCCTGCTCGACCAGAACCGCATGACCGGCAGGCCGCAGGTCGAGGTGACGGACGCGCTCGAACACATGCCCAGCGACCTGCCCGCCGCCCGCGCCTCCCGTGTGAGCTCGTGGGTGGCGATCTCCGTCGGGTGCAACAACACGTGCACGTTCTGCATCGTGCCGACCACGCGCGGCAAGGAGCGCGACCGTCGTCCCGGCGACATCCTCGACGAGATCCGCCGCTGCGTGGCGAACGGCGCGAAGGAGGTCACGCTGCTCGGTCAGAACGTGAACTCGTTCGGCTACGGCATGGGCGACCGGTACGCGTTCAGCAAGCTGCTGCGCGCGTGCGGCACGATCGAGGGATTGGAGCGCGTGCGCTTCACCTCGCCGCATCCGGCCGCGTTCACGGACGACGTGATCGCCGCGATGGCCGAGACGCCGAACGTCATGCACCAGCTGCACTTCCCGCTGCAGTCCGGATCCGACCGCATCCTCAAGGCGATGCGCCGCTCCTACCGTTCCGCGAAGTTCCTCGACATCCTCGGCCGCATCCGAGCCGCCATGCCCGACGCGCAGATCTCCACCGACGTGATCGTCGGGTTCCCCGGCGAGACCGAGGAGGACTTCCAGGCCACACTGGACGTGATGCGCGAGGCGCGCTTCTCCACCGCGTTCATGTTCATCTATTCGCCGCGCCCCGGCACGCCCGCCGCGGCGATGGAGCAGCTGCCTCATGACGTCGTGCAGGAGCGTTTCGAACGCCTTGTGGCGTTGCAGGAGCGGATCACCGAGGAGAATCTCGCCACGTTCGAGGGCCGAGACGTCGAGGTGATGGTCACCGGCCACAACGGCAAGAAGGACTCCGACACGCACCGCGTCACCGGACGTGAGAAGACCGGCGTGCTCGTCCACATCGGCGTTCCCGAAGGCGAGCCGGAGCCCGCCATCGGCGATTTCGTCACCGCGACCGTCACGCATGCGGGCCGCCACAACCTCATCGCGGACCCGGATCCGAGGAAGGGGCAGACGTATCATGTCCGCCACTGAACCGACCGCGGCCGGCACGTCGGCCGTCCCTGACGCGCAGTGCGAGGACGGCCCCCGCGTCGTCTCCATCGTCGGGCCGACCGCGTCCGGCAAGACCGGTCTCGGCATCGCCATCGCGCGACGTCTCGCCGCGGACGGGCAGCGAGCCGAGATCGTCAACGCGGACGCCTACCAGATGTACCGCGGCATGGACGTCGGCACCGCGAAACCGACGAAGGAGGAGCAGGAGGCCGTCCCGCACCACCTCATCGACATCATCGACCCGGACGAGACGATGACCGTCGCGCGCTTCCAGCAGCTCGCGCGCGAGACCATCGCAGAACTCCGGTCGCGCGGCGTGCGTCCGATCCTCGTCGGCGGCTCCGGCCTGTACGCGCGCGCCGCCATCGACGACATCACGTTCCCCGGCACCGATCCCGCGGTGCGCTCGCGGTTGGAGGAGCGCGAGAGGACGGAGGGCGCGACGGCCCTGTTCGAGGAGCTTGAAGAGAAGGATCCCGAAGCCGCCGCGCGCATGGACCCGCGCAACCCGCGGCGCACGATCCGCGCGCTCGAGGTCATCGAGATCACCGGCAGACCGTATTCGGCGAGCCTGCCGCGCTACCGGTACGTGATCCCGTCCGTGCAGATCGGACTCGACCTGGACCGTCGCGAGCTCGACCGTCGCATCGGCATCCGCACGGCGCGTATGCGCGAGGACGGATTCCTCGACGAGGTGCGCCGTCTGCGCCCGCATCTCGGCTTCACCGCGGTGCGCGCGCTCGGCTACCAGCAGATGATCGACCTGCTCGACGGCATGTGGGACGAGGAGGAGGACGCCTGGGCTGACATCGCGCAGAAGACCCGCCGTCTCGCCCGCAAGCAGATGGGATGGTTCGGTCGCGACCCGCGCATCCACTGGCTCGAGGCGCTGAACCCGCGCCTCGTCGACAACGCGATGGCCGTCATCGCGCATGCCGACGCCGGCGACTACGACGCGATCGACGCGCGGGCCGACGAGTACGTGCAGCATCATCTGGGCGACATCGCCTGAACCGTGCCGCCTCGGCGGCGTCGGCATGGTCCGGGCGACGCCGAGGCATACCGCCATGCCTGGGCTCGGGGCTCGGGCTCAGTGCGCGGGCCCCTGCTCGAACCCCGCGATGAGGAACACGCGCGTCGGGTTCGCTGGGCCGATCAGCGCCACGAACATGCGCTCGAAGCCCGACGTGTCGCCGCGGAAGGCGGCGCGCTTGGCCTCCTTGTACGATTCGCGCGTCACCGGTCCCCAGTCGATGTCCCATCCAGCGTCGTGCGCGAGACGCGAGGCGAACATGCGCAGCGTCATCCCGTTGCCGCCGCGGAACGGGTGCAGGTACCCGAGCTCGTCGTAGACATGGGCGAGCCGGTGCGCGAACACGCCCCGGTCGAGCGACTGGAGGTTGCGCGCCTCCGCGAGCTCGGTGGCGATGTTGAGCGCGCCGGTCTCGATGAGCGCGGCGGGGAAGAACGCCTCGGGGTTACGCGCCAGAGCCGTGTCGTCCGTCACCCCGCGCGTCGTATCCGACGTGCGCAGACGCCCGGCATCGTCGAACACGCCGGAGAACAGTCCCTTGTGGATCGCGGTCAGCTCGTCGAGGTCGCCCGTCGCGCGCCACGGACGTTCGACCAGCAGCACGGTCCTCGCGAACACCGATGCGGCGCGGTCGCGCGCATGGTCGTCGAGCGAGCCGTCGGCCAGTCTTCCGCCGCCGACCGTCTGCGCGGTCTCGCCGTCCGCCACGTCGATGAGACCGGCCACGTCGATGCGCCCCGCCTCATAGTCCGCCGCGGCGCGCATCGTCGCGGCGCCCGGCACCATCGCTTCCAACGCGCAGTTCTTCAGTGCAAATGCGACTGCGCTCGCACGTTCCGCTGGAGTCATGCAACCCATGATAAACCACGGCGGTATGGGGGAATGACGATGATTCGGCGGCGGCGGGCGTGACGGTACGAGCGGTTCGCTACATTGGAGTGCGTTATGGCTAAGACACGAAGCAGCAGGGGCGCCTCGTCGGGCGCGAATGACGGGCGGACCCGTCGCATGGATCCCGTGGGCGCGGGCGGCGGCATGGACGACGAACCGTGGTGGCGCAAGGCGTTGCTCGCCGTGCCGCGCGGACTCGGCTCCGCCGTCCGTTCCGTCTCGGGCGTGGGGGAGTTCGATCCCGCGTACCGGCGTGACGGACTGTGCTTCGTACTGCTGGTGTTCGGCGTGCTGTTCTGCGCGTCCGAATGGTTCCGCGTGCAGGGACCGTTCGGACGTCTGCTGCACGCGCTCGCCTCGGGCGTGTTCGGCCTGATGAGCGTCATGCTCCCCGTGCTGCTGTTCCTCGTCGCGTTCCGTCTCATGCGCAACTCCGGTCATGGTTCGGGCAATCCGCGTGTGATGACCGGGTGGATGCTGCTGCTGTGGACGGTGTGCTCCATCATCGACGTGGTGCTCGCCGCCGGAACCCCCGGCTTCGACTGGACGGCGATTCAGAATGCCGGAGGCCTCATCGGCTATGCGCTCGGCTCGCCTCTGGCATGGGGATTGTCGCGCGCGTTCGCCATCGTCGTGTTCGTCATCGTCGGCCTGTTCTCGCTGCTGCTCATCGCCGGCCTGCACGTCACCGACCTGCCCGGCCTGTTCCGCCGAATCGTCGCACGGGTACAGGGCAAGACGCCTGCCGCGCCGGACGCCGACGGGAACGGTGACGACGAGTTCCCGAACGAGGTGCGCGTCGGCGGCGACGTCATCGCCTTCGCCGACGGCGTGCCCGCGCACGACGGCACCGACGAGACCGAAGACGATGGCGCGTCGTCGGGCGGGGCGTCGTCGGGCGGGGCGTTCGGCTGGCTGTCGCGCCTGTTCTCCCGCCGTCGCGACCGCGCCGCCGACCCGTCGCTCGACCGCTACGACGCCGACGATCCGTTCCTCAGAGCAGCCAGACATCACGGCGACGCCGCCGAGACCACGGTGATCGACCCCGATTCGCTCGACCTGCCGGCCGTCGGCACGCCATATGCCGACGAGGCCGGTGCTGCCGCGGGCCGCGTGGTCAGCTCCGCGGCCGGCACGATGGGCACCACGGTGATGGGCACGTCCCCGATGGGCGCCGCGGCGGGCGCCGCCGCGCTTGGCGGGGCCGCGGCGCGCGCCGCCGGAGCGTTGGCGGACGCGGCCGATGGCGTTCCGGGCGCCACGCCCATCCGCGACCCGTGGGCGTCGATCGCCTCCGAAGGAACCCGTGAGGGGCAGCCGGCGACGGTGGCGCTGGGCGCCGGATCGGGCGCCTACGGGTCGGACACCGACGAGCAGGACGTCACACCGTCCGCTGCGGCGGTCCCGTTCGATCCGCATGTCGACCCGGAATCCGGCGAGGTGGTCGACGGCGCGCCGGTCGCGCCCGTCTCCGGCGCATCCGCATCCGCCGATTCGTCCGCGGCCCCGGCGGACGGCGCCGCTCCGGAGCCGCCGTACCGCCTGCCCGACCTGAACCTGCTGGTCAAAGGCAAGCCGCACGCGGCCCGCACCCCCGCCAACGACCGCGTCATCCGCGCGCTGACCTCCACCTTCCAGCAGTTCAAGGTGGACGCGAAGGTCGTCGGATTCCTGCGCGGCCCGTCCGTCACCCAGTACGAGGTCGAGCTCGCCCCCGGCGTCAAGGTGGAGAAGGTCACCAACCTCCAGCGCAACATCGCCTATGCGGTCGCCAGTTCCGACGTGCGCATCCTCTCGCCGATCCCCGGCAAATCCGCCATCGGCATCGAAATCCCGAACGAGGACCGCGAGATCGTCCACCTCGGCGACGTGTTGCGCTCGCAGGGAGCGCTCGCCGACCCGAACCCGATGCTCACCGGCATCGGCAAGGACGTGGAGGGCAAGTTCGTCACCGCGGACCTGACCAAGATGCCGCACCTGCTCGTCGCCGGCGCCACCGGCTCCGGCAAGTCCAGCTTCATCAACTCGATGCTCACCTCGATCATCATGCGCGCCACGCCCGAACAGGTGCGGCTCATCATGGTGGACCCCAAGCGCGTGGAGCTGTCGGCGTACGCCGGCATCCCGCACCTGCTCACGCCGATCATCACCGATCCCAAGAAGGCCGCGCAGGCGCTCGAATGGGTCGTCAAGGAGATGGACGCGCGCTACTCCGACCTCGAATACTTCGGCTTCCGCCACGTCAAGGACTTCAACAAGGCCGTGCGCGCCGGGCAGGTGCATGCGCCCGCCGGTTCGAACCGCAAGGTCGCCCCGTACCCGTACATCCTCGTGGTCGTCGACGAGATGGCCGACCTCATGATGGTCGCCAAGAACGATGTGGAAAGCTCCATCCAGCGCATCACGCAGCTGGCGCGCGCCGCCGGCGTGCACCTCGTGCTCGCCACGCAGCGTCCCTCCGTGGACGTGGTCACCGGCCTCATCAAGGCGAACATCCCCTCGCGTCTGGCGTTCGCGACCTCCTCCGCCACCGATTCGCGCGTCATCCTCGACACCACCGGCGCCGAGACCCTCATCGGCCAGGGCGACGCCCTGTTCCTGCCGATGGGCGAGGCGAAGCCGAGGCGCGTGCAGGGCTCGTGGGTGTCAGAATCGGAGATCCGCAAGGCCGTGGAGGCCGTGCGCACCCAGCGCAAGCCGAAGTACCGCGAGGACATCGAGCAGATGGCGAAGGAGTCCGAGAAGAAGGGCGCCGAGGTGGACGAGGAGATCGGCGATGACATGGACGTGCTGCTGCAGGCGGCGGAGCTCGTCATCACCACGCAGTTCGGCTCCACCTCGATGCTCCAGCGCAAGCTCAGGGTGGGCTTCGCGAAGGCGGGGCGCCTCATGGACCTGCTCGAATCACGCGGCGTGGTCGGTCCCTCCGAAGGTTCGAAGGCACGTCAGGTGCTGGTCCAGCCGCAGGACCTGCAGGCCGTGCTCGCGTTCATCCGGGGTGACGGTCCGGCGCCGCAGTCGGCGGGCACGGGCGGCGCGTGACGGTCCGGCGGCGGCGCCCCTCATACGATGCACAGGGTCTTCACAGATGACGCGCACCCTTAGGTAGACCAGTAAGGGTAACGTGTCATGCATGACTGACGAACAGATCGTAGACAACAAGAAGCCCTCGCTGCTGGACGGATGGAACGCCGCCCCTAACCTGGTCACCTACTCGCGCATCGTGCTCGTCGTGGTGTTTCTGGTGCTGTACGTGATGGCGGGAGCATGGGGCGAGACGAACCCGACCATGCGCTGGGTGGCGGCGGTCATCTTCATCGTCGCCGCGTCGACCGACAAGCTCGACGGCTGGATGGCGCGCAAATACAACCAAGTGACCGAGCTGGGCAAGCTCATGGATCCGATCGCGGACAAGCTGCTCACCTGCGGCGCGCTCATCGTCGCCTCCGTGTTCGCCGAATTCCCCTGGTGGGCGACGGCCCTGTTCCTCATCCGCGAGATCGGCATCACCGTGATGCGCTTCTTCGTGATGGAGCGTCCCGGCGGCAAGGTGATCGCCGCCGCTTGGCCGGGCAAGCTCAAGACGCTCTTCCAGTGCATCGGCCTGTCGATGCTGCTGCTGCCCCTGTGGGTGTTCGACGAGGGGCAGGCCACTCCGACGTGGCTGAGCGCCTACTACTTCCTCACCTACGCGCTGCTGTACGTGGCGCTCGTCCTGTGCCTGTACTCCGGCGTCGTGTATCTGGTGAACACGTTCGCCGGGTCGAAGAAGCGCTGAACCGCCGTGCATGGGGAGACCATCGCGGCCGCGGTCCTGACGACCTGCGAGACGCGCGGATGGCGGATCGCCTGCGCCGAATCGCTCACGGGCGGGCTGCTCGCGGACGCCTTCGTGCGCATCCCCGGGGCGTCCCGCGTCTTTCTCGGCTCGGCCGTCACCTATGACATCCGCGCCAAGGCATCGATCCTCGGCGTCGACCGTGCGCTGCTGGCGCGGGAGGGCGCCGTCCACCCCGAGGTCGCCGCGCAGATGGCCGGACGGACCGCCGCGCTCTATGCCCAGCCCGAAGACGGCGACACGGTGATCGGCCTCGCCACCACCGGCGTCGCCGGTCCCGGCCCCGACGGCGACAAACCGGCCGGGCTGGTATACGCGGGCATTTCGCTGCCTCCCTCGGCCGCGAAGACCGCCCCCGAGGAAACGCTCGCCCCGATCGGCGCCGAGATGCCGACGGGCACCGTGCGCATCGACCGCACCGACGCGGCGGGCCGCCGCGTCATCGCGCTGGAGCTGCGTCTCGACGGCACGCGTCAGCAGATTCGTGAGCGCACGGTCCTGCGCGTGCTGCAGAACGTGAGCCACTTCACATCAACATTCTGATTCGCTCTGGGAATAGTTCCGTTCCCGTCGCTGTTGGAAAGGTTATCGAGTGACGAGGGATTCCGGCGACCAAGGAAAGGATGAGCCATGGAGATGATGACGCGTATCGAGGAGACCGCCACGACCAAGCCGGCGACGATGGTGAAGCCGGGCACCGCGCGCATGCGCGAGCTCACGCCCGCCCAGCGCCGCGCGGTCATGTTCGCGCAGCAGCAGATGATTCAGGCGCGTGCCGCCCGCAAGGCGAAGGACGAGGCGGAGCAGGCCCGGCGCCGCATGTGGCAGGAGGCGGACGGCGACGAGAGCCCCGTCCGCGCCGAGCGCGCATCCTCCGCCGTCCGTGAGCAGCAGGGGCGCGAACCCGTCGAGCTCACGCTGCGCGAGGCCATCGGCCGTGTGCTTCGCGACCTGCGCACGCGCGATCACAAGACGTTGCGCGAGGTCAGCGAGAAGGCCGGCGTCTCCCTCGGGTACCTTTCCGAAGTCGAGCGCGGCCAGAAGGAGGCCAGCTCCGAACTGCTCAGCTCCATCGCCGAGGCGCTTGGTGTGAGCACCGCGCAGCTGCTGCGCATGGTCGCCGACCGGCTCGACATGGTCGAGAACTGAACGGCGGCGGTGCTGCGGCGTGAGGGAGAGGGAGTTCTGGCAGCTGCTGGAGGAGGTGTTCGGCCGTAGCTACGGCCGGGCGCTTTCGCGTGACCAGCAGATGCCGAAGTTGGCGAACATGACCGTCGTGGAGGCGTTGGACGCGGGGGAGGAGCCACGCGTGGTGTGGAACGTGCTGTGCGATCAGATGGGCGTTCCCGATGCCGAACGGTGGGGGCGCGACCACAATGCGCCCCCGTTGCCTGCGCGGTGAGTCGCCTGTATGGTACCGGATCGGCGGATGCGTGGGGTGTCATGGCGGTGCGGCCGTGACACCTCCGATAGCGCCCCGCATCCGATTGTGATGATTTTGTAAAGTCGAACATTTGTTCGTGTTTCTGCGTTATAGTTATCCACAGCAGACAACCCATCGAGCCAGGCGTGGTGATACCGCGCCCGGCGTGAAACCGTTGCGACCCAAAGGGTTTCGCCATGTTCCGCCTGCGGCGGGGCATAAGGGGCCGAGGGGCTCCGACCACAATGGCCGCCGGCCCTTGCCCTCGGGTGGACGCGCCCCGTACCGTGGAACGCGACAGGTCGTCGCAAGCGTGAAGGAGAACAGCATGGCACAGAAGACGAGCGCCGCATCCGGCAAGGGGCAGCCGGCGTCCGGCAGGAACGGGCAGGATCTCGAGGCGAGCCGCAAGGCCGCTCTGGACACCGCCCTCGCGCAGGTGGAGAAGAGTTTCGGCAAGGGGTCGGCGATGAGGCTGGGCGACCGTCCGGAGCAGAACGTCGAGGTCATCCCCACCGGGTCCCTCGCCCTGGACATGGCGCTCGGCATTGGAGGCCTGCCCAAGGGGCGCATCATCGAGATCTACGGCCCGGAATCCTCCGGCAAGACCACGCTGGCCCTGCATGTGGTCGCCAACGCACAGAAGAAGGGCGGCGTGGCCGCGTTCATCGACGCCGAACACGCGCTCGATCCGGTCTACGCCCGCAAACTCGGCGTCGATACCGACTCCCTCATCGTCTCCCAGCCGGACAACGGCGAGCAGGCGTTGGAGATCGCCGACATGCTCATCCGGTCCGGCGCCCTCGACGTGATCGTCGTCGATTCGGTCGCGGCGCTGGTGCCCAAGGCCGAGATCGAAGGCGAGATGGGCGACAGCCACGTCGGCCTGCAGGCCAGGCTCATGAGCCAGGCGCTGCGCAAGATGACCGGCGCCCTCGCCCAGGCGGGCACCACCGCCATCTTCATCAACCAGCTGCGCGAGAAGATCGGCGTGTTCTTCGGCAGCCCCGAGACCACCACCGGCGGCAAGGCGCTGAAGTTCTACTCCTCCGTGCGCCTCGACATCCGCCGCATACAGACCATCAAGAACGGAGAGGAGGCCATCGGCAACCGCACGCGCGTCAAGGTCGTCAAGAACAAGATGGCGCCGCCGTTCAAGTCCGCGGAATTCGACATGCTCTACGGCGAGGGCATCTCCCGCGAGGGATCGGCGCTGGACATGGCCATCCAGGTGGGCGTGGTCAAGAAGTCCGGCTCCTGGTTCACCTACGACGGCGACCAGCTCGGGCAGGGCCGCGAGAAGGTGCGTCAGTTCCTCAAGGACAACCCCGACATCACCGAGGAGATCGAGAACAAGGTGAAGGCCGAGTTCGGCCTGATCAGCCCGACGGACCAGTTCGCCGAGGACGACGCCACCAAGGAGGCCTCCGAGGCGGACGCGAACACCGAATCGGTCGCCGCCACGGAGTCCAATGCACCCGCCGCCGCATCCGGCAAGGGCGAGTCGAAGACCGCGGCCTCCGACGGCAAGACGGGGGCGAAGGCCTGACATGATCGACGCGGAGGCGTTTCTGCGGTCCCATGACGCCGTCGCACCGTCGGCGCCGCCGCGTCGTGAGGGGACGCGCCGCATGCGTCCCCTTCAAGGAGACGGCGTCGCCGTGCGGAAGGGCATGGCTCAAGACGGCGGCTTCGACGACTGCCGCGAGGCGGCGTTGCGTCTGCTCGATGCGGCGCCGCGCTCGTCCGGCGCGCTGCGTGACCGTCTGCTCGGCAAGGGCTATGACGAATCGGTCGTGGACGGGGTCATCGAACGGCTGGCGGCGGTCGATCTGCTCGACGACGACGCCTACGCCGAATCCGCCGTGCGCTGGTGCGCCGGCCGCCTGATGGGGCGCCGGGGCACGGTGATGGAGCTGATGCGCAAGGGCGTGGGTCGTGCACTGGCCGAACAGGTGGCGTGCCGTGCGGAAGAGGACGGCGTGTTCGAGGATGCGGCATGGGAATTGGGCCGCAAAGTGGCCCGCAGAACGCAGGGGCTCGATCGTCGCGTGCGCGTGCGCCGCTTCTGGTCGGCGGGTGGCCGCAAGGGCCATGATCCGGAGACTCTGGGACGAGTCGCCGCCGAACTGTTCTGACGGCTCTTGGAGAGCCTTGGAGAAGAATGAGGGAACGAGACCCCTTATACCCCGGGTTCTGTCATGCCGTGCGCGAACGCGCGGCACGGATGGCCATCCATCTCGACCTGACGTCGCCGCCAGGCTCCAGCAGCCTACCCGATGGCACGGGCGAGCAGCCCTTACCGCCATCTGCTTGGCCTTGCTCCCGATGAGGCTTGCCATGCGGCCCGCTGTTACCAGAGGCCCGGTGGTCTCTTACACCGCCGTTTCACCCTTACCCGTCGAGGACGGGCGGTCTGTTCTCTGCTGCGCTATCTCTCAGGTCACCCTGGGCGGACGTTATCCGCCATCGTGCTCTATGGAGCCCGGAAGTTCCTCAGTCACTCCCAATGAAGATCGTGACCGCGGCCATCAAGGGGTCTCGACCGCACCACTATACACGATGTGGTGACGAGTCGGCTTGCGGCGGGCTGGGAGACACGCTCGGGAGTGTCACGCATGAACCCGTCCCGGCCATGGAATCATGCGGATATTACGGGTACGCATGGTGCAGATGACGACAAGTCGATAATCTTTCCGCGAGTTCTCCCACCGTTAACGTGCGCGTCGTCTACAATGGGGCGTACCCGGACGGTGAAGACGCCGTACGGAACGCAAATAGCGGGAGACCGCTTGAGTCAAGGGAGGTCCACATGGAAATCGTCGTTACCGGACGTCACACGCAGGTCAAGCCCAGGTTCCGTGATGTCGTAGAGAACAAGATGAATCGTGTGACCGCTATCGCGCCCGATGCGCAGCGCGCCCAGGTGGTGCTCTCGCACGAGGGCAACCCGCGTCAGGCGGACACCGCCAAGCGCGTGGAGATCACCATCATCGCAGGCCGCACCGTGGTGCGCGCCGAGGCCTCGAGCGCCGACGAGTACAGCGCGCTCGATCTGGCCATGGACAAGCTGACGCTGCGTCTGCGCCGCACGCGTGACCGTCGCAAGGACCATCGCCGCGGCTACACGAACCCGGTCCCGGTGGACATGGGCGTCGTTGAGCCGCCCGTCGTCGAGGAGGAGAGCGCGGAGGAGGAGCCGAACAACAGCCCGGCCGCCGCGGTAGCATCCGATCTCGGCCCCGGCGAATCCGTCGAGGTGCAGGTCGGCGACACCCCGATCGTCATCCGCCGCAAGCTGCACATCGCCGAGCCGATGAGCATCGACGAGGCGCTGTACGAGATGGAGCTCATCGGACACGACTTCTTCCTGTTCGTCAACAAGGAGACCGGGCGTCCGTCCGTCGTCTACCACCGCCACGGCTGGAGCTACGGCGTGTTCGAGATCGACACCCCGGAGAACGTCGCCAAGTGACGCACCGGTGACGTGGACGTCCTCACGGCGTTTATGACGTCATCCGACACGAGAGTCATCCGACACGAGATATGAGTGGGGGCCGCTTCCTGATGACCGGAAGCGGCCCCCACTCGTATCTCCGGCGATGGTCCGTCACGCCGTGCGCCATGGTTTGCGAGACGAAATACGCGATAATGTGGAGAATCGCACGGCCTTATCGGCATTATCGCGTAAGATAATCGGCAGTGTGTCCGCACAGACGCGTCACGGGGCAGGCAAGTGGGCCAGAACCGCGACGGATGGGCGGATGCTTGGGAACGACACAGGAGCGAACAGTGGTAGATATCGTTGACAAGGCCCTGCGCATGGGCGAAGGCCGCCAGATCAAGAAACTCGAGAACGTCGCGAAGGCCGTGAACGCGCTCGAGGACGAGATCTCGGCGCTCACCGACGAGGAGCTCAAGGCGCAGACGCCGAAGTTCAAGCAGCAGCTTGACAACGGCAAGAAGCTCGACGACATCATGCCCGAGGCGTTCGCCACCGTGCGCGAGGTGTCCAAGCGCACCCTCGGCCAGCGCCACTTCGACGTGCAGCTCATGGGCGGCGCCGCCCTGCACTGGGGCAACATCGCCGAAATGAAGACCGGTGAGGGCAAGACCCTCGTCGCCACCCTGCCGAGCTACCTCAACGCCCTCGAAGGCAAGGGCGTGCACGTGGTCACCGTCAACGACTACCTGGCCAGCTACCAGAGCGAGCTCATGGGCCGCATCTACCGCTTCCTCGGCATGAACGTCGGCTGCATCATCACCGAGCAGAAGCCGCCGGAGCGCCGCAAGCAGTACAACGCGGACATCACCTACGGCACGAACAACGAGTTCGGCTTCGACTACCTGCGCGACAACATGGCGTGGGAGAAGAGCGAGCTGGTGCAGCGCGGCCACCACTACGCCATCGTCGACGAGGTCGACTCCATCCTCATCGACGAGGCCCGAACCCCGCTCATCATCTCCGGCCCGGCCGAAGGCGACGTGACCCGTTGGTACCGCACCTTCGCCAAACTGGTCCTCAAGCTCGTGCGCGACGAGGACTACGAGGTCGACGAGAAGAAGAAGGTCGTCGGCATCAAGGACCCGGGCATCACCAAGATCGAGGACTTCCTCGGCATCGACAACCTGTACGAGCCGGCCAACACCGCGCTCATCGGCTACCTCAACAACGCCATCAAGGCCAAGGAGCTGTTCCTGCGCGACCGCGACTACGTGGTGACGCACGGCGAGGTGCTCATCGTCGACGAGCACACGGGCCGCATCCTGCCGGGCCGCCGCTACAACGAGGGCCTGCACCAGGCCATCGAGGCCAAGGAGGGCGTGGAGGTCAAGGCCGAGAACCAGACCTTCGCGACCATCACCCTGCAGAACTACTTCCGCATGTACGACAAGCTCGCCGGCATGACCGGTACCGCCGAGACCGAGGCGGCCGAGTTCATGAGCACCTACAAGCTGGGCGTGCTGCCGATTCCGACGAACCGCCCGATGATCCGCAAGGACCAGGACGACTTCATCTTCCGCACGAAGAAGGAGAAGCTCGCCGCCATCGTCAAGGACGTGGCCGCCCGCCACGCCAAGGGCCAGCCGGTGCTGCTCGGCACCGCGTCCGTCGAAAGCTCCGAGGTCGTCTCCACGCTGCTCGACGTCGCCAAGATCCCGCATCAGGTGCTCAACGCCAAGCAGCACGAGAAGGAGGCCGCGGTCGTCGCGGTCGCCGGCCGCAAGGGAGCCGTCACCGTCGCCACCAACATGGCCGGCCGTGGTACCGACATCATGCTCGGCGGCAACGTCGAGTTCCTCGCCGACGCCAAGCTCAAGTCCGAGGGCTACTCCCCGGAGGACACTCCGGAGGAGTACGAGAAGCGTTGGCCGGGCACCCTCGCCGAGGTCAAGGCTCAGGTCAAGGACGAGCACGAGGAGGTCAGGAAGCTCGGCGGCCTGTACGTGCTCGGCACCGAGCGCCACGAGTCCCGCCGTATCGACAACCAGCTGCGCGGCCGTTCCGGCCGTCAGGGCGACCCGGGCGAGTCCCGCTTCTACCTGTCCCTCGAGGACGATCTCATGCGCCTGTTCAACACGCAGCTCGTGGCGCGCGTCATGGCGAAGGGCCTGCCGGAGGGCGAGCCGATCCACGCCAAGAGCGTGTCCAAGGGCGTGCGCACCGCGCAGAAGGCGCGCGAGTCGCAGAACTTCGAGATCCGCAAGAACGTGCTCAAGTACGACGACGTGATGAACAAGCAGCGCACCGTCATCTACTCCGAGCGTCAGGCCGTGCTCAAGGGCGAGGACATCCACGAGGACATCCTGCGCTTCATCTCCGATACGGTCGCCAGCTACGTCAAGGGCGCGAACAACGGTTCCGACAAGCCGGCCGACTGGGATTGGGAGGGCCTGTTCAAGGCGCTCAACACCGTCATCCCCACCGAGGTGACCGTCGAGGAGGCCAAGAAGGCCGCCGAAGGCAAGAAGGGCGAGAAGGCCGTCGAGGCCGTGCGCGACGTGATCGTCGCCGACGCGAAGGCCAAGTACGCCGAGTTCGAGGAGACGCTCGGCGCCGAGGGCCTGCGCCAGCTCGAACGCCGCGTCGTGCTCGCCGTGCTCGACCGCAAGTGGCGCGAGCACCTGTACGAGATGGACTACCTCAAGGACGGCATCGGCCTGCGCGGCATGGGCCAGCGCGACCCGCTGGTCGAATACCAGCGCGAAGGCTACCAGATGTACAACTCCATGGTCGAGGCCATCAAGGAGGAGTCCGTCCAGCTGCTCTTCCACGTGGATATCCAGCAGGTCGCCCGCACCGAGGACACGACCACCGAAGCGGATGAGGACGCGGCCGTCGACGCCACCGAATCCGAGCTCGGCATCGCCGCCGCCACTCAGGCCGCCGGCCCCGACGAGGACGGCGAGACCGAGTCCGAGGCGGCCGAAGGCGAGGTCGAAGAGGAGGATGAGCAGGACGAGGCCGAGAAGGAGGCCATCGCCGAGGCTGCGAAGGCCTCCGAAGCGGGCGAGACCACGTCCGCGATCTCCGGTCCGGCTCCGATCAGCCACGCCGAAGGCAAGGTTCCAGCCAACAAGCGTCCGAAGAACGAGGAGCTGAAGACCCCGTGGGCCGACGGCCGCACCTTCCCCGGCACCGGCCGCAACGCCCCGTGCCCGTGCGGTTCGGGCCGCAAGTACAAGATGTGCCACGGCCAGAACGAGCAGTGATCTGACCGCTTCCGCGTGATGGGAGGGCCCCGACGGTTCATCATGAACCCGTCGGGGCCCTCCCATATCCGCTCGTCAGCGTGTTCCCGCTGCTCCCGTCGTCGACTCGAGCAGTTTCAGGTTCTCCCGGTAGACTTCAAAGCCCGAGTGGGCGACGAGGTTCGCGGTCATGCCGACCATCAGCTCGATCGGCTCCTGCCTGCCCCGGCGGAACCAGTCCTTGAGCATGTTCACGACTCCTCCGGCGATGTAGCCGAATTGGTAGTCGCTCAGCGTCTTCGCCATCGTCGGATCCGCAATCGTGGGGTCCGTGGTTGCCGGATTCATGCCGGAAGCATCGCCCGAGGCCGCCTCCGCATGAATCGCAGTGGTTCCGGTTCCGTTGTCTCCGCCCGTCTCCGGGAAGATCTGTGGTGCGACCGTCTCGCTGCACACCTTGAAGATCGCGTCGATGATGTCCGCGTACAACCCTTCGCCGGACGGCGTCGCCAGCAGAGGGAGCAGCTGTTCCCTGCCGTCCAACGACTCGTAGACCTCGCGGATGAACGGGCGGTAGTCGCCGTCGCGCATCTCCTGTGCATGCCGGTACGTCATGTCCGTGTACATGCCGATCAGGTCGAGCCGCAGCTGGTCGAACATGTCGTATACGTCGTGGTAGTGCGCGTAGAACGTGACGCGATTGACGTCGGCCAGTTCCGTCAGTCCGGTGACGGTGATCCTGTTCAGCGGCTTGTCTGCCAGCAGGCGCAGCAGCGCCTCCTGCAGGAGACGTCGGGTGCGTCGTGTTCTCCGATCCGTTTTGGCATCATTTTCTACTGTCATTGTCGTTTTTCTTACAAGTGTCGTATATGTTGTGGTGTATACGTCGAAAGTCGCCCGGCATGATGGTTGCAGGGCACCCCGGCAACTCCAATAATGATACCCCGTAAAACAACAGATGTAGTGAAAAACACGGCTGTAAGGAAACTGTCAGGGGGTATCGGGTGCAACGCATCGTCAACGGCTTTCTCAGACATCGCGTCATCGTGGTGATCGCATTCGCGATACTAACGATTCTCGGGGCCATCGCCTACCCGCAGGTCAAGGTCAACTATTCGTTCGCCGACTACCTGCCGAAGGATGCCCCGTCCGTCATCGCCCTCGACGACATGAAGGAGTCGTTCGATGCTGGCGTGCCGAACGCGCGCCTGTACGCCGAAGGCATCACCGAAGTGCAGGCGGACCGGCTTGCCGACGATCTGGCCGGCATCGACGGGATCGATGAGGTCATGTGGCTCGGCTCTGTCGTCGACACCAAGACGCCGGCGGAGATCCAGGACGCGGACACCGTCTCCTCGTGGAAGACGGACAAGGGGTACCTGTACCAGTTGACCATCGACTCGTCCAAGCTGGTCGACGCGGTACCCGAGGCCAGAACCGTGGCCGAACAGGCGCATGCGACGCGCGTGACGATGTCCGGCGACGGCGTCACCACGGCCGAGGCGCAGGGATCCGCCGGACCGGAGATCATGCTGATCATGGCCATCGGCGTGGCGATCATCATCGGCATTCTGCTCATCACCTCGCATTCGTGGTTCGAGCCGGTGATCTTCCTCATCATCATCGGCGTGGCGATCGTGATGAACATGGGGTCGAACATCATGCTCGGGGAGATCAGCTTCGTCAGTCAGATCTGCGGAGCCATCCTCCAGCTCGCCGTCTCGATGGACTACGCGATCGTGCTGCTGCACACCTTCCGCAGGGTCGAGAAGGAAATGCCCGGAGCCACGCCGGTAGAGGCGATGGCCGAAACCATGATCCGCAGCTTCACGGTGATTCTGAGCTCGGCGGCCGTCACCTTCTTCGGCTTCCTCTCGCTGACGGTCATGCGCTTCGGCATCGGCGTGAACATGGGCGTCGTGCTCTCCAAGGGCATCGTGTTCAGCTTCCTGTCGATCATGCTGCTCATGCCCTGTCTGATTCTCATGTGCCTCAAACCGTTGAACGCATTGGAGCACCGGTATCTCATGCCATCGTTCTCCCGGTTCGCGAAGGTTTCGATGCGCATCGCCCTGCCGGCGGCGCTGGTCGTCCTGATCGCGGCCGTTCCCGCCTACGTGGCGCAGGAGCGCAACGACTTCATCTACGGTTCGGCCGATTTCATGCAGCCGGGCAGCAGGCTCAAAACCGACGCCGACCACATCAACGACGCCTTCGGCCGATCCGAGACCTGGGTCATCATGGTTCCCGAAGGGCGATGGGCCGACGAGCAGGCCGTCGTCGACGACGTCGAACAGCTGCCTCATGTCACCGACGTCACCTCGTACGTCACCATGGCCGGCAGGGCGATGCCGACGGCCATCGTCCCCGACAGCCAGCTGGACCAGCTCATCTCGCACGGATGGTCGCGTCTCGTCGTGTCGATGGACGTGCAGACCGAATCGAAGGACGCCTACGCGCTCGTGCCAGAGGTGCGCGACACCGTCGCCCGCCATTACGGCGACGACTACCGGCTGGTCGGCACGACGGTGAGCACCTACGACCTGAGGGACGTGGTGCGCGCCGACAGCGGCAAGGTACGGCTGTTCTCCATCGGCAGCATCGCACTCGTGCTGCTCATCGTGTTCCGGTCAATTGCAATCCCGGTCGTGGTGCTGCTCGCCATCGAAATCTCGATCTGGCTCAACCTCGCCGTACCGTATGTGACCGGCGACACCCTCAACTACATCGGATACCTCGTCATCGAGGCCGTGCAGCTGGGAGCGGCCGTCGACTACGGCATCATCTACACGCGCGAATACCTGGACCAACGGCGACGGCACGGGCCACGCGAGGCGACGCGCCTGTCCATCCAGCATTCCGCGATCACGATCCTCACCTCGGCCACGATCCTCATCAGCGCCGGATTCGCCGTGCTGCGCATCGCATCCAACGGCGTGATCAGCGAGATCGGCCTGCTCATCTCCCGTGGCGCCCTCATCTCCATGCTGCTCATGTTCCTGTTGCTGCCGTGGCTGTTCCGTGTATCGGACGGCTTGATACGACGCACTTCGATCGGATTGGGTTTCCGCGACGACTGGCGATCCGAAGCGCAGCCCAATCGCCGCGATAGCCGCGACCGCCGATACGCCTACTCATCAGCCATCCAATCCGCGGCCAGTACCGCCACCCACACCACGAAGGAGATCACACGATGACCATGACCAACACGCATCACGACAACGCAAACGCTGACACGCCGAGCGCCGTCGCCGACCGCCGACGCACGACGGCAAGAACGATCCTCGCACCCACCATCGCCGCATTCCTCACGGCCGTGCTCCTCGCGGTTCCGGCACTGGCCCCCGCGAATGCCGCGGACTCATCCCAGGCATCCGCGCGCGTCACGGCGGCGACCCCGGCGGGCAATGGAGACGAGGGCGCCGCGGGGAACGGCAAGGACGAGACCGTCTACATCAAGACCAAGGCGAACGGTTCCGTCTCCGGAATCTACGTGGTCAACACCTTCGACTCCGGAGACACGCGCACCGTCCAGGACCCAGGCTCGTACACCAAGGTCACGAACCTCACCACCGACGCGAAACTCGAAGAGAAGAACGGCGCGGTGGACGTCACCACCCTTGACGACAAGCCCTTCTACTATCAGGGCGACCTCAAGGCGAACACCGCACTGCCCTGGAACGTCAGCGTCGACTACACGCTGGACGGCAGGACCGTCGACGCCAAGGAACTGGATGGGGCGGACGGCGAACTCGCCGTGACCCTGCGCATCACGCCCAACGAATCCGCCGACGAGAAGACCCGCGAATTCGCCGACGCCTACGTGATCCAGGCGCAGGGCACGTTCCCGCAGGAGTCGTTCGACATCACCGACGCCGGCGACGCCACCCTCGCACAATCCGGCGGCAACACCGTCGTCTCCGGCATGGTCCTGCCCGGGGAAACCGGAACGTTCACCATCCGCGGGCAGGCCAAGAACTTCACCAGCTCCGGATGGCAGATCACAGCGATGAGTCTCGACATGGCGCTGGACGTGCGCGATCAGGACACCTCCCAACTCACCGAACAGACCGGCAAACTCGGCGACGCCACCGCGCAACTGGCGGCCGGCACGACATCCCTCGCCCAAGGCAACCGGGAACTGAGCCAGGGCCTCGGCTCACTCGCCGACGGAACCGCCGAACTCAACCGCGGCGCGCAATCCCTCGCCGGTGGAACGGCGACGCTCGCACAAGGTGCGGACTCGCTCGCACAGGGCAACCGGCAACTCGCCGACGGACTGACGCAACTGAACGACGCCAGCGGGCGCATGAGCGAAGGCGTCAAGGGACTGCCCGAACAGATGACGGCGCTTTCCCAAGGCGTCACCACGCTCAAGCAGGGATCGGATGCGCTGAAACAGGGAGACGAACAATACCGGCAGGCGCTCGCCAGTGGCCGGCAGACGATTCTTTCACAGGTAGGCGGCGACATCGATGCGGCCGAAACGGCGTCCCGGCAGGCGTACGCTCAGGCGTTGGCCGTCGTGCAGCAGAACCCCGGCGACGCCCAGGCCATCGCGGCGCTCGACAAGGCGGTGACCGCCATGGCGCAGGTGCAGAACGCCAAGGGGCAGTATCAGGCGCTTGGGCAGGCGCTTGACGGCTACGCAGGCATCTCCTCCGGAGTCGGGCAGCTGAGCGGGGGAGTGGATCAGCTCGACACGAAGGTGAACGGTGCGGATCCGTCCGCACAGGCATCCTCCGCACAGCTGACGCAGCTGGTCGACGGATTGGAAGCGATGCACACCGCCATCGGCCAGCTCAATACGGGAGCGCAATCCGCCGCTGATGGGGCCGATCAGCTGGCGCAGGGTCTGTCGACCGCGCATGCAGGTGCCAACAGTCTCGCCACCGGAACGGCTGCGGCAGACTCGGGCGCCCGCACGCTCGCCTCGGGCGCGGCCTCGGCCGCACAAGGCGCCGGCCAGCTCGATGACGGCGCCCGGGAACTTGCCGACTCCGTCAAGGGCATGGACGACAAGGTGCTCGACGAACTGCAGAAGACCATCGACGAGAAACTCGGCAGGAACTTCACAGTGCATTCGTTCGTCGCCCCCGCCAACACCGCCGTCGACCGCGTCCAGTTCACCTACGTCCTGCCCGGCATCGGGCAGTGAGCAGAGGCGCGGCAGCCGCCTTCTGCAATATGGAAGCGGCCGGAGCGGTAAACGCGGAATCACTAGAATGAGGCGTGTCATCTGGTATGAAGGCGTGCAATCGCGCCAAGGAGGAACAATGGCAGAGATCACGTGGAAGTCGATTCTCACCAAGCTGGTCGGGGGAGACCATCTGAGCGCGGAGGAGTCCGAGTGGTTCGTCGATGATCTGATGAAGGGCAACGCGAATCCGGCGGCCGTGGGCGCGGCCCTCGCCATGCAGCAGCAGCTTGGCCTGACTGCGGAAGAGGTGTCCGGCGCGGCCAAGGCCATGGTCTCGCATGCGGTGCCGCTCAACGTGTCCGGCGAGACCACCGACATCGTCGGCACCGGTGGCGACGGTTTCTCCACCGTGAACCTGTCCACCATGGGCTCTGTGGCCGCGGCGGCCGCCGGCGTGAAGATCGTCAAGCACGGCAACCGCGCCGCCTCCTCGAAGTGCGGTGCCGCCGACGTGCTCGAGGCGCTCGGCCTGCCGTTGGACCTGAAGCCCGAGGCGGTCGGCGAGGTCGGCGACGAGGTGGGCATCACCTTTGCGTTCGCCCGCACCTTCCACCCGGCCATGCGTTTCGTCGGTCCGATCCGCGCGGCGCTCGGCATCCCGTGCGTGTTCAACGTGCTCGGCCCCCTGACCAACCCGGCCAAGCCCGCCCATGTGGCCATCGGCTGCGCGAAGCGTGAGGTCAGCCCGATCATGGCCGCCGTGTACGCGGCCAACGGCCAGTCCGGCATGGTCTACACGTCGCACGAGGGGCTCGACGAGCTCGCGCCCACCGGTCCGGTCTCCGTGTGGGAGATCCGCGACGGCAAGGTCACCGAAACCGAATTCGACCCGACCGTCGAGCTTGGTTTGGAGAAGATCGACGTGGCGCAGCTCAAGGGCGGCGAGCCCGAGGTCAACGCCGCCGCGTTCCGCGATTTCCTTGCTGGCAAGGACATTCCGGCCCGCACCACCGCGCTGCTCAACACCGCCTCCGCGATCGTCGCCGATGGGCATTTGATTGGCGACGGCACGCTGGCCGAACGGTTCCGCGAGGCATACAAGATCGCCGAAGAGACCGTCGACTCCGGCAAGGCCCAGGCCCTGCTCGACAAGTGGATCGAGACCGCCAAGTCCAAGGCGTGATCATCTTCTCGGCGCGATTTTGGTGCGCAAAACCGCGGTTTTGCGCACCAAAATCGCGCCGAGAAACGGAGACAGACGGGTGCCTGCCTCTACACGCGGGCGCCGTCGTCGAAGTAGCCGCCGCGGTCGCCGGGGCGGTCCTTGCGGTTGAGGATCTTGCCGACGAGCCCTGCGAGGCCGACGATCGTGCACAGGCCGAACACGAGGTTCAAGATGGTGCTGAGCACCGGAATCCCGTAGAGCGCGGGCACGAGGATCATGGCGAGCATGCCCGCCAGTCCGATAATCATCAGCGCCGCGAGCATCACGGTCGAGGTACGCAAATCGCCCAGATCGGGGTTCGGGGGAGTGAAGTCGCCGTCATCATGGGCGTCCATCACGTCGTCCGTGTCGAGCCAGCTGGAACCGGTGAAGTCGCGGGGGCCATGGCTCGCGCCCGTGCTGGAGAACGCGTCCGGCCTGAGGTCGTCGACGCTGAGCAGCCGCTCCTTCTCCTTGCGTTCCGCGTGCCGTTCGAAGCGTTTCGCGTTGCGGGAGGACGCCACATCGTTGAGGTCGTCCCTGTGCTCCGCCTGGAACGCGGCCCACGCTGCGTCGAGATTGCCGAGATCCGGCTTGCCCGTATTCCCCTCCGGCGCATCGGCGTGGCCGGCGTCCTCGCCATGCCCTTGCGCCGGGCGGGACGCACCGTCATCCGATGCGGGGTTTGTACGCTCGTCGTCCGCGTTGGTATTGTTGAGTTCAGTCATACCCACCACTCTAATGCGCGGCCATGGCTTGCGCGGGGAGGGAAACGCCAAGTGCTCTACTGGTTCTTCGTCAAAGTGTTCGGTCCCATCGCACGCCGCCGCCTCGGCCCGACGGCCAAGGGATTGGAGAACATCCCGCGCAAGGGCGGCGCCATCATCGCCGCCAACCATCTCGCCGTCATCGACGACGCGCTCATCCCGATCACCTGCCCGCGCATGGTGCATTTCATGGGCAAGGCCGAATACTTCGAAGGCAAGGGCGTCAAGGGCAAGTTCAAGAAGTGGTGGTTCACTTCCGTGGGCGTGTTCCCGGTGGACCGCTCCGGCGGCAACAAGTCGCTGGGCGCGCTCGAGCACGCGCGCGAGATCATCGAGGACGGCCACCTGTTCGGCATCCACATCGAGGGCACACGCAGCCCGGACGGCCGCCTGTACAAGGGTCACACCGGCGTGGCGCGCCTTGCGCTCGAGACCGGATGCCCGATCGTGCCGACCGCCCTCATCGGCTCCGACAAACTCCAGCCGATCGGCACGACGATTCCGAAGAAGGGCCGGACGCAGGTGATCTACGGCAAGCCCATCCACGTGGAGAAGAAGGCCGCCGATGAGATCACCCACGACGATCTGCGCGCCCTCACCGACCATCTCACCGCGGAGATCCAGAAGCTCAGCGGCCAGGAGTATGTGCCGGAATACGCGCAGAAGGTCAAGGCCGAGCTCAAGGCGAAGCGTGAGGCCGAACAGGCCGAACAGGCCGCGTAAGCGGAACGCGGCATCCGCCGAATGACCTGAATGAGACGCGGATAATCGAACAACACGAACCACACGGATGACGTCGATGCACATGACGTCCCGTGACATCCCGAGTGAAAGGAAGGGCGGCTCCCCGCAATGGGGAGCCGCCCTTCCTTTCAGCTCACGCTCATGTCGCCCGTATCACATATCACACCACGGTGAGCGTGACGACGGTCTTGTTGCCCTTCTCGTCACGCACGCGCACCTGTTCGCCCGGGTCGGGGCTCTGCAGGCGCACCGTATGCGTCACGTCGCCGAGCGGCGCGGACTTCTTGACCGACAATCCCAGCGCCTCCAACGTCTTGGCGGCCTCGTCGTAGGTCTTGCCGCGCACGTCCGGGATGGTCACCATCTCCGGCCCCTTGGAGACGACCACGTCCACCGAGTCGCCCCAATGCAGCTGCGTGTCCTTCGCGACGGAGGAGGAAAGCACCTTGCCGGCCTCGACGGTGTCGCTGTACGCCTCGCTCCAGTTCGCCTTGAGCTTGAGGTCGTTGAGCGCGGTCGTGGCCTCGTCCTTCGTGCGGCCCACGATGTCGGGCATCGTCACCGGCATCGGTCCCTTGGACAGCGCCACGGTGATCTCCGCATTGTGCTTCAACGTGGTGCCGGGGTCGGGCGACACGCTCAGCGCCACGCCTTCGGGCAGTGTCTCGGAGTACACGTCCTGGGATTCGTCGTGCTTGACGTTGTCGAATCCGGCCTCCTTGAGGGCGTCGAGCGGCGCCTTGCCGTGGGCCGAGTTCGGGTCGAGGATGTCGTCGGGGATGGTCGCCATCCGCACGCCCTTCGACACGACCACTTCGAGGGTGGGGGTGTGGCGCTTGCTCACGTGCATGTCGACCTGGGCGTCCCCGCCGTTGAGCTTCGCGGAGACGATGGTGCCCTCGTCCGCCGTGTCGCTGTATTCGCGGGTGATCTTGTACGGGATGCCCGCCAC
Organism: Bifidobacterium aesculapii; assembly: GCF_001417815.1. Lineage (GTDB taxonomy): Bacteria > Actinomycetota > Actinomycetes > Actinomycetales > Bifidobacteriaceae > Bifidobacterium > Bifidobacterium aesculapii. The sequence continues at coordinate 181,676 of NZ_BCFK01000003.1, forward strand.
CTTCAGCGTGCCCTCGTAGGCGCTCCACGTGGCGCCTTCGAGCGTGCAGGCGCGATTGGCCTCGCAGGTCACGTCGTCCGGCTTCGGCAGCTCCCAGTAGCTGCCCGGCCCCCTGTAGTACCACCATGCGAAGCCACCGCCGCCGGCCAGTGCGAGGCAGAGGATCACGGCGATGGCGATGATGATGGCCTTGCCGTGCCCTTTGCGTTTGGCCGGCTGCCCGGCGGGGGCCGCCATGGGGCCCGTGCCATCGGCGTGCGGTGTGGGCATCGGAGCCCCGGCCGCCGACGCGGGAGCCGGTGGGGCGGGCGGTACGGCGGCGGAGGCCACGCCGGTCGGCGGAATCTGGCCGGCGACCGGGCGCAGCGTCATGGTCCGCGCGTCGTCCGGCACCGCCGCCGGACCCGCCGCGGCCGCGACGGACGACGCCGTGCGGGCGGCGGGCTGCGCCGCAGCGGTTCCGGCTCCTTCGTCGTCGTCCGCGAAATCGTACAGATCCAGCGGTTGCGTCTCCTGCGGTTCGGCAAGCGGTGCGAGCACCTGCGTCTCGCCCACCGCCATCGCCGTCGTCGGGGGAATCTGCGTCGTCGCGCCCGCCGTCCGTGCCGCGCCCGTCGCCGATGTCGTCTCCGCTGGCTGCGCCGCGCGTTCGGCGTCCGACGTGTCCGACGCATCCGACGGCGCGGGGGAGGGCGGTGCGGGGATGAGTGCGTGCGTTTCGGCCGCGTCGGCGGGACTCGCGCCCGCCGCTGCCGAAACGGCGAGACTTGCGGCAGGCAACGCGCCTGCCGCGCCTGCGGCGCCCGCCACGACCGACGCGCCCGCATCCACATGCTCGCCCACACCCTGCCCGTCTTCCGTGCGCCGGTACTGCCACGCCTCCACCGTCAGGGAGCGCATCACGTCGCGCAGCTCCGCGGCCGCCGCCGTGGCGTCCGCGGAGCGCGCGGCGATGTCGCGTTCGGTCAGATGCGCGATGAACCGGGCGACGGACGGGTCGATGCCCGGGCACGGCACGGCCACCGACGGCACGTCCTCGTGCACGTGCTTGAAGACGAGCGTGACGGGATTGTCGGAGATGAACGGCACTTCGCCGGCGAGCATCTCCCACGCCATGATGCCCACCGCGTACAGGTCGCCCTGCGGCGTCGCCTCGTTGCGTTCGATGGTCTCCGGCGGCAGGTATGCGGCGGTGCCGAGCAGCATGCCGGTGGAGGAGAGCGTCGCCTGCGAGGTCGCCTTCGCCAATCCGAAATCGGTGATCTGGACATGCCCGCGGTCGTTGAGCATGATGTTCTCCGGTTTGATGTCGCGGTGCACCACGTTCACCTGATGCGCGGAGGAGAGCCCGTCGAGCGTTTCGGCGACGATGCGCAGCGTCTGGCGCACGCTGAATGTGCCCTGCGCGTTCATCTCGTGACGCAGGTTCACGCCATGCACGTATTCCATCACCAGATAGGCGAGCCCATGGTATTCGCCCGCGTCATACACCTGAACGATGTGCGGGTTGGCGATGCGCGCGGCGGAGCGGGCCTCGCGGCGGAACCGTTCGATGAACTGGTCGCGGTGCGGGCCCTGCGCGAGCTGCGTGTGCATCACCTTGACGGCCACCGGGCGCGCGAGGCGTTCGTCCTGCGCCTCGTACACCGTCGCCATGCCGCCCTGCGCGATCTGGCGCACGATGCGGTACCGACCCTCGATCAACTGTCCTTCTGGGGCGTTTGCGGCTTCAGTCATAACGGTTTCGTCCGTGTCCTTACCATCGTTCGGAATACGTCGTTCGCCGTGCGCCGCCATGCCGTGGCGCGACGACGCGCGAACCGTCTCCACTCTAGCGTTCGGCCACGTCCGGGACGAAACGCGCGCACGCGTGCACAAGACGTTCGTGAGGCCGCGCGTCGAGCCCCAGCCCGTCGATCGCGTCGAGCGTGCGCCGCCATAGGCGCGCGATGCGATCGTGCGATTGTGCCACGGCGCCGGTCGAGGAGAACAGTCCGATCGCGCGGCGCACGTCCGCCTCGTCGCGGGCGGGCGCGCGGAACATCGCGGCGAGCTCGTCCGCCTCGTCGCGGGACGCCATGTCGAGCGCGTCGGCGAGCAGCACGGTGCGCTTGCCTTCGCGGATGTCGCCGCCCACGGGCTTGCCGCTCGTACGGCTTGACCCGACGACGTCGATGAGGTCGTCCTCCAGCTGGAACGCCAATCCGAGCGGCTCTCCCACGGCCAGCGCACGGGCGCGGGCGTCGTCCGGGTCGACGCCCGCGGCGAGCAGCGCCAGCTCCAGCGGGGCGATCGTCGTGTAGCTCGCCGTCTTCCACCGGAACACGCCCAGCGACGCCTCGACGAGCGCCTGCGGGTAGTCCAGAGACGCCTGTTCGACGGCGAGGTCGAGCACCTGGCCGATCTCGACCTCGCGCTGCATGGTGAGGAACGCGGACACCAGCGCCGAGGAATGCGCCAGTCCGCCCGCCGCGCTGTTGGCGATGTCGACGCAGGCGGTCGCCAGCAGGTCGCCGAGCATCAGCCCCAACCCGCGGCCGATCGCCGGCGCGCCCGACCATGTCTCCAACGCGCGGTGGGCGCTCGGACGCCCACGGCGCAGGTCCGAATCGTCGATGATGTCGTCGTGGACGAGCGCCGCGGTCTGGAACACCTCGATCGCGCACGCCATGTCGACCATCGCGGGCCGGCTCGCCGGGCCGCCGCCGAACACGTCGTACGCGGTCAACGCGAGCAGGGCGCGCAGACGCTTGCCGCCCTCGCTGGAGGTCATGCCTTGCGCGACGACGGCGTCGAGCATCGCGCGGCAGGCGGAGGGTATGGCGGGCCCGCCCAAGGCGCCCGACGCGTCGGGCACGCCCGCGCGTTCGGCCACCAGTTCGGCGATCCGCGGTTCGATCAGGGAACGGTCAGCGTCAGTCGTACACATGCCTTCTAAGTTATCCACAATGTCGGGCGAATACAAGAACCCAGCATTTCCAACGGGTTTCGGGGTATTGACCACATTGGCCGCGCAGCGTGCGCCGAGAGGGCGCGGCCCGTCATACTGGCATCACGGCCGCTCGATCCCGCGGCCGCGAATCCGGCGGGGCACGCCCGCCGACGTCATCAAGGAGGACGACATGACACGACATGGACGCGCTGGACCGTCCGGAGGCCGCACCGGCCCCCACGGGGTGAGGGCCGACGACCCGGAACGCTGCAAGGAGTACCTGTCCGGCATCGGCGAGCTCGGCACGGACGTCATCGACGATCTGGTCGCCAGGCTGCGCGAGGACAGGCGTGCGCACGGGCCGGAGGAAGGCGTCGCCGATTGGATGGACGGGCCGCTCGACGAATGGCTCGACCACATCGACCACGGGTACGTCGATCTCGACGAGGAGACGATGGCGGCGATCGCCGTCGGCATGCACGAGGTGCTGTCGATGCGCGACGCGATCATCCTGTCGATGATCGCCGACCGCGACGTCTGCGACAGGGACGCGCTCATGGCCATCCTGACCCGTCCGCGCACCGCACCGGTGTCCGCCAAGGTGCGTGACCTGCTCACGGATGCCTTCGAGAACCGTCGCGGACCGGACCTGACGCGATGCCAGGCGGGCGTCACCATGCTGACGGGCATGACGCGGCTCATGCCGTTCGCGATGTGCGCCCAGCAGTTCGCCTCCATCGCCTACATACTGTGGTGGCTGGGCGACTGCCGGGCCGCGGCGTACGCGCTGCGATCGCTCGCCGCGGACGAGCGGTGCACGCTCGCGGCCATCATCCTGTCCGCGGCGCAGCGCGGCCTCGGGCCGGCGTGCGCCGGATGACGCGGACGTCTTCGCCGGGAGCGCACGTGCGTGCGGCGCGCGCCCTGCGGACGATGCGGCGCGCGGCGGATGTTCCGCGCCGGGAATAATCGTCCCTATGGGGTGGTTTACTCACATAGTTGACGATTTGCCCTTGCCAGAAGTGTGCCCATGTGGTATACGGGGCGGGGCGAGGAACCGCGAGGAGGATCAGTTTGGCTACCAAGAGCACGACGGCCGGCGACAAGACCGAGGACACCCAGGAGACGAAGCCCGCCGCCGCCAAGAAAGCCAGCACCGCGCGCAAGCCCGCCGCAAGGAGGACGGCCGCGAAGACGGCCTCGAAGACCACGGGAGGCAAGCCGGCCGCGAAGCGTACGCGCCGGAAGAAGGACGAGCCGGCCAAGCAGGTGGACGCCGATGAGGTGGACGAGCTCGACGACGAGAAGGAGGATCTCGACGTCGACGACCTCGACGAGCTTGACGAGGAATTGGACGGCGACGACGTCGACGAGTCCGAGGACGACGGGTCCGACGAGGATCTCGACGACGAGGACGAGGATGACGACGTCGACGAGGAGGACGAGGACGACGCCGAGGAGGGCAAGCCCGCCGAGGCGGAGGAGCCCAAGCAGAAGGGCGCCTTCGTCGTGCGCGATGACGATGACGACGACTACGAGCCGCGTCCGCGCCGCCGCGGCGGCAAGGTCGGCAACCCGAAGCGCCGTGTGATCACCGCGGGCGCCACCGCCGACCCGGTCAAGGACTATCTGAAGCAGATCGGCCGCGTCAACCTGCTGAACGCCGAACAGGAGGTCGACCTGTCCGAGCGCATCGAGGCCGGCCTGTACGCCCAGCACCTGCTCGACACCGAAGGCGACACGCTGGACTTCAAGCGCAAGCGCGAGCTCAAGTGGGCGGCGAACGACGGCAAGAAGGCCAAGGACCACCTGCTGGAGGCGAACCTGCGTCTCGTCGTCTCGCTCGCCAAGCGCTACACCGGCCGCGGCATGCTGTTCCTCGACCTCATTCAGGAAGGCAACCTCGGTCTGATCCGCGCGGTCGAGAAGTTCGACTGGAAGAAGGGCTTCAAGTTCTCCACGTACGCCACGTGGTGGATCCGCCAGGCCATCACCCGCGCCATGGCCGATCAGGCGCGCACCATCCGCGTGCCCGTGCACATGGTCGAGGTCATCAACAAGCTGTCGCGCGTGCAGCGCCAGATGCTGCAGGATCTCGGCCGCGAACCCACGCCGGACGAGCTCGCCCGCGAGCTCGACATGCCGGTCGAGAAGGTGCAGGAGGTGCAGAAGTACGGCCGCGAGCCGATCTCCCTGCACACCCCGCTCGGCGAGGACGGCGATTCCGAGTTCGGCGACCTCATCGAGGACACCGACGCCATCGCCCCCTCCGACGCGGTCGCGTTCTCGCTGCTGCAGGAGCAGTTCAAGAGCGTGCTGGAGACGCTGTCGCCGCGTGAGTCCGGCGTCATCAAGATGCGTTATGGCCTCGAGGACGGCCAGCCGAAGACCCTCGACGACATCGGCCGCGTGTACGGCGTGACGCGCGAGCGCATCCGCCAGATCGAATCGAAGACCATGTCGAAGCTGCGCCACCCGTCCCGTTCGCAGACGCTGCGCGACTTCCTGGACCAGTGACCGCGCCGCGCGGCGGCGGCCGCGCGAGGAGTGGAACGGCCCGGCGGGCCGTTCCATGACGGAGCCGTCTTCGGCTCCCGTTCAACCATCACCCGACTGATAGAGGAATATGGCCACAGAGGAATACGGCGCTAAGGATCTTGCCGTTCTTGAAGGGCTCGACGCGGTGCGCAAGCGCCCGGGCATGTACATCGGCACCACCGACTCGCAGGGTCTCATGCACTGCCTGTGGGAGATCATCGACAATTCCGTCGACGAGGCGCTGGCCGGGTTCTGCGACAGGATCGTCGTGACCCTGCACACCGACGGTTCCATCGAGGTCGAGGACAACGGCCGCGGCATCCCCGTCGACAAGGAGCCGAAGACCAAGCTGTCCGGCGTGGAGGTCGTCATGACCAAGCTGCACGCCGGCGCGAAGTTCGGCAACTCGTCGTACAACGCGGTCGGCGGCCTGCACGGCGTCGGCTCGTCGGTCGTCAACGCGTTGAGCTCCCGTCTCGACGTGTGGGTGGACCGTGACGGGCTCACGCACCACATGGCGTTCCATCAGGGCCATCCGGGCGTGTATGCGGACGCCGACCCGGCGAACCCTTCGCCGGATTCGCCGTTCAAGCGCACGCGCAAGAACCGTCCCACCGAGCTTGAGATCACCGGCGAGGTGCCCGCGAAACGGACCGGCACGCGCATTCGCTACTGGGCGGACGCCGAGATCTTCAACAGCACCGCGGAATTCTCGTACGAGCAGCTCATCGATCGTGTGCGGCAGACCAGCTTCCTCGTGCCGGGGCTCAGGATCGTCGTCGTCGACGAGAGCATTCCCGCCACCGGCGACGCGTCGGTCGACGAGATGCGCGAAGTGGACGCGTCCGACGCCGAAGCCGGGCAGGACGCGGTCGCCGTCGCACAGGCCGACGAAGCCGCGTACACGCACGCCCGGGTCGAGGAGTTCTACCACACCGGCGGCGTGAAAGACTTCGTCGACTTCCTTTCGCACGGCGAACCCATCTGCGACATCTGGCGCATCCAGGGCGAGGACACCTACGAGGAGGAGACGCAGGCCGTGGGCGAGGACGGCGAACTGCACGCCTCGAAGGTGACCCGCACCTGCGACGTCGACATCGCGCTGCGCTGGGTGAACGGCTACGACACGGTGATGCGCAGCTTCGTGAACATCATCGAGACGCCCGGCGGCGGTATGCACGTAGACGGTCTCATGAACTCCGTCACCAAGCAGGTGCGCAAGACCATCGAGGCGAACGCGCGCAAGCTCAAGGTGAACCTTAAGGACCAGCAGATGCGCGTCGAACGCGACGACATCATGGCTGGCCTTGTGGCCGTCGTCACCGTGCGCATCGCCGAACCCCAGTTCCAAGGCCAGACCAAGGACGTGCTCGGCACCGCGCAGGTCAAGCCGATCGTCACCCGCATGGCCGACGCGCAGTTCGGCGAGATGATCTCCGGATCCAAACGCGGCTACAAGGAGCAGTCCGGACGCGTGCTGGAGAAGATCGTCGGCGAGATGCACGCTCGCGTGCAGTCGCGCAAGGCGAAGGAGGTCACGCGCCGCAAGAACGCGCTCGAATCCGCGTCGATGCCGCCGAAACTGTCCGACTGCCAGCCGGGCAACGACGACGTGGCCGAACTGTTCATCGTCGAGGGCGATTCCGCACTCGGCACCGCCAAGGCGGCCCGCAACTCGGGGTTCCAGGCGTTGCTGCCCATCCGAGGCAAGATCCTCAACGTGCAGAAGGCGTCGATCACGCAGATGCTGTCGAACAAGGAGTGCGCGGCCATCATCCAGGTGGTGGGCGCAGGTTCCGGCCAGAGCTTCGACATCGAGCAGTCGCGCTACCACAAGGTCATCATGATGACCGATGCCGACGTGGATGGCGCGCACATCCGCATCCTGCTGCTCACCCTGTTCTACCGGTACATGCGTCCGCTCATCGAGCACGGCTACGTGTACGCGGCCGTGCCGCCGCTGCACCGCATCGCGCTGGCAGGTTCGCGCAAGGGCGAATACATCTACACGTATTCGGATGACGAGCTCGAAGGCAAACTGGCCGATCTGGACCGCAACCACATCTCCTACAACCCGGACATCCAACGGTACAAGGGTCTGGGCGAGATGGACGCCGACCAGCTGGCGGACACCACCATGGATCCGCGCACGCGCATGCTGCGCCGCATCCGCATGGAGGACGCGGCACAGGCCTCCGAGATCTTCTCGCTGCTCATGGGCGACGACGTGCCGCCGCGCAAGCAGTTCATCGTCGACAACGCGGACGATTTCGACCGATCCAAGATCGACACCTGACCGGCGCTGCCCATCACCTGACCGGCGACGCATCGGCGGGGCCTACATCATCGTGATGCCCGCCCCCCCCATGCCCGGCCAGACCCCGAACGGGGTGGTGGCGG
>NZ_BCFK01000004.1 GCF_001417815.1 Bifidobacterium aesculapii
GGGGGGGCCCACACCGCGGGGATGCCCCCCCCCGCCGATGCCGTGCCAGACGTCGAACGTGTTGATGACGTAGGCGGGGTCGCTCCAGCCGAACGCCACATACCAGATGAGGAACGCCGCGAAGCAGGTCGCAGCCAGCGGCGGCTTCGCCGCGACCATCCTGATCAGGGCGAGCAGCAGCATCACCGCCAACAGGGCGATGACCGTCGCTGCGGCGTAACGTAGCCATGTCAGACCGTAGGCGTCGATGTACAGCATGAGCCGTCTTGCCGCGGATACGAGCATCACGCCGGTGGCGGCGATGAGACCGATCAGCATCGCGGCCAGCGCGCGCGTGCGCCGCGCGTAGGCGAGCGTCAGCGCGAATATGATGAGGTTGATCGCCGCCACGGTCAGCAGCTGGAAGAAGCCGCTGCGCGCGTATTCGGCGTAGGTCAGCCCGTCCGGCAGGCCCGCACCGGCGAACAGGAACGTGAACTGCACCGCGCAGAACACGGCGTACACGGCGAGGACCATGCCCAGCACGAGAGTGGTGACGACGCCGTCGAACCGCAGGTCGGCATGCGTGCCGTACAGCCGGCGTGCAGCGGGGGAATCGTCGTCCATGTTGGCCAGGAGGCTGTACGTGAACGGCATGGGCAGCAGCGTCCACGCGGCATGCATGCACAGGGAGCCCGGATCGATGTCTCCGATGATGTGCGTGAGCGTGTAGCGGAACACCATGTCCGCGCCGGACAGCAGCGTCAGCAGCGCGATGAGCAGCGGCACGGCGATGAGCAGCGCCACGCCCGCCTTGCGCAGCATGCCCCGCATATCTCGGGCGCCATCGTCTGCCGTCGGGCCCGAGCCGTCCGCAAGCCCGCGCAGCATGCGCCCCGCGGCGTTGATCGCACGGCCGAAATCGCCAAGCCGGGTGAATGGTTTGACCACCCATCCCGCGAACCAGTTGACGACGATGCCGAGCGGGCGGTGCACGTCGTACAGTCCGCTCGCGAGCTGGGCGTGCAACATGAGCAGGGACGGCATGGCCACGAGGATGGTGATCGCCTCGAATTCGGTATTGCCGTGGAACCGCGTGTTCGCCTCCATGGTCCACAGCGCGAGTGCGGCCATCGCGGCGTCCACCAGCCAGATCAGCGGTCTGGACAGGGTCTCGCGTGGGTGCAGCGCCGTCACGATCGCGGCGCACAGCAGCCAGAAGACGGCGAGCGGCGCCTGGAATCCGAAGATGGACGCCCATAGGGGCGGCTCGATCATTGTGGTGATGACGAGCCGGTCGAACAGCAGCGGGATGAGCAGCGAGGCGCCGAGCAGCATGAAGGCGCGGCGGGTCTTGGGGCGCGTACGAGCGTCGTAGGGTCGAGTGTTCGTGATGCCCTGAAGGTTTCCGGTGGGAGAAGGCGCCGGCGACGCTGGCGGTGCCGGCATCGCCGGCGCGGGCGGCGTCTTGTCCGCAGCCGGTCGTGTCTTCGTCACGGTCTTCCTCTGCTGGCGTGACGTGCTCGGTTGCATGGTGTTCGTGGCGTCCATCGCGTGCCTTCCTTTCTGGGGCGTATGCCGCGGTCATGTTCGGCTTATCGGAGGAACCGCGTTCAGCCTATCCGTTCCGGCGTGGCGGCCCGTGCGTGGATTGACGATTCTTCACCAAGATGACATATCGAAAAACGATATGTTATTATCGAAACGCAGTGCAATCCTACTGTGTGACGATAGATAATAGGTGAGGTATGCGATTGCCAGACGATCGTCGTCCGGCAATCGGCGCAACGGCAAGGAGTGAATCATGGTCGACACGTCGAATGAGATATGGCCCGAATACCATCCCGCCGCCATAGCGGTGCTCAAAGGACTCATCGTGGTCATCGAGATCGGATGCATGTGGGGGCAGGTCGTACTGGTCGTCGCCTCGGGCGACTTCATCCAGATGTATCCCGAGTTCGCGCCCGCCCGATGGCCGTACGCCATAGCCGGAATCCTCGGCGTCCTGTGCTTCGAGGCTGCGCTGGTGCCCCTATGGCGTCTGCTCACCCTGGTGAGGCGGCGCGACGTCTTCTCCGGCAAGGCCGTCACGTGGACGAACGCCATCATTGTGTGCGCGTTCGCCGAGGCCGCGGTCGTCGTCTTCGTGCTGCTGTACGGTTCCCTCGCCCAGTTCCCATATCGCGATCCCTCCAGCGGGCAGTACGTGGATCTGACCATGGGCTCCGCCGCGCTGGGGCTGGCGTGTCTTGCGGCGCTGCTGCTCATCACGGCGTTCGTGCTGCTGCTCGTCGTCATGCGCTCGCTGCTCGTGACCGCCATCGAACAGCGCAACGAACTCGCGGAGGTGATCTGACATGGCCATCCGCGTGAACCTCGACGTCATGCTCGCCAAACGGCGCATGGGCGTCAACGAGCTCGCCGATCGCGTGGGCATCACGCCGGCCAACGTCTCCGTGCTCAAGAACGAACGCGCCAAAGCCATACGGTTCACCACGCTCGACGGCATCTGCCGCGCGCTCGACTGCCAGCCCGGCGACATCCTCGAATACGTGGACGAGCGCGAACCCCGGTGAACGGCGGCCCTCCGCCGCGCCCTGCGTGGGGTGTGCCGTCATGCGCCGCCCGCCCGTCTGCCGACGCGCCTGCGTGACGCGCCGGAACATGGCGACATCCCCGGGGACCTCTAGTATGTACGAGCGTACATATACGATGCCCGGCGCCGCACGCTGCGCCACATATTGTCCGAAGGAGGGCCGATGGCAAGCCTGCTGCTCGCCGTGATCTACATAGCATTCATCAGTCTGGGACTGCCGGACGCACTGCTCGGCGCGGCATGGCCCACCATGAGCCAGGATCTGGGCGCATCCGTCTCATGGGCAGGCGGCATCTCGATGACGATCTCCGCGGCCACCATCTGCTCCGCACTTCTGAGCGACCGCATGACCCTGCGGTTCGGCGCGGGCCGCGTCACCGCCGTTTCCGTCGGCGTGACCGCCGCCGCGCTGTTCGGCTTCTCCTTCGCCCCCAACTACTGGGTGCTGGTGCTGCTCGCCATCCCATACGGCCTCGGCGCGGGCGGCGTCGACGCGGCGCTCAACAACTACGTCGCCATCCACTACGAAAGCCGCCACATGAGCTGGCTGCACTGCATGTGGGGAGTCGGCGCGCTCATCGGCCCCTATGTGATGGGCTACGCGCTCGCCGGAGGCCAGGGCTGGCCATGGGGCTACCGGTACATCGGATTCCTGCAGGTGGCCCTCACCGCGATCCTGATCGCCAGCCTGCCGTTGTGGAAGTCCCGCCGAAAGAACCCGGTCTCCACGCACGCCGAAAACGCCGCCCCGCAGCACTCCGAACGCAAGCCGCTCGGCCTCAAAGGCGTGCTCGCCATCCGCGGCGCCAAGGAGATCCTCGTGATGTTCCTGTGCTATTGCGCCATCGAGCAGACCGCCATGCTGTGGGGATCCAGCTACATGGTGCTCGGCGAAGGCATCGACAAGACCACGGCCGCCCGCTGGGCCAGCCTGTTCTGCATCGGCATCACCGTGGGCCGGGGCTTAAGCGGATTCATCACGATGAAGCTCTCCGACCCGGCCATGATCCGTCTCGGCCAGGCGCTCATCGCCGCCGGCGTGATCATCATGCTGCTGCCGCTGCCGAACCATCTCGGCGTGCTCGTCGGCCTCGTCGTCATCGGACTCGGCTGCGCGCCCGTCTACCCCTGCGTCATCCACTCCACCCCCGGCTACTTCGGCGAAGAGAACTCCCAGGCCATCGTCGGCGTGCAGATGGCGTTCGCCTACGTCGGCTCCATGCTCATGCCGCCGCTGTTCGGCCTCATCGCCCAATACGTGACCATCGGTCTGTTCCCGTTCTACCTGCTCGCCTTCCTCGTGCTCATGGTCGTCATGCACGAAAGCCTGCGTCGCAAGCGCGGCGGCGTGCGCCCCGAGTCCGTCGACTGACCGCTTCCGGCGTCCGGCGTGCCGTACGCATCGTCGTTGCCGCGCCGCGTCCGCCGACGCTCGCCGGACGTGGCGCGCCTGAACCGCCTTCGGGTAGGCCGTGCGTGTCGCGGTCCGCGCCGAAGACCATAATCGAACATATGTGCGAATGTTTGGAACCGTTCTCCGCGCCCACGCGGGAATGGTTCCGGCATGCCTTCGGTGCGCCCACCGAAGCGCAACGCGAGGCATGGCCGGCGATCCGTTCCGGCAGGGACGTGCTCGTCATCGCCCCCACCGGCTCCGGCAAGACCCTCGCCGCGTTCCTCTCCGCCATCGACCGACTGATGGCGGCTCCATCCGCGGCCGGCGGCGCCAAGCCGGAACAGGGGGAAGACGGCTCCAGCTCCGATTCCGGTTCCCGATCCCGAGCCGCCGCCGGCCGTACCTCCGGCACAGGCCGCACGCGGGGCGCACGCCGTGGCACCGCCCTGCGACGCGGCGTCAGGATCCTCTACATCTCGCCGCTCAAAGCGCTCGCCGTCGACGTGGCGAAGAACCTCGAAACGCCGTTGGCCGGCATCGCCGCGCAATGCGGGTCGATGGGGCTTCCCGCCCCCGCCATCCGCGTCGCCACGCGCAGCGGCGACACCACGCCGAAGGAACGACGCGCCATCACCACCCATCCGCCGGACATCCTCGTCACCACACCCGAATCCCTCTACCTGATGCTCACCTCCCAGGCGAGACGCATCCTGAAGACCGTGGACACCGTCATCGTCGACGAAGTGCACGCGCTCGCCGGCACGAAACGCGGCGCGCACCTCGCCCTGAGTCTCGAGCGTCTCGACGACCTCATCGCGCACGCGAAAGGGCATGCGGGAGATAAGCCGGGCACCGCGTCCGATGCGACCGATGACGGCCGTGGTGGGGAGGCGTCCGGTCCCGCCGTCTGCGTCCGCGCGCAGCGCATCGGCCTGTCCGCGACGGTCAATCCGCCCGCCGAAGCGGCGCTGTTCCTCGGCGGCGCGCATCCCGTCACCATCGTCGACTCCGGCTCGCGTCCCGCCATGAGCCTGAACGTCGTCGAACCGTTGGCGGACATGCGCGATCTGCAGTCCGCGAACGTGCCGAGCCGGGCGGGAGGCGTGGACGCAGAAGGCCGAGCGGCGCCGCCCATCAGCGGCGTCACGCCGGCCATGCGGCGCCTCGCCGAACGCCGCGGGCTCGTCGGCGGCGAGACCGGCGGCGCGGCGGACGCGCACGGCGGAGCCCCGCGTCCGGCCGGAGCTGCGACGTCCACGGCGGATTCTCGCGCCATCGTCGGCGCGGCCGGCGACGGCGCCACCGGGTCGATATGGCCGGCGGTGGAACGCAGCGTGCTCGACGAAATCCTCGCGCACCGCACCACGCTCGTGTTCGTCAACTCGCGCGGCCTCGCCGAAAAACTCACCGCACGGCTCAACGACCTGTACGCCGAACGCCGGGGAAGCGGCGCCGGCGGGGGAGAAGTCGGTGCGGCGCACGCTGCGGCAGGCGCATGGGTCGCAACGTCGCTCTCGCCGATGCCGATCCCGTCGTCGCCGGAAGGGCGCGAGGGATTCGCCGCGCACTACGACGCGGTCGTGGGAGGCACCACGCAGCTCGTCGGCTCGCATGGTCCGGACGATGTGATCGCCATGGCCCACCATGGTTCCGTATCCAAAGACCGCCGCAAGCAGATCGAGGAACGACTCAAACGCGGCGAACTCAGGTGCGTCGTCGCCACGAGCAGCCTCGAACTCGGCATCGACATGGGGTCGGTCGATCTGGTCATCCAGATCGCGCCGCCGTTGTCCGTCGCATCCGGACTGCAGCGCGTCGGACGCGCCGACCACCATGTCGGCGGCGTCTCGCACGCACTGTTCTACCCGTTGACGCGCGAACAGATCATCGGTGTCGCAGCCGGCATCGAAAGCATGCGCGCAGGCGCCATCGAGCCCTTGGCCATGCCGCGCAACCCGCTCGACATCCTCGCGCAGCAGACCGTGGCCGCCGCTGCGATGGACGACCTCGACCCGGATGTGTGGTTCGCGACCGTGCGCCGGGCCGCGCCGTTCGCGGCGCTCGACCGAGGCATGTTCGACGCGGTCCTCGGCATGCTCACCGGCGCCTACGACACCGAGGAGTTCTCCGCGTTCCGGCCGCCGCTCATGTGGAACCATGACGTGAACCGTGTGGCCGCACGTCCCGGCGCGCAACGGCTCGCCGTCACCTCCGGCGGCACCATCCCCGACCGTGGTCTGTACACGGTGGTCCTGCCCGAAGCGGACGCCGGCAAAGGTCGGCGGCGCGTCGGCGAACTCGACGAGGAGATGGTCTACGAGTCACGCGTCGGCGACATCATCACCCTCGGCACCTCCACCTGGCGGATCGAGGAGATCACGCGCGACCGCGTCGTCGTCACGCCCGCACCCGGCCGCACCGCGCGACTGCCGTTCTGGCACGGCGAGGAATCGGGGCGCGACGCGGGATTCGGACGCGCCAAAGGGCGTTTCGTGCGCGAGACAGCTGCCGGGCTCGTCGATGCCGAAGCCGTCGTCGGCCTCGCGGAAGACGACGCCGACAGAGAGCCCGCCGGAGGGGACTCTGCCGGAAGGAACGGCGCCGCAGGAACCTCACAGACAAGCCGGAACCATGCTTCGGAACCAGGGCGCGGCAAGACGTACGGCAGCCGTCGGCCGCATTTCACACCCGCCATACTCCGACGGTTGCACGAGGACGGCCTCGACGGCAACGCCATCGACAATCTCGCCCGGTTGCTCGCCGAACAACAGGCCGCGACCGGCGTCGTGCCATCGGATATGACCATCGTCATCGAACGATGCCCGGACGAGGAAGGCGACCTGCGCGTCATCGTGCACTCGCCGTACGGCCGCCGCGTGCACGAACCATGGTCGATGGCTGTCACCGCGCGCATGCGCCAACGCTACGGGTTCGACGGTCAGGCGTACGCGGCCGACGACGGCATCGTCCTACGCATACCCGACGGCGTCGGCGCCATCGACATCCGCGGACTGCTTCTGTTCGAGCCGGACGAACTGCGCCGCCTCATCGAAACGCAGGTGGGCGAGAGCGTGCTGTACGCGGCGAAATTCCGCGAATGCGCCGCACGTTCCCTCTACCTGCCACGCACCGAACCCGGCCGGCGTGTGCCGCTGTGGCAGCAGCGTCTGCGCGCCGCGCAACTCCTCGCCGCCGCGCGCACACGCCGCAACTTCCCGCTCCTGCTCGAAACCGCGCGCGAATGCCTGCAGGACGTCTACGACCTCGACGCGCTGCGCGACCTCATGGAGCGGCTGCGCGCCGGGACCATCGCACTGGCCGATGCGACGACCGAGACGCCGTCGCCGTTCGCCGAGAACCTGCTGTTCGGATTCGTCGGCTCGGTCATGTACCAGTACGACGTGCCGCAGGCCGAACGCAACGCCGGCCTGCTGTCCATGGATCCGGACGTGCTGGAGAAACTGCTCGGCGACACCGACATGTCCACCGTGCTCGACGCGCAGGTGGTCGCCGAAGTCTCGCAGGAACTGGCGGCACGCACGTTCTGGAACGAGCTCGACGCAGCCGACGTGGCCGGGCGCGTCACCCGATACGCGAAGACGCACGGGCCGTTTACCGCCGACCGTATGATCGCCGACCTCGGCATCGACGCCGAAACCGCCGTGCGCACGCTGGACGAACTCCATGCGCGCGGCGAAGTGATGCGCGGGCGGTTCGTCGCGACGACGAACGACGGGGACGACGGCGTTGCCGGTGGCGGTGATGGTGAAGGTGTCGGTACCGATGCTCGCGTCGGAGACGGAACCGTGCAATGGCTGCACAAGGACGTGTTCCGGCGCATCCGCGCCCGTTCGCTCGCCAAAGCGCGCGAAGCGGTCAAACCGGTCGCGCCGGGCATCTATCAGGCGTTCCTGCTGGACAGGCAGGGCGTCGGGCCGGTCGGCGGGGAACGGTACCACGGCGTTGACGGACTCATGCGCGTCATCGAACAGCTTGAAGGCGTGGCATTGCCGGCCGCGGTGTGGGAATCCTCCGTGTTCCCCGCACGCGTGGCCGATTATGCGCCCCCGATGCTCGACGAACTCCTCGCCGGAGGCGAGATCGTGTGGGTCGGTTCCAAGACCGGTGCGACCGATGCCCGCGAACCTGGTCTGATCGCGTTCCATCCGGCCGATTCGATGCTGCTCGCCGAAGGGGGAACGACGGCGCAGACGGAGCAATCGGATGAGAGTGGTCGAGCGGGCGAGAACGGACGACCGGGCGGAACCGGTCAGACCGCGGACCGTGGTCGCGGCGAGTATGGACGCACCATGCCGCAGGCCATTCTCGACGTACTCGCCTCGGGAGGCGCCTACCACGCATCGCAACTGGGCGCGATGGTCCGTGAGCGTCGGCGGCTTCCCGAAACGGTTCCGGGAGCGGGCATCGGAGCAGACGTTGCATCGCCTTCGGCGGCGGATGGCCTGCCGGATGGGCAGCCGGCCGAAATCGTGGACCCTGACACCGGCGAAATCCTGGAGGAAAGTGCCGGTGAAGTGCGTGGGGCCGGTGGGGCCGCCGTTCCCGGGCATGGCGAATCCGCTTCAGGGGACCAGTGGGGGCAGGACGACTGGGACTGGTCGCAGCGCCAGTTCGAGGAGGCGTTGTGGTCGCTCGTCTGGCAAGGCGAAGTGACCAACGGTTCGTTCATGCCGGTGCGCGCGTTGTGCGCCGGCACCCGTACGGTGCGCACGCCCGCGCGCGCGTCACGCCGCCGCATTCGCATCCAGACCCAAACGCCGATGACGCTGTCGGGTCTATGGTCGCGCGTGGAAGGCGGCATGGGCGGGCCGGCGATGGACACGTCGACTGAGCCGATGAATGCCGGACCGGTGGTTGGGCGGAATGCCGGACCGGGAAACGGACTGCCACAGACCGGGAGCGCAGGTGCCGGCGGAATCGCGGTCGCGCCGGAACGGCGGGCCATCGAACAAGTGGAGATCCTGCTCGACCGGTACGGCGTCGTCGCGCAGCCGCTCGTCGACAAGGAAGGCGTTTCCGGCGGGTTCTCCGCACTGTACCCCGTACTCAAACGCATGGAGGAGCACGGCCGGCTCGTGCGAGGCATGTTCGTGACTGGTTTCGGCGCCGCCCAGTTCGCCGAACACGATACGGTGGACGCGTTGCGCGAGGCGACGGGCCATATGCGTTCGCCGGTCGCCCTGAGCGTGCTCGACCCGGCGAACCTCTACGGTTCGGCGCTGCGATGGCCCGGCGTGCCGCACGGCGCCGGCAAACCCACGCGTCGTGAAGGCGGACTCGTGGTGATCGCGGCGGGGGAGACGGTCGCCTACGCGACGCCGAAATCCAAGCATCTGACGGTGTTCGCGGACGAAGCGGTGAACGGATTTGATGCGGCGAACGGAGCCGATGCGGTTCCGGGTGCTGATGCCGGCGGCGGCATCAGCACCGAAGCGGGCGATGACCGGCTGCGTCTCGGGTTGACGGAACTCGCCTATGCGTTGCGCCGCTGCGGCCCCGGCACGGTCACGTTCGCCGACGTGAACGGCGCGGCGCTGAACGCCCGCAGCCCCTATGCACGCGTGCTGCACCAGGCGGGATTCACCCCGGTGCCTCAAGGCATGCGTTTGTACTGATGCATTGAGGCCGTCGGCGATGATGGCGGCCTCAACGTGGTGCCCGAAACCCGTGTCATCGTTTTCCGCAGCTCAACGGTCATGTGCTGGTCTGTGGGCTGGGGTCCGTGTGCCTCGCGCCGTGCGCGATCGGCGCCTGATCGGCCGCACGGCCTCGCCGACGTTCAGATCACGCGGAACGCGTCGTCGTGGCGCGTCAGGTTCAGGCCGGCGTTGCGCAGCTTGCGGTCGAGCGTGTAGAGCGCGTTCCTGATCAGGCCCTCCTCGGTGAAATAGCCGCCGATGCTGTGCTGCAGTTCATCCAATCCGACGAATCGCCCGTTCGCCTCCACCAGCGCCTTCAACACGTCGTACTCCAACCGGGAAAGCGGCATCGGGCGGTGGGTGCTCGCATAATACGCCTTGCGGTTCGCCAGATCCAAGGTGAGGTCTCCGCGGATGAGCATCGACTTCGCGCCAAGACCCGTGGATTCGCGCGACAGCATCTCGACATAGGCGAGCAGTTCCGTATCCGAGAACGGCATGCGCAGAATGGCGTCCGGCCGCGGTTCCGTGGACTGGGTCTTCGCTTCGTCCGCATCGGTGGAAGCCTGAACATGGCCGGCATCTTGCACAGGTCCGCCGCCTTGCTTCTCACGCGCCCCTGTTCCGGCGGATGCGGTCATGGCAGAGTCGTCCGTGGCGGCCGACGTGTCTTGTGCTCCGGAGATATCGAACCGGGCTTTTCGCAACAGCGTGGTCGTGGCGAACAGCAACGTGCGCGGATGGGGTGACACGGCTTCGATCTGGGTAAGCAGCGAGGACGAATCGATGACGACGACATCGAACGGCTCATCGGTGTTGTGCAACGCATGGCCGACGGCCGTGCCGAACGCGTTGACCAATTCGGGTTCCATACAGGTCGCGGCATACCCGGCACGGGTGAGGGTGCCATCGACGGCACGGGACAACGCCACATCTCCAACAGCCACCAGAAGTCTCATAATCGCCTCCCGAAGCTCAGTGTAGTAGCAGCCGTCCGCCCGTCATATCGGCAACATGACTATATGGGCGCAGCATTGGGCGCGGCCCATCAATACGTATGCGCATAGATGCCGCACCCATGCGCATGGGATGCATGATGCCGGCGGCGCTGGAGACGTACGCGCCGCATGTCGCCGCACCCATGCGCATGGGACGCCGCACGAGTGTGATGCTGTATCGGCTTCTGCGCAGTCTGCTCGATGACCTGCGCGATACGCGCGTGAACCTGTACGATTCGTATGCGAACCTGCGCAGTGTGCCTGCGAACCTGCGCACAGGGGTGCTGAAGAACGCCGGTTCCCAGAGGCCGTGTCGGAAGACGGAGCATTGGAATATCAAGGAAACAACGATGCCTGTATGACGGATTGCCGACCGTGCTACTCGACTCCTATGCGCAGGTTGCGCGTCTGATCGCGCAGGTTGAGTGCTCGACTGCGCAGGTTGCCTCCGATATCGTGCAGGTTGCATGTCTGATTGCGCAGGTTCATGGATTCCAACGGTGGGAGGCCACGTCGCCACGAGGCCACGCCGCCGTGAAATGCCCCGGTAGACTGGGGAACATGAGTCCGACGAGGGCCGTCGGATGGAAGGGATGCCATGCTCGATTTCAGCAGCGCTTCGTTCACCAAGATGGACCACGTCGGTGTTGAGGATGCGGCGGTGACGCTTGACGGTCTGCTGCTCGACGGCGAGACGATACGCTACGCATACAAGGGCGCACGCAATTGGGTGGTGTTCACCGACCGCCGTCTCATCGTCATCACCGTACAGGGGATGAGCGGCAAGAGAAGGGACTACACCACGCTGCCGTACGCGAGCACCCATGCGGCCAGCGTGGAGACGACCGGCGGTTTCGATGTGGATGCCAAAATGGATCTGTGGTTCGCCGATCTGGGATTCGCCATGCTCGGTGGTCTGGCCGCACCGTGCAGGATCCGTCTCGAGTTCGCGCCCGGCATCGACGTGCGCGAACTCGAACGGTTCGTCGTCGGCAAGATGCTCTAGCGCCGCCGCCTCATCGCCGCAAGTGCTTTCTCTTATTGCACCTACCCCATAGAATAATCGCTGAGGAAGGCCGTACGGGCGCGAGTCAACGGAGAGGAACAATGCGATGATGCAGGAGATGCAAGGTCGGGTCGGGCTCGTATTCTCGGACGAGCCTTCAATCGAGGATGAAACCGAGCGAAGAAGATGGGCATGAGGACTGGGGGCACGGACGAGGGCGTGACCGGAAACGACGGTGCGGAAGCGTCGCGTCGCTCGCTCATCGGCCGGAGTACGCGACTGCGCGTGGCCATCGCGGAGACGCTGGCGCACATCGAGGAGGTCAGACAACAAGAGATACCGCAGATCAAAGCCGACTACGCGACCAAGATCGGCGTCTGGAACGCGCGTCTGATCACCGCTCAACTGGCCGCACGGCGCGCCAAACGTCGGTGCGCGCTGGCCCGAGTCTTCTCCAATCAGGGGAGGACGGTCAACGCGACACATATCACGAGGCAACTCGATGAGGAATTCGCCGAATGGAAGCAGCGCGTCGCTCAGGAGACCACGCGGCTGCGCCATCTGCTGAAATGGCGCGGTGGCATGCGACCCATGAATCCGGCGAAAGCCAATGAACTCAACAAACTGTTCCGCAGATTGGCGCGACGCTTCCACCCCGACCTGTACCCCGGAGACGAGGAACGCGCCGACTACTACGCCACGGCGCAGAACGCGTTGGCCTGCGGCGATCTGGAAGTCCTGCGGGCGTTGGACGTCGCCACAGCCCACATGGCCGACGGCGTCGACTATTCGCGTCTGACCGTGGATGAGCTCATGGTCGAATGCGAACTGCTCGAGGACCATCTTGCCTCATGCAAGGCGAAACTTGCCGAAATGACCTCCACCGAACCGTACACATTGCGCGACAAGCTCGCCGACCCGGAATGGGTGAGTGCAACAGTGGATGGGCTGCGGACGCGGGTCGAGGCGTTCGAACGGGAACAAGCCCGATATGATGAGGAATACCGCAGACTGGTCAAGGAGGACTGAGCGATGACGCAGACGCAGGGAATACATGAGACGCCGGATATACCGGATATGCGGCATGGGGCAAACGGGCCTGCGCAGGCGGGGGCCGTCGATGACGGGCATGTGCCGGCGGAACTCGTAGCGCTCGCCGACGACGGATTCTCATTGGCGTCGTTCACGGGGTCGAACGGCGGTCTCGGACTTCCGCAACCGTATACCACGACCATCGTGCTCATCGACCGCACGTACCTGGTGGGCGGGCGCGGATTCGGCGGCAGTGGCGCGGATGACGACATGCTTGGACACATCCGCGCCGCCGGCCACGAGACGCATATCACGTTGCGCCGCGAGCCGGACGACATCGCCGACCCGTGGACGGTGGAGGCGCTGGTCGGCGACGCGTCCATCGGGTTCGTGCGCGCGCACGAGAACGAGATCATCGCGCGTCTGATGGACGCGGGCAAGCACGTGTACGCGCATTATCTGGAGACGGAGACGCTCGGCGAATACCACCGCATCTGGGTGCGGCTGGTGATGGAGGATTGACCGGCCATGGTGTTCGATGCGAGCGACAATCCGCTGATCAACGCGCACGACGACATTCCCGTCATAGACTACGGCGACGTGTACTTCCTCTACGACGATCCGGTGGTCGGTCCCATCCTGCCGCTGCTGTTCATCACCATTGCGGTGCGGGACGCGGACGGTACGATCGGACGCGACCGGATCGCCTGCTACCCCGACTACGAGTACGTACCCATCGAACCCGTGGGTATCGGGCACGCGGACGAGGCGGAAGAGGGCGTTCCGTTCTACGATGCGGGCACCGCGGAGGACGACTACTGCCATGAGGCCGACATCAGCGATCCGGACGGATACGAGGCGCTGCATTACGGCGGCATGTACTACGAGGAGGGCATGGGCTACACGCGGCCCGAAGACCGTCAGGCGCGCGTCGACTGCTTCAAGGCGGCGGAGATCCTGTACCGGCATGCCGCGGGCCGCGGGAACCCGATCGGATGGCTGTGCCTCGGCTACGTGTACGCCTACGACCGGTGCGAAGGACAGTATTACCGTTCGTATTTCGACACGGTCGGTGAGGTTCCGGCGAAACCGGACACGGACGTGCTGGCGTACGAGTGCTTCCGTCACGCTGCCGAAGCGGGCATCGCCGAAGGATGCTACAAGCTTGGCGACATGCTGACGGAAGGCAAAGGCTGCGCCGTCGACTACGCGAAGGCGCTCGACATGTTCCTCAAATCGTACCGGTACGGCCGTGAAGGGTCGCCGCGCATCTGGGGGAGCGTCGCGTTGCGGCTCGCGCGCGCGTACGCGAACGCCCGCGGATGCGCGTTGGACTACGAGCGCGCGCTCCACTGGTATACGATCGCGTGCACCGGGCTGGAACTCGAAGTGCGCGACGGCGGCGCCGCATACGACGCCCGACTGTGGGAGGCGGAGGCCGGCGTCATGGACATGCGTCAGGCGCTCCGGCTGGAGAGGGGCGCTGCGGAAGCGGCGGAATAGGCGAGTGGTGGCCGACTTCCGCGCACGCCAGCGTATGTCCGTTCCGTGTTCGCATCCGTCCGTGCGTCCGCGTGCGCTTCATGCGCCCGCGCGGACGCATGAAGCCGGCCGACGTTGCCGTGCGTCCGTCACCGGACGCGCACGTCAACGTCACCGGAAACTGATGCCGCCTTTATGCCCGGTCGCTTTGAACGGCATCGCGCGCCGGCCGTTGCCGGCGAACGTGCTGCCGTTGGTTTTCGCATGGAACGTGTTTCCGCCTTTGACGGTCGCCTTGCCTTTGCCGACTGTGGATTCCGCGAACCGGTTGCGTTTCGGTTGCGGCCACCCGCGCTCGCCGCCGGTCATGCCGGCTCCACGGTTCGCGTATTGCCGTCGGTTCCGGTCTGGGACGCCTCGGCGTCCGCGGCCCGTCGCCGTTCGGCACGGAGCTGGAGGATGGTGACGGCGACCCAGGTGAGCGTCGTCAATAGCCGTAGCGTCAGACGGGTGGCGTTCCGGTCTTCTTTCGTGAATTCGACGATGGTCGACACCGCGTTGGTCGCCGTCGCCACCATGCACAGGGTGGAGGTTTTCGGTATTCTCATGCACCCCAGTGTAGGCGACGCCAAGCCGGTGGCGTGAGTGTATGGCGAGATCGCCGCGCATTCACGGCGAAACCGACGCGCTCAGTACAGCTCCTCGAAGATCTTGCGCACGCGCGCGGCGTCGAGCGGTACGTAGTTGTTGCGCATCAGACGCTCCTGCGTGGTCATCACGCGGGTTGTGAACTCGGGCAAATCCTCGCGGGTCACGCCGTACTCGTGCAGCGCCTTCTTCGGCAGCAGCTGGTTGATGAGATTCTCCAATTCGTCGTACACCTCGGCCACGTCGCAGCCGAGAAGTCCGGCGAGCACGCCGTTGAGTTTCGCGATCTCGCCGTCCGGCTTGATCTCCATGTAGTTGCGCAGCACTCCGGTGAACATCGCGTAGTTCGATTCGCCGTGCGGCACATGGTATTTGCCGCCCAGTTGGTAGCTCAACGCGTGCACGGCCGCGCAGCCGCCCGTATCGAAGCTGATGCCCGCGTAGTCGGATGCGATGAGGAAGTCGGTCATCAGCTCGTTGCGTTTCATGCGGCGCGCCTCCTCGTCGCCGTCGGGGCCGCCTGCCTTGACGATCGCCTGATAGCCGCCCACGATCATGCGCATCGCCTCATAGCCGAACAGCCGCGTGTACGGCGTCGCGTTCGGGGAGAGCGTGGACTCGACCGAATGCACGAGCGCGTCGAGCGAGCTCGTCATGAACACATGGTCCGGCAGGCCGTACAGCAGCTCGGGGATGAGCACCGCATGGTCGGCGAACATCTCCGGTCCGGCAATGCCTGCCTTGCAGCCGAGCCGTGTGCGGTTGATGGCCGCGATCTCCGTGACCTCGCTGCCCGTGCCGCATGTGGTGGGCACCAGCACGAGCCCCACCGTGCGCTTGAAGTCGGGCAGATGGTCGATGACGTCGTCGATTGACGCGCCGCCCGCCACGGCCACGATCTTCGACATGTCCATCACCGCGCCGCCGCCGATTGCGACGATGCGGTCGTAATCGAACGCCTTCGCGTCCTCGATGATTGCGTCGATCATCACGTCGGTCGGTTCCTGGTTGCCGTACTTGTCGACGAGCAGCACGTTCGCGCCGTTCAGATACGGCTTGACGAACGCGTCATGGATCATGCCGATGGTGACGACCAGATCATGCGGGCCGAGTCGGAACTCCTCGGCGAACTCCCTGACCGTGTCGAACTGGTGGATGTCCTTCGGCCCTACGGTGAGCATCTTCATGTTGTTGCCTGTCTTTCCTGAACGTCGGTGTCGCGTCGTTTCCGGACCCCGCTGGCATGGGATGCTAGTCCCGCGCCGTATCGGCCATGTTGCGCCGAAGACACGTGCCGTGTCGGCGGAACCCGATGCCGCGGTGAGAGCGGCCTCTCCACACGTGGCGTATATGAGGATTCTGACCTGAGTGTGGAGCATCACTGCTCCACGCAAACCGGCAAAGGCTCAAATACTCCGGCGGCTGCCAGTATGCGGCCGACGACGTGCTGATGGTCATGTCCGCTTCCCGGGACAACATCATCGTCGACGCGCAGCTGCTTCACGAGCGGGCGGAAAGGTAACGGTTTGAGTGCACGGAGTGGCTGGTGCTGATTCGATAGAGTGCTATGCGCTCGGACAAGTGCTCGGGCAAGGTATTGACCTGATTTAGGTGTGTCGTGGCCTAATGGCATCCGCCCAATACAGGCCAATACAACCGGTAGAAGTCGCAATGCGGCGGGCATCCCTGATGCCCGCCGCATTGCGACATGCGTTATGCGTCGTGGTTTCGCATGGTGATATCGGTTGCTCGGATCGCGAGGACGGTATCAGTGTGTGACGGACCGCGCCAGCCAGTCGCCGACCCACTGGATGACCTGCACGAGCACAATCAGAATCACCACTATGATGACCAATACGCCGGTCTCGTAACGGTTGTATCCGTATTGGATCGCCATGTCGCCGATGCCGCCGGCTCCGATGGTGCCGACCATCGCCGAATATCCGATCAGCGAGATGACCGTCAGCACCACGCCTCGGATGAATGACGGCAGCGCCTGTGGGAACACCGCGCCGACGATGATCTGCGGGATCGTGGCCCCGGTGGAGACGGCTGCTTCCAGCAGTCCGGGATCGACCTCGCTGAACGCGCTCTCGGCCACGCGGGCGAAGAACGGCACCGCTGCGATGGACAGCGAGATCGCGCCGCCCGTCGGCGTGTACGGGTCACCGATCAGCAGCTGGACCAGCGGGATGAGCACCACCATCAGGATGAGGAACGGCAGGGAGCGAATGGCGTTCACGATGAATCCGACCACCGTATTGACCGTCGCATTGGGCGTGAACAGACGGTTCTCCGTCACATACAGCAACAGCGCGATCAGGGTGCCGAGCACGACACCGATCACGGTGGCGATGACCACCATATATGCGGTGTCGAGCAGCGCCTTGCCGAGGTTGTCCTGAAGAATCTGCAATGTCGAGTCCATGGTCACGCCTTCCTTTCCGAACCCGAGCCGCCGCCGGCAGCCAGCGCTTTTCGATCGAGCTTTCGGAATCCGAACACGCGGGACCGCAGCGTGTCCAGCGCCTCCGGCACTGCGCTATCCGGCCCGGAGACCAGCACCAACAACGTGCCGATGGCCTGCGCGCCGAAATACTCCACATTGGCGTGCAGCACGTCGATCGATACGTCGTGCTCGCGCGCGACGCGGCTGATCAGAGGTTCGAGCGCATCGTCCCCCTTGTACCTGAGTTCCACGATGATGCCGGACGGCAGCGAAGTGACGAGCTGCGGTGGGATGGCGACGCCCAGATAACGTTCCACCAGCGCGCGCGTGGTGTCGTGCCGTGGTTCGGCGAATACATCGAACGTGGCGCCCTGCTCGACGATCCGTCCCTCCTCCATCACCGCCACATGGTCGAACACGGCCTTGGCCACGTCGAGCTGGTGTGTGATGAAGACGATGGTGATGCCGAGCTCGCGGTTGATGCGTTTGAGCAGGGCGAGAATCTCCTCCGTCGTCTCGAGGTCCAACGCGCTGGTGGCCTCGTCGCATAGGAGAATCTCCGGTTTGTTGGCCAGCGCCCGTGCGATGGAGACGCGCTGCTTCTGCCCGCCGGACAGGCTGGATGGGTAGCTGTCGAGCTTGGTTTCGAGGCCGACGAGGTGCAGCAGTTCCTTGATGCGGTCCTGCCGCTCGCTCTTCGGCCATCCGCCGGCTTTGAGCGCGAACTCTATGTTCTCACGGACGGTGACGTTGGTGATGAGGTTGAATCCTTGGAATATGAAGCCGATTCGCTTGCGCAGGTCGCGCAGTCGGCTCCCCCTGCTCTGCGTGACATCACGTCCGTCGATGAGCACACGGCCGGACGTGGGACGTTCGAGCAGGTTGATGGTGCGTACCAAGGTGGATTTGCCCGCGCCGGAGAATCCGACGATGCCGTAGACTTCACCGCGCGCGACGGTGAGACTCACGTCCCGGACCGCCTCGATGTCCTTCCCGCGCTCGTGGAAGGTGACCGAGACGTGATCGAGGATGATGGCGTCGTCGGCTCCTCCTGCAACTGCCGTGCCGGTGCCGCTGGCGCCGTCCCTACCGGCACCGGCGATGACGTTAACGTCGCTCATGCCGCGATCACCCGATCACCAGGTCGTGGGCTTGCCGAAGTCGGCGAACTCGCTGTCGGCGATCGCCTGCTTGAATTCGTCGGAGACCAGCAGGGCCTTGACCTTCTTGCCGAAGTCACTGTCGGCATCCGAAGTGCGCACGACGAACACGTTGATCACACCCTCGGACTGCTTCTCCATGGCGAGCGCCTTCTTGGGCTTCAGGCCGGCCGCCCATGCGAAGTTGCCGGGCACGAGGCTCACGTCCACGCTGTCAAGGGCGCGGGCGAGCTGCGCGGCGTCGATCGGCTTGATGACAAGGTTCTTCGGGTTGGTGGCGATGTCGTTGACGGTGGCCTTGGCCGGATCGACCTCGCCCTTCAGCGTGACCAGTCCCTGCTGTTCAAGCACGCCGAGCGAACGGGCGAGGTTGCTGCCGTCGTTGGCGATGGCGACGGTGGCGCCGTCCTTGATCTCATCGATCGACGTGAACTTCTTCGAGTAGATGCCGAGGCCCAGCGTGGGCACTTGGCCGAGCGAGGTCAGATCGAGGTGGTTGTCGGAGGAGAACTTCTTGAGATAGTTGATGTGCTGGAACAGGTCGGCTTGAATGGACCCGGAGGCGAGTGCCTTGTTCGGTTGCACGTAGTCGTTGAACAGCTTGGTGCTCAGCTCGTACCCGTCCTTCTTGAGCAACGGCGCGATGACCTTGGTGGTCATGTCGCCGTAAGGGCCGGGCGCCACGCCGACGACGATCTTCGTGGTTTTACCGCTTTCCGGTTTGGCGATCTGATCGCCGGCGGCCGAACCTCCCGATGTGGCCGATGCGTTGCCGCATGCGGCGAGTCCGGAAAGCGCCGCGATGGCGACGACTGCCGCGATGGCACGGCGCACTCCTGTGACGAGCAGCCTGGTACGGCCTTGTTCGTTGGTGGCAATGGACATGATTCCCCCTGTGATGATCTGTGATGGTGTTGA
This sequence comes from Bifidobacterium aesculapii, assembly GCF_001417815.1. Classification (GTDB taxonomy): domain Bacteria; phylum Actinomycetota; class Actinomycetes; order Actinomycetales; family Bifidobacteriaceae; genus Bifidobacterium; species Bifidobacterium aesculapii. The sequence goes on from NZ_BCFK01000004.1 coordinate 19,325, forward strand.
TGCTGAAAAACGATGGTGACTGATAGGTGATTGAACGGTGATTGATATGGAGGTTGGGCCGGTGGGCGATCATCCCGCTTCAGAAGCCGCGATCACGAGGCCAACGCGGCCGCGGTGTCCTTCGCGAGCTGTTCGGCGTTGAGACGCGCCTCCTCGGCGACGTCCGGATGATGGATGGCGTAGGCCAGTTCGGCGAGGTGCACCTCTTGGACGAGGAACTCGTTGAGCGGACACTCGTAGCCGTGATCGCGCCCAAGCCGGGCGATGTACCCGTTGATGTAGTCGACCTCCGTCGGACGCCCCTTCGTCAGGTCCTGGTACATGGACGGGTAGTGAAGCGGATGCGCGACGCCTGCGGTGTGCAGGATCGTCTCGACCTCGCTTTCACGGGTGCCGAGCAGGGTGATCCCCGCATGTTCGGCGGCGGAGTACGCCTCGTCGACCAGCCGTTCGGTCATCCACTTCGCACCGGGATGCGAGTGGAACTGGCCGAACCGGATTTCGTACATCGTGCACAATGTGTTGAGGACTGAGTTGAACACGATCTTCGCCATGCACATGCCGAGGAAGTTGCCGACGATGGTCGGGTTGAGCGTGGCGGCGGCGAAGTCGGCGTGGATCTCCCGCTCGAGATCCGTGACCCGCTCGTCATAGGCGCACATGTTCATCGCCTTGGCGTGCTTTCCGCCGGTGAAATTCACATCGCCCGGCCCGTACACGTACGCGCCGATCAGGGCGGTGCCGCCGTAGATGCGGTCACGGGAGAAGTATTCGTTGAGCTTTTCGAAGTGTCCGTATCCGTTCATCGCGGAGAACACGACCTGATGATCGCGGAACAGGTGGGCGGACCGTTTGAGGAAGCCGTCCAGCTGCTGCTGTTTGACGAACACGATCCACACATCCGGATCGCCGTGGTAATCCTCCGGATAATGGATGTCGATCGGTACGAGATGACGGTCCTCGCCGTCCTGGGAGACGTAGACGCCTCCCTGTTCACGGATCCGCTCGACGTTCGGACGCCATGTGTCGATGAAATCGACCTTCCTGTGGGCGAACTCCTGCAGGAGCACTCCGTATTGGATGCCCATGCCGCCCGAACCGAGCACCGCATATGTCAATGCCAAAGTAGTCCCCTTCCCTTTGCAACGCCGTACGATTCCCCCGAGCCGTACGACTTGAAAAGCATGCTAGAGGATTCCTCGGCCCGAATCCACGGCGTGGCTATAGGTAATGCTTATGGAATGCGCAAACGGTAATCTTCCCGCAACACCGCGGGCCGGTTCGTAACATACGGGGCGTTCGCGCTGCTTCTTCGCGGACGGTAGTGATGATGGCTCCGATTGCGCATATCGCAAGCATAACAGCCATGAGACACGGTAAAACCGCACGGAATCCATGGTTTATGGCAAGGCCCGGAAGAGCAATCCCCCCGGGCCTTGCCATAAGCCCAGACGTGACGGTGGACGGGTATCAGCGACGACGCATGCGGTTGGCGGCCGTGAGCATGGCGCCTGCAGCGAGGAACAGCATCGTCATGACCGCGAGACCGTTGGCATCGGCGCCGGTGTCGGACAACTTGCCGTTCGTCGCCGTGGCCTTGTGGTTGCCGTTGCCGGGCTCGGTCGCGGCTCCGCCATTGGCCCCATTGTCGGAGTTGTTGCCGTTGGCGTTGTTGTTTCCGGCACTGTTGTTGTTGCCGCCGTTCGGCGTTGTCTGCTTCACGACGACCTGCGCCTGCTGGCCGGGCTCCACGCTGACCACGTTGCCCTTGTCGTCGATGGTGACCTTGGAGCTGAAGGCGGCGGCGAGGTTCAGACGCTGCCATCCGTCGGAAGTGGAGTCGAGCGGGTAGCCGGACTTGATTTCCGTGCGCGCCAGGACTTCACGGCGTTGGTCGGCGTTGAGCGTCGGGAACACGGTGCGCAGCAGCGCTTCGGCGCCTGCGGGGACGCGAGCCGGCTGGGTGGTATCGGAGACCGGGGCGAAACCGTACGTGAGACGCTGCGTGTACACGTTCACCGCGGACTTGACGTCGGTGACCTGTTCGGTGGCCACAGAGTCCGTGTCCAGATCCTTATAGCCGTTCGTGGTGTTCGCCTTCGTATTGGCGATGATCTCGTCCAGCGTGTTGCCGTAACCGGCCTCCTGGCCGCGCTTGGTCAGGTAATCGCGCAGCTCCTGCTGTGCGGGCTTGAAGACCTGCTTGTAGAACACGTCGTCGTTGAGGCGACCTGCCGCGGAAGCCTCACCCACGATGCGGCCGCCGATGACGTCCAGAGGGTAGTGCACGCCGAGCACGATGCGGTTGTTGCCGCCTTCGGCGGCGCGGGCGGTGATCTGCGGCGCGAATTCCGGCATCATCGCGGCGAGCGTCAGACCGGACGTGTAGAACGCCATCGTATGACCGGAGGGGAAGGACTCGGATGCAACCAGACCGCCGTAACCATTACCTCGGTCGACGTTGCGGAAGTCGTCGTGGAAGCCGGGTGCGCGCTTCAATGCCAGCGCTGGAGCCAGACCTTTCAGGTCGTTTTCGCCGTTGGCGCTGCGGTCGATCGCATCACCTTCGGCGGTGTTGAGCGACGGACGCGGGTAGTTGAAGCCGTGCTTCGCGCCGGTGACCGGAATGTAGTCGACCATGTCGTTGAGCAGCTTGCCGGTCTTGGACAACGGCACGTTGCCGCTCGCGTCCTGCTGGTATCCCTCGTAGAACCATTCGCCGATGATCGGGCCGAACGCATCCCAATAGGTTTCGCGGTTGTCCTGGGCTGCGTCAATCACGGCGCGCTGCTGCTGCGTGTAGTGGTCGTCGGCCTTCACGCCGGCGAGGCTATCGACGTCGGCCTTGTTGTTGATGGCGACGGTCAATTCGTCATTCTTGCCGAGGATCGCAACGCCTGCGTCGGTGACGCTGCCGCGGGAGGCGGTGGTCGCGTCGTTGTTCGGATTGTCGACCGGGGTCCAGTAGTTGTTGAACTCCTTGAGCAGCACCTGCGGATCGGCCTTGGTGCTGTCGGCGGGTAGGTGGCCGGCTGATCGTCGGCCATCGCCGGCACTGCGGCCGCAAAGCTTGCGGCGATGGTGGCGACGGCCACCAGACCGGCGAGCATGCGCTTGCCATGCGTGAATACGGACATTGTCCCCTCCTTGATTGATGTCTCTCTAACGCCGTGTACGGCAACGAAAGATGAGAACGTGGGCAATGGTGCGCGATGCAATCCATTGCACGCTCACCGCATGATGCTAGGAAGGCGACATGTCTCGTGTGGGTGCGACCCGTGAATGGCGCATTATCGGTCATTGAATACCGAAGGCCGGCACCGTATCCGCAGGTCGTGACTACAGGGACGGCGGTCATGAGGTTGAGGTGGAGAGGGACGATTCCGGACGCAAGAGAAAAGCCTGGCGGGGGAGCCGGGCTTTGAGGGGAGAGAAGAGAGGAAGAAGGGATTCAGTTATGCGGACTTGCGGCTTGGTTCCATATAACCTTGTCTGCACGTGCACGGTGTTGTCTCGCGTGCATAATGTGACCTGACCGGCCTGTAATCTACTCTATAATGTGCATTATTAAGGGTGATACATGCTCTATAATGTCAAAACGGTATGCGAAACACGCTCTATAATGTGCAATATGGGCGAGGGGAGGGGATTGTCGTGCTGAAGCGCAAAGCCATGGAAAAGCTTCTGTTCTGGAAGGAGCACAAAACCACCCAGGCCATGCTCGTGGATGGCGCCCGTCAGGTCGGCAAGACCCATCTGGTCAGACGGTTCGGCAAAGCCGCCTACAAGCATGTCGTCGAAATCAATTTCATCGACAATGAGGATGCGCGGGACGCGGTCAACGCGGCGCGCAACGCCAATGACCTTTTCCTTGCCATCTCGGCATACGCGGATGATGAGCTCGTTAAAGGCGAGACCCTGATTTTCCTGGACGAAATCCAGCAATGTCGGGAAGTCGCCACCAAAATCAAGTTCCTCGTGGACAGGTACGACGACTACGACTTCATTCTGTCCGGTTCGCTCCTCGGAGTGGAACTGAACAGCATCAGATCCGTTCCGGTCGGTTACCTCGACTCGATCACCATGTACCCCCTCGACTTCGAGGAATACTGCTGGGCGAACGGTGTGCCGTCCAACGTGTTCGATGAAATGCGCGATGCGGTCTCCGGACGGCGTGAAATCAACGACGCCGTGCACCGAAGGCTGACCGGACTGTTCCACGAGTACCTGATCGTCGGCGGCATGCCCGCGGCCGTCGCCGACTTCGTCGACGAACACAACGTGCAATCCCTGCGCACATACCAGCAGAACATCATCGCCCGCTATCGGGAGGACATATCCCAATACGCCGAGAGCATCGGCCAATCCCGCATCATCCGCAGGATCTATGATCTGATTCCCAGCGAACTCAATCAGCAGAACAAACGATTCAAAGTGACGAGTGTCGGCTCGGGGGCGAGATACGTAAGGTACCAGGATGAATTCCTCTGGCTTGTCGATGCCGGTGTGGCGTTGCCCGCATACAATGTGGATGAGCCGCGGTATCCGCTGATGTTGGCGGAACGCTCCAACCTGTTCAAACTGTTCCTCAACGATGTCGGTCTGCTGACCTGCATGTGCGGCATGGACGTGGTGCGTGACCTCATCAACGATAGGACCGACATCAATTACGGGTCGTTGTACGAGAACGTGGTCGCCCAAGAGCTGAAGGCCCACGGATACGATCTGTACTACTTCAAGAACAATGCGGTGGGGGAGCTTGATTTCGTCATCGAGCATCCCCAAGGCCTCGTGACGCCGATCGAAGTGAAGTCCGGCAAAACCTACAACCGACATAGTGCACTGAACCGGGCGCTCGCCACGCCGAACTACGGTATGCGACGCGGCATCGTATTCGCCGAATCCAATGTGAAGACGGGCGAGCGGGTCGATTATCTGCCTGTGTATGCCGTCTCCCTGCTGGAACGACGCTGACGGCATGACCGCAGCGTGTTCGGGTAACGGCGGTGGGCCAGCATCGCGGTGAGCGCAGCCATGGCGAGGCCGAACGCAATCGCCGCCGCCAGCGCCCAGACGAACGGGAGCCGCAAACACAGAAAGGTGAAGCCGTACAACAGGACGGGCGAGACCAGCAGATCGACCGTCTTCGCCAGTACCGTCCCTCCCAGCGTGCCGCCGCCGGATGCGAGCAGCATCTCCTCGATGGCGAACGCGGCCACGGGCGGCGCGACGAGCGCGAACGCCACCGCCGGAATCGGCATCGCCCCGTGCGCGGCCATCTGTCCGTCCCATGCCAGATACGCCATGAACAGCAGGATCATGGTCTCCGCGACAGCCATCGGCAGCAGGCTTTTCGCCAGACAATACGTGAACATCGGTCTGCCCGAGCAGCGGAACGACTCCATATTGCCGTCCCCGGCCCCGTCTCCGCCCAGCGATTGGTTGGCGTCCAATGTGCGCAGGGTGACGTACGTGGCGAACCATCCGGTGATCGGCGCGTACGCCATCGCGATTAACAGCCCGTCTGAGACGCCGAAATCGTTGCCGCCGTCCAGCACCAACGAGGAGAACGCCGCCGCTCCCAGCATCATCGTCATGAGGCACAGGGCGGATACGCCCCAGCAGAACGGGGAGGTGCGGAAGATGCGCCAATCGCGCCAGAGTATCGCCTTCATCGTGATTCCTTTCCTGTGGCTCCTGCGTTTTCCCGATATTCCGTCCACGTCACTTGTGCAGTCCGAAATCGACGTGTCCGCGTTCGCGGCCGAGCGTCGCCGCCTGCCGGAACGCCGCCTCGTCGGCGTAGTCCGCGACGGTGAGGTCGCGAGCCACCCGCTTGTCGTCGATCACGACCACGCGGTCGGCCACCTGACGGCAGTAGTCGAGGTCGTGCGTGATGGTGAGGATTGTGCGGCCGTCCGCCTTGAGCTGCCGCATCAGGTCGATGAGCAGCTGGCGGGTGATCGGGTCCACCGCGTTCGTCGGTTCGTCGAGCAGGATGAGCTTCGGGTCGAGCAGCATGCCCGCCATGATGCCCGCACGCTTGCGCAGTCCGGTCGATAGTTCCTTCACCTTCTTGTCGAGGTGTTCCTGAAGCTCGAACGCGCGTACCATCGGCAGTTCGTCGAGATGCTCCAGGTCGATGGGATGAGGGTTGTCACGCGTGGCGTACAGCATCGAGCGGAACCTGAGGTTCTCGCGCACGGTCATGGTCATCGCGAGATTGCCGGATTCGGTCAGTTGGAACACGTCGCGCATCGAATGGAACACGTCCGCGTTGATCGTGGCCGAACCGCGCTGCGGGCGCAGCAGTCCGGTGATGAGGGAGAACAGCGTGGTCTTGCCAGCGCCGTTGTATCCGAGGATGCCGAGCGACTGGCCTGCCGGCACGTCCAGATCGATGTGTTCGAGCACCGGCCTGTGCCACCGGTATCCGAACGTCAGATCGTGCACGCGGATGGCGAGGGGAGCGGTGGGGGATTCGGCCGGCGTGTCATCTGCGGTCGGGTTCTTGCTGGATACGGCATTCGCAATGCCGTGGTCGAGTGTCTGAGTGGTCATGAATATCGCCTTTCCGTGGAGGATGGTTTGCAACAGGGCGGTTGCCGCGACGATCAGCGCCGGTGCAAGGACCATTGCCATGTCTTGTCCGCCGTCTGCGAACGAGCGTAGCGACGGGACGAGCGACAGCGAGACGACCACGAATAACAGGGATATGACGATGGCGGGCGGCAGTGCGCAGACGAGTCGCATCGCAGGGTAGCGCCATGCCGCCCGGCCGCTCGCACGCATCATCGCGATGATTCCTTCCGCTGCGTCGTCGTGGAACGCCTCCCATGTCAGCGGTGCGAACGTGACGCCGATGACGGCGAACACGGTTTGGAACAGCGGCGATGCGACTTGCGCCGGCATATGGGTTTCGTCGATGAGCAGGACGATTGCCGTCGCGCCGATGACGGCGAGTCCGATGGCGAACTGCTTCGTCCAGTCGTGCCCCAATTGGGTGAGGTCCTTGTAGAGAATCGCGTTCATGATGTGCCTCGTGAATAGTCGTGAGGGTGATTGTGGGTAGGCTTGCGCGCGCCATGCCGTTCGACGGTGCCGTTTCGGCATGGCTCACGCGAGGGTTCTGGGATATGTGCGGATATGCGTGGACGATTCGTTTCGGTCAGGTCTTGTGGGCTCCGACCGGCTCCGTCATACTACCGGACAGGCGATGCTCGGTGAGGCATCGGAGCTGTGGCTGCGGCTACTGTCCCGCGACGATGGCGCGCAGTGCGGCCACATGTGCGCGGAATGCAGCGGCACCCTCGTCGGTGAGTTTCACCCACGTGACCTTGTACGCCTTGCCGCCTTCGCCGGAACGCTTGTCGAGCGTCACGTAGCCGTGGTCCGCGAGCGTCTTGAGATGTTTGGAGCAGGTGGCGTCGCTTATGCCGATCGTGTCGCGTAGCGCGTCGAACCGCATGGTTTCGCAGGTGTCGAGCAGCCCGCAGATGCGCAGCCTGACCGGCGCGTGGATGATCTCGTTGAACACGGGTTCCGGCGTGTCCTGGGCGTTGCGTCCGCTCTGGGGGTCGGATGCGGTCATGCCGCGCCTCCGTTCCCGGATTCCGCGATGTCTCCGGAGCCCGCGCGTATCAGTCGCATGTATTCGCTGAGAAACCGGTGGCAGACCGCGGCGCCCACCAACGCGCACGCGGGGACCGCGATGGCCGCAGGCCACCAAGGCGCGCAGAACATGCCGAGCAGCAGCATGCCGCCCGGCACGGCCACCCAGTTGTATGCGGTGTAGACGATGAAGGCCGCGCGGTACCGTTTGTTCCGCATTCCGTGCGGGGCGGGGGAGACCTGTCTGCGGTTCCACACGCCGATGCCGGTGACGTGCTCGATGCGGGTCAGCACTCCGATGAGGACGGCCGTCAGCAGCGCGCCGACGATGAGGCAGATCCACACGTCGACGATGGTGAACTCGCCGTGCCCGCCGAACAGCGTCCATCCGATCAGCCAGTACAACGCGGCGTTCGCCGCCGCGAGGATGCCGCCGAGCGCGGTGTACGGTGCCCGCGACCCGGCGTCCATCCGGTCCGCCACCGCGCCTCGGTCCTTGTCCAGCACGTCGAGGAAGGCCTTGGCGTCCTCGACGTCCGTGGTCGTGGCGCCGATCGCTCCGGTGGCCTTCCGCGCGGCATCGTCTTGTCCGTTGTAGACGGCGTGCGCCGTGTGTTCCTTGTCTTTCGTCTGCATCACAATGGCCCCTCCCAAACTTGTTTCCGTTGTGGAAAACAATATCACTTTCCATAATGGAAACAAGTTTGGCTCGCGGCGTGTCAGGCGAACGTTCGACATCGCCGGGCGTCGCAAATGAAGCCCGGCGGGGAGCCGGGCTTTGGGAAGAGAGGAGAGGGCGGAAGAAGGAATTCGGTTATGCGGCCTTGCGGCCTTACCTCATATAACCGCGCGAGGCCCAATGTCGTGCGCATGGCGGCTGGGAATCACATGGGAATGCGAAAAGGGCGGTCGGACCCGCCCCCGGTAGAATCGGCCTCACGTCGGCGCTTTGCCGACTTCTTCAGGGTGTGTGGCGGGTCCTTTATCGCTCCACACAATGTGTAACGGGCAGGGAGAAACGAAAGTGTGGAGAGCGGTCTCCCCACACATGGCGCATATGCGGATTCTGGCGCAAGTGTGGAGCATTATCGCTCCACACAGGCCACGGATACCCGTCTGAACGCAACGTGTGGAGCACCGGTGCTCCACACGAAGGATTAGGTTTTGACGTGTGGAGCAGCGATGCTCCACACGAGGCTTGCAGGGCATCTGCTGAAGGTAGTGTGGAGCACTAACGTTCCACACAATGCGTGACGAGGAAGGGGAGACGGAAGTATGGAGAGCGGTCTCTCCACACGTGACGTATATGCGGATTCTGGCACGAGTGTGGAGCATCACTGCTCCACACAACCTGGCGGCGGCTCGCATATACACAAACGCAAAAAGTCACTGTGAACCATGTTCACAGTGTGTTGCATTATGAAGTAGCTAAATGAAGCGAGTGGTGTCTATGCACTGTTTTTCCGCAGTCGAAGCGACGCCTTCGCGGCCCGTGAGGCCGCATTCCGCTCTCCCTCAAGTCGGTTTCGCCGACAGCTCCCTCGTCAGAGGGAGCTTGTACCGTCTTACGTTCGATTCCCAGCGATCGATCCGCTGTGCGTTCGCGCCGTAACGCGCCGGTCACCCGACGTACGCGATCGCGGCGGCGAGATCCGTGCCGGAGCCGTCGCGGCGCATGTCCGGCTTCGGCAGGTCGACCGGCACGCCCGAATCGGTGGAGGCGTGCAGCGGGTACGCACCCACATACGCGGCGATCAGCGTGTTCTGCCCCTTGAGGAAGCGTTGCGAGCGCACGCCGCCGGTCGCACGGCCCTTCGTCGGGTACATCTCCAGCGGCGTCACCTTCGCGGAGCCGTTCTCCGTGCCGGGCAGCGCCTCCTCGTCGCCGGCGACGGTGAGCACCACCGCGCCGGACGCGGACGCCAGACCGTTCTCGCCCTCCTCGTACGTCCACGCGACCTTGCCAGCGGGCACCACGTTGAACGTGAGCACGCGCGCGCCCTCGGCCAGACGGATGCCGGCCATGCCGCCCGCTGTGCGCCCCTGCGGACGCACGTTCTTCGCCTCGAACGTGAGCAGCGAGGCGTCGGAGGCGACGAACACGATGCGGTCGTCGTCGGCGGCCGGCGCGGCGAACAGCACCTCGTCGCCCTCCTTGAGGTCGATCACCGGCCACGAATCCATCGTCGTGGGCGCCTCGCGGTTCCAGCGCTTCACGACGCCGCCGCGCGTGCCGATCGCGAGCGGCGGCAGAGTGCCGCCCTCCTCGGCCGGGTCCATCGGGAAGGCCGCCACCACATGCTCGCCCGGTACCGGATCGGTGCTTTCGGTCATGCCGATCAGCTCGTCGGCCTTCACGCCGCCCGCGAGGCTCAACGTCTCCGAAGCGGGCAGCGACGGCAGGTCCACCGCGTGCGCGAGCACGAGACGGCCCGCCGAGGTGACGAGCGCGAACGTGGCGCGCGTGCTCGTCGGGAAGATCGCGGTGATCTGATCGTCGACCGTGCGCGGGTCGGAGACGGTGCGCGAAGCGTACACGTCCAGTGCGCTCGGCGACGTACGCGCGATCAGCCCGGTCGCGCTCATCATCACCGCGCAGGGCTCATCGCCGATCTGCAGTGCGGCGGCGACCGGCGCCTCCTCGCCCGCCTTCTTCGCGGCGGCGGTCGCGGCGGCCACGTCGGCGGCCGCGTTGGAGACGGTCGCGGCGGCGCGCGCGGCCTCCAACGCCTCACGCGAGGCGGCCGAATCGTCGCCCTTCGCGCTCACCGGCGTGAGCGAGCCGTCCGGGCCTGCGTCCAGCAGCACCGTGCGCCGCGGCGTGCCGTACTGCTCGACGGTCTCGTCCATCTCGCGCACGACCACACGGTCCAGTTCGGCGGCGGCGGAGAGGATGCGCTCGAGCTCCTCGATGCGCTTCTTGAGGTCGTCGCGTTCCGCCTCCAGTTCGATGCGGCTCATGCGCGTCAGTCTGCGCAGACGCAGGTCGAGGATGTACTGCGCCTGCACCTCGTCCAGGTCGAACACGGCCATGAGCCGGTTCTTCGCCGTGTCCGCGTCGTCGGACGTGCGGATCACCTGGATCACCTCGTCGATGTCGACCATGGCGAGCAGCAGGCCCTCGACCAGGTGCAGACGCTCCAGCGCCTTACGGCGGCGGAATTCGCTGCGGCGGCGCACCACCACGCGACGATGCTCCACCCACACCTGCAGCAGTTCCTTCAATCCCATCGTGCGCGGACGGCCGTCGACCAGCGCCACGTTGTTGATGGTGAAGTTATCCTGCAGCGGCGTGTGCTTGAACAGCTGCGCGAGCACCGCGTTCGGGTCGTAGCCGGTTTTGATCTCGATGACGATGCGCGTGCCGTTATGACGGTCCGTCAGGTCGATGGCGCTGCTGATGCCCTCCAGCTTGCGGTTCTTCACGCCTTCCGAAATACGTTCCAGCACGCGCTCCGGTCCCACCATGAACGGCAGTTCGGTCACGACGATCGCCTTCTTGCGCGCCGTCACGTTCTCGATGTGCGTCTTCGAGCGCGTGGTGAGCGTGCCGCGGCCCGTCGCGTACGCCTCGCGCACGCCGTCCAAACCGACCACGATGCCGCCTCCCGGCCAGTCCGGCCCCGGCACGTAGCGCATGAGCTCCTCGAGCGGGGCTTCCGGATGCGCCATGAGATGCTTCGCCGCGGCGACGACCTCGCCCAGATTGTGCGTGGCCATGTTCGTCGCCATGCCCACCGCGATGCCCGAACCGCCGTTGACCAGCAGGTTCGGGATGGCCGAGGGCAGCACCGTCGGTTCCTTGAGCTTGTTGTCGTAGTTGGGAACGAAATCGACCGTGTCCTCGTCGAGTCCCGCGTTCATCGCGAGCGCCGCCGGGCCGAGCCTCGCCTCCGTGTATCGCGAGGCCGCGGGGCCGTCGTCCAACGAACCGAAGTTGCCGTGGCCGTCCACCAGCGGCAGGCGCATGGCGAACGGCTGCGCGAGACGAACCATCGCCTCGTAGATCGCGGAGTCGCCGTGCGGGTGCAGCTTGCCCATCACCTCGCCGACGACGCGCGCCGACTTCATGTACGGACGGTCCGGCGTGAGGCTCATCTGGCCCATCTGGTAGACGATGCGCCGCTGCACCGGCTTCAGACCGTCGCGCGCGTCCGGCAGCGCTCGCGCGTAGATCACCGAATACGCGTATTCGAGGAACGATTTGCTCATCTCCTCGTTCAACGGCGTTTCGACGATGTGCTCCTTCACCGTGCGCGGATCGTACGCGGCGGCTGCCGGTTTGCGGTGTGATGCCATGTGACGGACTCCCTGAAGACGATTGAAACCCGCAATATATTATCAGGTCGCACGGGACGGGCCCCTTACGGTCGCAGGCAACTACTATGGGAAGGCATGAGTGAGCAAACGCCTGAGATGGACGACCTGTTGCGCATCGTTCCCACGGCCCGGTACGGCGACGACGCGGGGGAGGGGCGCGGCGGCGCGCTGCACCTGTCGTCCGTGCTGCCGGCCGTGTCCGACGCGATCGGCCATGCGACGGCCACGCGCGTGCACCACGACCCGCAGGCGCTGCGCGGGGCGTTGGGACTGCCCGAGGCGCGTGCGGCGATCGTCGTGCTCGTGGACGGGCTCGGATACTGGAATCTCGCCATGCGGCTCGGCCACGCGCCGTACCTGCGCTCTCTGATGCGCGACGGCGCCAACCGGCGTCCGATCTGCACGTGCGCGCCGAGCACCACCGTGGCCGCGATGGCCACGTTCGGCACCGGCACCTGCCCGGGCGTCACCGGCATGGCCGGGTACACGCAGCTGGAACCCGCTTCGGGCCGGCTCATGCAGCTCATCCAGTTCAAGGACGCGCTCGCGCCCGCCCCCGCGCCCGGAACGACGCGCAGGCAGGGCGCGCCGGCCGAGCCCATCGTCGATCCGCATCTGCTGCAGCGCGAGCCCACCGTGTTCGAACGCCTCGCCGCGCAAGGCGTGCCCGTCACCAGCGTGGGATTGGCGAAGTTCAAGGGGTCGCCGCTGACCGAGGCGGCGCTGCGCGGCGGGCGGTACGTCTCCGCCGTCACGCCGAACGACCGCGTGCGCGCCGCCGCACGGGCCGCGCGCGAACCGGGTCTGGTCTACCTGTACATCCGAGACGCGGACAAGGTCGGGCACAATCACGGCTGGGATTCCGAACAGTGGGTCGGCACGTTCGAGCGCATCGACGCCCAGCTCGCGCTGCTGCGACGGGAGGCGCCGAAGGGCACGCTGATCGTCGTCGTCGCCGACCACGGCATGGTCACCGCCGACCCGGCGCAGCGCATCGACCTCGCCGCCGAACCTGAACTCACCCAAGACGTGCGCATGGTCGGGGGAGAGCCCCGCGCCCTGATGCTCTACACCGGAACGGACGTCGATCCGGCGGATGTCGCCGTGCGTTGGCGCGCACGTCTGGGGGAGCGTGCGCTGGTGCGCACGAAGCGCGAGGCGATCGGGGACGGTTTGTTCGGGCCCGTCGACGAATGCGTAGAGACGATGCTGGGCGACGTGATCGTGCAGGCCGGGGCCCAGGTCACGCTCGTAGACAGCCGTACCCAATCGGACAAGGCCACGCGCCTGCCGAGCGTGCACGGCTCGCAGACCATGCTGGAGATGGACATTCCCTGCCTCATCGACATCGCCTGACGCCGCGGACCGCGGCATCCGCCGCGCCGTCAGGTGCCATGCGGTGAGGCGCGATCACTCGCCGAAGAGGATCTCGTCCCAGCTGGGCACGGCGGAGCGGCCGGAACGGCGCCGCGCCGCCTCGGCGCGCTCGGTGCGCGGCCGTCCCTCGTCAACGCCCGTGGGGGCGGCGGCCGGAGCGTTCCCATCCGATGACGCGCCTTGGGTGTCGGCGTCGGACCGCGTCGGATCGTCCGCCGTGGCGGAGGCCGCGGCGCCGCCCGGAACGGCGGAGGCGGCGGGAGCGCCGGCGGCCGGCCGGAACACGGGGATGTCGTCCGTCGTCGTCGCGCCGGCGGGATCCGCGGGAGCGGACGAGGGCGCGACGGCATCCTCCTCGGGGCGCATGGCCGGCAGCGACGGGGCCGGCAGCGCCACCTGCGGCGGAGCAGCGGGGCTGGGCGAACCCGACGCGGCGCTGAGGTTCACGGGGAACGATTCGCGTGCGTCGGCGGAAGCCGCCGCGGCCTGCTGCGCGGACGCCGGCACGGGAACGCCAGTGATGCCCGAGGCTGCGGCGGAGGCGCCGGAACCGGGCCCCACGCCCAGACTCTGCTCGCCGATCAGCTTGCGTGCCGCGGCGTTGAGGCAGACCACCGAATTGTCGTGCATGTCCCACGTCCATTCGGCATGCACCTTGCGCCCCGCGGACATGAACCGCGCGACGATGTGCCACGGCTCATGGTGGCGCCGCGTGGCCGACCACGAGAGCGTGGAACGGTCGACGCGCGCCGCGAGCAGCGTCATGTCGATGATCTCCTCAAGGGTGCGCAGACGGCTCTCCTTCGGCGCGGGCACACGCTTGAACTGTTCGATCGCATACTGCTTCTCGGTCTGCACCGAAGCGGAGAAGCGGCGCACCAGCGCCTCGGCGAGCCCGTAGCGTTCAGCCACCTTCTGTGGGTCGGCGCCCGCGCGGATGAGCTGCTGGATCTGGGAGATGGGCAGCGTGTCCGCCGTATGCGGCTGGCGTCGCTTCATGGTCTCGGACCGGATCTGCTTGGCTTCGAGCAGGGCCCGTTCCAGCGCGTCGTCCACGGTGACGACGAAGCGTTCGCCGCCCGCTTCGAACACCAGGTCGCCGGCTTCGGAGACATGGTCGAGACGGGCTCCGCGAGGCGAATTGTCAGGCATGCGCGCACCACTTTCCTCAAAAACTTGCTACTCATTACAGTATGCCCCACGTGTCGAACTTTACGAGTATTTGAAATCGTGTATTCTATGGGCGAGTAAACCAGTCTTCGGGCCTGTCCGATTCGCTAGGGGCCCGACGCAACGAAAGGATCGCGATGGCTCAGGACTATGATTCCCCCCGCAACAAGGATGAGGACGAGGAATCGCTGCAGGCTTTGGGGAAGGGCTCGCAGAACTCATCGAGCGACATCGACGACGACGAGAACGCCATTGCCGAGGACTACGAGCTGCCGGGCGCTGACCTGAGCAACGAGGACTCCTCCGTGACGGTCATCCCGATGCAGGGTGACGAGTTCATCTGCTCCGAGTGCTTCCTCGTCAAGCACCGCAGCCAGCTCGCGTATGTGACCGATGACGGCCAGCCGGTGTGCCAGGAGTGCGCCGCCTGATGGCCTTCGATCCCGCGTACAACGAACCCGAGAACACCGAGGTTCTCGTCAAGGCCGTCAGCTCCGAACAGCCCGCCGAACTCGCGCAGCTGTGCTACGCGCACGCCGGCGATGCGGGCGCGGACCTGCGGGCCGCCGAGGCGTTCGACCTGAAACCGTTCCAGCGGGCCCTCGTTTCCACGGGCGTGGCCATCGCGCTGCCGGCGGGGTACGTGGGTCTCGTGCACCCGCGTTCCGGTCTCGCCGCCAAGCAGGGCGTGACCGTGCTCAACGCCCCCGGCACCATCGACGCCGGCTACCGCGGCGAGATCAAGGTGCCGCTCATCAACCTCGATCCGGAGCATACGGCGCATTTCGAGGTGGGCGACCGCATCGCCCAGCTGGTCATCCAACGGTACGTGGAGGCGCGGTTCGTCCCCGCGGACGTGCTTCCGGGCTCCGACCGGGCGGAACGCGGCTTCGGGTCCACGGGAGTGGCCTGACACCGTACGGCCACGGTACGGCGCGATAGGATGAACGCACGAATCGGCGTGCGTTAGGATGGAAATCCGCACAAGGAAGAGGGAGGTGCGCCATGGCGGGCGATGACATGGAATTCGATTCCGCACGCAAACTGGGCTGCGAGGTGAGCACCGACCCCATCAATCCGTTGCTGCCGATCATGCAGGCATGCCGGATGCATCACCCGGGCGAGGACATGACCATCCTCGAACGCGCCTACCGCCGTGCGGTCATCCAGCATTCGGCCCAAAGGCGCAAATCCGGCGAACCGTACATCATCCATCCGCTCGCCGTGGCGCAGATCCTCGCCGATCTGGGCATGGGGCCGCTCGTCGTGGCCGCCGGCCTGCTGCACGACACCGTCGAGGACACCGACTACACGCTCGACGAATGCCGTGCCGAATTCGGCGACACCGTCACCGGCCTCGTCGACGGCGTCACCAAGCTCAGCAAGATGGAGTACGGGGATTCGGCGCAGGCCGAGACCATCCGCAAGATGGTGGTCGCGATGAGCCGCGACGTGCGCGTGCTCGTCGTCAAGCTCGCCGACCGCGTGCACAACGCGCGCACCTGGCGCTACGTGAAGACCTCCAGCGCCGTCAAGAAGGCGCACGAGACGCTCGACGTGTACGCGCCGCTCGCCAACCGCCTCGGCATGAACGCCATCAAGACCGAGCTCGAGGAGCTGAGCTTCAAGGTCATCTACCCGAAGATCTACAACGAGATCGTCGTGCTCGTCGCCCGTCGCGCCGGCCAGCGCAGCGTGTACCTCAAGCAGATCCTCGCCGAGATCAACGAGGACCTCGACGCGCAGCACATCAAGGCGTACGTCACCGGCCGCCCGAAGGACTACTTCTCCATCTACCAGAAGATGATCGTGCGCGGGCATGATTTCGCCAACATCTACGATCTGGTGGGCGTGCGCATCATCGTCGATTCGATCCAGGACTGCTATGCGGCGCTCGGCGCCGTGCACGCGCGGTGGAACCCGGTGCCCGGCCGGTTCAAGGACTACATCGCGATGCCGAAGCTCAACATGTACCAGTCGCTGCACACCACGGTGGTCGGCCCGGGCGGCAAGCCGGTCGAGATCCAGATCCGCACGTGGGACATGCACCGCCGCGCCGAATTCGGCATCGCCGCGCACTGGAAGTACAAGGAGAACGGCCAGGCGGGCCGCGCTCTGAGCTCGCCGGACAAATCCGACCGCAAGCGCGAGGGCTCCGAAGCGCAGGAGCTCAGCGAGGCCGACAACCTCAAATGGATCCAGCAGCTCGCCGACTGGACCTCCGAGACCCCGGACTCCGACGAGTTCCTCGGCTCCCTCAAGGAGGATCTCGGCTCGGCCGAAGTGTACGTGTTCACGCCGAAGGGCAAGATCATCTCCCTGCCGGCGGCCGCCACGCCCATCGACTTCGCGTACGCGGTCCACACCGAGGTCGGCCACCGCACGATGGGCGCCCGCGTCAACGGGCGTCTCGTCCCGCTCGACACCAAGCTCGAGAACGGCGACACCGTCGAGATCCTCACCTCCAAATCCGACACGGCAGGCCCCTCGCGCGACTGGCTGAGCTTCGCGAAAAGCCCGAAGGCGCGCAACAAGATCCGCCAATGGTTCTCCAAGGAGCGCCGCTCCGAGGCCATCGAGGAGGGCCGCGACGAGCTGACGCGCGCCATGCGCAAGCGCAGCCTGCCCATCAACACGCTGCTGACGCCCGAGGCGCTCATCGGCGTGGCCGACGAGCTCAACTTCCCGAACGCCGACGGTCTGTTCGCCGCGATCGGCGACGGTCAGATCTCCACGCAGAACGTCATCTCGCATCTCGTCAAGGACGCGGGAGCCGACGAGGTCGACGAGGAGATCGAACAGGAGGCGCTGCCGCTCAAGCCGGTCGAAGGACGCCAGAAGACCAACAGCTCCTCCGGCGTGTCGGTCAAGGGCGTGGGCGACGTGTGGGTCAAGCTCGCCCGCTGCTGCATGCCCGTGCCCGGCGACAAGATCGTCGGATTCATCACGCGCAACCAGGGCGTGTCCGTGCACCGCACCGACTGCCAGAACATGATCGACCTGCAGCGCCGCCAGCCCGAACGCGTCGTCGAAGTGGAATGGACCAGCACCAAGGGCGTGTTCATGGTGAAGATCCAGGTGGAGGCGCTCGACCGCCGCAACCTGCTCTCCGACGTCACGCGCGTGCTCTCCGACCATGGCGTGAACATCATCTCCGGTTCGATCTCCACCGGGTCCGACCGCGTGGCCACCAGCCAGTTCAGTTTCGAGATGGCTGATCCTCAGCATCTCAACACGCTGCTGGCCGCCGTGCGCAAGATCGACGGCGTGTTCGACGTGTACCGCATCACCGGCGCGAAGGATTCCGCCGAACCGCGACTGCGCCGCATGCAGTGATCCGGTGGGCGCCCGTGGGAGCCTGCTATAAGCAACGTCGATGACGCGGCCGCGTTGCGCGCGGCAATCGTTTGTATAGTGGCAAAGCGTCGGGGACGGCACGCGCCGTCCACCGCAGATGATTCGAAATGAGAGAGGAAACCATCATGCGCTTCACCAAGTCCGCCGCGGCCGCCCTCGCGGTCGTCGCCATCGCCGCGCTCGGCCTGTCCGCCTGCGGCAACTCGTCCACCGCCGCCAGCAAGGAGGATGACAAGACCATCACCGTGGCCGCCAGCCCCACCCCGCACGCGGAGATCCTCAACAAGGCCGTCAAGCCGCTGCTGGAGAAGGACGGCTACAAGCTCGAGGTCAAGGAGTTCACCGACTACGTGCAGCCGAACACCGCCACGGAGGACGGCGAGGTCGACGCGAACTACTTCCAGCACAAGCCCTACCTCGACAACTTCAACAAGGAGAAGGGCACCCACCTGGTCTCCGTCGAGACCGTCCACTTCGAGCCGTTCGGCCTGTACCCGGGCAAGACCAAGTCGCTCGACGCCCTTCAGGACGGCGCCGTCGTCGCCGTGCCGAACGACGCCACCAACGAGGCCCGCGCCCTCCTGCTCCTGCAGGACGCCGGCCTGATCAAGCTCAAGAACCCCGAGGACATCAACTCCACGCCGAAGGACATCACCTCCAACCCGAAGAACCTCCAGTTCAAGGAGCTCGAGGCCGCCGTCGTGCCGACCGTCATCAAGGACGTCGACATCGCCGCCCTCAACGGCAACTACGCCATCCAGGCCGGCTTCGACGTCACCAAGGACGCTCTCCAGCTCGAGAAGGCCGACGGTCTGGCCGCCAAGACCTACGCGAACATCCTGGTCGTCAAGGAGGGCAACGAGAACACCGACAAGACCAAGGAACTCAAGAAGGCCCTCAACTCCAGCGAGGTGCGCGACTACATCAACGACAACTACAAGGGCGCCGTCGTCCCGGTCTTCTGATCGGCACGTCGAGTCGGACGCCCGACCCATCGGCCGGTTCCGGCCGGTACGATACAATGCCGCACGGCGCGGGCGAGTCCCACACGTGCGGCATTGCCGCGTTTTCGCGCCGGTGCCGCACGCGCCGGCCGACGCCCATCCGTGACGGAAACACGACAAGGACACCTGATGAAGGACACTCGATGATCGAATTCGAGCATATGAAGAAAAGCTACGGCACCGGCGCGCAGGCGCACGAGGTGCTGCACGACATCAACCTGACCATCCGCGACGGCGAGGTGTTCGGCATCCTCGGCTCGTCCGGCGCCGGCAAGTCCACGCTGGTGCGCACCATCAACCTGCTGGAACGGCCCACCGGCGGCACGATCCTCATCGACGGCCAGGACATCACGGGCGCCACCGGGCGCGAGCTCAAGGAGCTGCGTTCGAAGATCGGCATGATCTTCCAGAACTTCAACCTGTTCCAGCAGCGCACCGTGCTGCGCAACGTCACGTTCCCGCTCGAACTCGCCGGCAAGCCGAAGGCGCAGCGCGTGGCGCGCGCCGAACGGCTGCTCAGGCTCGTCGGGCTCGAGGACTTCGCCGACCGGTACCCGAGCCAGCTGTCCGGCGGCCAGCAGCAGCGCGTCGCCATCGCGCGCGCCCTCGCCAACGAGCCGAAGATCATGCTGTGCGACGAGGCGACCAGCGCGCTCGACTCCACCACCACCGTGCAGATCCTCGACCTGCTGCGCCGCATCAACCGCGAGCTCGGCGTCACGCTCGTCGTCATCACCCACTCGCTGTCCGTCGCCCGCAACATCTGCGACCGCGTCGCGATGATCGACGGCGGCGACATCGTCGAGATGGGGGAGACCGCCGAACTGTTCGCCCACCCGAAGAGCGACATCCTCAAGGCGCTCATCGCCAGCGCCGACGAGCAGAACGGGCGTGACGAGGACAAAGACGGCAAGCCGGTCGGCGGGAGCGCCGACGCCGAAGACGATGGGAAGGAGCGCTGACCATGGGGCAGACCATCAACGAATTCATCGCCAACTACGGCGAGCTGCTCATCGAGGGCACGCGCGACACGCTCATCATGACCGGCGTATCCACGCTGCTCGCCTACGTGCTCGGCGTGCCGCTCGGCGTGCTGCTGACCATCACCGGCGCCAAATCGATCTGGCCGCACCGCGCGCTCAACACCGTGCTCGGCTGGATCGTGAACATCGGCCGTTCCATCCCGTTCATCATCCTGCTCGTCGCGATCATCCCGTTCACGCGCCTCATCGTCGGCACGTCGCTCGGCGTCGAGGGCGCGATGGTGCCGCTCGTCATCTCCGCCGCGCCGTTCGTGGCGCGCATGGTCGAGCAGTCGCTCGCGGAAGTGGACGGCGGCCTGATCGAGGCGGCGCAGAGCTTCGGCGCGAACGGCTGGCAGATCGTCGTCAAGGTGCTGCTCGTGGAGAGCCTGCCCTCGCTGGTGCGCGGCGCGGCCATCACGTTCATCAACCTGTTCGGCTACTCCGCGATGGCCGGCACGGTCGGCGCGGGCGGTCTGGGCGACATCGCCATCCGCTACGGCTACCAGCGCTACGAATACGACGTGATGCTCGTCGCCGTGATTCTGAGCGTCATCCTCGTGCAGATCATCCAGTCCTTCGGTGACTGGTTCGCGCGCCGCATCGACCATCACGCGCGCTGACCGCGTCTCCCGGCATCGTCATCCGCGCGCGGCCCGTCCATCCCCTCACGAGGAGCCGGGCCGCGCGCATTGCGCCGGTCGGACCCGTCCGCGTCATGGGCGAGGTCGGCGCGGGTTGTTATCGTGAGTCGAATGAGCACCATTGTCATGCACACCTCCGAAGGTGACATCACCATCAACCTGTTCGACGACAAGGCCCCGGAAACGGTGAAGAACTTCCTCGGCCTCGCCACCGGCGAGAAGGAGTGGGCGGATCCGTACACCGGCCAGCCCTCCCACGGCAAGTTCTACAACGGCCTGACCTTCCACCGCATCATCAAGGACTTCATGATCCAGGGCGGCTGCCCGCTCGGCACCGGCACCGGCGGCCCCGGCTACGACTTCGACGACGAGATCGACCCGTCCCTGAAGTTCGACCGTCCGTACCTGCTCGCCATGGCGAACGCCGGCCTGCGCCGCGGCCGTGACGGACAGGTGCACGGCACCAACGGCTCCCAGTTCTTCATCACCACCGTGCCGACCCCGTGGCTCGACGGCCACCACACGATCTTCGGCGAGGTCGCCGACGACGAGTCCAAGGCCGTCGTCGACAAGCTCGAGGCGCTGCCGACCGACCCGATGGACCGTCCGACCGAACCGGCCGTGATCACCTCCATCGACGTGGTCGAGTGACCGTCCGGGCATCGACGGCACCCGTCGTGCTGTGACCATGTGGACAGGGGGCTCCCTGAGGGGAGCCCCCTGCCGTATATCCGTCCGTGGCATCCGCCGGCCGTCACAGCACGCCGAAATGCCTCAACGCGTTCATCACGCCGTCATGGTCGACGTCGTCGGTGACATAGTCGGCGGCCGCCTTCGGACCCTCGGTCGCGTTGCCCATCGCCACGCCGATGCCGGCGAACCGAAGCATCGTCTCGTCGTTGCCGCCGTCGCCGAACGCCATCACCTCGTCGCGCGTCCATCCGTAATGCCGCATGAAGCGCCGCATGCCCTGCGGCTTGCCGCCGTCCGCCGGAATGAGGTCGACGAAGTCCGGATGCCACCGCACGCCCTGGATGTTGCGGCACAGCGCCGTGAGCTCCGCCTGCTGCGCCTCGTCGATGTACGGACTGATCTGGAACGTCTCGTGGCTCGCCGGGCGCGTGTGCGGGTCGTCGGTGAACACCTGCGGCGCGGTCTTGCCGAGCTGGCGCCACGTGGCGCGCATCGGTTCGGTCACCTGGTTGAAGTACACGTAATCGGATTCGCAGAAGTTCGCCACCACGTCCGGATGTGCGTCGAGCCATGCGACGACCGTGCGGATGTCGTCCGCGTCGAGCGGCTCCTTCTCGAGGAACCCGTGATCGTCGACGCAATACTGGCCGTTGAGGCCCACGATGCCGTCGAACGTGACCGGGATCATGTCGAGCACGACCGTCATGTGGCTGGGCGCGCGACCGGTGCAGATGAACACCTTCACGCCCTTCGCCTGCAGCATGTGGAGCGCGTCGATGGTCGACTGCGGCACGCTGTGCGTCACGAAGCTCGTCAACGTGCCGTCGATGTCGAAGAACACGGCCTTGATGTCCGGACCCGTAGCTGCCATGGAGACCTCCACTTCATACTTCATGCGCGTTCCCATAATTGGGCCATGCATTCCAGTGTACAAAGCGAAGGCGTACTGTGAAGGCATGACCGAGAACATCGAACCGGACCCGGAACTCGTGGGCATCCGCCACTACCTGCATGCACACCCCGAGCGCAGCTTCAAGGAATACGACACCAGCATCTACCTCGCCGACCAGCTGAAGGCGCACGGCATCGAGATCCTCGACAATCCGCTGGAGACCGGCGTGGTCGGCCTCATCCGCGGCGGGGGAGGGCCGGGGCCTCGCGTGGCGTTGCGCGCCGACATCGACGGCCTGCCCATCGTCGAGGACACCGGGCTGCCGTTCGCCTCCGTCAACACGGGCGTCATGCACGGCTGCGGGCACGACCTGCACATGACCGGCCTGCTGGGCGCCGCGTTCCGGCTCGCCGCCCGCCGCGACCGGTTCGCCGGTTCCGTCAAGATCCTCTTCCAGCCGAGCGAGGAGACCGGTCAGGGTGCGTTCGCGATGATCGGGGCCGGGCTTCTCGACGACGTGGACGCGATCATCGGCACGCACAACAATCCGAACTACGCGCCCGGTCAGGTCGCCGTCGGCGCCGATCCGATGATGGCCGGCTGCGTGCGTTTCCAGGTCACGCTGCACGCCGAGGGCACGCATGCCGGGTACCCGCACAAGGGCACCGGCCCCATCGAGGCGATGGCGTCCATGGTGCTCGAACTGCAGACCATCGTCAGCCGCAACATCTCCGCCCTGCACCCGCTCGTCCTGTCCGTCACCGAAGTGCACGGCGGCCGCGTGTGGAACGTCGTGCCCGCCGAGGCCGGGTTCCAGGGCACCGTGCGCTACTTCCACAAGGAGGACAGCCTGCTCGCCGAGCGCCGCTTCCGGGCGATCGTCGCGCACACCGCCGAGGCGTTCGGCATTACCGCGGACGTCGAGTGGGACGACTTCCAGGATCCGGTCGTCTCCGACGCGTCGCTCGCCCGCGCCGTCGCCGCCGACGTGCCCGGCTACGGCGAGCTCGAGCCGATACGCCCGTCGATGGCGGGGGAGGACTTCTGCGAGTTCGCCGACGTGACACGCACCGTGTTCGCGTTCATCGGCTCGAACGGCGCGCAAGGTTGCGCCGATTGGCACAGCCCGCGTTTCGTCGGGCTCGACGCCTCCATCCCGACGTTCGTCGACTTCTACGAGAAGGCCGCATTGCGCGTGCTCGGGGAGCTCGCCGCCGGCCGGTGACGCGTCCGTGGCGCACATGTCGGAAAACCGCGTGCGCCACGGCGAAGGGATTAGGATAGGGGACCATGACACAGATTCGCTTCGCACTCGCACAGATCGACACCTGCGTCGGCGACCTCGCCGGCAATGCCGCCAAGGTGCTCGACTTCAGCCGCAGGGCCGCCGAGGAAGGCTCCGCCAAGGTCGTCGTCTTCCCGGAGATGACGCTCACCGGCTACCCGATCGAGGACCTCGCCCTGCGCCGCACGTTCCGCCAGGCCGCGTGGGACACGGCGAACGACCTCGCCGCCGACCTGAGGAAGGCGGGGCTGCGCGACCTGTACGTGGTGGTCGGCACCGTCGGCACCGACCGCGCCACCGACAAGCCGTACAACCGTCTCGTCGTCCTGCATGACGGCGTCGTCTGGGCCGGCTACGACAAGCACTTCCTGCCCAACTACGGCGTGTTCGACGAATTCCGCATCTTCAAGGCGGGCGACCGCTCCGTCGTGCTCGACGTGGACGGCGCCCGTCTCGGCGTCGCCATCTGCGAGGACATCTGGCAGGACGGCGGCCCCGTCGCCGAACTCGCGGGCCGCGACATCGACGCGCTCGTCACCATCAACGGCTCCCCGTACGAGGAGGGCAAGGGCGACGTGCGTCTCGACCTGGCGAAGCGCCGCGCGGCGGAGGTGGGGGCGCCGCTCATCTACCTCAACCAGGTGGGCGGGCAGGACGACCTCGTCTTCGACGGCGGCAGCTTCGTCGTCGAATCCGACGGCACGCTCGTCGAACGCAGCCCGATGTTCATGGAGGATCTCTCCTTCTGGACGCTCGACACCGGCAAGGTGCATCAGGCCAAGTCGACCATCGCGCCGTTGCCGGACCCGGACGAGGAGGTGTACACCGCCTGCGTGCTCGGACTGAAGGACTACATGGCCAAGAACCGGTTCACGGGCGTCACGCTCGGCCTGTCGGGCGGCATCGACTCCGCGCTCGTCGCCGCGATGGCGGCCGACGCGGTCGGCGGCGCCAACGTGCACGGCATCTCCATGCCCTCCATGTACTCCTCCGACGGTTCGAAGGACGACGCGGCCGATCTCGCCGCCAACATCGGCGCGCACTACGACGTGCAGCCCATCGAGCCGCTGTTCGACGCCTACCAGAACCAGCTGCATCTGGACGGCGTGGCCGCGGAGAACCTCCAGGCGCGCATCCGCGGCGTCATCGTCATGGCGTATTCGAACTCCAAGGGGCTGCTCGCCGTCGCCACCGGCAACAAGAGCGAGCTCGCGTGCGGCTATTCGACGATCTACGGCGACGCGGTCGGCGGATATGCGCCCATCAAGGACCTGCTCAAGACGCGCGTGTGGGAGCTCGCCCGCTGGCGCAACAAAGCCGCCGCCGCAGGCGTCGGCATCGGCGGCCTGAGGATCGTGGGCAACGAGAGGGGCGATGCCGGCACGCCGCTGAAGGACGGCGTGATGATTCCCGTCGCCTCCATCGAGAAGGCGCCCTCGGCCGAGCTGCGCCCCGGCCAGAAGGATTCCGATTCGCTGCCCGAATACGCGCTGCTCGACAAGGTGCTCGCCGCGTACATCGAGCATGCGCACGGGCGCGCCGACCTGCTCGCGGACGGTTTCGACGAGAAGACCGTCGATACGGTGATGCGGCTCGTGGACCGCGCCGAATGGAAGCGCCGCCAGTACCCGCTGGGGCCGAAGGTCACCGCCCTCGCGTTCGGCAGGGACCGTCGTCTGCCGATCACCAACGCGTTCCGGGAGTAGCCCGGAGGCGTTGCACTGCGTTCGTGGATTTCGCGGAAAGGGGAAGACATGGCGAAGGACACACGGTGGTATTTCAACATGGTCACGGGCAAGCCCGAGCAGGGGCCGCAGTCCCCGATCGAGCAGCGCATGGGGCCGTACAAGTCCCGTGAGGACGCCCTGGACGCCTGGAAGATCTTCCAGGACAGGGAGACGCTGTGGAAGGAGCAGGATCGGCAGTGGAACCTCAATTGGGATCGTCCGCGTGAACGATAACGAAATGTGAGATAGTTCACGTCGATTTTACGTTGGTTCCCAGTCTCGAACCGTTACACTGGGAACCAACGACGACGAAGGTGCGTCGCAAGTACAACACCAAGGAGTGGAAATGACAGCTGTTGAATCCGCTGCGCTGACCCAGGAGGAGCTCGACGCCAAGGCGTGGGACGGCTTCGAGGGCGGCAACTGGCAGAAGGACATCGACGTTCGCGACTTCATCCAGAAGAACTACACCCCGTACGAGGGCGATGAGTCGTTCCTCGCTCCGGCCACCGAGAAGACCAAGCACCTGTGGCAGTACCTCGACGACAACTACCTGTCCGTCGAGCGCAAGCAGCGCGTCTACGACGTGGACACCCACACCCCGGCCGGCATCGACGCCTTCCCCGCGGGCTACATCGACTCCCCGGAGGTCGACAACGTCATCGTGGGTCTCCAGACCGACGTCCCCTGCAAGCGCGCGATGATGCCGAACGGCGGCTGGCGCATGGTCGAGCAGGCCATCCGCGAGGCCGGCAAGGAGCCGGATCCGGAGATCAAGAAGATCTTCACCAAGTACCGCAAGACCCACAACGACGGCGTCTTCGGCGTGTACACCAAGCAGATCAAGATCGCCCGCCACAACAAGATCCTCACCGGTCTGCCGGACGCCTACGGCCGCGGCCGCATCATCGGCGACTACCGTCGCGTCGCGCTGTACGGCGTGAACAAGCTCATCGCCTTCAAGAAGCGCGACAAGGACTCCGTGCCGTACCGCAACGACTTCACCGAGCCGGAGATCGAGCACTGGATTCGCTTCCGCGAGGAGCACGACGAGCAGATCAAGGCCCTCAAGCAGCTCATCAACCTGGGCAACGAGTACGGCCTCGACCTGACCCGTCCGGCCCAGACCGCTCAGGAAGCCGTGCAGTGGACCTACATGGGCTACCTCGCCTCCATCAAGTCCCAGGACGGCGCCGCCATGTCCTTCGGCCGCAACTCCGCCTTCCTCGACTGCTACATCCAGCGTGACCTCGAGGCCGGCAAGATCAACGAGACCGACGCCCAGGAGCTCATCGACAACATCGTCATGAAGCTGCGCATCGTCCGCTTCCTGCGCACCAAGGACTACGACAACATCTTCTCCGGCGACCCGTACTGGGCGACCTGGTCCGACGCCGGCTTCGGCGACGACGGCCGTCCGCTGGTCACCAAGACCTCGTTCCGTCTGCTCAACACGCTGACCCTCGAGCACCTCGGCCCCGGCCCGGAGCCGAACATCACCATCTTCTGGGATCCGAAGCTGCCCGAAGGCTACAAGCGCTTCTGCGCCAAGATCTCCATCGACACCTCCGCCATCCAGTACGAGTCCGATCGTGAGATCCGCGGCCACTGGGGCGACGACGCCGCCATCGCGTGCTGCGTCTCCCCGATGCGAGTCGGCAAGCAGATGCAGTTCTTCGCCGCCCGCGTGAACTCCGCCAAGGCCCTGCTGTACGCCATCAACGGCGGCCGTGACGAGATGACCGGCATGCAGGTCATCGACAAGGGCGTCATCGAGCCGATCGCCCCGGAGGCCGACGGCACCCTCGACTACGAGAAGGTCAAGAACAACTACGAGAAGGCCCTCGAGTGGCTGTCCGAGACCTACGTCATGGCGCTGAACATCATCCACTACATGCACGATAAGTACGCGTACGAGTCCATCGAGATGGCCCTGCACGACAAGGAGGTGTACCGCACCCTGGGTTGCGGCATGTCCGGTCTGTCCATCGCCGCCGACTCCCTCGCCGCGATCAAGTACGCCAAGGTGTACCCGATCACCAACGCCGAGGCCAAGACCCTCGAAGGCCACGAGTACGAGTACGTCGAGGGCGCGGACGACGACCTGGTCGTCGGCTACCGCACCGAGGGCGAGTTCCCGATCTACGGCAACGACGACGACCGCGCCGACGACATCGCCAAGTGGGTCGTCTCCACGGTCATGGGCCAGGTCAAGCGTCTGCCGGTCTACCGCGGCGCCGTCCCGACCCAGTCCATCCTGACGATCACCTCCAACGTGGAGTACGGCAAGAACACCGGTTCCTTCCCGTCCGGCCACAAGAAGGGCACCCCGTACGCCCCGGGCGCCAACCCGGAGAACGGCATGGACTCCCACGGCATGCTGCCGTCCATGTTCTCCGTCGGCAAGATCGACTACAACGACGCGCTTGACGGCATCTCGCTGACCAACACCATCACCCCCGATGGTCTCGGCCGCGACGAGGACGAGCGCATCGGCAACCTGGTCGGCATCCTCGACGCCGGCAACGGCCACGGCCTCTACCACGCGAACATCAACGTCCTGCGCAAGGAGACCATGGAGGACGCCGTCGAGCACCCGGAGAAGTACCCGCACCTGACCGTGCGCGTCTCCGGCTACGCGGTGAACTTCGTCAAGCTCACCAAGGAGCAGCAGCTCGATGTCATCTCCCGCACCTTCCACCAGGGTGCCGTCACCGACTGATCGCCCATCAGCCGAACATGACCGCGTAACGCGGTAGAACGAACCGAAGGGGTGGGATTCGTCCCACCCCTTCTTCGATGACGGCTTCGAGCCGCAGCGCGCATGGCACCACGTGCCCGGCGCAACCACACACCTTCGACAACGCATCACCACTTGGAACAGGAGGACAACGATGCCCGAAACCCAGTTCCGCACCACCACGCGGCACATGCTGCGCGAATCCAAGACGTACGCCAAGCAGACCCTCATGGGAGGTCTCTCCGGCTTCGAATCACCCATCGGGCTCGACCGCCGCGACCGCATCGCCGCATTGCGTTCCGGCGACATCGGCTTCGTCCACTCATGGGACATCAACACCTCCGTCGACGGGCCGGGCACGCGCATGACCGTGTTCATGTCCGGATGCCCGCTGCGCTGCCAGTACTGCCAGAACCCGGACACGTGGAAGATGCGCGACGGCAAGCCCGTCACGCTCGAGGCGATGATCAAGAAGGTCGACCGCTACAAGGACCTGTTCAAGGCCACGCACGGCGGCATCACCTTCTCCGGCGGCGAGTCCATGATGCAGCCGGCGTTCGTCTCCCGCGTGTTCCGCGCCGCCAAGGAGATGGGCGTGCACACCTGCCTCGACACCTCGGGCTTCCTCAACACGAACTACACCGACGAGATGCTCGAGGACATCGACCTGTGCCTGCTCGACGTCAAGTCCGGCGACGAGGAGACCTACCGCAAGGTCACCGGCGGCGTGCTCCAGCCCACCATCGACTTCGGCCGCCGGCTCGCCAAGGCCGGCAAGAAGATCTGGGTGCGCTTCGTGCTCGTGCCCGGTCTGACCGACTCCGAGGAGAACGTCGAGAACGTCGCGAGGATCTGCGAAAGCTTCGACGGCGCCGTGGAGCACATCGACGTGCTCGGCTTCCACCAGCTCGGCAGGCCCAAGTGGCACGAGATGCGCATCCCCTACCCGCTGGAGAACCAGAAAGGTCCGAACGCGGCGCTGCGCGAGCGCGTCACCAAGCAGTTCGAGGCGCACGGGTTCACCGTCTACTGAATTCCCCGCGTGCCGTTACCGCGAAAGCGCGTACACGCCCTTACGCTGGAAGCATGGCCGACATCTACGCATTTCCCACGGGCGTGAAATCGCGCACCGGATGTGACGCCGACCCGGCGATGCCGGGCCGGCCGGTCGGCGTACCGGACGACGTATGGCATGCGGTCGAATCAATACGACGCATGCCGCGTCCGAGGGACGTACGCTATCGCGAGATCCCCGTACCGTCGACGCTCGCCGACTACGGCATCGGCGTCGAGATCGAAGCGGGCTCCCGCGCCACGGCGGATCCGCCTTCCGGCATGGTCCCGACGAGGGGATCGGCCAACGGGTGGATCATGATTCTTTATGCGAACGAACCGCGCGAGGACTGGGGGTCGCACTGGCGGTGCGTCGCGTTCGCGAGTCTTCCGCTGAACGACGGCGAAGGCGACGCGCTCACTGCGGAACTCTACTGGGATCTCATGTGCGACCATCTCGACGGCGTCGTGCCGGACAGCGTGGGCGGCACCGTCACCGTCACGCGCAACACGGCGTTCGGCGCGCTCGGGCGTGACGGATCCAGCGGATGCGAGATTCGCGTCTCCTTCACCCCCACGACGTTCGACGGCATGGCGTATGATGCCGCCTCGGGCGTGTCCGCATGGGCGCGCTTCCTGAAATCCGCCATGCACTTTGATGGGGAAACGGACGTTGACTGAACCGAAAGCGGAACCAAGACTGCAATCCACGCCGCGCGGGGGAGTGCCCTCCCTTATCGACACGCCGGCAGGCTATCATCGCGCATGCGAGGCGCTGGCCGCATCGGCGGGACCGCTCGCCGCCGACGCGGAACGCGCGTCCGGATTCCGCTACGGCCACGAGGACTGGCTCATCCAGTTCAAACGCGAGGGCGCGGGCATCATCCTGCTCGACCCGGTGGCGCTCACACGCGCCGGCGTCGACTGGAACGAGTTCAACGAGGCCGTCGGCGACGCCGTATGGATCATCCACGACGCGATGATGGACCTGCCCGGCTTCGCCGACATCCGGCTCAGGCCGCGTCGCCTGTTCGACACGGAGATCGCCGCGCGCCTGCTCGGCCTGCGCCGCTTCGGCCTCGCCTCCGTCACCGAGCACTATCTCGGCATCACGCTCGCCAAGGAGCACTCCGCCGCCGACTGGTCGTACCGCCCGCTGCCGTACGACTGGCGCAACTACGCGGCCCTCGACGTCGAGCTGCTCATCGAGCTCGAAACGATCATGCGCGACGAACTCAGGCGCGCCGGCAAGGCCGAGTGGGCCGAACAGGAGTTCGCGCACGTCCTCGCCGAAGGCACGTCCGGGCGCCCGCGCCACGCGCATCCGGTGCCCTGGCTGCGCATCTCCCACATCACCGAGATCGCCCGCGACCCGCGGGGCCTCGCCATCGCCCGCGCCCTGTGGACGAAACGCGACGAGCTCGCGCGACTGCACGACATCTCTCCCACGCTGTTGCTCGAGGACTCGTCGATCATCGAGGCGGCGAAGCGCAAGCCTCGCAATGCGAGGGAGTTCCGTGCCGTGAGGTGCCTCAACGAACGCGTGCGCATGCACACCGGGAGCGAGCAGGACAAGATGTTCGAACGCTACGCGCCAATCCAGCGCGCCGTGAAGCCCTCCGTGTGGAAGGCCGTCATCCAAGAGGCGCTCGCCCTTCCCGCCGCCGACCTGCCGGTCGTGCCGAGCGGCCGCGGCGACGCGAGGGGCGGCGCCGACGACTCCGAGGAGACGAACGCGCCGCGCGGCATGCGCATGTGGGAGCGGCGCCCGGAGCGGCTCGAGCGGCTCAAGCGCGCGCGCCGCGTCGTCAACCAGATCGCCGAGGACACGCGCACCCCGGCCGACGTGATCGTACGCCCGCAGATCATCCGCAACCTGTGCTGGACCGACGACCCCGCTTCGCGCGACGTCGCTGCGTTCCTCAGGGCGCAGGGCGCGCGCGACTGGCAGGTGGCGCTGATTGCCGCGTCCGTGTCACGCGCTATACTGTGACGGTTGCCTTCGGGCAGAAGTAGGACAAACAAACTTTTCAGGAGCGTTTAGCGTGAAGATCAGCGTTCGTAACCTCGAACCCACCAAAGTGAAGCTCACCATCACCGTCGAACCGGAGGAGTTCGACCCGTATCTCGATGCCGCTCGCAAGGACATCGCCAAGCAGGTGAACGTACCGGGCTTCCGCAAGGGCCACGTTCCGGGCAAGATCATCGACCAGCGTTTCGGTTTCGGCGCCGTCGCCGGCGAAGCGGTCAACGATGGCGTGCCTGAGCTGTACTCCAAGGCCCTCGAGGAGAAGAAGATCCACCCGATGGCCCAGCCGGAGTTCGACGTCGTCGAGGTCCCGCAGTCCGCCAAGGACGAGACCAAGCTCAAGTTCACCGCGACCGTCGAGCGTCGCCCGGAGATCGAGCTGCCGGAGATCGACGGTCTGGAGATCGCCATCGCCGCCCCGGAGGTCAAGGACGAGGACGTCGACAAGCGTCTCGAGACCCTGCGCCAGCGCTTCGGCACCCTGGTCGGCGTCGACCGTCCGGCCGCCAAGGGCGACTTCGCGAACATCGACCTGTCCGCCGAGATCGACGGCGAGACCGTCGACTCCCAGGAGGGCGTGAGCTACGAGCTCGGCTCCAACACGATGCTCGACGGCCTCGATGAGGCGCTCGACGGCCTGTCCGCCGGCGAGGAGACCACCTTCGAGGGCACGCTGGAAGCCGGCGAGCACGAGGGCGAGAAGGCCACCGTCAAGGTCAAGGTCAACTCCGTGAAGGCCGAGGAGCTCCCGGAGCTCAACGACGACTTCGCCCAGGAGGCCTCCGAGTTCGACACGCTCGACGAGCTCAAGGAAGACATCCGCAAGGCCGCCGCCGAGGACGCCAAGGGCCGTCAGGCCACCGAGGCCCGCGACGCGTTCCTCGCGAAGCTGGCCGAGGGCCTCGAGATTCCGGTGCCGAAGGGCGTCAAGGCCGCCGCGGTCGAGGAGCACCTCAAGGGCCTCACCCCGGATCCGGAGAAGGCCACCGACGAGCAGAAGCAGCAGGCCGAGGAGGGCGCCGAGAAGGAGCTCAAGGACCAGATCCTGCTCGACACCCTCGCCGAGAAGATGAACGTCGAGGTCTCCCAGGCCGACGTGTTCAACTTCCTCGCCTCCATCGCCCAGCAGTACGGCATGGATCCGAACGCCTTCATCCAGGCGATCATCAAGAACGGCCAGCTCGGCTCCGCCGTGCAGGAGGTCGGCCGTTCCAAGGGTCTGCTGGCCGGCATGCGCGCCGTCAAGTTCACCGCGAACGGCGAGGAGGTCGACCTCTCCGCGTTCCTCGGTGACGCCGCCGAAGAGGAGGAGGCCGAGTCCGTCGAGGCCGCTTCCGCCGCCGCCGCGGTCGCCGACGAGCTGTCCGCCAAGGACGGCGAGTGAGCTGATGCCTCGCGGCGCTGACGCCTAGGCGCCACGCGCGTGGTCAAGAGCCCGGAGTGTAATGACTCCGGGCTCTTTCGTTGCCCGGAGACGATGAAAGGCGATGAAGGGCGATGAAAGGCAAGAGACGGTAGGCAGAGGCAAGGAGTACGTCATGCGCCAACCACCGGATCCCCGCCGCATGGGCTGGCTCATCGTGGCGACGATCGTCCTCGGCTCCCTGATTGGTGTGGGAGCCGGTCTGCTCACGCTGCTGCTGTACAGCGTCGAGCATGTGATGCTCGGCTACGTCGAAGACGCTTCCATGCCGGGCCCGTTCGGAGTGCCCGCGGTGCGGCGGGCCGTTTCGGTGACCGTGGGGCTGGCCGTCGCCGGCGTGATCTGGTACCTGCTGCGCAACAAGACGACCAGGGTGCCTTCGGTCAAGCGGGCGGTGGCAGGCGAACGGATGCCATGGTGGCAGACGCTGGTGCATGTGGCGCTGCAGATCTTCATCGTCGGCTCCGGCGCGTCCATCGGGCGCGAGGTCGCCCCGCGCGAGCTCGGCGCCATGCTCGCGCAACGCTTCTGCGACCTGCTGCGCATCGAGGGGGAGAGCGGACTCGACCGGCGCATGGTGGTCGCGGTGGCGGCAGGCGCCGGTCTCGGCGGCGTCTATGACGCGCCTTTGGCGGGCATGTTCTTCGCCGTGGAGATCCTGCTCGTCGACGTGACCATCGAGAAGGTCGCGTTCGCGCTCGGTATGTCCGCGACGGCCGCGTTCGTCGCCTCGCTGGTCAAGGGTCGTCACACGTTCTATGACGTCACGGCCATGCAGCCGGACTACTCGGTCAGCCTCATGGCGTTCGCGCTGCTGTGCGGGGCCGTGTGCGGCGTGGCCGGAGCCCTGTTCCGCAAAGGGTCGCAATGGGCCGGCTCGCACCAGACCCATGACCGGCATATCCTGTGGCAGATGCCGCTGGCCGGTCTCGTGACCGGTCTGGTCGCGTTCGTCGTGCCGCAGGTGATGGGCAACGGGCGCGCCGCCGCCCAGCTCGGGTTCGGCACGTTCATTCCCGACGCGACGGCCGCCGGGGCGTCGCAATCCGCATCTTCGGCGGCGGCGTCGCCGTGGAACCTACTCTCCTCGGGTCCCGCCGGCCCCGCGGGAGCGGCCGTGCCGCCTGCGGCCGCGGGATTCCCCCTGTCGCAGGCGAACCTGTGGGCGGTGGCGGGCGTTCTCGCCCTGACGTTCGCGGCCAAGGCGCTCGTCACGGTGATGACCATGCGCTCCGGTGCCTCGGGCGGTGTGCTGCAGCCGGGCATCGCGCTCGGCGCGACCCTCGGCGCGATGCTGGGACTGCCATGGGTGTTCGCGTTCCCCGCCGAAACGCCCGTGACGTGCGCCCTGCTCGGCGCGGCTGCGCTGCTGGCCGCCTCGCAGCAGGCGCCGCTCATGGCCATGAGCCTGGTCATGGAACTCACTTCGGCCCCCATCGCCTTCTTCGTGCCGGTCGGTCTCGCCGTCGCCGCCTCGGCGTTCGTCTCCCAATGGCTGCTGGCCGCGATGGGGCGACGGGGCGCGGCGAAGCGCGCCGGCACTGTACGCGTCGAGCCGAAAGCCGGCGGAAATGCGCCCGCCGTCGCTTGAAGGCGGTAGTCTTGAATACTGTTCAAGACAGTATTCGAAATGGAGAACAAGGTGAGCAACACTCTTGCAACCCTTCCGGCCATGGCTGGCGACGACGCGCCGGCCGCCGGATTCGCCGACCCGATCTTCAACAGGCTCCTCAAGGACCGCATCATCTGGATGGGTGAGGAGGTCAAGGACGACATGGCCAACCGCATCTGCGCCCAGATGCTCATGCTCGCCGCCGAGGATCCGAAGAAGGACATCTGGCTGTACATCAACTCTCCGGGCGGTTCCATCACCGCGGGCATGGCCATCTACGACACCATGCAGCTCATCGAGCCCGACGTGGCGACGGTGGGACTCGGCATGTGCGCCTCGATGGGCCAGTTCCTGCTGAGCTCCGGCACCAAGGGCAAGCGGTTCCTGACCTCGCACGCCCGCGTGCTCATGCACCAGCCGTCGGGCGGCATCGGCGGCACCACCACCGACGTGCGCATCAACGCCGAGCTCATCATGGACATGAAGAAGACCATGAGCGAGCTGACCGCCGAACAGACGGGCCACACCGTCGAGGAGATCTACCGCGACAACGAGTACGACCACTGGTTCACCGCCACCGAGGCGCTGGAGTACGGTTTCGTGGACAAAATCATCACCACGCACGATTCGATGACGAAGGGAGAATGAGCAGCATGGCATCCGAGGAAGCGAAGTTCGCCGCCCGCGCCGACCGTCTGGCCGGCCCCGCCGGCGTCGTCGGGTTCATGCCGGCCGTGCGCCGCGAGGCCGCGTTCGCGCCGCAGAACCGCTACATCCTGCCGCAGTTCGAGGAGAAGACCCCGTACGGCTTCAAGAGGCAGGACCCGTACACGCGCCTGTTCGAGGACCGCATCATCTTCATGGGCGTGCAGGTCGACGACACCTCCGCCGACGACATCATGGCGCAGCTGCTCGTGCTCGAATCGCAGGATCCGAACCGCGACGTGATGATGTACATCAACTCGCCCGGCGGCTCGATGACGGCCATGACCGCCATCTACGACACGATGCAGTACATCAAACCGGACGTGCAGACCGTGTGCCTCGGCCAGGCCGCCTCCGCCGCCGCGATCCTGCTCGCCGCCGGCACGAAGGGCAAGCGCCTCATGCTGCCGAACGCACGCGTGCTCATCCACCAGCCGGCCATCGACCAGGGCTTCGGCAAGGCCACGGAGATCGAGATCCAGGCGCGCGAGATGCTGCGCATGCGCGAATGGCTGGAGAAGACGCTCGCCAAGCACACCGGCCAGTCGCAGGAGAAGATCGCCAAGGACATCGAGGTGGATACGTTCCTGACGGCCGATGAGGCCAAGGAGTACGGCATCGTCGACGAGGTGCTGGCGCACCGCCAGTAGGTGTTCCGCCGGGCCTTCCCGTGAGGGGAGGGCCCGGCGCTCGTATACGTGGGCGCGCATTCGAGGGCGGGCGCGCCGGGGCATCGGGTGGTCCCGATCCGGGAAGGAGGAGATGCGATGGGGCATGTGGTGAGTTACGACGACGGCGTGCCGAAGTGCACGTTCTGCGGCAAGACGGAGCATCAGGTACGCAAGCTCGTCACCGGGCAGGGGGCCGCGATCTGCGACGAATGCATCGAACTGTGCGTCGGCATCATCTCCGAGGAACGCCACAAGGACGCCGAGATCAACGCGCTCCAGCTGCCGAAGCCCATCCAGATCAACGCATACCTCGACCGGTACGTGATCGGCCAGCAGGATGCGAAACGCGCCCTGTCCGTCGCCGTGTACAACCATTACAAACGCGTCAACATGGAGATGGCGCAGCGCGCCGGGCGCCTCGACGAGACGCACGCGCGCATGCGCGGGGAAGACGTGCGAGACCCGCTCGCCGACGTCGAGGTCGCCAAATCCAACATCCTGCTGCTGGGGCCGACGGGTGTGGGCAAGACGTATCTCGCGCAGACGCTGGCGAAGGTCATGAACGTGCCGTTCGTCATCGTCGACGCGACCACGCTCACCGAGGCGGGCTATGTGGGCGACGACGTCGAGACCATCCTGCAACGGCTCATCGAAGCGGCGGACGGCGATGTGTCGAAGGCGGAGCACGGCATCGTCTACATCGACGAGATCGACAAGATCGCCCGCAAAAGCGGAGAGAACACCTCCATCACGCGGGACGTGTCCGGCGAAGGCGTGCAGCAGGCGCTGCTCAAGATCCTCGAGGGCACCATCGCCAACGTGCCCACCGAAGGTTCGCGCAAGCACCGTGAGGTGGAGACCGTGCGGATCGACACGCGGGGCATCCTGTTCATCTGCGGCGGCGCGTTCGTCGGACTGACCGACATCGTCCGCGACCGTCTCGGCGCGAGGGAGAGCGGCTTCGGCGCGTCCTGGCACGACCATGAGATCCCGGACGAGGAGCTGCTGCGCCACGCGAACGCGGACGACCTCGCCGAGTTCGGCCTGCTGCCGGAGTTCATCGGCAGACTGCCGGTCGTCAGCGTCCTCGACGACCTCGACGAGGACGATCTGGCGGCGGTGCTCACCAAACCGGGCAATGCGCTCGTCAAGCAGTACATGAAGCTGTTCGCCGTCGACGGCGTCGACCTCGCGTTCACGCGGGAGGCGGTGCGCGCCATCGCCGCCACGGCCATCAGGCAGGGCACGGGGGCGCGCGGGCTGCGGTCCATCATCGAACGGGTGCTGCAGGACACGATGTTCCAGCTGCCCAGCATGCCGGACGTGACGCAGGTGATCGTGGACAAGGCCTCGGTCACCGGCGCCGGCGTGCCGAAGATGGTCCGGTCCAGCGAAAGCGTGGACACGCAGGAACTGCATCCGGTGCCGGCGCGTGGGCACTCGCAGTCGCGGCGGCGCAGGGCGGCATGATGCGACACGCCGGCCTTGCGCAATTCCTTGCCACGGGTAATATATGTCGAGTTGTCTGAACAAGGCAACATGCGCCGGTAGCCCAGCGGATTAGAGCAGCTGACTACGGATCAGCAGGTCGCAGGTTCGAATCCTGTCCGGCGCACTCCTCGTTCCGCGCGAGGTAAACAACAAGCGGATCGCGCGAGTAGCCCAGCGGATTAGAGCAGCTGACTACGGATCAGCAGGTCGCAGGTTCGAATCCTGTCTCGCGCACCCGGTATGAAACCATTCGTACCGCAACAACCGAATATCGGTTTGCGCCGGTAGCCCAGCGGATTAGAGCAGCTGACTACGGATCAGCAGGTCGCAGGTTCGAATCCTGTCCGGCGCACTCCTCGTTCCGCGCGAGGTAAACAACAAGCGGATCGCGCGAGTAGCCCAGCGGATTAGAGCAGCTGACTACGGATCAGCAGGTCGCAGGTTCGAATCCTGTCTCGCGCACGGCGAAGCCCCTATCACGAACGTGACAGGGGCTTTTTCAATATGATTGAATGGTATCGTCGGTCACGGCACGGAGAGCGGGGAGGACGGATGACGACACACAACGGCACGGCAGGCGGGGGAGCGTGGGTTGCGATTCGTCGCATCGCCGCTTCCGACCGCATCTCCGGACTCATCATGCTGTCCTTCGCGTTCCTCGGCCTTGTGCTCGCCAACCTGCCCGCGACCGCCCACCTGTTCGAGACCATCGCCGAGACGCACATCGCCGTGCCGTACACGAACCTCGACCTGCCGATCGGGCATTGGGCCCAGGACGGCCTGCTCACCATCTTCTTCCTCACCGTCGGACTGGATCTGAGGCAGGAGCTCACCACCGGCTCGCTCGCCAATCCGAAAGCTGCGGCGGTGCCGATGCTGTGCGCCGTCGGCGGCATGCTGGTGCCTCCTCTCCTGTTCGTCATCGTCACGTTCCTGTTCTCCGAATACGGGCCGGGCGGCGTAGGCAACGTGTTGTTGCCCACGACGGGCAGCGCCATACCCTACGCCGAAACGTTGCACGGCTGGGCCATCCCCACCGCCACGGACATCGCATTCTCGCTGGCGGTGCTCGCCCTGTTCGCCAAGGCGCTGCCGGGATCGATACGAGCCTTCCTCATGACGCTCGCCACCGTCGACGACCTGCTCGCCATCATCCTCATCGCCGTGTTCTTCTCATCGCTCAACGCATGGTACTGGTTCATCGGCATCGCCGTATGCGCCGCGGCATGGGCGTGGCTCGTACGCCGCGAACGCATCCCATGGCCGCTGGTGGGCATCGTCGGCATCCTCGCCTGGGTGATGATGTTCGAGGCCGGCGTACACCCCACGCTCGCGGGCGTCCTGGTCGGCCTGCTCACGCCGGCGCGCGAGATGCACGGCGAGGAGTCGCCGCGCGCCGAACGCTACGCAAGCAAACTGCAGCCGTTCTCCGCGCTGCTCGCCCTACCCATCTTCGCCCTGTTCGCGACCGGCGTGCGATTCGCCTCGCTGACCCCCGAGCTCATGCTCTCCCCGGTCGTGCTCGCCCTCATCGTCGCCCTCGTCGTCGGCAAACCGCTGGGCATCCTCGCCACCGCCTGGCTGGCCACGCATCCGGGCGGCCTGAACATGCCCAAGGGCCTGCGCGTGCGCGACATGATTCCGGCCGCATGCGCCTGCGGCATCGGATTCACCGTCTCGTTCCTCATCGCCTCGCTGGCCTACGACAATCCGGAACTCTCGGCGGAAGCGCGCTTCGGCGTGCTCGTCGGCTCGCTCATCGCGGCCGGCGTCTCCGGCGTGCTGCTCAGCAGGCAGTCCGCGCGCTACGAACGCGAGGCGGCCGCGCGCCGCCTGTCCGAAGAGGTCGCACGCCTGGAATCCGAGCATGTCACCGTGGCGGACGACGGCACCGTCAGCATCGACATCGACGTGTTCACCCCGGAACAGCTCGCCGAACTCAAACGGCGACGTGAGGAACGCCGGCGCAAGGCGCTCGGCGAACAGACGGCGGCCTCCTCGCCGTCCGCGGGCAGCGCCAGCCGCCGCCGCCCGTTCAAACGCTGGAACTGGCGTGGACGGACCAAGGGCGGCACCGGAACCCGCCGGTAGAATCGGACGGTATGAGCGAAGTACCAGAGCACATGCACGCCGACGGCACCGCGGCCGGTCCCTACGAGCAGACCTACCACCGCGGTCCCATCATCATGCGCGGCAGCATGATTCCCGATGACAACACCACCGCGAACCTGCTCCAGCCCGACGACGGCACCGGCTGGCTGCACATGGACCCGTGGAGGGTCCTGCGCATCCAGGCGGAGTTCGTCGACGGGTTCGGCGCGCTCGCGGAGCTCGGGCCGGCGGTGGCCGTGTTCGGCTCCGCGCGGACCGCGCAGACCGAACCGGCATATGCCGCGGCCCAACGCATGGGCGAGGGGATCGTCCGTGCGGGCGCCGCGGTGATCACCGGGGGAGGCCCGGGCATCATGGAGGCGGCGAACAAGGGCGCCGCGCTCGCCGGCGGCAAATCCGTGGGGCTCGGCATCGAACTGCCCCATGAGCAGGGCATCAACGCCTACGTGAATCTCGGCATGAGTTTCCGCTACTTCTTCGTGCGCAAGCTCATGTTCGTGAAGTATTCGTCGGGCATCATCGTCTGCCCGGGAGGATTCGGCACGCTCGACGAGATGTTCGAGGTGCTCACCCTCGTGCAGACGCACAAGGTCGGGAACATGCCGGTCGTGCTGTACGACGCCGATTATTGGCGTGGACTGTTCGACTGGTTGGAGGGGCCCGTGGCCGGTCGGGGCATGATCTCCGGCATCGACCCACGTCTGGTGACCATCACCGACGATGTGGACGAGGCCGTGCGCGTCGCCACGTCGGCCGTCACCGCAGGCCGGAAAGCCTGAACGTCACGTCGCCGCGGCTTCGCGGCGTCACAGCTTCGCGGCGATGAGCAGACCCGTGCCGGTGGGCGTGAGCACCGTGCGGAACCGGTCGTCCGATTCGATTGTGTCGAGCATGGCGCGCATCGCCGTCGCCTTCTCGCTACGGTCGGCCGGGTCGAGTACGCCTCCGCCGTTCAGGCCGTCATCGAAGGCGAGCATGTCGGTGAACACGACGACTCCGTGCGCGCGCAGCAGACGCGGCGCCTGCTCGAACGAGGCCTCGTAGTTGTCCGCGTCGCCGGCGACGACGATCATGTCGTAGTCACCCGCGTTGAGACGGGGGAGAAACACGCCGGCCTGTGCGTTCACCGCGCGCAGCTTGGTCGCGGTGGAATCCTGCACGACGTCGAACGCCTTGCGGATCACGGCGATGCCCTTCGCGGAGGAGTCCACCGCGGTGAGCTGGCCTGCCCCGTCGAGCCCGCGCACCAGTTCCAACGTCTCCATCACCGATCCGGTGCCCACCACGATCACGGACCGCGCGCCCGTCAGACGCACCAGCATGGACAGCGCCTCGGCCTGGGCCGCGGAGCCCTGCGGCATGCCGGCCTTCTCTGTGGCGGCTCGAATCTGCGCCATCGCCGGGGTCTGCCGGGAAAGCGCGTGCTCCTCCACGAACTGCCACGCCCTGGCGAGGTTCGTGTATTGGGTCCTGTCCATGAGCAACGTCCTTTGATGAAATCGAGTGGAAAACTGTTCAGGTGCCGTTCGTCCGGTGCGGCAGGCGCCATCGTGGCCGCGTCTACGTCACGTCGCGTAGACGCCCCGCCGCCGAATTCGCGTCAGCGTTCGCGCACCTTGGCGACGATCTGCCACATCTCCTCGCCCACGTCGATGCCGCGCGGGCATTGGCGCGTGCAGGCGCGCACCGACTGGCATGCGGCCACGCCGTCCGCCGTGTCGATCGCGTCGAGACGGTCCATGGTGATCGTATCGCGTGAATCGTTGACGAACCGGCTCGCCCAGATCAGCGCCGCGGGACCGATGAACGCGTCGCCGCCGGCGAACACCGGGCAGGAGCCCTCGCACACGCCGCAGGCGATGCAGTTGCTCAGCTGCTCGTAGCGGGCGAGCTCATCCGGGTGCTGCAGGTATTCGAAGACGTCCACCTTGCCTTCATGCGTGGTGGCGAGCACCCCGTCGGCCTCGAGATACGGCTTGAGCTTGCGGATCTGGTCGAGCATCGGATCGATGTCGGCGATGAGGTCCCGTTCGACGGGGAATCCGGGCAGCGGGCCGAGCTCGATCACGCCGAGGCTGCCGTCGCATGCGGTATCGGGGGAGACTTCCGCCGACGCTTCCTCCTCGGTTCCGGCGTCGTCGCCGATGCGGCGGAACCCCTCGTCGTCGGTCCGCGGCAGGGAGCCCGACGGTTTCGCCCAATCCTTGAGGGTGGCGGTGCACAGCAGGTTCGGCGTGCCGTTGATGGCCACGGCGTCGGAGCCGCACATGCCGTGGCCGCACGAGTAGCGGAAGGCGAGCGTCGGGTCGACGGTGCGCTTGATGGTCAGGAGGCAGTCGAGCACCGTGTCTTCCGGACGTGCGGGAATCGTGTACTCCTGCACCCACTGTTTGCCGCGGGGGCGGCGGCGCGCGGGGGCGGCCGAGGAGCCGCCGAACGGCGAACTCTTGCGCGTCCGGGCGAACGGGCTGCCGCCGCGCGCGCGTTCGGCTCGTTCGGGACGCGGCGTGAAACGGTTCACCTTCAACGTCACCGTCGTCACGGTCGAATTCGTCATGCGCGCGCCTCCTGGATAAGTCCCAAAAACAACTCTACATTGTGACATAAGCCGTGGCCTGACAGGCCGTCTCCCGGCCGCTGTCTGCGCGGATTATTCACCATTCACGCAGACAGCGGCCGGATGGTCCGGACGCGCTCAGTATTCGCGCTTCCTGGGCGGCACGTCGACGATGTGCACCGGCTGCCATGCGACCCGTCCCGCCGCGTCCGTCATCGAGTGGGCGAGGTAGCGTTCGTCGTCGCGCCGCGGGAAATCGTTGCGCTTGAGCGAACCGCGGGACTCGTGGCGCGCGTCGGACGCCGCGAGCACGGCGCGCGCCAACGCGATGAGATGACGCACCTCCCAGATGGCGGTGATCTCCTGGTTGAACGCGGCGATCCCGTCGTGCGCGGCGAGCGCCGTGGCGCGTGGCGCGAGCTCGTCGTCGATGGCGTGCAACGCCGTCTCGAGGCTCGCGGCGTCGCAGCGCACGGCGGCGGCGCGCTCCATGACCGCGCCGAGCTCGGCCATGAGCCGGTAGGGATTGTCGTCCGCGGACCGCTCGGTTCCATCGGTGGCCTGCGGGGCCGGATCCGACGTGACGTCTCGGGGCGTGAGCAGCTCCTTGAGTTCGCGTTCGCGTTCGCCGGCGGCTGCGTCGACCGCCTGTGCGCGCGTCTCGTCCGCACCCCGCACGTCGGAATCGTCTCCGGCCATCGGATCGTCGACCGGCGCGGCGGCGATGCGCGCGGCCAGGGCGCGTCCGGCGCGCGTGCCGAACAGGCAGGCGTCGAGGAGGGAGTTGCCGCCGAGACGGTTCGCGCCGTGCACGGACACGCAGGAGCATTCGCCCGCCGCGTACAGGCCCTCGACCGGTTCGCGTGAGCCGTCGCGCGCCTCGCCGTTCCCGTCGCCGCCATGCCACCGGTAGACCTGGCCGTCGACGGTGATGGGGATGCCTCCCATCGTGTAATGCGCGGTCGGTTTGATCGGCACGGGGTCCTTCGCGGGGTCGATGTCCGCGTACTTCTCGATGGTCTCCACCACCTGGGGGAGGACCGCGCGCATGTGCGCGGGGTCGATGCCGGTCATGTCGAGCCAGACGCAGTCCTTCGGGCCGTCCGGGTCCTTCGGGTCGGCGACGCCGCGTCCGGCGTCGATCTCCGCCATGATCGAACGGGAGACCACGTCGCGCGCCGCGAGATCCGCATGACCGGGCGCGTAGCGTTCCATGAACGCCTCGCCGTCCGCGTTGCGCAGCACGCCGCCCTCGGCGCGCGCCGCCTCCGACAGGAGGATGCCCGTATGCGCGAGTCCCGTCGGATGGAACTGCACGAACTCCACGTCCTCCAACTGCAGGCCGGCGGCGAGCGCCAGCGCCATGCCGTCGCCCGTCAGGTCCCATGAATTCGACGTGGTGTGGAACAGGCGGCCCGCGCCGCCCGTGGCGAACAGCACGTTGCGCGCCTTCACCGCGTGGACGGTCCCCTTGTGCGTGTCGAACGCGACGATGCCGGCGGCCCGTGCGCCGTCGTGCGCCAGGACGAGGTCGGTCACGTACCATTCCTCGGCGAACGTGACGCCGGCGGCGACGCATTGCTGCCACAGCGCGTGCAGTATCTGGTGGCCGATGCGGTCCGCCGCATATGCGGCGCGCCTGACCGGGGCACCGCCGAATTCGCGCGTGTGGCCGCCGAAGCGGCGTTGCGCGATATGGCCGTCCTCGGTGCGTGAGAACGCGACGCCGCCGCGTTCGAGGTTGATGACCGTCTCCGGTGCGTATTCGGCGAGCAGTTTCGCCGCGTCCTGGTCGACCAGCCAGTCGCCGCCCTTGACGGTGTCGTAGTAGTGCCAATGCCAGTCGTCGGATTCGATGTTGCCGAGCGAGGCGGCGATGCCGCCCTCGGCGGATCCGGTGTGCGAGCGCAACGGCTGCAGCTTCGAGACCACCAGGATCTTCGGCGTGATGCCGTCTTCCTCCATCCGCTTGATTTCGGGGGAGCGGAGCAACCCCAGCGCCGCGGACAGGCCGGCCGCGCCCGCGCCGACGATCACCGCATCGTACATATCTTCCAACTGCTTCGGACTCATATCACACATTGTTCCATAGGGGAGGACTTCGCCCCTCGCCCCGTGGGAGGGAACGGGCATGGCCGGCATGGCCGGCATGGTCGGCGCGGGGCCGGGCCCGCCCGTGTGCCCGACGTCGGGGGTGCGGGCCGGTGTGATGTCAGGAGCGCTGACGAATGGTGGATAACCTCATCCGCGTCCACACCCTGTCCACAACACGCCCGGGGAAGGGGGCTCCGTCCACATTCGCCGTACGGGTTGCCGCCCCGCGCGACGGCGGCGCACAGTGGATGCATGGATACGACGACACCGATGACGGCCGCGCCGGAGGCCCTGACGTCCGGCATCCCTCCCGTCCCGCCGTCCGGCGACATCGCCGCACGTCTGGAGGACGGCGCACTCGCCGCACGTGCCCTCGGGGCCCTCGGCGAGGACTACGCCGCGTCATGGCTGACGGAACGCGGATGGTCGGTCATCGACCGCAACTGGCGTTCGCGTTACGGCGAGCTCGACATCGTGGCACTGGACCCGCGGCGGCGGATTGTGTTCGTGGAGGTCAAGACGCGTCGGAGCATGAAGCACGGGGCGCCGCAGGAGGCGGTCACGGCCGCCAAGCAGACAAACCTGCGCCGCGCGGGCGTGCAATGGCTGCTCGAGCCGTCCCACCGGCTCGCCCACGAGGGCGTACGTTTCGACGTGATCACCGTGGTCGTCAGGCGTGACGGCGGCCCGGCCGTCCACCATATTCCGGGAGCGTTCTGATGGCCATAGGGAACGCGTTGTCCGTCGGCCTGATCGGGTTGAAGGCGTTCGTCGTCACCATGCAGGCGTTCATCAGCCCCGGTCTGCCGTACTTCTCGATCATCGGACTGCCCGACGCTTCGCTGTCCGAGGCGCGCGAACGGGTGAAGTCGGCATGCCAGGCCACCGGGTTCCATTGGCCCGAGACCCGGGTGACGGTGAACCTCAGTCCGGCGAGCATGCCGAAACGCGGCTCGTCGCACGATCTGGCGATCGCCGCGGCCGTGCTCGGCGCCGCCGGCGCGATACCGCACGAGTGCCTCATCGGCACAATCGTCATGGGCGAGCTGAATCTCGACGGCACCGTGCTGCCGATCAACGGGGTGCTGCCGATCCTCCTGCACGCGCGCGAACGCGGCGTCAGACAGGTTGTCCTGCCGGCAGGCAACATGGACGAGGCCGCGCTCGTCGAAGACCTGGCCGCGGTGGGTGTACGCCATGTGGGCGAGCTCATCGAGCTCATGGGAGGCGAGGCAAGGTATCGTCTCGCCGACCCGGAGACGGGATTCGGTTCGGAGCCGGCGGGCGCGGGTGCCGAACCGTTCACGCCCCCGGCCTCAGGCGACATGTGC
Organism: Bifidobacterium aesculapii; assembly: GCF_001417815.1. GTDB lineage: Bacteria > Actinomycetota > Actinomycetes > Actinomycetales > Bifidobacteriaceae > Bifidobacterium > Bifidobacterium aesculapii. The sequence goes on from NZ_BCFK01000004.1 coordinate 64,245, forward strand.
GAGGTCGTGGGCCAGGAACAGGCGAAATGGGCGTTGGAGGTGGCGGCGGCCGGCGGGCACCACATGATCATGGTCGGGCCTCCCGGCTCGGGCAAGACGATGCTCGCCTCGCGCTTCCCAGGCATCATGTGCCCGCTGACCGAATCCGAACAGCTGGAGGTGGCGTCGATACGCTCGCTGTGCGGCACATTGTCGTCGTACGGCATCAGCGCGGTGCCGCCGTACGAGGCGCCCCACCACACGTCGTCCACGGCCGCGCTGGTCGGCGGCGGCACCGGACTGGCCGAGCCCGGCGCCATCACCCGCGCCCACCGGGGAGTGCTGTTCATGGACGAGGCGCCGGAATTCTCCGCACGCGCGCTGCAGACGCTGAGGGAGCCCCTCGAATCCGGGTACGTGGCGTTGTCGAGATCCAAGGGCACCACCTACTATCCGGCGTCGTTCCAACTGCTCATGGCGGCGAACGGCTGCCCGTGCGGCATGAGCTACGGCACCGGCGAACGCTGCGTGTGCACGCACAAGGAACGGCAACGGTACTTCGGCAGACTGTCCGGCCCGATCCTGGATCGCATTGACATCCAGGTGGAGGTCCCGCCCGTGCCGCGTATCGCAGCGCACGACCCGGAGGCGCGCGGGGAATCCAGCGAAACAATCCGCCGGCGGGTGGCGCAGGCCAGACGGATCGCGGCCGAACGCTACCGCGCCCACGGCTGGACGTCGAACGCGCAGGCGTCGGGTTCGTGGATGCGTGCGAACATCTCCGCGCACGCGCTCGAACCCATCAACCGGGCGTTGGAATCGCAGCGTCTGAGTCTGAGGGGTGCGGACCGCGCCATGCGCCTGGCCTGGACCCTGGCTGACCTCGCGGGGCGCGGTTCGCCGAGCCGCGAGGAGACGCTGCAGGGCATCGCCCTGAGAACGAGGCTGATATGACCATCGGCGACGAAGACGATACGGCAGGACACGACCATGAACGACAATCATCCGAACGATGCGACGGCGGCCTCCCCGACGCCGCATGCCGGCACGGCGGCGCCTCCGGACCGGGAGACGCTGGCGCGTGCCGCGCTCACCTACTGCCTCGACGGTGCGGACGCGATCATGTACGCCACCGTCAAAGGCGTGGGGAACGGCGTGCGTACGCTGGAGCTCCTCATCGACTCCCGCCCCGGCAATGCCGGTCCGCAGGCGAAGGCCGCGGGAAGCGCACTCGACCGCATGTTCGCCATAGGCCTGGCGAGATGGGGCCGTAAGGTGAGCCCGCAAAGCATGAAGGCGTTCCACCGCGCGCTCGCCGGATGGCATGCGCGGTTGGAGACCCTGCCCACGTTCGCATGGGAGGGGCTCACCGACTGGTTCACCATGGACGGGCGGCAGTGGATCATCGGACCGACGAGCCCATACTGGCCAAGACAACTGCAGGACCTGTCCACGCGCAAGGACTGGGCCTCGCCCCTATGCCTGTGGGGCGTCGGCGACGTGCGCGCCCTGACCAGCTGCGACAAGCCCGTCGCCATCGTGGGGTCGCGCGGCGCCACCGACTACGGACGCACCGTGGCGCGGGAGACCGCGTTGCGGGTCGCCGCGGGCGGGCATCTGGTCGTATCCGGCGGCGCGCTCGGCACGGACGCCGCAGCCCATTGGGGCGCGCTCGCGGCCGCCGACACGGCCGAAGTGGCCGGCGGCGGCACGTCGGGCGTCGGCCGCACCGTGGCCGTGTTCGCGGGAGGGCTCAACCATATCGGCCCTTCATCGAACATGAGACTGTTCGACCGCATGGTCGAACAGGGAGGCGTGCTCATCAGCGAACTGTGCCCGGGCACGATCCCCGAGGCGCGGCGGTTCCTGCTGCGCAACCGGATCATCGCGGCGCTCGCCTCCACCGTGGTCGTCGCGCAGGCGAGGCTGCGCTCCGGGGCGCTCAGCACGGCGAACTGGGCGTGCGACCTCAACCGTGAGCTCATCGCCGTGCCGGGGTCGATCACCATGCCCCACAACGCCGGATGCAACCGGATCATCGCCGACCATCAGGCCATGCTGCTCACCTGCGTCGAGGAGATCGACGATCTCATCCACGCGGCGCACCGGCCGGACATCGGCCCGGCGTCGGCCGCGGCGGCGGACGTCGGAACCGAAGACGAGGGCGATGTGGAGGACGGTGAGAAGGACGGTACGGCGGGTGGCGCCGTGCTCACCGCCATACGTTCATGCCGGCGACGGCATGTTCCCGCGACCCGTGACGCGCTGCTGGAACGGCTGCGCGAGGACGAGCCGTCCTACGCCATGCCGAGGCTGACCGCCGAACTCGGCGGGCTCGAGGCCGCCGGCGTCATCCGGTGGGAACAGGGGGAGGCCAGGGAACAACGTGACGGCGGACGGGCGGACGGGTGAAGGCGCCGCGGCCGGGCGTTCACGCATGCCATTGGCACCGGTCGAGATCGACGCGCCATCCCGCGTCGCCGGCCGGCCGGGATGCGGGCGGAATGAACGTGACGCCTTCCTCCTCGAGCAGCGCCCGCTGCCGTTCAGGGCCGCCGAACGCGAACCCCGGCGCGAGCGAACCGTCACGGAACACCACGCGATGGCAGGGGATCGCGCCCGGTTCCGGATTGGCATGCAGCGCATAGCCGACCATGCGTGCGTTGCGCGGCGCCCCGGCCAACGCGGCCACCTGACCATACGTGGCGACCCGGCCGCGCGGAATCCCACGCACCACCGCATACACGCGCGTGTTGAACGACAGTCCATCCATGCGCACCAGTGTAGACGCCGTCATCATGCCGACCGGTGACGGCAATGTAATCCTTAAGTCTACATATCGTCCGTTTCCGGCGGCCGGCGGCCGATTGGCCGCCATACAATGGAACACGGATGCGCAGCGGCATCCATGCATGGACCGGAAGGGAGCGGACATGGGCGACGACACCAACACCGGCACGGGGGCCAGAGACGCGCGCGCACAGGCCAGACGACCCATCATCACCATCGGACTGCTCGACAACGACCGCTTCGCGCTTGCGTTCCTCGAACGCACCATCAGCGAACTCATGGGCGAGGCGCACGTCATCTGGACGACCACCTCCGGCAGGGACGCCGTCGCACGCTGCCTCGACACGAGCACTGCGCCCAACGTGCTCCTGACCGACATGAGCATGGACGAACTATCCGGGCCTGCCGTCTGCCGCGCCATCCGCGTGAAGAGCGCACGCGTCGCCATTCTCGCCGTCACCTCGTTCTCGCTCGCCGTCTATGCGCCCAAAGCCGCCGAAGCCGGCGCGCAAGGCATCGTGCCCAAAGCCGTCGAAGCGCCTCTCGTCGACGCGGTCCGCGCCGTGGCGGACGGCCGCGTATGGCGCGGCACCGGCTCGGGGGACGCCCCGTTCGAGACCGCCGCGGCCGCGCACGCGCGTCTCGCCGGCACGCGCGTCCCACGCCAGTTCCTCCTCTCCGACCGGGAGGCCGAGGCGATGAACCTGTGTTCGCGCGGACTCGACACCATGCAGATCGCCGCCGACATGCACGTGGGCGTTTCCACGGTGAAGACGCACCTGGCGCGCGCCATGCGCAAACTCGGCGCCGCCACGCGCGGTCAGGCCGTCGCCCTATGGAACGGCGCGGTGGAGGGCGAACGGTGAACGCGGAGGCGACCCGGCGCACGGGCGTCGCACGATGGCTGCGCGCGCGTTGGCCCCGCATCGCCATCGCCGCGTTCGCGCTCGCCGCCACCCTCATCGAATGGGCGGCAATCCCGCCCGTCTACCCGCTCAACGCGCTATTCTCGGGAATCTCCGTCGTCGCCATCATCCTCACGCCGGCATTGCCACGCGCCGCCTCGTGGACCATCATCGCCACCGTCGTCGCACGGCTGTTCGTCCTCGACCTGTCCGGACCGAACCCGCTGTGGGCCGCATACCTCGCGCTCGCCATCATCGGCTACGACAGCGCCATCCCGGTCTCGATCACCGCGCTGCTGACCGTCATTCTCGCCGAATGCGTGCCCGTCGCGATGAACAGGTTCAATGCGCTGTCCGCGACATGGATCGGCATGGTCAACTACATCGGCATGTTCACGCTCGCCGCCGTCGCCGGCATGTCGTTCCGGTGGCGCAGACAACGCGACGAGATGCGCGAACACGCGATGATGCTGGAACGCCGCCAATGGCGGACCGTGACGCTGCGGCGCAACACGCGTCTCGCCTCGCGCATCCACGACTCGGCCAGCGGGGGCCTGTCGTACATCGCCCTGACCGCGCAGCGCCGGCTCCGGCGCCTTCCCGAAGGGGACGGGGACGACGGCGAGCGACGCGACTGGGAGTTCGTCAACACCCAGGCGCTCGCCGTGCTCGACGAGATCCACCATGTCATCGACCTGCTGGAGGAGCCGGGCGTCGACCGGTCCGTCGGATCCGGCGATGTCGGATTCGGCGATGCGGCGGAGCCCGTCACGCCGCCGGAATCCGCGGCCGCCGCTGCCGCCGTGACGATACGGCGGGCGGCGGAGGACGGCAGGGAGCGTCTGGAACGCCTCGGACTGGACGGCTCGTTCGGCGTGCGCGGCGAGCCGCCCGCCGACTGCGCCGAAGCCTCGGTGCGGGAGGCCGCGGCCCTCCTTGGGGAGGTCGCGGCGAACATCGGCAGGCATCTTACCCCGGCGACGGGCGCATACTACTGCGCGGTGACGATGGGCGACGATGCCATCGAGATCATGGAGACCAACCCGTTGAGCGCACCGCAGGAGGCGCGAACCCCCGGCGTCGGCGTCCCCGCGCATGGCAGCGGATTGGCGATGCACCGCCGGATCATCGACGGCCTCGGCGGCGAGCTCAACACCAGCGCCGAAGACGGCGACTGGGTGCTGTACGCGCGCATCCCCACGCGGCCGGGGAACACCGCCTCGAGCGCCGGACCGGTGCCGCAACGGCAATCCGCACGACGCGGCGGCGGGAGCACGCCATGAGCGCCGCCGCGCGCCGACGGGTCTGCACCGTCACCGCATGTCTGCTGACGGCGCTCGCGCTTGGCGGTCTTGTCTGGGTGGCGCCGCTGCCCGAACCATGGCGTGACGTGCCCTCCGACGCGGCGGACGGCACCAGCCGCCCGTTGCCGTCCGGCAGCAGGCACCCCGCATTCACCGGCCCCCGCAAATACGAGCTGCTTGACGCATGGAACAACATGCACACCGAGTCGGGCCGCAAGGCGCTGGAGGACGGCATGGTGACCGACGGCGAACTGTCCGAGGCGCATACGGTCTACAACGAATGCCTGTCCGTATACGGGCTGCAGTCGCGTCCGGTCGACGGCGGCGAGGGCGAGACGGTCGTGACGGTCCGTGGATCGATGGATGAGCGGGAACGTGACGGCGTGATCCGGCAATGCGGCGCCGAATCCGATTACACGACGCTGCGAGGCGTGGCGTCACAGGGAGACAGCCACCCTTCGTCCCGCGTCGAGATGCGTCATCCGTGACGCGGCGCGACGCGGGCGGATGGCCGTCATGCATCATGCGACATGTGTCCGTTGGTCATGCGCGCGGGTCCGCGAGACACTGGGTGAAGACGTCGGCGCTGTGCTCGTCGTAGTATCGGCCTCCCGGTTCGGTGAACTGGCGGCTGAACGCGTAGTTCTCGTCGCCGCTCGCATTGGTTTCGGGGATGTCCTCGAAGGTGAACCCGTCGCCGACCGCGCCTTTGCGTTTGAGGCAGTCCGCCAGGTCCCGGCGGGCCTCCTCGTCGCTGCGGTTGCGCAACGACCCGTCCGGATCGGCGTTCATGGCGTTGTACAACGCCGTGATCCAGTGGGAGCCGGAGTCCGACCTGCATGCGATGTCGGCCTCGTTGTAGCGCGTCCGTTCGTCGTCGGTCAGTTCGCCCGACATCTGGCTGCTGCCGTCCGGCATGACGTAGTCGAGCGTGAAGCCGGAGTCCGCCATGCATGACTGGTACCTGCTCATGGTCTCGGTGGCCTCCGCTTCGGTGATGCGCCCGTCGCGCAGCACCTCCTGCGCGAACGTGTTGCCCCGGTCGCGCGCATCGTCGTATTCGCGCTCGAAGTCCTCGGCCCAAGGCCCGGAGAACGCGGGTTCCGCGGAAGAGGATCCCGTGCCGGTGCCGAACGGTCCGGTGCAGCCCGACGGCAACGGCAGCAACGCGGCAATCAGCGCGACGGCGCATGCGCGCATCGCGGCCGTGGGAATGATCATGCGCCGCATCGTCGTCCTCCTTCGACGTATCGTGCGGGCGTCCTCGCCCGAACGTGGTTCCAGAGTATGCCGAACGGCCTCATCCCTGCGAGCGCGGCCGTCATCCCGCCGACTACACGGAGACGACGGTGCGTGCGGGAATCCGGCCTAAGCTGGATTGCGACAGGGAAGTCCGCAATGATCGGCGGTGATGAGGATGAACGGGAACGCATACGGAGCCATCCGGCGGATGCTCGCGGCGGTCGTGTCGCTGCCGTTGTGCCTGACGGTCGCGGCGTGCTCGGTGCCGGGCGCCGGAGACGCCGCGGACGGCGACGGGAGGCAGGCCTCATCCGTGGCGGCCGTCTGCAAGGCACCCGACTTCCAAGGCCCGTACGCGGACGCGTTCCGGCGTGGCTGGGAACAGGCCGGGAGCGAGCTGGCCAAACGGATTCTGGAGGACTGCCGGATCACCGACGCGGAGCTGACGGAGGTCTTCGACGCGCAGAACACGTGTCTGGCGCCCTACGGGCTGGCCGTGTCCAAAGGGCAGCTCTCCCAAGTGCGCGGGGACGTGCTGGGCGCGGACGAGATGAACGACCGGAATACCGAATGCGCTGGGAAAACCGACTTGTGGATCGTCGAATCCCTGTACGACGACATCCACGACAACCCGGACAACCTCGACGCCGATGCGCTGAAACGGGCGGAATACGAATGCCTCAGACGGCAGGATCTGTTGCCCGAGCCCATCACCGAACAGGAGTATCTCGACATGGGGCCTGCCGGAGGGCTGAACGAGGAGGAGAACGTCGAACGCACCCGCGTGTGGAACGATTTCTTCCGCATCTACATGGAACGCGATGAAAACGGCGCCCCGAATCCCGACTACGACGCCGCCAAGGCGGAGCGGTTCTGGCAATGCCAGGCCGACCCGCTCAACCAGCGGTAGACGCACGCCACCCATACGGTTCCGGGCCGCCGCGGCACAAGCCGCGCGACCACTCGGCGACCTCCATCACGAAAGGAGACCATCATGAAGGGAGAAACGACGACGATCCGGCGGCGTCTGCGCCGTGCGGCCGCCGTATTCGCACTCGCCGCCTCGGTGTGCGCGGTGTCCGTCGGCTGCGGGCGGGCGCCGGACGGGGGCGGCGGTGCCGGAACGGCCGGGGCGGGCGGCGAACCGGCCTTCTCCGGGCCATACGCCGCCGAATTCAGGAAGGCGTACGAGGAGGCGCCCACCGATCTGGCCAGGAACATCCTCAAGGACGGCAGGATCACCGAAGCCGAGATCCAGGAGGTCTACGACGACTACAACACCTGTCTCGAACCGTACGGCCTCCAAGCCACGTGGTCGGCGGAGCAGGGCGAGGCGATGGGACGGTACCGTGGCTCGATGTCCGACGACGAGGAGCTCAAGGTCATGGACGAATGCCATGCCAAGACGGGCGCGGGCGACATCTCCAGCCTGTACGCGGCCACGAACGCGAACCCCGACAACGTCGACCAGGCTGCCATGGAGCGCAGCGTCTACCAGTGCTATGCCAAGCACGGGCTGCTGCCGCGCCCCATCGGCGAAGACGAATACATGAGCACCATGAGCACCGTGGGGCTGACCGACGAAAGCCGGTTCGAGGAGAATCTCAGACGCTGGCACGAGTTCTTCAGCCCATACATGAGCGAGACCTTCGACGGCGCTCCCAATCCGGACTACAAGTACGACATGAACTCGTCCCAGGGCAGGCAGTTCTGGTCGTGCGGCCAGGATCCGCTGCACCAGTAGGAGACGACGAAACGGACCGGTCGCACGATGGGGTGGGGCCGGTCCATCGCAGTCATCCCGTCAGGCCCGCTTCACCAAGCCGGTGAGCTCGCCGAGGTCGAGCTCGAAGCTCACGCCGCGTTCCTCGAAGTTCGGCTGGTGGCGGGTGCTCTCCATCGCGTGGCGCACGAACTCGCCGGCGATCCGCGCCGACTCGGCCAGACCCCGGCCGGCCAGCACGGCGCCGCACAGGGCGGAGGCGAACGCGTCGCCGGTGCCGTGGATCATGTACGGCAGCTTGTCGTGCGCGAGCTCGATCTTGCCCGCCGCGCCGGTTTCGGCGCTGGCAACGTAGTTGACGATCCTGCCGTCGCCGCGGTCGATGCCCTTGAGCACGACGTTCTTCGCGCCGAGGCGCAGCAGCGCGTCGAGCAGGTCGGTGACGGCCGCGTCGTCGAGGTCCTGGCCGGGGTAGTCGCGCCCGGTGAGGATCGACGCCTCGGTCAGGTTCGGCATGAGCACGTCCGCGCCGTCCGCCAGCGCGCCCATCGCCTCGCACAGTTCGGGCGTGTACGTCGGGTACATCTGGCCGGCGTCGCCCATCACCGGGTCGACGAGACGCAGCGCCTTCGGGTATTCGCGGTACAGGCGCTGGATGAGCGCCACCTGCTCGGCCGAGCCGAGGAATCCGGAGTACACGCCGTCGAGATCCACGTTCTCCTGACGCCACGCGTCGAGATACCCGGAGAGGATGTCGGTCGTGTCGTGGAAGGTGAACACCTTGTAGCGCGTGTGCGCGGAGAACAGCGCCGTCGGCACCGGGCACACGTCGCAGCCCGCGGCGGACAGGATCGGAATCGCCGCGGTCAGCGAGCACTTGCCGTAGCCGCACATGTCGTGCACGGCGGCCACGCGCGGGATGTACAGGGGGTCGCGGTCATACAGGGTGACGTCGGTCATGGTCCATTCGCTCCAATCTTCGGGACTTCCCGGCGCGGCGGCGCGCGGACGCGCCCACGCCGGGAGACAACAGTGACGAGCGTAGTCCGGTCCGCGGGACCGGCGTCGCGCACGCCCGTCATTCCGTTCGCATGCCGAGACGACACCGGCGCATCATGCCCCGCCGCGCGTCCCGACGGCACGGCGTTCTTCTGCGTGTCGCACGTTTTCCACGGCCCGATGACGCGAATCCTACATGCCCTCACGCCAATGATGCCAACGGCTGATAAGCCCCTATAGACAACCCCGATAACGTCGGGCTTGCGCCGCGCATGCCCCGCGCCGTACCTTCATAACCAACACCTCACCAACCGCCGACCACCAAGGAGCACACATCATGGCCGAGAACACCAAGAACTACCGCTTCGAGACGCTGCAGCTGCACGTGGGACAGGAGCAGGCCGACCCGGCCACCGACTCCCGCGCGGTGCCGATCTACGCGACCACCAGCTACGTCTTCCACAACTTCGACCACGCCGAGGCGCGCTTCGGCCTCGCCGACCCGGGCAACATCTACGGCCGTCTGACCAACTCCACGCAGGGCGTGTTCGAGGACCGCATCGCCGCCCTCGAAGGCGGCACCGCGGGCATCGCGGTCGCCTCCGGCGCAGCGGCCGTCGAGTACGCGGTGCGCAACATCACCCAGTCCGGCGACCACATCGTCTCCTCCAAGAACATCTACGGCGGCACCTTCAACCTGCTCAAGCACACGCTGCCGCGCGACGGCATCACCACCACCTTCGTCGACCCGGAGGTCCCGCAGAACTTCGAGGACGCCATCCAGGAGAACACCAAGCTCGTCTACTTCGAGACCTTCGGCAACCCGAACGCCGACCTGCCGGACTTCGAGGCCATCTCCGCAATCGCCCACAAGCATCATCTGCCGGTCGTCGTGGACAACACGTTCGCCACCCCGTACCTGTTCCGTCCGCTCGAGCACGGCGCCGACGTGGTGGTCGAATCCGCGACCAAGTTCATCGGCGGCCACGGCACCACGCTGGGCGGCGTGGTCGTCGAGGGCGGCAAGTTCAACTGGGCCGAGGTGCCGGGCAAGTTCCCGACCCTCACCGAGCCGGATCCCTCCTACCATGGCCTCAACTTCTACGAGGCGCTGGGCGGGGCCGCGTTCGTGACCCGCATCCGCGCCATCCTGCTGCGCGACACCGGCGCCACCCTGTCCCCGTTCGCCGCGTTTCTGCTGCTGCAGGGCACCGAGACCCTGTCCCTGCGCGTCGAGCGTCACGTCGAGAACGCGCTCAAGGTCGTCGAGTACCTGCAGACCGTGCCCGAGGTCGAGTCCGTCTCCCACCCGAGCATCGAGGGCCGCCGCGACCACGAGCTGTACAAGAAGTACTTCCCGAACGGCGCCGGCTCCATCTTCACGTTCGACATCAAGGGCGGCAAGGACGCGGCGCGCGTCTTCATCGACAACCTGCACCTGTTCTCCCTGCTCGCCAACGTGGCCGACGTGAAGAGCCTCGTCATCCACCCGGCCTCCACCACGCACTCCCAGGAGACGCTGGAGGAGCTCGAGGATCAGGGCATCCACCAGGGCACCATCCGCCTGTCCATCGGCACTGAGAACATCGAGGACATCCTCGACGACCTGAAGGGCGGCTTCGAGGCCGTCCGCGCCTCCGGCCTCGCCAAGTGAGTCGAAGGGTCCTCTCCCGTCGAAGGGGCGCGGCCGCGGGTCATGACGCGGCCGTGTGACGGGAAGCGGATCCGAAGAAGGGGAGGGCTCACGGGCGCAAGTCCCGGAAAATGGGGCGGCGCACGACGGTTCCACGTCGTGCGCCGCCCCTTTCGTGTTACGGCGGCCGTATCGTCATCCCGGCGTCGAACGGCCTGCATCATCCCCGAGGATGATGGCCGCCGCCGCCAATCACCCCGGCGCACGATGGGGCGCGCCGGACGGAACCCATACCGTAGGAACCATACGCCGGGCATCGGGCCCGGCCGCATGTATGGGAGACGATATGGAAGGCAACGCACCCGTCATCCGGGCGGTCGATCTGGTCAAGGACTACGGCGAGGGGGAGAGCGTCGTGCATGCGTTGCGCGACGTGAACGTGAGCTTCGACAGGGGGCGGTTCACCGCGATCATGGGACCGTCCGGCTCCGGCAAATCCACATTGATGCACACGCTCGCCGGCCTCGACTCGGCCACCTCCGGCCGCATCCTGTTCGACGGCGCCGACCTGACGCGTATGAACGACAAGCAGCTCACCCTGCTGCGCCGCGACCGCATCGGGTTCATCTTCCAAAGCTTCAACCTGCTGCCCATGTTCAGCGCGAAACAGAACATCCTCATGCCGTTGACCCTCGCCGGCCGCAAGGCGGACATGCGCTGGTTCGACCTGCTCGTCGACACCCTGGGTCTGCGCGCCCGCCTCGACCACCGGCCGGCCGAACTGTCCGGAGGCCAGCGGCAGCGCGTCGCCATCGCCCGCGCGCTCATCGCCAAGCCGAAGCTCGTGTTCGCCGACGAACCGACCGGCAACCTCGACTCCGTGTCCAGCGCCGAGGTGCTCGGCTTCCTGCGCCGTTCGGTGGACGAGCTCGGCGCGACGATCATCATGGTCACGCACGATGCGGTCGCCGCCTCCTACGCCGACCGGGCCATCGTGTTCGCGGACGGGCGCATCGTGGCCGACGAGGCGCATCCCACCGCCGAACGCATGAACCAGCTGCTCATGGCCGAACGCGAACAGGCCACGCGCGCCGCCGCAGGCGTGGCCTCCGGCACGTCCGCAGGCCCGCTCGCACGTCTCGCCGGAGTGGATGATCCCGGTGCGAGGACCGGTGCCGGTGCCGTGGGAGCGCACGCCGCGCGGCCCGGCGCGCATCGTGCCCCGGCCCCTGCCCGCCACGCACGCTGAGACCGGTTCGGACGCAAGGAGATCGAAAAAGATGTTCCGCATCACCCTCAACCTCATGCGCAAGAACGCGTGCATGCTCATCCCCGCCGGCATCGCCGTCATCATCGGCACCGCGTTCATCGCCGCCACGCTCCTGTTCGGCAACGCGATGAACGACACCCTCAAACGCATGACCACCGCCCAGTACGGCGGCGCGAACTACTCCATCGGCTTCGACACGGCCATCACGGACATGAGCGACGCGGACACGGACTACCTGTATTCGCGCACCGTGGCCGACTTTCAGCCCGACCGGATCCGCGCCACTGAAGGCGTCAACGGCGTGCGTTTCGAGGCGCGCGCCGAAGCCCGCGCCACGCACGGCGACCATCACGCCAACATGTTCGCCGTCACCACCGCCGCGGAGCGCAGCCTGCTGCCCGTCACCGTCGTCCAGGGCGACCAGCCGGTCGACAACGGCGAAATCGCATTGCAGGAGTCCACGGCGAAACAGCTCGGCGCCGGCATCGGCGACACCATCACGCTGACGGCGAACGCCGCCGCGCCCGCCGCTTCGGCGACGGACGGCGCCTCCGGCGGAACGGAGCCGCGGGACGTGACGGCGCGCGTCGTGGGCCTCACCCGCGACGACGACGGCGCCTACCCGTACTACGGCGGCGCGTCCCTGCTCTCCGACGACCTCATGGCCGCTCTGAACGGCGCATCCGAATTCGGGCGGGTGCGCGTCGTCTCCGCCTACCTCGACATCGCCGCCGACGATCCCGCCGCCGCGAAGACGACCGTGGACGAGGTCGGCCGGCTCCTGCCGAAACGATTCACCGTCCAATCACGCGACAAGGCGGCCGAAGACGCCGTGAAAAGCCTGAGTGGCGGAGACACGGACATCATCACCACGTTCCTCATGAGTTTCGGCGTGCTCGCCCTGCTCGTCGCCGCGCTCGTCATCTCCAACACGTTCCAGGTGCTCGTCGCGCAACGCCGGCGCACGCTCGCCCTGCTGCGCGCCATCGGCGCACGCAAGGGACAGCTGTACGCCTCCGTGCTGCTCGAGGCGGGCGTGCTCGGGCTCGTCGCCTCCGCGCTGGGCGTGGGCCTCGGCATCGCGCTCATGGCCGCGCTGGGAGCCTCCGGACTGATGTCGTCCAACGGCATGGACATCCGGCCCGTCCCCGATTGGCGCGTGTTCGTCGTGCCGATCGCGTTCGGCGTGATTATAACGGTCATCGCCTCGCTCTCCTCCGCGCACACCGCCACCGCCGTGACGCCCCTGGAGGCGCTGCGGCCCATGGAACTCGCCGGCACGCGCCGTGCGGGCCTCGTGCGCGGCATCCTGTCCGCGCTGATGGTCGTCGCCGGTGCGGCGATGTGCGCGACCGGCGCGTGGCGGATGCACACGCTCGTGGCCAGCGGCGCCGACGACGGATACTCGGCCGTCCTGCTCGTCGCCGTCGCCGGATGCGCGCTCGTCTTCCTCGGCCTCGTCGTCTCCGCCGTATACTGGCTGCCCCAGGCGCTGCGCGGCGCGGGGGCGATCGCCTCCCTGACCGGTCCGAGCGCAAAGGTCGCGCACGCCAACATCCAGAAGAATCCGAGACGCGTCGCCGCCACCGGCGCGGCCCTCCTCATCGGCGTCACCCTCGTCGCCACGATCGCCACCGGCGCCGCCAGCGGCAAGGCGACGATGGGGGAGGCGCTCGCCGCCCGCTACAGCGTCGACATGGTCGCCGCTGGCAACGGCATGACCGACGCGCAGGCCGCGGCCGCCGCCAAGGTGAAGGGCGTGGCCGCCTCCGTGGTCGCGCCCGCCACCGTCATGACCACGAAAGCGGACGGCGACGCGCTCACCGTGCTCGTCGTCGGCGTGAAGGACGCGGACGTGCTGCGCACGGTCATACACGCCGACCTCGACGGCGTCACCCTCGGCGACGGCGACGTCCTCATGCCCGCGCGTTCCGCGACCAGCGGCAAGGACCTCACGTTCCATGACGGACGCGCCGAACTCGCGCCGGTCGACGCCGGAGCGGCCGCCGCCGGCGAACATGCCCTGACGCTCAAGGTCAGGCAGGCCGACTACCGGCGCGTCTCGGCCGAATACGACGCCGTCGCCTTCGTGGACGCCTCGCGGTTCGCCGACGGCGGGCTCAAGGCCACCAACCACATGATGCTCATGCGCGTCGACGCCGACCGGGCGGGCGTCAGCCTGAACGACGTGCTCACGAACGTGCAGTCCGCGTTCGCGGACTCGGCCGGCGTCACCGTGACCGGCCCCATCGCTGAACGCGCCCTATGGGACACGACGATCAACGCGATGATGACGCTGCTCGTCGGGCTCATCGCCGTGGCCGTGCTCATCGCGCTCGTCGGCGTGGCCAACACGCTGTCGCTGTCCGTCATCGAACGCACGCGCGAATCGGCCACCCTGCGCGCCATCGGCATGACGCGAGGCCAACTGCGCCGGTCGCTCGCCGTCGAGGCGCTGCTGCTCGCGCTCGTCTCCGGCGTGGCCGGTGTGGCGCTCGGCACCGTGTTCGGCTGGCTCGGCTCCTACATGGTGTTCAGCCTGTACGGCACCGTGGTCTTCCCGTTCGACTGGACGGTCAACGGCGCGACGCTCGCCGTCGCAGTGGTCGCGGCGCTGCTCGCCTCAGTCGCGCCGGCGAGACGCGCGGTGATGACGCCTCCGGTTGAGGCGCTGGCCGAGGCCTAAGCCATACGACGTGATCGCGTGTCACGGTAAAAGGGCGGGATTCCGTGAGGAACCCCGCCCTTTTACCATGCGGACGGTGGGTGTCACACCAGCCCGTTCTCATAGGCGAACACGACGGCCTGCACGCGGTCGCGCGCGTTGATCTTCGCGAGGATATGCGCCACATGCGTCTTCACCGTCGGCACTGAGACGAATAGCGCATCCGCGATCTCCTGATTGCTGAGCCCGCGCGCGATCTCGACGAGCACCTCGCGCTCACGGTCGGTGAGCAGGGCGAGTTCCGGATCGGTGTATGCCGGGGAGTGGTGGGCGCCGACCGCCGTGGGGCGGCCGATCACGGCATCGCCGCCGTCCGCCGCGTTTGATTGTTCGGCGGCACCCGCGTACCCGTCCCGCATCATCTTCTCGATGAGTCGTTTCGTCGCCGAGGGCGCGATGACCGCGTCGCCTCGGAACACGGTGCGGATCGCGCCGAGCAGCGTCTCCGGCTCCGTGTCCTTCAACAGGAAGCCGGAGGCGCCGGCGCCGATCGCGGCCATCACGTATTCGTCCAGATCGAACGTCGTGAGGATGATCACCCTCACCGGACGCCCAGCCCCATCGCCGGCGGTCCCGCCGTCCGCGGCGAGCGCGGTGATGCGACGGGTCGACTCGATGCCGTCCATGCCGGGCATGCGCACGTCCATGAGCACCACGTCCGGCCTCGTCTCGGCGGCGACGCGCACGGCATCCTGCCCGTCGGCCGCCTGCCCGACCACCTCCATGTCCGGCTGGGAGCCGATCACCATGGCGAAGCCGGCACGCACCAGCTCCTGATCGTCCGCAATGGCCACGCGGATCGCATTGTTCTCACTCATGCATCCCACTGTAACCGGTACGGACGCGCGTGCGTCCACGGCCCGACCCTGATTCTTCCCTGAATCCTATGCGCGTGTCCGCCGCATGGAGACGAGCTGGTCGTCCAACGCCGCCGAGGGGCGCAGCAGGGGCGCGTGCTCCCGTGTGTCGGAAGCGTCGTCGCTGAACCCCGTCTCGCGCAGCGTCGTGAGCAGGCGGCGCATGTGCGCCAGCGCCTCGCGGCCCTGCCCACCGATCGTCGCGAACGACGCGGACACCAGTTCGGGGGAGGGGCCTTCATCGTGCCCGAACATCGCCAGTCCTTCGTCGGCACTGCCGATCACCGCATCCAACGTGGACGCGACCTCCGAGCGCATCGCCGCGCCGATGCGCTCGCGCTCCATGTTCGCCGCCAGCACCTTCTGTCTGGATTCCTCGGCGCGCAGCGCCTCCTCGCGCTGCCGCAGCACGAGCACGTCGGAACCGCTGGAACGCCGCCATGCGGCCGCCACCATGCACGCCAGGCACGGCAACGCCGCCAGCAGACCGATGATCAGGCCGACGGCGAGCGCCCTGCGCGCGTCGCTTCCGGAATCCGGATCGAACATGATTCCCGGGAGCGACAGGTACCCGAGCTGCCCGCTGGCGATCTTCACGCCCACCAGCCACGAATCCGCCGCGACCGTGGCCGTCACCCACCGCCATACGCCGTTCCGACCGTACAGCACCGCCGCATGCACGCAGGGCAGTGCGAACAATCCGACCGTCGGCACTGCCGGGAACGCGAACAGCATGCCCGCGCACATCACCGCCATGACCAACGCCGACGATTCCGGGAACCTGCGGCGCAACGCGAACGGTGCAAGCAGGACCGCGGTCACGGCGACCGCCGCCGCCCGGCGCGCCGGCATCGGAACGGATGACGCCGTATCCAAACCCATGTCGTTGAACGTGGCATGCCACAGCAGCGTCGTCGCCACGGCCGCCGTGGCCACGTCCAACAGCAGATAATGGCGGTCCGTCCACGCGGCGACCCGTCCGACCAACGATCCGCGTGAACCGTCCCGCGCCCTCCCGCGGCTGAAGGCACCGATGAGACGGTTCCGCAGCCGGCTCCAATCGGCCAGTACACGTGTCATGGCCGCGTCGCCGGCGCTACCGCCGACAGCGGACCTCCTGCCGGTCCCGACGCCTCCACCCGCGATCCGGTCGCGGACGTCGCCGCCGCGTGCATCGGCGTTGGACGTCGTGCGACTGTCCTGCTGCAGCGGAATCGACGCGTCGACGGTGAACCCGCCGCGCGGGTCGGGCGCCGCCTCCACTGACCCGTTCACGGCGGCGATGCGTTCGCGCATGCCCAACAACCCGTATCGGGGCCGGTGCCCGTCGTCAAGACTCGCCCCGCCCACGCCGTCGTCATGAACGACGAGCCGCAGCGAACCCGATCCCCAAGTCTCCTCCATCGTCACATGCGCGTCGGGGCCCGCATGACGGCGCACGTTCGACAACGCCTCCTGCACCAGACGGAACACTGCCGCGTCCGCATCCGGCGACAGCAGGTCGGCGCGCGCCTCGCCCTCCACATGCCGCACGATCGGCGGCCGCCCATCGAACAGAGCCGGCACGTTCGCATACCCGCACTCCCCCTGCTTGTCGAACACGTTGAACAGACGATGCATGTCGTGCCGCGCACGCACCGCCTCATGGTGGATCGTCTCCATCGTGCGCCGGGCCACATCGGGGTCATGCGCGCCCGCGTACCTGCCGCCGTCCGCCTGGATGATGATCGTGGACAACGTGTGCGCCGCCACGTCATGCATGTCACGGGCGATGCGCGCCCGCTCCGCCGAAGCTGCGATGCGTTTCTCATCCTCCTCGCGCGCCGCGATCGCCGCATTGCGCTCGCGCAACGCCGCAAGCGTCGCGATGCGCGAACGACGCCACAACGCCAACACGACGACGCTCGCCACGCACGCGAGAATCATCGCCGCCAACGCGGCCGCATCGCCCAATATCTTCACGCCGCAGCCCGCACCGGAGACGCCGGCGACGCCGCCCATCGCCGGACACACCGGCATCGACGCCGCCGTCGGCAGAAACGACGTCCAGGAGACGGCGATCCCACCGTGCGAAACATCGAACAACGGACCGAGATTGAGCGCGAGCGACCAGACCGACCCCGCGACGGCCGTCATGACCAGTGCGGCGACGACGAAACGCCACGAACGCCGCCCATCGCCGTACGTCAGCACCGAATACAGCGCGATGAGCGCCGCGACATCCCCGTACGCGACCGCCGGACCCAACACGAGATGGAGCGCGCACAACGCGACGAACAGCCACGCCGCCAACTCCGGCCGCCAACGGCGCACCGCCAAAGGCGCGACAAGAACCGCGGACCACAGGTACATGGCGTCCGTGGTCGTGGCGAACAACAGGCCGGGCGCGGTCGACATGTCCGTACCGAGCGACATCAGCAGGCACACGCCCGTCAACGCCGCCGCCAGCGCAACATCCACCGCCAGCACATGGCCGCGGCCCCACGCGGCCAACCGCCCCATCCAATCGCTCATGGCATCCAAGGCTAACGCGCACGGCGGCCGACGCCCATCATGCCTCGGAATGAGATTCGCCCGAACCATGGCGGGGCGGGTAGGGTTGGGACATACACGAACGAACGGAGGGAAAGCGCATGACGCTGCTCAACGAATACTACGTGCCCGGACTGCACATCGAAGACCACTCCATCGACGTGCCGCTCGACTGGACCGGGCACCAACCCGGCCACGGGTTCGACGGCGAATCCATCAAACTGTTCTACCGCGTCGTCACCACACCCGAACACGTGCACGACGACCTGCCGCTGCTCGTCTTCCTCCAAGGCGGCCCCGGCGGCGCCGGACCGCGCCTGCTCGACCCGCAATCCGACGGGTGGATCGAGGAAGCCACCAAACACTTCCGCGTGATCCTGCCCGACCAACGCGGCACCGGACGATCCAACCGCATCGACACGCACACGATGACGCGCATCGCCGCCGCCCACGCGGACGACACCGGCCACGGCGCCGCAGCCGCCACGGCACGCGCACAGGCCTACTACCTCAAACACTTCCTCGCCGACTCCATCGTGCGCGACTTCGAACACCTGCGCCGCACCGAATTCGGCGGACGCGCATGGGTGACCCTCGGCCAAAGCTACGGCGGATTCCTCACCCTCACCTACCTGTCCCTATACCCGGAAGGCGTCACCGCCAGCTTCACCACCGGCGGCATCCCGCACGTGCCCGCCGACGCCACCGAAGTCTACGAACACACCTTCCCGCGCATGGCCGCGAAAACCGCACGGTTCTACGAGCGCTACCCGCAGGACAAGGCGCGCGTCGCCGCGTTCGCCGACCTTCTGCCGGGCGTGGATGACGTGCGCGGATTCATCGCGCGGCTCGACGACTCCGTACTGGCGGCCGCGGACGGAATCGGCGCCGACCCGTTGGGGCGCAGGCTCGGCGTCATCGCGGGACTCGCCGCCCACGGATTCCCGCTCCTGCCGAACGGCGACCCGCTCACCATCGAACGTCTCCAATGCCTCGGCTCGGACTTCGGCATGAAACCCAGCTTCGAGAGGGTCCACTGGATCCTCGACGACGCGTTCGGCGGCGGCGACGGCTCCACGCCGGCCGCGGATGCGGACGAGGCGACCATCACCGACGAATTCCTCGCCAAGGTGATGAACGCGACCTCCTCGCGCCCGCTGTACTGGCCGTTGCAGGAGTTCATCTACGCGAACGGCGAGCTCGAACGGCCCATCCGGTGGGCGGCGCAGCGCGTGCGCGACGCGCACCCGGAGTTCGGCGTGGGGGAGCGGCCGCTGCTGTTCACCGGCGAGGCCATGTTCCCGTGGATGTTCGAACAGGAGGCCGCATTGCGCCCGTTCAGGCCCGCCATGGACGTGCTCATGGAGGATACGCGCTTCGGCGTGATCTACGACGAGGCCCAGCTCGCGCGCAACGAGGTGCCGCTCCAGGCCGCCGTCTACTTCGACGACATGTACGTCGACTCCGGCATGCAGCTCGACACGTTGAGCCGCGTCGGCAACAGCCACTACTGGGTGACCAACGAATTCGAGCATGACGGCCTGCACGGGTCCGCCGTGTTCAGGCATCTGTGGGGCGAGGCGCGGGACCGCGGCGACCTCGAGGCGCTGTTCCGCTGAACGGGCAGGACCCGCTGCGGAAACGTTGCGGGCGCATAATCGTAGGCGTCTCGCACGGCGACATGCGCCGTCATGCGCGCCGTCATGCGCGTATGCGCGTCATGGAGTGCGCCGGCATAGGGTTACAGGCAGTCACAGGCACATAGGGAAGGAAACAGGATATGACCACTACGGACGACGTCACCATCGGATTCATCGGATACGGCAACATGGCGCAGGCCATCGCGCAGGGACTCGTCGACGCGGGTGTCGTGCGCGGCCACCAGATCGTGGCGTGCGCCGCGCACTGGGACAAACTGGAGAAGACCACGGCGGCGCTCGGCGTACGCCCGCTGCACAGCGCGCTCGAGGTCGTCGTCGCGGCGGACGTGGTCGTCGTCGCCATCAAACCGTATCAGATCGAGACGGTCGTCGGACCGCTCGCCGCCGAACTCGCCAAGCCCGGCAAGCTGGTCGTCTCCATCGCCGCCGGATGGAACCTCGAGAAGTACCAGGAACTGTTCGTCGGGGGCGCGGATGCCGACGGTTCGACGCAGACCGGACCGCGCGTCCACATCCAGTGCACGATTCCCAACACGCCGATGGCCGTCGGCAAGGGCGTGCTCGTCACCGAAACCGCGAACACGCTGGACGAAGACGAGACGGAGCTCTTCGAAAACCTGTTCGCGCCGATCAGCCTCATCGAACGCGTCGACACCGCGCACATGGACATCGCGATGGTCGTGGCCGGATGCGCGCCCGCCTTCACCGACATGTACATCGAGGCGCTCGGCGACGCCGGCGTCAAATACGGTCTGCAGCGGGCCGCCGCATACCGTCTCGCCGCGAAGATGGTCGAAGGCGTCGGCGCGCTCTACATGGCGACACAGACGCATCCGGGCGCGATGAAGGACGCCGTCTGCTCGCCGGGCGGCGCCACCATCCGCGGCGTCGGGCAGTTGGAGAAGGACGGGTTCCGCGGCACGGTCATCGACGGCGTCGACGCGATCATGGGATGACGCGCCGACCGCGCGATGGCGGTGTTGGTGGAATGGCGGGGTCGGTGCGATGGCGGAATCCGTCCTCTTTCCCATACGGGTCATATGGGTCATACGGGTGAGTCGACATATCGTCCGCTCGCCCGTATGGGTCATCCGTATGGGGGAGACGGGGCTGCGTCGTCAGTTGTCGTCCTGATCGTCGTTGTGATCGTCTCCGTCGTCGTTCGTGTCGTCCGAGTCATCGTGAGCGTCGTCGGCGTCGTCGGTACCATCGTCGTCCGTGTCGTCGTCGGCGTCGTCGTCGGCATCGTTCGTATCGTCGTCATTGGTATCGTCGGTGCCGTCGTCCGTATCGTCGTCTCCCGTCGTTTCCGATTGCGTCGGAGCCTGGCTCGGTGATTGGTCCGCCGGACTGCCGCAGGCGGACAGGGCGAAAGCCATGCATACTGCGGCGACGAGTGCGGCGATGATGGCGAGGATACGGCGCGGGCTCATGGTTCGGGCTTGGTTGTTCATCGTCGTGTTCCCTTCATGGTCATGGGCGTGGCCGCTCATGCCGCATGATCCCCTTACGGGACGCGCTGTTGCGTAGGGTGCGTTCCTATAGGGAAGCGTGACGGCGGGAACGGCGACGCCTTATGCATTGTCGGCGTTGTCATATACGTGTTGTCGATTCGGATACTCGGTAGGTCGGGTGAGCTTCTACGCGGCAGCGCACCCATGCGGACACCCGCATCCCTCCACCTGCCACTTAACCAACCGTCAGGCTTGCGTTTCCAGCATATCGGAACCAGTCCACTTTGGGTGCTCCGTGCGGGTGTTTGCCGCCGTATGATTGCTTTGTGGTTGTTCCAGGTTCGTAGCGACCTGCCGGTTCCCGGCCGCGCATCCGTGTGGAGCATGCGTGGCCTGATCGTATGCAATCCCTTGGAATTGATGTAGCCTTTGCCGGTTTGTGTGGAGCGATAATGCTCCACGAAACCTTCAGCAGATGTCCTGCAAGTCTTGTGTGGCGCATCCCTGCTCCACACGTCAAAGACCCGCCCCTTATGTGGAGCGCCGGTGCTCCACACGTTGGTTCCGGGCAGGCGATCCTGCGTGGTCTGGCCTCGAACCTGTACACTCTGATGGCGATCCTGCGTGGTCTGGCCTCGAACCTGCGCAGTTTGGTCTCGAACCTGCGCATGGAGGGCGTGAAGACCTGCTCCCAACGTGTATGGTCACGTCGGTGGTTTCCTTGGTGTTCCGGGCTTTTCGGGATGTGGCGTATATGATTCAAAGCCTTGCGGCGGGCTTCTTTCAGCACCCCTGTGCGCAGGTTGTGGCCAAGACTGCGCAGGTTGATGGTTCAACTGCGTAGGTTGGCGGTTCAATCGCGCTCCACCCGGCAAGGTGGTATTACGGAAGTAGTGTACGCAGAGCGAGGTCATATACGTCCTGATCCCTAACCACGTACGCTCAGTTGCGTTCAGTGTACGCGGATCGGGATGATAGCTGTCTTCACCCTCATTTTCGTATGATTGGGCTCGCTCAACATACGAAAACGTGGGGTGGAGTGATTATCACCCCGGGGAACGTATGCTGACGCGCGCTCACCGTACGTTATCCGGGATTTGCCGAGTGGATGCGTGGTCGTCGGTATCGACGTACGTCGATGCTTGTTCGGAGCTTGTGATTTTGGTGCCGCCGTTGTCATATGTCCGGGATTGATCGAGCTTGTACAGTGCGGCGGCTGAGGCCATGATAAGCAGCATCGCCACGAGAATAGCAAGGATCTTCAGAATCTGTACACGGAGCCGGTTGCGTTCCGGTGAATACTGGTCGGTCATATTCATGTCATTGTCCTTCTCAATGTTGGATATTCAGGTCGTTTCGTAGATCCTGCAATGCTTTGGTCTGCCGCTTCACTTCGAACGCCTGACTGACTTGGGCGAGGGCGGATATGACGAGCACAATAGTCTGCCTCCGGGTCTCCTGGACCTTGTCCCGTTCAAGCTGCTCCAGCCGTCGGCGATGGTCATACTCCTCCCACAGGCTGGCAGCGGTGTTGAAATCGTCGGCGCGTCCGCAAATGAGCATCTGCAGAATGTAGGCGTTCGCCTTCCCGTTGCGGCAGGAGGCGGGCAGCAGTAGCAGGGTTGGCCGCATAGTCTTGCGAATGTCGGCGATGGTCCGCTCGTTGGTGTCGATTGCCGGATATAGCGCGGGAAGCACGTTTTCGACATTGTGTTTGAATACCCTGAGCTGGTTTAGGCCGACGAGTAGCGGGATGATGCCGACTGCGCATGTGATCAGCACAGAGACCGGAGCCTGATGGTTCCACGGCTCGCAGACGATCCCATAGAGTAGTGCGCCCGCACCGATGAGCCCGGACAAGAGTAGACAGGCCAGACCGATGTCATATTCCGTCTTGTTTCTCCTCATGAGTTCATAGGCGGATTGGATGCCTTCCTCTATCGCATCGATTCGTGCGAACTGCTCGTCAAACGATGTGAGCAGTTTGATCAGCTGAGCGGAAGACATTCGTCCCAAAGACGACATCCTGACTGGGTGAGGCGTGGCAACGGTGTATCGATATGGCATGGCCTTCGGCGACGGTTCCCCGCAGTTGTCGGATGCGACGGCGGATTTCGTTCCGCACTTCACGCAGAACATCGCGTCGTCGAGCATATTCACACCACAGTGACGACAGAACATCATGGACGCACCTCATTCCCTGTAGACGGAGAGTTCGTCTCCGCAGCCGTTCGTGC
This sequence comes from Bifidobacterium aesculapii, assembly GCF_001417815.1. Classification (GTDB taxonomy): domain Bacteria; phylum Actinomycetota; class Actinomycetes; order Actinomycetales; family Bifidobacteriaceae; genus Bifidobacterium; species Bifidobacterium aesculapii. The sequence goes on from NZ_BCFK01000004.1 coordinate 87,556, forward strand.
AGACATTCCGTCAATCACACGAAGCCCACGAATGATTGCGATCCTGCCCAGT
>NZ_BCFK01000005.1 GCF_001417815.1 Bifidobacterium aesculapii
AATTAAACGCAGTGCATAGCTCGTTCAAGGAAGAGGGGTTGTAGTTATGACTTCGGTGCAGGGAACGGTGCCAGCCGCCGCCTCCGCGCGTCATGCCACAGTGGCGCGTGTGAATCGGCATAAGCCGGATTGGCGTGGTTGGAAGTTCATGTGGCCGTTTTCGGTGGTGTTCGTGTTTGTGTTCATCATTCCGATCGTGTATGCGGTGTATATCAGTTTCTTTAAGAAGCAGATGATCGGTGGGACGCAGTTCGTTGGTTTGGCGAATTACGCGAAGTTGATGGGTGATCAGCAGTTCTGGTCGAGTGTGGGTCGTGTGGCGTTGTTCACGGTGGTGCAGGTGCCGATCATGTTGTTCCTGGCCGCGGCGATGGCGTTGGCGATCGATTCGATGAAGCTGCATGGTACGAAGTTCTTCCGTATCTCGACGTTCCTGCCGTATGCGGTGCCGGCGGTGGTGTCCACCCTGATCTGGGGTTTCGTGTATGGCGCGAAGTATGGTCTGGTGGGGTCGTTGAACGATTTCCTGGGCACGGATGTGGACATGTTCTCGCCGAATGTGTTGCTGGCGTCGATCGGGAACATCAACACGTGGGAGTTCACGGGCTACAACATGCTGATCTTCTACAGTTCGTTGTCGACGATCCCGCATTCCTTGTATGAGGCGGCGAGCATCGACGGCGCGTCGGAGTGGCAGATCGTGAAGTCGATCAAGCTGCCGGAGTTGAAGGGGTCGTTGGCGATCACGGTGATCTTCAGCATTATCGGTTCGTTCCAGTTGTTCAACGAGCCTTCGATCTTGCAGTCGATGGTGCCGGGCAATGCGATCACGACGTATTACACGCCGAACATGTATGCGTACAACCTGTCGTTCTCGGGTAACCAGGCGAATTACGCGGCGGCGTTGGCGATCGTGATGGCGGTGATCACGATGGCGATCGCGTATGCGGTGCAGTTGCGGAGCATGAAGGAGCAGATGAAGTGAGTGGCGTGACCATTTCCGCGCAGTCGGTGCGCGAGCAGGAGAAGGCCGCGAGGCGTGCCGAGCGGGCGCGTCAGAGGCGGATCGCCAGGGATGAGGCGGCGGAGCGCCGGCGTGCGCAGAGGAGCGGGTTCGCGAACGTGAGCAATCCGCGGCGCAGCGTGTGGATGACGGTGGTGTGCGCGGTGTTCGCGGTGTACTGCCTGTTCCCGTTCGTGTATCTGGTGATCAACGCGACGAAGACGCAGGCGGACTTCACGTCCACGTTCGGTCTGGGGTTCGGGCATAGCTTCGCCCTGTGGGACAACATCGTGACGGTGTTCACGTATCAGGACGGGATCTTCGGCCGGTGGCTGGTGAACACGCTGCTGTACGTGGTGGTGGGCGCGGGCGGCGCGACCCTGCTGGCGATCATGGGCGGGTACGCGTTGGCGAAGTTCCGGTTCCCGGGCCGCAAGGCCGTGTTCGCGGTCATCATCGGCAGCATTTCGGTGCCGGGCATCGCGCTGGCGGTGCCGCAGTTCCTGCTGTTCGCCAAGCTCGGGCTGACGAACACGCCGTGGGCCATGATCATCCCGTCGCTGATCAGCCCGTTCGGCCTGTACCTGATGTGGATCTTCTCGGAGCAGGCGGTGCCGACCGAATT
>NZ_BCFK01000006.1 GCF_001417815.1 Bifidobacterium aesculapii
CCGGCTCCCTGATCACCATCATCCCCCTGGTCATCGCGTTCCTGATGCTGCAGAAATACTGGCAATCCGGCCTCGCCGCCGGCGCCGTCAAGGAGTGAGCGCAGGCACAACCGCAAGTAGGGGCCGGGGATGGAAACAATCCATCCCCGGCCCTATTTTGTACCCCATGTGGTTTCCCATGTGGTTGCCCCATACACGTGTAACCCCCATACGTGGAACCCACTTCTCCCATGGTGCGGTAACACACTTTCTCCATAACCCCGGAATTACGCGGTTTTCGACCACCGCACCATGGGGATTTCACCGCACCATGGGAGAGAAGGGGGGGTGGTGTGAAGGGGTGTGAAGGGTGGTGGTGCGAAGGGGGGGGGTGAAGGTGTGTGGTGAGGTGGATGAGGTGTGGTGAGGTGGATGAAGGTGGGAAGGATGGGCGACCATCACGCCGACTGGCGTTCGACGATCTGTGTGGGCAGCAGCTTTACGTAATGGGCGTCGACGGTCTCCCCACGCAGCATGTCGAGCAGCAGTTCGCCCATGGACTGGCCATGAGCCTTGGAATCCTGCCGCACGGTGGTGAGTTTCGGATTGGTCATCACCGCGAACGGGGAATCATCAAAACCGGTGACGGCGATGTCGTCGGGAACGCGGTAGCCGAAGCGCGTCAGCTGGTTCAGCACGCCGATCGCGATGCTGTCGTTCGCGCAGACGAACCCGTCGATCTTCCCGAGCATATGCTGGTACTCGACGGCGGCCATCTCGCCGCTGTACGTCTCCCAATCGTCCGCGTAGTAGACCTGACGCTCGTCGAACCGTTCGCCGAGCGCGTCCTTGAATCCTTCGAGACGGTTGAGCGACGTCGGCGAATAGCCGGGGCCGCACACGTAGACGAGACGCGACCGTCCTTTGTCGAGCATATACCGTGTGACGTCGCGCTGCCCCTCACGATTGGCGAAATCGACCGCCGGATAGGGCAGGTCGCCGCGGTCGCTGATTTCGGAACGCACGACCGGCTTGCCGGTGTGCAGGAACGCGTTGCCGAGGGAGTCGTCCTCGCTCATCGAGAACAGCAGATAGCCGTCGGCGAAATCGCTGTTGACGAGCTGCGTGATGCGCCGCGTCGACGCCTCGCTGTTGGCGATGAGCGTGAGCATCTGGTAGCCCGCGTCGCCGAGCACGAGATTCGCGCCGGCCATCGCCTCCGACACACTGTTCTGTACGATCGTCTCGTTCGATTCGACCTGAATGATGAGCGCGACGGTGAGCGTGCGCTGCTGCGCGAGCGAGCGGGCGGCGTTGTTCGGCGCGTACTGCGTCTGTTCGATGGCGGCCGCGATGCGTGTGGCCGATCGTTCGGAGACGTGATCGCTGCCGTTGAGATAGCGCGAGACGGTTCCGTAGGATACGCCGGCCAGTTTCGCCACGTCGCGGATGGTCGGTCTTTTCGATACTGCTGCCACAGTTACCATCGTAGGTGATACCCTCCCTGTCTACATCGTGGTTCCGGTCGCGTCGGCGTGACGCTGCGTCGTGTTTCGCGCCTACTCGCGCCGCGCCGCCTCCGCGGACTTCATCGTCGGCCGTGTGCGACACGCGGTTAGTGACCGGTCACGTATCTGAGTATACTCCAAAGTGTAACCGGTCACACGTTGGTGAAGGCGCAACGTGACGGCCGGTGGCAATCCCCAAGGAAGGGAAAGGACAATCATGAAGTTTTCAGTGAAGAAGGCTGTGGCGGTGGTCGGTGCCGCGGCGATGCTCATCCCGATGGCCGCGTGCGGCTCCTCCTCGGACCAGAGCCAGGGCGCCGAAGGTGATGTGAACGGCGACGTGACGCTCAACCTGTGGGCATGGGAGCCCACGCTCAAGCCGGTCATCGAGGCGTTCGAGAAGGAAAACCCGAACATCAAGATCGACTTCAACAACACCGGCAAGGCCGACACCACCGTCACCTCGCTCAACAACGCGATCCAGGCGGGCAGCGGCATTCCTGACGTCGTCCAGCTTGAATACATGACCATCCCGCAATTCGTCATCGGCGAGCAGAGCCAGCTGGCGAACATCAAGGACAAGACCTCGGGCTACGAGGACTTCTACACGCCCGGCACGTGGAACTCCGTGAGCCTGAACGACGGCGTGTACGCGCTGCCGATGGATTCCGGCCCGCAGGCCATGTTCTACAACAAGGCCACGTTCGACAAGGCCGGCGTCACCGAGGTTCCGAAGACGTGGGACGAGTACTACGAGGCCGCCAAGAAGATCCACGCCCTCGGCAGCGAGTACTACATCACCGCCGACACCGGCGACATCAAGGTGATGACCGCCTTCCTGTGGCAGGCCGGCGCCAAGCCGTACGAGTCCAACGGCGAGAACGTCACCATCAACTTCAAGTCCGATCCGAAGGTGAAGACCGTCGCCGAGTTCTGGCAGAAGATGATCGACGAGGATCTCATCAACACGAAGGTCGCCACGTGGGCCGACGAATGGAACCGCGGCATCGGCGACGGCACCATCGCCTCCATCTTCGAAGGCGCGTGGATGCCGGCCAACCTGGTCTCCAACTCCGCGGCCGCCAAGGGCAACATGCGCGTCGCCCTGCAGCCGAACTGGGACGCCTCCAAGCCGTCCAACGGCGAGAACGGCGGCTCCGCGCTGGCCGTGACCGCCTCCTCCAAGAACCAGGCCGCCGCGTTCAAGTTCATCGAGTTCGCCAACCACAACAAGGACGGCATCAAGATCCGCACCGACGGCGGCGCCTTCCCGGCGGACAAGGCCACCCTCAAGGACGCCGACTTCCTCAAGGGCTCCGATGAAGTGCGTGCCTACTTCGGCGACCAGGACTACAACCAGGTGCTTGCCGAGGCCGCCAACCAGGTGACCGAGAGCTTCCAGTTCCTCCCCTACGCCGGCCAGGCGAACACCATCTACGGCGACTACGTGGGCAAGGCCTACACCGACAAGTCCACCACGCTGCCGAAGGGCCTCGCCGCCTTCCAGGACGCGCTGGTCAAGTACGGCAACGATCAGGGCTTCACCGTCAAGGAGGGCTGATCCGCCTGACGGAATGCCGTCGTCCAATCCCCATGGTGCGGTAACACAATTCCTTCATAACGTTGGAATCAAGCCATTAATCGTTACCGCACCATGGGGAATTTACCGCACCATGGGACGCGTGACTCCGCGTCGCGCGGCCGCGTCACGCCACGCGACGTCACGCGACGTCACGCGACGCCACGTGACGTCACGCGGATGGCGCGTCACGTCACGCGGATGGCGCACCACGTCACGCGGAGGCGCGCACCACCAGGTCGGTGGCGATCAGCACGGTTTCTCCGGGCTTCGCGGCGTCACTGGCACCGCGGATAGCATCGATGACCATTCCGGCCATCACCCATCCCCGTCGCTCCATATGCTGGTCGACCGTCGTCAATTGCGGCGTGATCGACGTCGCCGCCGAACTGTTGTCGAACCCGGAGACCGCCACATCGCCAGGCACCTCGTACCCCAGACGATGCAATTCCTCGATCGCGCCCACGGCAAGCGTATCGTTCGCGCAGATCACCGCGTCGCGCGTGGTGAGCACACCGTCCTCATGCCATGCGCGCACCGCTGCAGCGGCGCTCGTCTGCCGCCAATCCGGCGAATAGTACACGGGGATGTCGTGCTCGTCAGGCAGCAGTTCGCTCACGATCTCGTTGAACGCGGTGAGCCGTTCCGGCGCGCCCGGCATGTTCACCGGACCGGAAATGTAGGCGGGGCGCGTGCGGCGCAGCCTGCGCGAACCGCCCGCGGCGGTGTCCGACGTACCATGCGCGCCGCCGCCGGTCTCCCCGGTGAGCACGTACCGCACCAACTCGCGCATCGAGCCGGTGTTGTCCGCATCCACGGCCGGGCACGGCATCGGGTGCAGGTACCCGGTGCCGGAGATCACCGCGTGGATCGAGCGACGTGCGAACAACGGCAGCAGCGGATCGTCGTCCTGCAGCGTGTACAGCAGATAGCCGTCCGCGAACCCGCCCGAGACCAGACGTTCGATGTTGGCGCGGGACGTGTCGTTTTCGCTCAGCAGCGTGACCAGCTGCCAGCCTTCGCGCGTGGCGCGCGCGTTCGCACTGGCGATGATCTCCATGGTGTTCGGGTCGTAGGCGGCATCGGTGGATGACACGTGGATGATGAGCGCGATGAGCTGCGTGCGCTGCTGCGCGAGGGAGCGCGCGGTCGAGCTCGGCGAATAGTCGATGTCGCGGATGGCCTGTTCGATGCGTTCGGCCGTTTTCGGGGCGACGCCGGCGCGCCCGTTGAGGTAGCGCGAAACCGTCGCGTAGGACGTGCCTGCGCGCTCGGCCACGTCATAGATCGTGGGTCGATGGGCGGTCATGGTTGCGCTCCTTCACAACGTGGTACATCTGTTTCTCCGTTGCGATGGTAAATGGCGGTACCCCCATCGCCGCCGCATGCGGCGAACGTTCAGCCGCCATTGAGATTGCGGCCATGTACGCGGCTATAGTGGTGCGCGATGCTCGGGTATCTATCGTATTTCTCCACGTCGTTCACCATCGCGCTGCTGTTGTGGCCGCTCGTCGCGGCCGTGCTCACCTTGCCGATGCTCGCCGGACTGTACCACCGCTACCATCGCCTACGCGCGCTGTCGGTCGGCGCGGCCTATCTGAGCGTGCTGTACTTCACCGGACTCGTCGCATTCACGCTCTACCCGATGCCGGACGATCCGGACACGTTCTGCGCGACGTACGCGGGCTCCTACGCGCCGCAGCTTGACCCGCTGATGTTCATCACGGACCTGCGATACGGCGGCCTGTACGGCCTGCTGCAGCTGGTGATGAACGTCGCGTTCTTCGTGCCGCTCGGTTTCGTGCTGTCGCGGTGGCTGCGCTGGCGATGGTGGGCGGTGCTGCCGGCGGGATTTCTGGTATCGCTGTTCATCGAATCGTCGCAGCTCACCGGATTCTGGGGACTGTACCCGTGCGCCTACCGCCAGTTCGACGTCGACGATCTGATGACGAACACGCTCGGCGCGCTCGTCGGTTGGGCGATCGCGCGCCTGTCCGTCATGTGGGTGCCGCAGACGGCCGTTCCGGACGATTCGCATGTGAACGCGCGGCCCGGTGCGCTGCACCGGGCGGTCACGTTCATCATCGATATGGCGCTCGTCGTCGCCACGTATTTCCCGCTGACGCTCGGCGCCGTGTTCCTGTTCCACCATGTGGCGGCGCCGCTCGCGAACGGCGATTTCGCGCTGTTCGGCGGGCGCGTCACGGTGGGTGTCGACTGGATGAACGCGATTGCGCCGGCCGTCGCCGCGCTCGCGTTCCTCGTGTTCGAACTGCTGGTGCCGCTCGCGCATCATGGGCAGACGTTCGGAGGCATGTTCACGCACATGACGATTGAGACGGTCGCGCGGCACGGGGCGCGTCGGGCCGTGTTCTACGCCGCGCGCACGCTGGTACTGGGCGCGTTGACGGTCGCCGCGATCGTCGGGTATGTGGCGGCTGGGTCCGGTTCGGGGGTTGCGGGAACGGTCTCATCCGTTGCGGCTGCGGACGGCCCGTTGCGCGTCGCCGTGATAGGGTTCGCCGCGCTGTTCGTGTTCGCGCTCGCCGCCCGCCGCATGCCGTGGGACTTCATTCCGGAGAACTGACGGCCGATTCGCCCGCTCGGTGCTCCCATTCGTCGGCCTGTGCGGTCCGGTCTCGGACCTGCGCAATCCGATGGCGAACCTGCGCGGTTGGAGCATGAACCTGCGCAATCCGATGGCGAACCTGCGCATAGGGGTCGTGAAGGCTGGTTTGCGCCGGATGGGGTGGTGTCGGGAGTTTCCTTGGTATTCCGGGCTTTTCAGGATATGACGTACATGTCCCAACGCCGTGCGGAGAGCTTCTTTCAGCACCCCTGTGCGCAGGTTGGGGCTTGGACTGCGCAGGTTATCTACCCAATCGTGCAGGTCATGCCCTGAACCGTGCAGGTTCACACCAAGGGAGCTACATGCATTTTTTTCGTGGGGAAAATATGCATCTTATGCATATTTTCCCCACGAAAAAAATGCATATTGATATGATGATGGGCGTCGTGGCCGAGAGTGCGGAAAGGGGAAGTAATGCTCAGGAGGAAGATCAGCGACGAACTTGAACAATGGAACGCGGATCCTCATCATAAGAGTCTGATAGTGCAAGGCGCTCGTCAGGTGGGTAAGACGTATGCCATCGAGCATTTCGGAGAAGCCCACTATGAGCGGGTCGTCACGCTGAATTTCGAAGAGCATCCTGAGTACAAGGCGATTTTCTCCGGCGATCATGGTGCCGCGTCCATCTTCGCTCAACTGTCTCTGTTTTTCCCCGGGACTGATTTCACGGAACGGAAGACGCTGCTGTTTCTGGATGAGATACAGAGTTGTCCGGACGCCATCACCTCGCTGAAGTTTCTGACCATGGATGGCAGGGCCGATGTCATCGCCAGCGGTTCGTTGCTGGGCATCTCATATCGGGAGATCTCATCATTTCCGGTGGGATATGTGGACCACGCGGAGATGCATTCGTTGGATTTCAGAGAGTTCCTATGGGGCGTGGGGCTGGGTGACGACGTCGTCGCGTATCTGAAAGGTTTCTTCGACCGTCGCGAGCAGGTTCCCGAGGCCGTGCAGGAACGTATGATGCGGCTTTTCAGACAATATGTCGTCGTCGGAGGCATGCCGGAGGCCGTGCAGCGGTTCGTCGACACCAATGATTTCTCAAAGGTGCTGCAGGTGCAGCGCGACATCCTCGCCGAATACGGCAATGACATCGCCAAATACGCCGTTGGCAGCGAGAAAGCCAAGGCGAGGGCGTGCTTCCTGTCCATTCCCAAGCAGCTGGCGCGTGACTCCAAGAAGTTCTCCTACGCTGTAGTGGAGCCAAAATCGAGTGCGCGCAAGTATGGCGGGAGCCTGCAATGGCTGTATGACGCCGGTATCATCAATTTCTGCTATAAGCTCACCTCGCCCGAATTGCCGTTCGAAGGCAACGCGGACAATACGAAGTTCAAGGTGTATATGCGGGATACTGGATTGTTGGTCGCGATGCTGGAAGACGGTTCCCAGAAGGACATTCTGAACGGCGATCTCGGTATCTACAAGGGTGCCGTATATGAGAATATCGTCGGCGACATGTTCGCGAAGAACGGCAAGCCTCTGTACTACTACGAGAGGAACAACTCGTTGGAAATGGATTTCTTCATCCGTTACGAGGGGCAAGCGACCGCCGTGGAGGTGAAGGCCTCGCAGAACCGCAAGGCGAAGTCCATGCAGTCGCTGATCGAGAACCATGGCGTTACCCACGGCATCAAACTGGCTCCGGGCAATTTCGGTACGATTGGCGACAAAGTCGAGGTCATGCCCATCTATATGGCCATGTTCCTGTGAATGGCCGAATCGAAACATTGCCACGGCCAATGGCCTCCCATACTCCCCGACAGGGCTACTTCCCGGCCGGGGTGAAGCTGCCGCGGACGACGAGCTTGGTGGTCAGGAACGTGTGGCGGCGGGTCTCGCCGCCGTAGCTTACCGATTCCATGAGCTGCAGGAGCGCGGTGTTCGCCATGGCCTTGAGATCGATGGCGTAGGTGGTCAGCGGCGGCGACGTGTAGCGGGCGATCGACTGGTTGTTGACGGAGATGAGCTCCACGTCGCGCGGCACGACGATGCCGGCCTGTGTGAACTCCTGCAATACGCCCACGGTGATCGGATCGGCGCTGACGATGAAGCAGTCGGGCAGCTGCTCGCGGGTCGTACCCAGTTCGGTGACGACCCTCCTGCCGAGCTCCCGGCCGGTCTCCACGCTGGTCCTGCCGCCCACGAAGAATATCCCGGTGATGTCGAGACCAAGACGTTCGCACCAGTTGCGGTAGGCCATCGTGCGGGTGTCTTCGGGGTACTGGTAGGTGCCCATCATGTGCCCGGATCCGCCGATGAACCCGATACGCTCCATGCCGCGTCCGCGCGCTTCGGTGATCGCGTCGAGCATGGTCTGCGCGAGATCGGGCTGCACCGAGTCGAACAGGTTCGGCGCGGGGTTCACGTCGATGAACACGCCGTGGGGCAGCACGTCGTGTAGTCGTTCGAGGCTCTCGTGCGGTTGGATTTCCGGACCGATGGCGATGAATCCGTCGTACTGGTCGGCGTCGGCGATGAGCCGTTCGATGTCCGTGTGGAAGGTGAGCGTGACGTTGCGCTGGTTGGCGGTGGCGAGCAGCGTGTCGCGCAGTTCGGCGAAGTACGCGTTCTGCAGCTCCTCGTTGCTGCTGAGTGCGTCGAGTACGGCGATGTCGCGCAGCGCCGGCATGCCGTGCTTCTCCTGCACGTCATAGCCGAGGCGTGCGCTCACCTCGAAGATCTTGCGTCGGGTCTCCTCCTTGACGGAGAACGTCGGATCGCCGTTGAGCAGACGCGAGACCGTCGCCGGTGAGAATCCCGCCTGCCGTGCTATTTCCTTGATCGTGACCATGATCGCTGTCTCGTACCTGCCGTTGCTATGTCGTCGTAGTCGTTCGCCGCAGCCCGCCGTTAGGTCTGTGGTAAACGTGCATTACTGTGCGTTACCTTGCATTATCGTAGCGCATGATGTGCGAATCCGCGATGTGATGAGGCCCCTTCGCGCAGGAAGGGGCCTCATCACATCGCGGGGATTTCCGTCGCCGATGTCAGGCGTTGCGCTGCGCTGCCGACGGAATCTCCTTGCCGAGCAGCACGGCCTTGGCGATCTCCTTGCCGTATTCAGTCTCGCCGTCGTCGGCCATGTCCGCCTCGATCTTGGCGACGATGCGGGCGTGCGCCTTCTCGCTGATCTTCACGCCGAAGAAGAACGTGAGGAAGCTGATCACGATGAACGCGAGCGGCATCCAGAACGCGAATCCTTCGAACGTGGCGATGTTCGCGTCGGTCATGTCGGCGGCGGTGGCGGTGCCGATCATGCCGGCGGCGACGGCCACGAATCCGACGAAGCCGTTGGACAGGGCACCGGCGATCTTGTCGAGCATCGGGCGCACGGAGAGCGTGACGGCCTCGTTGCGGCGGCCGGTCTTGAGCTGGCCGTATTCGACGGAGTCCTCAAGGCACAGGATGGCTGTCATCTGGATGAGCGTTTGCGGCGTGTAGAAGAGGACGAGCGCGATGATGACGACCACGATGTTCTGCGAGGCTGCGATGAGCAGGATGTAGGCGACGGCCATCATCGCGAGTCCGGTGAGGAACACGTAGCGGCGCGGGATGCGCTTGGTGACGATCGGGAAGAGCGGGGCGAGGCAGAGGCCGGCCACGACCGGGATGACACCGGTGATGGAGAACATGTCGGAGCGGTTGACGACGTACTTGAACAGGTACACCATCACGCCGCCGGTCGCGACGTTCGCGAACGCGTAGAACAGGTAGGAGAGTGCGGTCCACAGCAGCTGGTCGTTCTGGCCGAGGGCCTTGAACGCCTGCAGCGGGTTGCCGTTCGCCTCGGCCTTCTTGCGCAGGGCGCTGTCCTTCTCCTTGACGCCGAAGCCGACGGTCCACGCGGTGAGGATGCCGATGAGCGCGCAGATGATGCCGAACGCGGTCCATCCGCCCTGCGTCTGGGTGGTGTGGTCCATCGAGAACATCGTGGTGATCGGGATGACGACGATGGTCAGGCCGTTGTAGCCGATCGAGCCGGTCAGCGTGCCGGCGGAGGTGTAGATGGAGCGCTCGTGCGAGTCGGAGGAGATGGCCGGGACCATGCCCCAGTAGGAGATGTCGCGCAGCGAGTAGAACACGTCGAGCACGATGAACACGACGACGAACGTGACGATGAACGCGGTGGTGTTCACGTTCACCAGACCGAACATGCCGGTGAAGATGATGAGCAGCAGGACCGCGGAGATGGTGCCGCCGATGAACTGCCACGGGCGGAAGCGGCCGAGCTTCGTGGTGGTGTTGTCGACGAGGTTGCCGAGCAGCGGGTCGATGAAGATCTCGACGATGCGGATGATCATCACCAGCGAGGTGATGACGCCGATGAGCTTGGCGGCGAGGGCCTTGTCGACGCCGGCGAACAGCGAGGTGGTGGCGTACACCACGAAGTAGGTGCTCAGCGCGTTGTAGAACAGGGCCTGGCCGAAGTTGCCGACTGCATAGGCGGCGAGTCGTCCCTTGTTGATTTTCTGGGTTGGTTCGGCGGCTGCGGTGGACACCGTATACCTTCTTTCGACGTTGTTGGGCGTTCGCGTCCGAACGGTGTTGTTCGAATCTGCTAGGTGATTAATCTAGTGCATTACGTGATGTAAGTAAAACCGTAACTAAACATGTTATGAAAAAGTTACCAAAATGGTGCGTAAATGAACACTGATAGTGTTATTTGATACCGTTCACGCCTACGTACGCAACGGCTCACGGCATGTTCGATTGTGGTTGGTCCGGGCGGCAGTCAGGCGGCTGCCGAGCGGTTGCGGTGTGGTTGCGAATGAGGTGCGGCGCTGCGCTCTCCGACGTACGTCGCACATCCGCCGGCACGCCACTCTCGGCGTGTCGGTGGCGTGTTGGTGGCAGGTCGGTGGCAGGTCGGTGGCGTGGGCTGCGTGTTGGCTGCGTGTTGGCTGTGTGTCACCCTTGGTGCCCTCCCTATCTCCCATGGTGCGGTAATCCCCTGGTGGGAAACGTTGGAATGACGCCACTCCCATGGTGCGGTTTACCGCACCATGGGTGTGGGAATGGGTGTGGGAATGGGTGTGGGAATGGGTGTGGGAATGGGTGTGGGTGTGGGGATGGGGATGGGAGTGAGGGCGGCGAGGTGCTGGGGCGTGGTGACACTCGGGCGCGGTGACGGTTGCGGCATGGGCGCGCCGCCGCTATATTTAGTAAATGTTTATTTCTGTGTGACCGGTCACGTAGTTGTGGTCGGCACCGGAAGGAAAGAAAGGCACCGCAATATGACCAGCCAGACCGCCACCGCAGCCGCGCAGTTCTCCCCTGCGTGGCTCGTCAACCCGCGCGTGTTCGCCGTCAACCGGCTCGACGCGCACTCCAGCCACCGTTTCTATGACCACGCTCCGGCCCCGCACGAGGAATCCGACCTCAAGCAGAGCCTCGACGGCGCCTGGTGGGTGCAGGTCGTCGACCTCGCCGAGTACGGCGTCGACGCCCTCGCTGCTGCCGACTTCGCCCAGCCCGACTTCGACGCCGCGGGCTTCGAGCACATCGACGTGCCCTCCTGTCTGGAAGTCAAGGGATTCCTGCGCCACCAGTACGTCAACCAGCAGTATCCGTGGTCTGGCCATGAAGCCCCGATCGCCCCCGCCATCCCCGAACACAACCACGTCGCGCTGTACCGCCGCGCGTTCTCGCCCTCGCTGAAGACCGCCGCGGCGATCCGCGACCACCGCACCGTCACCCTCACCTTCCACGGCGCCGCCACCGCGATCGCCGTGTGGCTCAACGGCGCGTTCGTCGGCTATTCCGAAGACTCCTTCACGCCGAGCGAATTCGACGTGACCGATGCCATCCGCGAAGGCATGAACACGCTCGCCGTCGCTTGCTTCGAATTCTCCTCCGCCAGCTGGCTGGAGGATCAGGACTTCTGGCGCATGCACGGCATCTTCCGTTCCGTCGAACTCGCCGCGCACCCGCGCGTCCATGTCGGCGACCTCAAGATCGATGCGGACTACGACCACGCGACCGGCGCCGGCGCGCTCGCCGTTGTCGCGCATGTCGCGGGCGTCGCCGACGGCGACATGCTCGCGGCGACGTTGCGCGACGCCGCCGGTGCCGTGGTTTCACGTGAAACACTGACGGTCGACGACGGCATCGCCGCGTGGAACACGCGCGTCGCCGACGTCGCGCCGTGGAGCGCCGAATCCCCCACGCTCTACACGCTGGAACTCGACGCGACCGCCGCCGACGGCACGCTCGTCGAAGCCGCGGTGCAGCGCATCGGATTCCGTCACTTCGCCATCGAGGACGGACTGATGAAGCTCAACGGCAAGCGCATCGTGTTCAAGGGCGTCAACCGCCACGAATTCGACGCGCGCACCGGGCGCACGGTGTCCGAAGAGGTCATGGTCAACGACATCCGCTGCTTCAAGCGCAACAACATCAACGCCGTGCGCACCTCGCACTACCCCAACCAGAGCCGCTGGTACGAGCTGTGCGACGAGTACGGCATCTACGTCATCGACGAGACCAACCTCGAAACGCACGGCAGTTGGACCTCCCCCGGCGACGTGCTCACGCCCGACCTGGCCGTGCCCGCGAGCCGCGACGAGTGGCGCGAGGCGTGCGTCGACCGCACGCGCAGCATGATGGCGCGCGACTACAACCACGCGAGCGTCGTCATCTGGTCGCTCGGCAACGAATCGTTCGGCGGTGACGTGTTCCGCTCGATGTACGATTTCGTGCACGCGAACGACCCACTGCGCCCGGTCCACTACGAAGGCGTGTTCTGGCAGCAGGAATTCAACGACGTCTCCGACGTGATGAGCCGTATGTACGCCAAGCCCGCCGAAATCGAGGAACGCTACCTCGGCGACGACGCCAAACCGTACATCTCCTGCGAATACGCGCACTCCATGGGCAACTCCACTGGTGGCCTGCACCTGTACACCGCGCTGGAGAAGTACCCGAAGTATCAGGGCGGATTCATCTGGGACTACGTCGATCAGGCCTTGTTCCAGCGTCTGCCCGACGGTACCGAGCGCCTCGCCTACGGCGGCGACTTCGACGATCGCCCGAACGACTACGAGTTCGCCGGCGACGGCATCGTCTTCGCCGACCGCAGCGAATCCCCGAAGATCCGCGAGGTCAAGCAGCTGTACGCGAACGTGAAGCTCGCGCCCGACGCGCACGGCGTGACCGTCACCAACGACAACCTGTTCGTCTCCACCGCCGATGCCCTGTTCACCGCGCGCGTGCTCGTCGACGGCGTCGAACGCTGGAGCGCCGACTACCGCTTCGACGTGCCTGCCGGCGAATCGCGGTACGAGGCTATCGCGTTCCCGCCGGTCACGGAACTCGTCGACGTGAGCGGCGCCGGCGCGCGCGGCGTGGAAGTCACGTACGAGGTCGATCAGCGTCTCGCCGCGCCCACCGACTGGGCGCCCGCCGGATACGAGATCACGTTCGGGCGGTCGACCGTCACGATCGCAGGTGACGACGCGCCGCAGAAGCAGCAGTGCGGTTGCGGCTCGCAGACCGTCGTCGTGGCGGACGGATTCAACGCCGGCGTCCACGACGACGCGAGCGGAACCGAGGTCATCCTCTCGAAGACGCAGGGCGGCATCGTGTCGTTCCGTCGCGGCGCGCGCGAGATGGTCATCCGCCGTCCGAACCTCACGACGTTCCGTCCGCTCACCGACAACGATCGCGGCAACGGTTCCGGATTCGACCGCGCGCAGTGGTTCGCGGCCGGACGGTACGCGCGCGTGACCGGCACGTCGGTGGAGCCGACGCCGTGCGGTCACGGGCTCAAGGCGCGCTACGACTACGAACTCGCCGACGCCGCGCACACGCCCGTCGTCGTGAACTACAAGGTCGACGGCAGGATGCGCGTGCACCTGAGCGTCGAATACCCGGGCGAGACCGGCGCGGCCACGCTGCCCGCGTTCGGACTCGAATGGATGTTGCCCGCGCAGTACGATCACCTGCGCTTCTACGGCTACGGGCCGGAAGAGACGTACGCCGACCGCGTGCACGGCGCGAAGCTCGGCGTGTACGAGCGTACCGCCGCGGAGGATTTCGCGCCGTACCTCGTGCCGCAGGAGACTGGCAACCATGAGGGCGTGCGCTGGGCGGAGATCACCGACGCCGACGGCCGCGGCATGCGCGTGACCGCGGGCGCCTCGCGCGGCGGCGACGCGAAGCCGTTCGCGGTGAGCCTGCTGCCGTACAGCTCGCTGATGATTGAAGACGCGACGCACCCGAACGAGCTGCCGCCGGTGCGCCACACGTTCCTGCGCCTGCTCGCCGCCCAGATGGGCGTCGGCGGCGACGACACGTGGGGTGCGCCCGTGCACGACGAGTTCCAGGTGCCCGCCGACCAGCCGCTCACGCTCGACGTGACGCTGGAACTGCTGTAGCCTCCTTCCCTTTATCCCCCGATTGTCATGGCTTGAGAATCGGGGGATAAAGGCAAACCAAAAGGGCCCGGTGGCTCCACTCGGAACCACCGGGCTTACAGACTCCGTGCGGTCAGAGCGTCACAGCACGCCCTGGGCGACCATGGCGTTGGCGACCTTGACGAAGCCGGCGGCGTTCGCGCCGAGCATCAGATCGCCCTCGTGGCCGTACTCCTTCGCGGCGGCCAGCGAGTTGGCGACGATCGACTCCATGATGCCCTTGAGCTTGGCGTCGGTCTCCTCGAAGGTCCAGGACAGACGGTACGAATTCTGGCTCATCTCCAGAGCGGACACGGCCACGCCACCCGCGTTCGCGGCCTTGGCCGGGCCGTACAGCAGGCCGTTCTCCTGGTACACGGCGATGGCCTCGGGCGTGGACGGCATGTTCGCGCCCTCACACACGGTCTTGCAGCCGTTGGCGACGAGCGCCTTCGCGGACTCCTCGTCGATCTCGTTCTGCGTGGCGCACGGCAGGGCGATGTCACACGGCACCGTCCACACGCCCTTGCAGCCCTCGTGGTATTCGGCGCCCGGCACGCGCTCCGCGTACTCCTTGATGCGGCCGCGCTCGACCTCCTTGATCTGCTTGACGACGTCCACCTTGATGCCTTCCGGATCGTAGACGTAGCCGTTGGAATCGGACACGGTGACGACCTTCGCGCCGAGCTGCTCGGCCTTTTCGGTCGCGTAGATCGCGACGTTGCCGGAACCGGAGATCACGACGGTCTTGCCGGCGAAGGAATCGCCCTTCAGTACGCGCAGCGCCTCCTGCGTGTAGTAGCAGACGCCGTAGCCGGTGGCCTCGGTGCGGGCGAGCGAGCCGCCGAACTCCAGACCCTTGCCGGTGAGCACGCCGGAGTATTCGTCGCGGATGCGCTTGTACTGGCCGAACAGGTAGCCGATCTCACGGGCGCCGACGTTGATGTCGCCGGCCGGAACGTCGGTGAACTGGCCGATGTGGCGCTGCAGTTCGGTCATGAAGGCCTGGCAGAAGCGCATGACCTCGGCGTCGGACTTGCCCTTCGGGTCGAAGTCGGAGCCGCCCTTGCCGCCGCCGATCGGCAGCGTGGTCAGCGAGTTCTTGAGGATCTGCTCGAAGCCGAGGAACTTGATGACGCCCTCGTTGACGGTCGGGTGGAAGCGCAGGCCGCCCTTGTACGGTCCGATCGCGGAGTTGAACTGGACGCGGTAGCCGCGGTTGACCTGCACCTTGCCTTCGTCGTCGGTCCAGGCGACGCGGAACTTGACCACGCGCTCCGGCTCGACGATGCGCTCGAGCACGCCCGCCTTCTCGTATTCCGGATGCTTCTCGACGACCGGCTGCAGGCTCTCGAAGACCTCCTGCACGGCCTGCAGGAACTCCGGCTGGTCGCCGTCACGCTTCTCGACCTGCGCGTAGACGCGCTTGACGTACTCGTTCGTGAGCATAATGAAACTCCCCTTTGGGTTGCCATCAATAGAGACGTTCCCGATTGTAGGCGCGTTGTCTGGGAACGCTCAAGGGGTCCGTCCGCGATTAGTCAACTGGTGGACACGTGCGGTGCGTGCGGCGCCGTTCCGCCGTGCGCACCGCACC
>NZ_BCFK01000007.1 GCF_001417815.1 Bifidobacterium aesculapii
GCCGTCACGTGAGTTCCAGCGATTCGGCGACCTCGTCGACGATGTCGTGCATCGCTTCGCGCGCGCGGTCCGGGTCGCCCTTCCATATCGCCTCGGCTACGGCGTCGTGCGCGTCGAGCGCGGAGGGTTTCGGCTTCTGCGGGTACATGTGCAGTTCGACGCGGCCCCTGAGCACGATGCCGATGATGTCGGCCATCGAGGCGAACAGGTCGTTGCCGCTGCTGGTGAGGATCGAGGAGTGGAACCGCACGTCGAGATCGTGGAAGGCGTCGAGGTCGCCGGTCTCGCCGTGCCTGCGCAGTTCGCCCGCCATCACCGGGAACATCGCGCGCGCCTCCATCGTCGCGTTGCGTGCGGCGGCGGCCGCGGCGGCCGGTTCGACGGCGAGACGCAGTTCGGTGAGCGTGCGCAGCTGCTCCTTGCGATGCGACGACATGAGCTTCCATCGGATGACCTGCGGGTTGAGCGCGGACCACTCCCCCACGTCGCGCGGGACGAGTCCGACGCGACGGCGGATCGAGACCGCGCCCATCGCCTCCAGATATTTCGCGACTTCGCGCGCCACCGTGCGTGACGCGCCGAAGCGCGATTGGAGCGTTTCCAGCGTGATCGGCGTGCCGACCGGCCAGCGCCCGTCGAGGATGTCCACGGCGAGTTCGTCGGTGATGCCCTGATGCAGGGGCTCGGTCGATGCGCCCATGATGGTTCTCTCCCTGATTTCCGGCCGTTCGTACGCTTGTCATCATATCAATTCCGGCAATGATGCACGATTGTTGCCAAAGGTAATACTTTTGACTTGACAAGTACGATGAATAGGGCGTATAGTCATACCCAACAAACCAACAAGTCAACGAAGCGGTTGCTTAAGGCCCCGGAAACAGCGCCGGGCCGGAACCCACGGAATCGAAGGAGAATCCGAAATGAGCATTCATGTCGTCGTGATGGGCGTCGCCGGATGCGGCAAATCCACTGTGGCGGAGGCCATCCGCGACCGACTCGGCTACACCATGGCCGAAGGCGACGATTTCCACCCGCAGGCCAACATCGACAAGATGAGCGCCGGCCACCCGCTGACCGACGAGGACCGCTGGCCGTGGCTGCGCGTCATCAACACGTGGATGGTCGCGCGCGACGCGCTCGACCAGAACACCGTCGTCTCCAGCTCCGCGCTGAAGCGCGCCTACCGCGACCTGCTGCGCGAGAACGTCGACGTGTTCTTCGTGCACCTCGCCGGCTCCCAGGAACTGATCTACAGCCGGCTGTCCGCCCGCAAGGACCACTTCATGCCGCCGTCGCTGCTCGCCAGCCAATTCGCCGACCTCCAGCCGCTCCAACCGGACGAGAACGGTGTGGTCGTGCCGGTCGACGGCACCATCGAGGAGGTCGTCGAACAGGCCGTCGCGGCCGTGCGCGCGTATCAGGAGTCCAAGGTTCCGGAGCCCAATGTTCCGGTAGCCAAGGTCCCCGTGGCCGCCTGAGCCGTTCCCGACTCGTCTTTCCCGCTTTTCCCCTAACCCCATCCTTCCAACGACTGCAAGGAACCAACATGAATCTCATCATCGCGGCCATCATCGGCATCGCCGCCATCGTGCTGCTCATCGCCGTGGCCAAGGTCCACCCGTTCATCTCGCTCATGGTCGGATCGTTCGTCATGGCCGTCTGCGCCGGCGTCCCGTTCGACGAATCGTGGAACAGCTTCACGTCCGGCGTCGGTTCGACCGTCTCCAACGTCGGTCTGCTCATCGGCTTCGGCTCGATCATCGGCACATTGCTGTTCGCCTCCGGCGGCGCCGACGTGATCGTCGACACGATCATGGCGAAGACGCCGCTGCAGCTGCTGCCGTGGGCGATGGCGCTCATCGCGTTCATCGTCGGCATCCCGATGTTCTTCGAGGTCGGCGTCGTCATCCTCATCCCCGTCGTGCTGTTCGCCGCCCGCCGCGCCAAGATGCCGGTCATCCTGCTCGGCATCCCCGCCCTCGCCGGCCTGTCCACGCTGCACGCGTTCGTGCCGCCGCACCCCGGCCCGCTCGTCGCGATCTCCGCGCTCAACGCGAACCTCGGCGTCACGCTCGGCCTCGGCCTGCTCGTCGCCGTGCCGACCGTCATCATCTCCGGTCCGCTCATGGGCCGCATCATGGCCAAGTGGGTGCCGATCCAGGCGCCCGAGCAGGAAGCCGAGAAGGAAGCCGTCAAGGACGAATCCAAGCGTCCCTCCTTCGCCCAGGCCATGACCGTCATCCTGCTGCCGGTCGTGCTCATGCTCGCCGCGTCCGTCGTCGACCTGACCGGTCAGACCGAATCCGTGTGGGGCCGCACGCTCGTCTTCATCGGCACGCCGCTGACCGCACTGTTCATCACCGCTCTCGTCGCGATGGTGCTGCTCGGATTCATGCAGGGCCGCACCCGCGAATTCATCAACGGCGAGGTCGGCAAGTCCTTCGCCTCCGTCGCGGGCATCGTGTTCATCGTGGCTGCGGGCGGCGGTTTCAAGCAGACCCTCGTCGACTCCGGCATCGGCGACGTGATCGCCAACGGCATCTCCGAATCCGCGATGAACCCGCTCATCGCCGGCTGGCTCGTGGCCGTGCTCATCCGCCTCGCCACCGGTTCCGCGACCGTCGCGACCGTCACCGCCTCCGGCATCATGGTGCCGCTCGCGCAGGGCATGAGCCCGACGCACCTTGCGCTGCTCGTGCTCGCCATCGGCGCCGGATCCGTGTTCTTCTCCCACCTCAACGACGCCGGCTTCTGGCTCGTCAAGGAATACTTCGGCATGTCCGTCTCGCAGACGCTCAAGACCTGGTCCCTGATGGAGACCGTGCTCTCCGTGGTCGGCCTCGGCTGCGTCATGCTCCTCTCCCTGGTCTTGTGACCCGCGTCCTCGGCCCCCTCTGATGAGGGGGCTGTCAGCCGGAGGCTGACTGAGGGAGAGACCACCGTCACCCATAACCTTCATCACATACCGCAACACCCTGTAACCCCACTCCGTACCCCCACATCGTTGTGAAAGGACACTGAAATGCAGATCGGCATGATCGGACTCGGCCGCATGGGCGGCAACATGGCCAAGCGTCTCGCGGCGGGCGGCCACCAGGTCGTCGGCTACGACATGTCCCCCGAATCGGGCCGCGACGTCGACTCGCTCGCCGCGCTCGTCGCCGCACTCGACGCACCGCGCGTCGTATGGGTCATGGTGCCCGCCGGTAAACCCACCGACGACACCATCGCACGTCTTGCTCAGCTGCTGGAGCCCGGCGACATGGTCGTCGACGGCGGCAACACCCGATACGTGGACGACGCGCGTCACGCCGCCGAACTCGGCGAACTGGGCATCCGCTTCATGGACTGCGGCGTCTCCGGCGGCGTGTGGGGCATCGACCGCGGGTACGCGCTGATGGTCGGCGGCTCGCAGGAGGATTTCGAGTTCATGCGCCCGATCTACGAGACGCTGAAGCCGGAGGGGGAATACGGCCTCGTGCTCGCCGGGCCGGTCGGCGGCGGGCATTTCGCGAAGATGGTGCACAACGGCGTCGAATACGGCATGATGCAGGCGTTCGGCGAGGGCTTCGCCACGATGGTGCGCTCCGATCTCATCGACGATCCGGCCGCCGTGATGACCTCGTGGAAGTCCGGTTCGGTCGTCGGCTCGTGGCTGCTCGACCTGCTCGCCGAGGCGTTCAAGTCCGATCCGACGCTGGAATCGATGCCGCCGGTCGCCAATGAATCCGGCGAGGCCAAGTGGATGATCGAGGCGGCGCTCGAACTCGGCGTGCCCACGCCGGCCACCGCGGCCGCGCTGTACGCCCGCCAGACCTCGCGCGGCGGCGGTGACGACACGCTGCGCGTCGTCTCCACGATGCGCGCCCAGTTCGGTGGCCACGTCACCAAGGCCTAGTTACTCCCCACCCCCGTCATCTCGGCGCGATTCTGGTGCGCGGAACGGCCGTTCCGCGCACCAGAATAGCGCCGACTGTGTGAGTCAGCGCTATTGGCATGTTTCTCAGGTCAACGGTAAGCCACCCCACGGTTTGTTCCGGGGGACATACGGTTCAGCCCGGGGAATGGACGGTTCAATCCGGGGATGTGCCGTTATTCCGACACATTCCCCGGAGTGAATCGTGACTGCTGTGGAGTGAATCGTGACTGCCGTGGAGTGAACCGTGACTGTCGCGGACTGAACCATGGCCCGCGCGAGAATGATGCGCTATGACCCTGGTTTGCGCACGAGAATCGCGCGGACGTTGAACAATCACGCCGCGGAGCCGTCATGCGGCATTGTTCAATATGCATCGTGATGCGACGGCGATTGTTGCAGATCGTACCTGGTGTACGGGTAGTGAGGGGATATGAAAAGATAGAAAAGGATATACAAGGATATGAAAAGATTAAAAGGGATATACAAGAATATGAAGGAGCATAGGAACGGCTGCGGTCGCCGGATGTAGGCGATGTTGGCGCGGCAAGACCAGTGAGGTGTGATATGGCTAATCCGTTCAGGCCGTCGGCGGGGGCGAACCCCCCGTATCTCATCGGCAGGGACGCGTTGCTGGACGAGTTCGACGACTCTCTCGAGGCCGGTCCCGGGGCGCCATACCGTCTGATGCGCATTACCGGCAGCCGAGGCTCCGGCAAGACCGTGCTGCTCAACGCGCTGGGCAGGAGGGCCCGTGCGCGGCATTGGACGGTCATCGACGAGACCGCCACTCCCGGGTTCGTCGGCAATCTCATACTCACGTTGCGTGCCCAATATGGGCGGCGCAACGTGAAATCCGTCGAATTGCCCAGCATTGGCGTTGACGGGTTGGGAAGCGCCGACCTGGGCAAAGTGGAGTTCAGCGAGACCGCATTGCCGATGACGTTGCGTGCGGCTCTCACTGATGCAGTGGACCATATCGGCAAACGGCATGCGGACCGGGGACTGCTCATCACCGTCGATGAGACTCAGGGCGCCGATGTCTCCGATCTTCGAGCGCTGGCTACGGCGGTTCAGCATCTGATCCGCGAGGAGAGGAACATCGCGGTCGCGTTCGCTGGTCTGCCGGGCATGACCTCGTCGTTGCTGCACGACAACGTCATCACGTTCCTGCGCAGGGCGACACCTGTGGAATTGGGAGACATCTCGCTTGACCTCGTCAGCGACGCCTTCGAGGACGTCATCCGCGGGCAAGGGTATGACATCACGCCGCAGGCCCTGCGTATCGCCACTGAGGCGACGCGTGGGTATCCGTTCATGGTGCAGCTTGTCGGCTACAACATCTGGAGGAAAGCCTCCGGAACGATTATCGACGAGGACGCCGCGCGAAGCGGTGCCGAAGCCGCGAGACTTAGGCTCGGCGGGACCGTGCACGAGCCGGCCATCGAGGATCTGTCCAGCGTGGATCGCACGTATCTGCTCGCCATGGCGCAGGATGAGGGGCCGTCCCGCACCGGAGACATCGCCCAACGAATCGGCAAGGACGCGCAGTATGCGGGACGATACCGCGAGCGTCTCATCCAGGCCGGAATCATCTACTCGTCCTCGTATGGATATGTGGATTTCACCATTCCCTATCTTCGCCAATGGCTCCAGGAGCATGCCGCCACCCTCGTACTGCGTGGCGAGTAGGCGAGGCGCCAGCCGTTCTCAACGGTATGCCGGTGGTCAGTCGCATGGAGGCGTGTTTGGCGAGGTGGATGCTGGGTTAAGCCATGCTCCACCATCATGTGCGGAGCGTCGGTGCTCCACATGGATACTGGTGAACTGTTGTGTGGAGCAGAGATGCTCCACACGTTGTGTTCAGGTGGGTATTCGTGGCGTGTGTGGAGCGAAACTGCTCCACACTCGTGCCAGAATCCCCATATACGCCACATGTGGAGAGGCCGCTCTCCACACTTTCGCTCCTCCCCCTCCCATGCGCATTGCGTGGAGCGTTATCGCTCCAC
>NZ_BCFK01000008.1 GCF_001417815.1 Bifidobacterium aesculapii
GCGGGCCTCGACGGATCCCCTGCAAGTCTCGTGTGGAGCATCGTTGCTCCACACGCCAAACCCGACATCTCACGTGGAGCAGTAATGCTTCACGTGTTGAGTCCAATGAGGTGGTCTGGTTCATCCCAGGAAACATACGGTTCACTCCGGGGAATGTGCCGTTATTTCGACGCATTCCCCGGAGTGAACCGTGACTTTCCCGGTGCGAAACGTGATCTGCGCGAGAATGATGCGCTATGACCCTGGTTTGCGCACGAAAATCGCGCGGGTGATTACGCGGCGCGGGCGATAGCCCGCTCACGGAGCCGTGAAGCGGGGAACCCGGTGGGTTTCCCGTAGGCGACGCCGAGCGGCGACAGTCGTGAGGCAGCTATGCGGCGCGGGCGATAGCCCGCTCGTAATCCCTGGTGCCCTTGAACACTTCCTTGGTCCACGGGTTGACGCCCTGGCGCTTCGCCCGCACGAGGATGTAGCCGAGCGCGAGCACGTTCGCCACGAGGGCAACGATCGAGACCGTGAGGTTCACGTTCGGGTTGTTCACCGACTGCGTGGAGAACACGGAGTAATCCTGGAACATCGGGAACACCTGCGCGAACATGCACCAGATGGCGAGCGTGAACGCGCGGTTCTGGATCCATCCGCCCTTGTTCCAGAAGAAGTTGGCGACGGTCGGGGCGAGCAGCAGCGCCAGACCGCAGTACCACGAGTGCGTGGGCAGGCAGTTGTAGGTGTAGCAGAAGTTCCACAGGTCGTAGGCGACGATGAACACCCATGTCATGTCGGGCCAGAGCATGTCGTCCTTCTTCTTGGACACGTAGATGCCGAACCAGCCCGTCATGCAGGCGATGTTGATGATGCCGGCCACGCCGTTGAACACGTTGTGCCAGCCGCCCATGAGGGTCACGCCTTCGGTGGAGACCCACGTGGTGCCCCATGCGCGGAAGGCGGATTCGAAGTCGGAGACCACGGCGATGAGGATGTTGATGGCGACGATCACGAACGGGAAGCACTTGAACCATTCGGACTTGCCGATCGACCCCCACTTGTATTTGAGTGCCATGAAGCCGATGCAGCCTGCGGTGGCCGCGTACAGCTTGGCGTAGTGGAACCAGCTGGTCATGTGCACGTAGGTAGGGTTGTTCAGGGCCCAATCGGCGCCCATCGCGGCTGCGGTGTAGATGGTCACGAAGTAGATGGTGAGCACCGCAGGCACGACGAGGAAGGCGATGATGCCGCCGGTTTTCGTACGGCGTGCGAGTTCGTTCGCGCCGATGAGGCAGCAGAAGACGAGGATCCATCCGATCCACTGGTAGACGGCGTTGTCGCCGTAGACCTGAAACAGCATGAGCGGTCCTTTCCGTATGAGACACCGTGTGTGGCACCGTGCGCGTCGTCCCATCGTCGGGGCGGCTCCCGCGTGACGTCAATGTCTTGACTCGGTGTCAATTTCTCTCGCCGCCCAGTGTAATCCCATTATTGACGCAATGTCAAAACGTGTGTTGGTGCAGTCCTTCCCGCGCGGCGGGGTGCAGGAGCATGCCGCCCGCGCCGATCCGTCCGGCAGGCACGTGAGCCGCATGCGCGAGCCATATAATGGAATCAGTCGTCGAGTCGGGCGGAGAGAACGGCGTTCGACTGGACGCGACAAGGATGTCGGCATCATCGGTGGACGGGAGAAACATCATGAACATCTGCAGACAATGCGGCAGACCGGTGCCGCAAGAAGCGACGTTCTGCGCGGTGTGTGGCGCTCCGGTCGCAGTGCCCGGCACCGCCGTGGCTCCCCCGGTCCCGTCGCCGGTACCGGCTCCAATCGCGGCACCGGCGCAACAGTCGATTCCCCCGCAACAGCCGGTCCCGTCGCCGCCGTCGCAACAACCGACGCAGGCGCTGCCGCCGCTCCCCCAGACGCCGCCCGCCCCCACGCAATCGTTCGCGCCGATTCCCGCGGCACCGGTCCCGCCGTCCCCTGCGGCGGGCGCTCCCCCGCAACCCGCGTTCCCCGGCACGCCCGCGCCCGGCGCGCCCGTCACCGTGAAACGACGTTTGGGCGGCGGCGCGATCGCGGCCATCGCGGGCGGCATCATCGCCGTGATCGTCGCCATCGCGCTCGCCATCATCATTCCGAATCTCGCCGCGGTGAAGGCGATGCTCGGCTTCCGCCCGAACAATCCGATCGTCGTCACCGCCGACGCCCTCGCGTCGATCGGCAAGCTGCAAAGCACCGGTTTCACGCTGTCCGGCGACGTCAACGGAACCGGTTTCACGCTCGACGGCGAATACTCGCTCGGCAGCACCACCGACAAATCGATGATGTACATCACCGTGAAGGGCGACGGCTCCACCCCGATGAGCTTCGCCTGGCAGAACGGCGCCTTCGGCATGTCCGCGGAAATCGACTCGTATTGGACCGGAACGGAAACGCAATACGCGTACGCCTCGCGCGCCGACATCCGCAACGCGATCCGCGACACCGCCGGCAGCGAGTGGGACGACGTCGTCATCGACACGAAGAACGCGATCGTACGCGACGGTCATTGGGATTTCGCAGGGGCCGCGCGAACCTTCAACGAAGGCGCCGGCGGCATCGACGACAACGCCGACGTGAAACGCTGGAACGACGGTCAGATGAACGAAGCCGCGCAAGCGGAATACGCGAAGTTCGCGCTGCGGTTCTTCGGCGAGCGACTCGAGAAGAAGGACGTGCAGGCGAAGGTCTTTCCGAAGAACGAACGCGAGACGTCCGGCGGCGTCACGCGTCTGACGTACGAACTCGACCTGACGGCGTTCCTGCGTGAACTGGCGACGTACTGGAAGACGCATGAAGGCGACTACCCGGAACTGCGCGCCTATCTCATCAAGCAGATCCGCGAACAGTATGACGGCACGCGCGCCGATGCCGAGGACCGTTATGCGGATGCGCTGCAGCGGATGATCGACGGTGATTACGATACCGACATGCCGCGCGTGGACGTGAGCCTCGAGTACGAGAGCGGGCGGTCGCTCAACACGCTGGACATCACGGTCGACGGGGACGGCACCACCGCCTCGCTGGGATTGGAACTTCACGAGAAGAACAAGGTGTCCGTGGACGAGCCCAACGTCAGCGACTTCATGGACCAGGCGAAAACCATGGGCATGTCGCTCTAATCCCCATCCCTTCCCCCACCATTTACCCCTTCACTTACCCCACCCCACCACTAACCCCTTCACTTACCCCACCATTCACCCCACCATTCACCCCACCAGCTTTTCGCCCATGGTGCGGTAAATCGCCCATGGTGCGGTGGGTGAAAACCGCATGATTCCGGGGTTGTGGAGGAATTGTGTTACCGCACCATGGGAGTGGGGGTGGGAGTGGGGTAAATAAAAACCCCTTGGAAACATAATGCTTCCAAGGGGTTTAGGAGTGGAGCATACCGGGTTCGAACCGGTGACCCTCTGCTTGCAAAGCAGATGCGCTACCAGCTGCGCCAATGCCCCGAGTCAGTTCACAACGCTATTGTGTTCTGGATAGAAAAAAAGAGCGGCTCAAACATGGCCGCCGGTTTTTCCTGTGGGCCCGGGAGGACTTGAACCTCCGACCTCATCCTTATCAGGGATGCGCTCTAACCACCTGAGCTACGGGCCCGATCCGCCGCGCCTCAACAGCGCAACGAGTAGTTATAATACATGCGATCATCTCGTTGTCAAAACATGGTCGCTTCCGGCGTGTCGCGTTGTGCCGTGCGGA
>NZ_BCFK01000009.1 GCF_001417815.1 Bifidobacterium aesculapii
TTGCCGCCGGAAATCCACACGGCACCTGCTCGATGCCTGTCGCGCATCTTCCCGTTCCCGCCGCTTGTCCGTCTTCGCGCGACAATGGCGGTATGCCGTATCGCCGCCGCCCCTCCTCAACGCCCACTCCGCAAGTCTCCGTCCATATCATCGACGCTGATGGAATCGAGGTTCGGGTGACGCGCAAACGCATCAAGAACATGTATCTGCGCATCAAACCGCCGACCGGCACCGTCGAGGTCTCCGCGCCGATGCGCATGGCGGAACGTCGCATCGTCGATTTCGTGCGGGAGCGCCGCGGGTGGATTCTCGGGCAGCGCGAGCGCATCGCGCAGGCCCGACGGCTCGCTGCCGCGGAGATGGCCGCGCGCGAGGCGTCGCTGCCGCACGGTGAGGATTCCACAGACCGTGCCGTTTCCGCGAGTGTTGCGGATTCCGCAGATGGTGCAGGTGCGGTCGGTCACACCGGTTCCGTCAACTCCGCAGATTCTGCTGTTTTCGTGAGTGTTGCGAATCCCCTCGCGGATCCTGTTGCGGATTCCGTCGATTTCGCCGGTTCCGTTCGCCCCGCCGGATTCGCGAACGCCGTCGAAGTGCCGTTGGAAGGCCTCGACGATTACGCCGGCGAGACCCGTATGGCACCCAACGGGCCCAACATGGCACCCAACGGGCCCAGCGCGTCCCCCGGCGAGCCCAGCGCGTCGCCCGGCGAGCCCAGCGCGTCCCCCGGTATCAACCCGCCTTCCCCCTCCCCCGTCGTGCCGGATCACGCGATCATATGGACGGACGAACGCCGCCGTCACGCCGCCGCCGCGATCGAGGCCGCACTGCCCGCGCTGCTCGACAAGTGGACGCCGGTCGTCGGCAAGGCGCCCACGCACGTCACATTGCGTCTGATGACCTCGCGTTGGGGCTCGTGCACGCCGAAAACCGGCCGTATCCGCCTCAACCTGCAGTTGGGGCTCATGGAGCCGAAATTCCTCGAATACGTGCTCGTACACGAACTCACGCACCTGTGGGAGCACGGCCACGGCCCGCGCTTCCGCGCCCGCATGGACGCGTACCTGCCGGGTTGGCGCGAGTTGCGCCGCGAACTCAACCGTCGCGCCGTGCTGTAACAGTTGTGACGGCTGTAACGCGTCCCGCTTGTGCCACGTCGCGCTCGATAGCGCGTCATCGCAAACGTCGATGACGCGCGCGGTGCGTCTCACCGCCATCGGCGTAATGTCCGTGGCGACTGTATGGTGATATGTCATCGCACATCTCGAATCGAGATATACGATATCGGCCTGCATCGAATATCGAGCAACAGGTCGCTGCCGAAACGCCACTGAACGTCACTGAACGTCACCAGAACATCGCAAGAGAAGGGGGACATCATGCGCATCCGCACACGCATCACCGCCGTCATCGCCGCGACGCTCGGCCTCGCGCTCGCGCTGTCCGGTTGCGGCGCGACCGGCGGCGGCGCCGCGTCGAGCGCAACCGGCGGCGTCGACGGCAAACAGACCGTCACCGTCAACGACGTCGAACCGGCGAGCGGCCTCATTCCGTCCGACACGAACGACCTCGCCGGCTGGAAGGTCGTCACGCAGCTGTTCGAGGGTCTCGTCACGTTCAGCGACACCGGCGAGCTCATCTACGCCGACGCCGAATCGATCACGCCGAACAGCGACGCCTCGCAGTACACGATCACGTTGCGCGACGGTCTCGAATTCTCCGACGGCGAGAAGATCACCGCGGAAACGTACGCGAAATCGTGGTCGTTCGCCGCGAACGCCGCCAACGGGCAGATGGGCGCCGCGATCTTCGCGACGATCAAGGGCTACGACGCGCTGCAGGACGAGCACGGCGACAAGAACGCGCAACTATCCGGCCTGAAGGTCGTCGACGACAGGACGCTGCAGGTCACGCTCGCCGCACCCGACTCGTCGTTCGACTACAAGGTGGGCGACGTCGCGTTCCTGCCGCTGCCGTCGAGCGCGTACCAGGACATCAAGGCGTTCGGCGAGAAACCGATCGGCAACGGCCCGTACAAGTTCGTCTCGTGGCGGCACGACGGAGAAATCAAACTCGCGCCGAACGAGAAGTACACCGGACCGCGCAAGGCGCAGAACGGCGGTGTGACGTTCAAACTGTACACGAACCTCGAATCCGCGTACGCCGATCTCACCGCCGGCAACCTCGACGTGCTCGACACGATTCCCAACAGCGCGCTCGCCACGTACAAGAACGAAAGCTCGATCCAGTCGTTCAGCAAGGCGGGGCCAGGGTTCAAGGCGTTCACCATCCCCTCGAACCTCAAGCATTTCACCGGTGAGGAGGGGCGTCTGCGCCGCGCCGCCATCTCGTATGCGGTGAACCGCGACCGTATCGTCGACAAGGTGCTACGCGGCACCGCGACCGTCGCCACCGACTTCACCGCGCCCGCCATCGCCGGATACTCGAAGACGCTTGCCGGCTCCGACGTGCTCGCCTACGACGCCGCCAAGGCGAAGGAACTGTGGGCGAAAGCCGACGCGATCTCGCCGTGGGACGGCACGTTCCGACTCGCCTACGCCTCCGACTCCGGCTCGAAACAGTGGGTGGATGCGATCGTCAATTCGATCAAGAACGCGATCGGCATCGACGCGCAGTCGTACCCGTTCCCCACGCAGAAGGACTTCTCCGGCGCCGTGCACGACCGTACGATCGACGCCGCGTTCGTGCAGGGATTGCAGTCCGACTACCCGCATCCGGAAGGCTACCTGGTGCAGGCGTACGACTCCTCCGCGGCCGACGGCAAGGGCCTCAACAATGGCGACTACAAGAGCGGCGAGTTCGATGCGCTGATCGACGAGGCCGCGAAGCAGACCACGCTCGACGGTTCGGTGAAGTACTATCACCAGGCCGAGGAGCTGCTGCTCAAGGATCTGCCGGTGATTCCGCTGTGGTACGGCAACGTCTCCGCCGGCGCCTCGAAGTCCGTGCGCGACGTGAGCTTCAACTACATGGGATTGCCCGAATACTACAAGCTGGTGAAGTAGCTGCGGTTTATAGGTGGTGTCGCTTGGGTGGTGCCTCGGCGGCGGTGGCTTTGGCTAGTGCCGCTGGTGCGGCGATTGCCGTCAAGCGCAAGCGCGCCTGATGCTTTCAACCTGACGATTTCAGCCCATTGCTCCGTAATTTCGGTCGCTGAGTGGTTCTTAGCGGCGGATATTACGGAGCAGTGGGCTGTTTTCCGTATTTTCCGCCTCTGAGAACGCGTAAGCGGCGGTTTGTACGGAGCAATGGGTTGTTTTCCGTACAAACCGCCGCTGGAGGGTCGGAGCGACGCTGGGGTGACAGTTAGACGACGGTCAGGCGACGCTGGGGCGACACTGCGCTGTCGCTGAATAGAGCCGCTACTGCAAATCAGCTTGCAGATCGTTGGAATCTCAGGCGACCAGGTGGCTGCGCATGAACCACTGGAACTTCTCGAGTTCCTGCACATGGTCCTGGATGACGTTGGAGCTGATCACATCGAGCTCGTCCAGCTCGGCGATGGCCTTGCGGTCGTCGGCGATGAACGCGTCGTAGTACTCGATGAGCGCTTTGAGGTAGGCTTCGGTGCCCGCGCGGCCTTCAAGGTCGAACGGCTTCCATGTGCGGTTGCGCGTGATGGCGTCGGCGCGGCCGTCCGGCGTGCCGCCCAGCGTGGCGATGCGCTCGGCGGTCTCGTCCGCCTGAGCGAGCACAATCTCGACCTGCGGGTCGAGCATCTCGTGCACGGCGATGAAGTTCGGGCCGGTCACGTTCCAATGCGCGTGCTTCAGCACGAGCGCTGCCTCCTGCTCCTGGCTGAGCCTGTTCTGCAGGATGGCGATGGCCTTCTCGGAGGCTGCCTCATCGAGACCCGGAACAACGAATGCGAGTGTCATGGTGGTGTCCTTCCTTGGTTGTCCTTGTGGGAATCTCCCGTAGGAACCAGTGCTCCCAGTCTACGATGACGCGCTCCGCTCCGGGCCGAACCCCGCCTCAAGAAACGCGGCGAACATCACATTACGTCTTGCCTCGCTCATGCCTCGGCTATCCGCAATCCACCGGACTGCGGATAGCCGAGGCCCACCGGACTGCGTCTCACGCCTTGGCAGGTGCGTGGTCCGGCGCTCCGGCCTTGCGCACCTCGATGGTCTCGATGCGGCGGCCGTCCACATCGGTGACGACCATGTCATAGCCGTCGGCGTGCAGCACGTCGCCGACCGCGCCCATCTTGCCGGTGTGCGCGAGGAAATACCCGGCCACCGTCTCGTACGGGCCGTCCTCCAGTTCGATGCCGGTCAGATCCTCGAAATCCTCGAGCGTGGTGCCGCCCTCGATCGTCGCCACCCCGTTGACGAACGCGCTGCGCTTGCCGCGACGCGCGCCACCCGGCTCTTCCGGCAGATCGTATTCGTCGCGGATGTCGCCGACCAGCTCCTCGGTCATATCCTCAAGCGTGACGATGCCGTCCGTGCCGCCGTACTCGTCGATCACGACGGCCAGATGGATGCCGCGCTTGCGCAGCAGTTCCAGGCTCGGCAGCAGTTTCGACGTACCCGGCAGCGAAATGCCTTCGCGCGTCACGTCGGCCACGGTCTTCGCGTTCGGGTCGCGCACGTCCAGCAGGTCGCGCACGTGCACGAAACCGAGCACGTCGTCGAAATCCTTGCCGGTGACCGGGTAGCGCGAGTACGGCATCTCGCGCACGTACGCGGCCGCGTCGGCGATCGCCATCGCGCCGTCGAGGAAGACGACGTCGGCGCGCGGGCGCATCACCTCCGCGACGATTGTCTCCGACGCGTCGAACACGTCGTCGAGAATCGTGCGCTCGTCCTTGCTCAGGTTCGTGTTCGTGTTGACGAGCACGCGCAGTTCGTCGTCGCTCACTTCGGATTCGGTTTCGTTCGGGTCGAATCCGAGCAGACGCACGATGCCGTTCGTGTTCTTGCCGATCAGCCAGATGATCGGACGGCAGATCTTCGCGAACACGTCGATCGCGGGCACGACGGCGCGCGCGATCGCCTCGGTGCGCTGCATGGCGATGCGCTTCGGCACCATCTCCGAGATGACGATCGAGCAGTAGGAGATGATGAGCGTGAGGCTGATCGTGGTCAGCGGCGCGGCGATGTGCGCGGGCACGCCCCAGCCTTCCACGACCGGCGTGATGTACGGGGAGATCGACGATTCGCCGAACGACGCGGACAGGAAGCCGCACAGGGTCACGCCGATCTGCACGGTGGACAGGAACGTGTTCGGGTCGCGGGCGATCTTGGCCACGCGGGTGCCGCGGGCGTCCTCCTGTTCCATCTGGTCGATCTGGGAGCCGCGCAGGCTCACCAGCGCCAGTTCGGTGCCGGAGAAGATGGATCCGAGCAGCAGGAAGACGAAGATCAGCAGGATGTTGAGGCCAAGTGACATGCCTCCCACTCTAAGGGGGCGGCACGTCAAAGGGCGGCGATGCGGGACAGCGGCGTCTCCTGCGGGGTGCGGCGGTGGCGTCTGCGGGG
>NZ_BCFK01000010.1 GCF_001417815.1 Bifidobacterium aesculapii
ATGTGGGAAGGATATGCGGCGGGAGTAGGAGGGCATGATCGCCTGGGGGTGTTCTTGCTGAGGTGGCTTGCTGGGGTGGCTTGCTGGGGTGGATGGATGGATGGCGGGATGGGATGGGAGGCATGTCTGGGGTGTCTGGAGTAGGTGGAGTGGATGGCACTGTCTCCCAATTTGCCGGGATGTCGGGGCGGGCGTTCCGGCTTGCCATGGGATATATCCGGACGCATGAGGCGCAATGTTTCCCTGCGCTTGCCATTCTGCATCCTTAAGGAGATGTCCGGGTGCATAGGACGCGATGACGTGCCCCTGATTCGCATATGCGGGCGATTTTGGTCACGGTGGCACGGTTTTGTGCCACGGTCGCCGTATTGGACGTGTATGGCCGAACGGGGGCACGGCCGTGTGCCCCCGTAACCGCGTCGAACATACATAGCGAAACAGGGGTACGGTATCGGATTGGCAAAACGTTGGAATTCCGCCATTCTGTGCTAACCGCGCGAAAATCGGCTCGGGAGGGGGCGTGCCCCCGGTGGCTTGAAGTAGTCAATATTGCGAACAGGGGCACAGGATTGCGAACAGGGGCACAGGCCATGGCGGGCAGTATTGCGCACAGGAGCACAAACCATGGCACGGGGCGCGTGCTGTGGTGGGCAGTGTTGCGGACGGGGCATGAGCCATGACGCAAGGGCGCGTTGTTGCACAGGGGCACAATCCATGGCGCAGGGGGGCGTTGTGGTGGGCAATATTGTGAACAGGGGCACAGGCCATGGAACAGAAGCACAATCCATGGCATAGGGGTGCATGCTGTGGCGGGATGGGGTGCGGTGGGAATCCGGCATTGCGTTGTGCTTGATGAGCGTCAAGCGTGGCAGGTCGGGCGGTCTGGCCGAGTGGCCGTCGCCATTCGGTCGGGCTCATGTCGTTCAGGTGGTGCTTGATGTGAGGTGGCCGTTTCCTTGGATCGCGATTCGGGGAGGCGCCATTGTGGCGAGGTGTGCGAAGGAGCGGCGCAGTCATGCGGCCGAGTGTACGTGCGGTATGAATGATGCGCCGCGGATGTGATTCAGGAACCGGATCATCCCGGCCATGAGTCGTCGTGCTTCCTGTCTCTGGCGCTTTCGATGGAATGGTCGCCGTCCTGCGCGGCGTGTCGTGCGGTTGACAAGTCGAAACGATTCGACGTATGATGTTGGCGAAACGTTTCGACGAAGAAGATCGGAACGGAATGACGCGGACGAAACCGCAACGACATGGCGACGAGAGCGACATGTCGGGGCGGAATCGGCTGCGAACGGGTTCGATGAGGAATATCATCGAAGACAGTGCCGTCAGCGTGGTTGCGCGACCGTGGAAAGGAGGCGATGATGGCTGGAATCAAGGACGTGGCTCGTGCCGCCGGGGTCTCGGTCAGCACCGTGTCCTATGTGCTGTCGGGTAAGCGCGCGATTTCGGAGAAGACCTCCAGCAAGGTGATGGAAGCGGTCCGGGAGCTCAGGTACACCCC
The DNA here is from genome assembly GCF_001417815.1 of Bifidobacterium aesculapii. Taxonomy (GTDB): domain Bacteria; phylum Actinomycetota; class Actinomycetes; order Actinomycetales; family Bifidobacteriaceae; genus Bifidobacterium; species Bifidobacterium aesculapii. The sequence goes on from NZ_BCFK01000010.1 coordinate 1,505, forward strand.
GGATGCGTCGGCGCAGAAGATGCGTGGACGCCGCAACCAGATCCTGGCGGTGAGCGAGCCGATCCGCGGCGACATCAACGAGGCCAAGTACAACGCGTACTTCCTCCACACCGCGTGGCAGGCGAAGAACGCCGGCTACGACGTGCTGTTGCTGACCGGCGAGGACGCGGTGGACGACATCCAGCGCGTGACCCGCAGCAACATGGTCGACGGCGTGGTCCTGCTCGACATCGTCGAGGACGACGACCGTGTCATGCAGGCCGATTCGTACGGCAAGCCGTGCGTCGCCATCGGCTACCCCACGCATCGCGGCCACTGCGCGTGCGTGGACGTCGATTTCGACGCCGCCGGCGCGATGGCGATGGACTACCTGTTCGAGCGCGGCCACCGCACCGTGGCGCTGCTGCGCGACAACGAACGCGACTACACGCGTGGTTCCGGCTATGTGGTCACGCTGCGCCAGCGCATGCTGGAGCGGGCCGGCGAGCTGGACATGCGGGTCGTCGAGTCCGGCAGGAACGAGGCGGGCAGCTTCGACGCCGCCGCGTTCGTCCACGACCTGCTGGCCATGGAATCCCGTCCCACCGCGATCGTCAACCAGGCCGGCGCCACCGTGCTCAACATGGTGATGCAGGAGCTGGTCGAGCGTGGCATGGACATCCCCTCCGACATCTCCGTGCTGTCGGTGGGCACGTTCTTCGAGAACGACCTGGTGGTCCGCCCGGTCACCGAGATCCCCCTGATGCCGAGGCTGCTGTGCTCCAAGGCCGTCGGACTGCTGTTGTCCGCGGTGGAGGGCGGCGCCGACATCGCCGCCGCCGGCGAGTTCGTGCTTCCGCAGGTCCAGGAGCATGGCTCGGTCCGCACGGTGGACCCGACCGATGAGGCGGGACTTGACGTCCCCCCCCCCTATTCAATGACTTCCCTTGCGGAGAGCGTGGCGTGACGCCGATGAAGGAACACGCCGCACTCTCGCCATCACGGTAATCGAAACGATTCGATAAACACCGTGGCCGCCCCGGCCGCAAGGCCGGCCATCACGATATCGGGTATGAAAGGAGCCCGGTGTCCGTCCCGCCAATCGAAACGATTCGACTGGCGACACAGCAGCTGTTGCGCAAGCAATAACCAAGGAAAAGGAGAATCCCATGAACATCAAACGAGGCCTCGCAGCGTTGGCCGTGGCGGCCATGTCCGTGACCGCGCTGGCGGCGTGCGGCAGCGACACCGCGCAGGACGAGGGCACCCCGGACAGCCTGTCCTTCTGGTACTACGAGGAGGAGGACGCCGGCCAGACCCAGGCGTGGAAGAAGGCCGCCGAAATGTTCAAGAAGGAGACCGGCGTCACCATCAACTTCGAGCGCAAGTCCTTCACCCAGATCGCGCAGAACGGCAGCCAGTTCCTCAACTCCGACGAAGCCCCGGACCTCATGGAATCCAACCGCGGCAACGGCTCCGCCGGCGTGCTCTCCACCATGGGCCTGCTCACCGACCTCGGCGACTACGTCGACCAGTACGGCTGGGACAAGAAGGTCACCGGCTCCAACGCCGAGACCGCCAAGTACGACGAGAACGGCATCATGGGCGGCGACACCTGGTACGGCATGTCCAGCTACGCCGAGTTCCAGCGCGTCTACTACAACAAGGACCTGTTCGCCAAGTACGGCATCGAGATCCCGACCACCTACGACGAGTTCGTCGACGCCTGCCAGAAGTTCGTCGACGCCGGCGTGACCCCGATCGCCGCCGACGCCCAGGAATACGGCGTGATGTGGCTGTGGTGGCAGCTGGTCTCCAAGAACGCCGACGCCAAGTTCATGGACGCCTGGCACCTGTACAAGGGCAACGTGAACTGGAACTCCAAGACCCTCACCGGCGCCACCAGCACCATCAGCGACTGGCTCGACAAGGGCTTCATCTCCAAGAACGCGACCGGCATGAAGGCCGAGGACACCACCCAGGCCTTCATCAAGGGCGAGTACCCGATCTACCAGACCGGCACCTGGAACCAGGGCCGCTTCGCCAAGCAGATCAAGAACTTCGACTGGACCGCCGCCGTCATGCCCGACTCCGAGTACGCCGCCGGCTGCGCCGGCAACCTGCTGGTCATCCCCGAGCGTTCCAAGCACAAGGACCTCGCCGCCAAGTTCATCAACTACGTGCTCTCCGATGACGTCCAGAACTTCCTCGGCAACGCCGGCGGCATCCCCGTCGTCGCCGATCCCGACAAGATCACCGACGAGAAGAGCAAGGCCATGATCGAGGAGTACGACTCCTACGCCAGCAAGAGCAAGCTCAGCTACTACCCCGACTACGCCGCCTCCAGCCTCACCGACGCCATCCCGGCCTCCTTCCAGGAGCTCGTGAACGGCACCAAGGACTCCGCCGCCGTGCTCAAGGACATCCACTCCAAGTACGACTCCGGCGTCGAGGAGATGGGCTTCTCCAACAACTGATCCCGACCCGGCCGGGAGGGCCGATCCCATCGCGAACGGCCCTCCCCCGAACGACCATCCGTGGCGGGGCGCGTGCGCCCCTTCCTGCACCCCGCCCGTTCCTCCCCCTCCTCCTCACTCATCCCCCATTCATTCCTCATCCAATCCGTTCCTCATATCCGTTCCCCGCGGCGCACACCACCGCGATCGCATTGACCGCACATCGTCATCGCACATCGTCATCGCACATAAGGAGTAGAGAGCAATGGCAGGCAACCGCAAGCATGCTCATCACGAATCGCTGTCGCGACTTCCCGGCAACAAATCCTCGCGATTCGTGCCCTACCTCATCCCGGGCATCCTGGGCCTGACCATCATCGTCATCGTCCCGTTCGTCTGGAACATCTACCTGAGCTTCACCCGCTGGCGCGGCGTCGGCCCGGTCCGCTTCATCGGACTGCAGAACTGGCAGCGCCTCTTCAAGGACTCCACGTTCTGGATCTCCTTCCTCAACTCGTTCTGGATCATCGTGGCCATCGTGGTCATCCCGACCATCCTCGGCCTGTTCATCTCCTCCCTGCTCACCGACGTCATCCAGAAGAAGTTCGGCGGCAAGACCGCGTCCTTCCTGCGCGCCCTGTTCTACCTGCCGCAGCTGCTGCCGGTCGCCGTCGCCGCGATCATCATGGGCTGGATCTTCCGCCCCGAGGACGGCGCCGTCAACGCGCTCCTCGAACAGATCGGCCTCGGCTCGCTGACCCACAACTGGCTCGGCAGCCCCGACAGCGCCCTGCCCGTGCTCATGTTCATCCTCGTGTGGATCCAGCTCGGCTACCCGATCGTCATCTTCATGTCCGGCCTGCAGCGCGTCGACCCGGAGCTGTACGAGGCCGCCAGCCTCGACGGCGCCAACTGGTGGCAGAAGTTCCGCGTCGTCACCCTGCCGTCCATCATCCCCGAACTGCTCGTGGTCATCCTCACCGCCACCATCGGCGCGCTGAAGACCTTCGCCCCGGTCTACCTGCTCACCAAGGGCGGCCCCGGCACCGCGACCACCGTGCCGTCCTACTACTCGTACAACCAGTTCTTCCAGGTGCAGCAGGTCGGCTACGGCGCCGCCATCTCCACCGCGCTGACCGCCGTGATCATCGTCTTCTCCGTGGTGTTCACCATCATCCAGAAGCGCGTCGAGAAGAACCTGGTCTGACCGCGATGCCGCATCGAACGCAATCATCGCATCGCAATCAACGAAACGACCGAAACGACCGAAACGACTGAAACCGAGGGCTGAACCATGTCGCAATCAATGACCGCCGCCGCGGCGAAGAGGGCATCGCACAAGACGCAGCACGTACGCTCCGCAGGGGACTGGGTGACCCTGGTCCTGCTGATCGTCGCCGCGCTCGTCGTGCTGTTCCCGCTGCTGGTGCTCACCGTCAACGCATTCAAGACGCAGGCCGACTACAACGCCGCCGGCCCGCTGAGCCTGCCGAAGACCTTCACCATGGAAGGCATCGTCTCCTTCTGGACCACGACCAAGTTCCCGCTGAAGTTCTTCAACTCCCTGATCATCTCGCTCGTGGTGGCCGTGGCCGCCGTGGTGCTCTCCGTGCTCAACTCCTTCGCGCTGGGCATCGGCAAGGTCAAGGGCAACACGTGGATCGTGCTCGCCATCATGCTCGCGAACATGATGCCGCAGGAGGCGCTCCTCTACCCGCTGTACACGATGTTCAAGGCCGCCGGCCTGTACAACACCAAGCTCGCGATCATCATCATCTTCACGATCATCCAGAGCGCGTACGGCACCTACCTGCTCTCCAGCGTGTACGGCACGTTCCCGCAGGCCATCCTCGAGGCCGCCGCCATCGACGGCGCCTCCCGCTGGCAGGTGCTGCGCAAGGTGGTGCTGCCGATCTCCTGGCCGACCATCAGCGTGCTGTTCGTGTTCTTCTTCGTGTGGACCTGGAACGAGTACATGATCCCGATGGCGTTCCTCATGGGCGACGACGTGCAGACCATCCCGCTGGCGCTCGCCACCCTGCAGGGCCAGCACACGATGGAGGCCACCACCCTGGCGTCCGCCTCGCTGCTCAGCATCGTCCCGACCATCATCTTCTTCATCATCTTCCAGCGCAAGCTCTCGCAGGGCATCACCGCCGGCGCCGTGAAGTGACGGTCGCACGGAAGCGACGTATCCACACCACCCAAACACATGCCACGACCCGTTCCGCGATCTGCCTGGGAATACGCGCGACGCGGCGCACGGAACGGGTCGTGGCCCCCTACGGAAGGAAGTGAACTCATGTTCAACGCAAACGCGAACCTCGGATTCGGCCAGGGCGCCCTCGACGCCGTGACCATGCGGTCCCAGGGCCGCACCCGCTGCATCAACGCCGAAAACCCGAACGGCGGCAAGGGGCGCGCCGCGATGGCCGCCAGCGACCTCGGCCCCTCGCGCAAGGGCAGCCCGTGCATCCGCACGGTCAAGGCCGGCGAATCCGTCACGCTGATGGACGTCGACGGGCCGGGCGTCATCCGCCACATCTGGATGACCGTGACCGACAAGACCTCCCCCACCGGACCGGACGTGCTGCGCAACCTCATCCTCGAGTTCTACTGGGACGGCGAGGAGGCGCCCTCGGTGCAGTGCCCGATCGGCGACTTCTTCTGCTGCGGCCACGCGCAGTCGTGCGACATCAACTCCATCCCGATCATGGTGAACCCGAACCGCGGCTTCAACTGCTACTTCGCGATGCCGTTCGAACACGCGCGCATCGTGCTGCGCAGCGACCACAACGAGGACGTGCCCGCGTTCTTCTACCAGATCGACTACACCGAATACGACGAGCTGCCCGCCGATGCGATGCGCTTCCACGCGCAGTGGCGCCGCGAGCGCGTCACCGAACTCGGCCGCGACTACGTCGTGCTCGACGGCGTCGAGGGCCACGGCACGTACGTCGGCACCTATCTGGCGCTCACCGCGCTGGAAAGCCGCTGGTGGGGCGAAGGCGAGTTCAAGTTCTACATCGACGACGACGGCGAATACCCCACGTGGTGCAGCACCGGCGCCGAGGACTACTTCGGCGGCGCGTGGAGCTTCGCCGACTTCGACGAGGACGGCCGCATGTACGAGAAGACGTTCACCGGCCCGTACCTCGGGTTCCCGTTCTACTCGCAGAACCTCGCCGGCCGCGAGAGCCGCTACTGGGACACCGCCACCCCGGTGACGCGCGGCCTGTACCGCTGGCACCTGCCCGACCCGATGTACTTCGAGAAGAACCTGCGCGTCACCTGGCAGCAGATCGGCACCGAGGAGGGCGGCAACTTCGAGCGTCAGGACGACGTGGCGACCGTCGCCTACTGGTACCAGTCCGAACCGCACAAGCCGTTCCCGTCCGTCGGCGACCGCAAGTTCCGTCGCCCGCGCTGACCTGCTCTTCCTCTTTCCCTTCCTTTCCTCCTCCACTGCGGCCCGTGCGCTGTCGCGTTTCACGTGAAACATGACAGCGCACGGGCCGTTGCGTCATGAATAGTTCGGATCGTCCTCGAGTCCCACGTAGATGGGACCGGAGATCGTGTCGTAGTAACGCAGCACCACGTGGTCGGAGTGCGTGTGCAGCAGGTCCTGCGCGATGCGGTTGTTCGCGCTGACGCTGCCGTCGTCCTCGCATGATCCCGCACTGAACGACAGGTCCTGCGTGAACTTCCACGCGCACACCTGATAGTCGCCGTCGTCGCTTGATTTCGTTTCGCGCGTCACCGTCGGTCGGTCCACGGCCATCGTCTTCGGTCCGGCGATGATCGCCGTCGCGTACGAGGCCGTGTTGACCGCGCCGTAGCCGGCCGCGACGATGGCGAGGATCATGGCGAGCGTGGTCTTCCCCGATCCGCCGTTGCGCCGTCGTCGGATCATCATCACGATGATGACGGCCAGTCCGGCAGCGAGATACAGCACCGCGACGCCCAGACGGAGATCCATCGCGTTCTCGTCGTAACTGCCGTTGGTGTCCGACATCATGAACGGCAGCATGAAGGGAAGCATGACCGCCATCAATGCGAGCGGATACCCGAGAATCGCCATCAACGCGATGCCGATCCCCTTGACGATGGCGAAGACGACGTACCCGACGCGCTTCAGGATGCGGATGGGCGCAGGGTCGTTCTCTGCGACCCGGAACGGGGAAGGCTCCTTGGGGGCGGCATGGCGCCCTGTGGCCGACGTGCCGGCGGCGGATACGGCCTCCGGGTCCGTGGCCGCCGTATCGTTCGCGTTTGCCGCGGTCGTCCCGTCGGCTTGCGTGACGGTCGTATCGGGCGACGCATCATCCCAAGGCGTCCCGTCCGAGCCGCCTTGGTCAAAGGGCACCTGAGCCTCGTCGCGTGAACCGTTCATCCGTATTCCTCGCCATCGTCAGCCGTTGCCGCACGGTCGTCAGCCGTTGCCGCACGTTCGCATCGCGTTCCGTTTCCACGGTACGACCGTGCGGCTCGTGCGCCCCGCTCCCCCAATGAACATTCGATGAACGCGGGCGCGGATGGAGGTGTGGTCATCCGACGGGGTTATTCGACGGGGCATCCGCAGGATTGGCGGATGTCGAGCGTGACGGGGATCTGCTGCGCATCGGGGGCGTCGGGGTCGAGCGCGGCGGCCACCGCCGTCCTGGCGATCTCCTTCACGTTCTGGTGCACCGAGGTGAGCTGGGGCCAGGTGTTCTCGCACATGAACGTGCCGTCGAAGGAGATGAGGGAGACGTCTTCGGGAATGCGTATGCCGCGCTCGTGCAGCGCGCGCAGCGCGCCGATCGCCTCGAAATCGGATCCCGCGAAGATGGCGTTCGGCTGCTCGCCGTCGTCGAGCATGGCGTTCACGGCCTGATAGGCGCCGTCGTTGGTGAAGTAGGAGCGGTGGATGGGGCCGGCCGGGATCCCGAGCCGTTGATGGGCCTGGTACCAGCCCTGGATACGGCCGTCCACGGACGGCGTCTCGCCGCCGAACAGCATGGCGGTGTCGGTGCGGCCATGCAGGGCGAAGTGCCGCACCACCTGATCGACGCCGTCGACGAAATCGGAGGCCACGCATTTGTACCCGGGCGCTCCCCTGCGGTTGTCGAGCAGGATGAAGGCGCAGTCCCGTCGTTCCATGGACGCCAGCTGGTCGTAGCTCTGCGCCGGTGCCATGAAGATGCCGTCGACGTCGCGCAGCAGGAGCTTCTCGATGCAGTCGCGTTCCGAATCGGGGTTGGCGTGCGAGGCGAGGAACATCGTGGAATAGCCGTGTTGCGACGCCTCCACCTCGATGGCGTCATTGATGGAGGCGAAATACGGGTTGCGGAAATCCGGGACGATGACGCCGAACAGCTCGGAGGCGCCCTTGCGCAGGGCGCGCGCCGCGGAGTTGGGGCGGTAATTCAGCGCACGGGCCGCTTCGCGCACGCGCTGCGAGGTCGCGGGGGCGACGTTCTTCGGCCCGTTGTTCATCACATAGCTCACCACCGCGGTGGAGACCTGCGCGAGGCGCGCCACGTCGGCGCGGGTCGCGCGCTGCGGTTTGCTCTGATGCGGTGCTTCCTTGGCCATGGTTGTCCTCGTCTATGTGGATTGAAACGCCTTTCCATTCTAGTGGCGAATATGGCGTCAAGGCTTGCAACGACTCGGTTTTGCGTCCGTATTCGCCACATTGTGGAATGGTCGGCGGTGGTCGTTCAGATATCCTCCGGAATGCGCCTGTCACGCCAGTAGTATTCGCGGTCGTGGTCGTCGATCTCGCGCACGACGCGTGCCGGCGTGCCGACCGCCACGCTGTTCGCGGGCACGTCGCGCGTGACGAGGCTGCACGCGCCGACGACCGCGTTGTCACCGATCGTGACGCCGGGCAGCACCGTCACGTTCGCGCCGATCCACACGTTGCGGCCGATATGGATCGGCTCCGAGAACTGCGCGACGCGTTCGCGCAGATCCGGGCGGATCGGATGGCCGGTGGTCACAAGCGTGACATTGGGGCCGATCATCGTGTATTCGCCGATGAAGATCTCGCCGTCGTCGACGAGCGTGAGGTTGAAGTTCGCGTAGGAATGCGCGCCGAAATGCGTGCTGCATCCCCAATTGGCGTGCACGGGCGGTTCGAGGTAGACGTCCTCGCCGAATTCCGCGAACAGCCGTTCGCCGATCTCGCGGCGCTTCGGGTCGCCGGGGCGCGTGGTGTTGAAGTCGTAGAGCAGGTTGAGCTGCTCCTTCTGCGCCGCGGCCATCTCCGGGTCGTCGCAGAAGTAGATGCCCGGGGAATGCATGATGTCGAGCACTCGTTGCGGAACGGTCATGGCGTTGCTCCTTCGTTGGAATGCGGTCGCGTCGCGGTCGTGGTCGCCAAGGCGTCGTCACCGGGGTTGCCGCCGTGACGTCGCTGTCGGCGATGCACCCATCGTATCGCGAAACGTCGTCGGTGCAAATCGCGGAAAGTTACGTGAGTAGATAAACGACACGCCGGTAAATGAGCTTGGTTGGAATTTCTTTCAAAAGCTTAGAAATGGCATATTCCTTATAGTGTTAACGCGCACGGAAATCGTGTGCGGGGGGGGTGGCCCAATCGGCTTGCAGTGCATAAATCTACTCGTGTAACATCTGGTCTCACCGGTCGGCGGGACATCGGAGTCGGATGTTTCGGCCGGTGAAGAACGGAAACACGAAGGAGTGGATCAATGGTAAAGATGAAGTCTGTCCTGGCCGGACTGTGCTGTGCGGCCATGCTGGTTCCCCTCGCGGCCTGCGGCGGATCCAGCTCCGGCGGCACCACCATCGAATTCATGACGATGCAGGCGTCCGGAACCCCGCAGCTCAAGGCGCTCAAGGACCTGACCGCGAAGTTCGAGAAGGAGAATCCGGACATCAAGGTGAAGCTCGATCCGGGCACCAACAGCAACGAGAACGACATCAAGGTGCGCCTCGCCGGCAACAACGCCCCGGACATCTGGGCCACCCACGGCTGGTCCCGCGACCGCTACGGCAACTTCCTCGAGCCGCTGCAGGACCGTTCGTGGGCCAAGAAGCTCAAGTCCATCGGCGACGACGTCTTCAAGGATTCCGACGGCAAGTTCTACGCCCTGCCGGTCGACGTGCAGGTGTCCGGCATCATGTACAACAAGACCGTGCTGGAGAAGGTCGGCGTGGATCCGACCACGCTGACGACCTGGGACGCGTTCGAGCAGGCCTGCGACAAGATCAAGGACGCCGGCATCACGCCGATCCTCCTGTCCCCGAAGGACATCGGTCCGGACGGCGACCTCGCCGACTACATCTTGCCCGGCATGTACAAGGACAGCGACCTGAAGAACCTCAAGAGCGGCAAGTTCGACACGAAGGTCTACCAGAAGTACACCACCATGATCAAGCAGTGGACCGATGACGGCTACTTCAACGTGGACTACACCTCCGCCTCCCTGGACGACCTCGCCCGCGCCATGGCCTCCGACCAGGCCGCGTTCTACTTCCGCGCCAACGGCAACGCGCAGCTGATGGAGTCCTTCAACCCGGATGTGAAGCTCGGCATGTTCCCGGTGCCGTCCGAGGTGGGTGACCCCTACTTCTCCGTCGGTGAGGACATGGCCTTCGGCGTCTCCAAGAAGAGCAAGAACAAGGATGCCGCCCTGAAGTACATCGACTTCCTCGCCGAGCCCGAAAACATGAAGGAGCTCGTCAAGACCGCCATGAACGACTCCGCCCTGGAGGGCGTCGACTCCGCGCTGGGCCAGTTCCAGGACACCTACGACTACTGGGTCAACGAGAAGAAGACCCAGACCGTGCCCTTCTTCGACCGCGTCTACCTGCCCAACGGCATGTACACCACCCTGTCCAAGTCGACCGACGGTCTGATCACCGGACAGCTCACCCCGCAGGCCGCCGCCGACCAGGTCAAGACCTCCTTCGACAGCCTGTACGGCCAGAAGTCCTGACGCGCCCTCGCCAAAGGAAGCCATCATGGCCAAAAACAACAACGTTGCCCGCGCCTCACGCCGAGGCGGGGGCAACCCCTTCAGGGGCTCTCTCGTCAATCTCTTCTATGTGCCGACGCTGTTGCTGCTGGTGCTGTTCATCATCTACCCGCTGATCTCGGGCATCGGCCTGTCCTTCACCAACTGGGACGGCTACAACATCGACAAGGCCTTCGTGGGCCTGGCCAACTACAAGTCGATGTTCACGGACGGCAACTTCCCCGCCATCGTGGCCAACACGTTCATCTACGGTGTGGGAAGCACCGTCGTCCAGCAGATCCTCGGCCTCGCTCTGGCGCTGCTGCTCAACGCGCGTATCAAGGGCAAGACCGTCATCAGGGCGATCATCTACCTGCCCGCGCTCGTCGCCCCCGTGGTGATGGGCATCATGTACTACTTCATCTTCCAGTACCAGCAGGGCGCGCTCAACCAGATCCGCGTCTGGATGGGCATGGACAAGGTCGCGTGGTTCAACAACACGCAGTTCTCCATCGCGATCATCGTCATCGTGAACTCCATCCAGTTCGTCGGCATCTCGATGATCATCTACCTCGCCGGCCTGCAGACCATGGACGCCGAGGTGCTCGAAGCTGCCGAGGTCGACGGCGCCTATGGATGGAAGAAGTTCTGGCACGTGCAGCTGCCGCTGCTCGCGCCGTCCTTCACCACCAGCGTCGTGCTGAACCTCATCGGCGGCATGAAGCTGTACGACATGATCAAGGTGCTCACCAACGGCGGCCCGGGGTACTCCACGAACTCGCTGTCGACGTACATCAGCACGGTCTACTTCGACAACCAGGCTGCCGGCTACGCCTCCTCGATCGGCGTGTTCCTGTTCATCCTCATCGTTGTGGTCACGTTCCTCGTGAACAAGGGCCTTGAGAAACTGGATTGGGAGTGACCATGGGTAAGAAGCAATCATCCGGTCAGGTCGTCTATTCCCGCAAGGACTTCCAGCGCGGCCGTTGGGCGATCTACCTGTTCCTCGGCATCGTCATGCTGTGCCAGCTGCTGCCGTTCTACCTGGCGATCACCACGTCGCTCAAGCCCGCGGACGACATGTCCTCGGCGCTGATCCCGCGCACCTCCGATCTCGCGTGGGACAACTGGGTCAGCGCCGTCACCGAGGGCGGCATCCTGACCTCCGTGGTCAACAGCATCATCGTCACCGTGTGCACGACCATCCTGGTCTGCGTGCTCGGCGCGGCCGCCGCCTACCCGCTGGCCCGCCGCACCACCCGTCTCAACAAATTCGTGTCGGCGTTCATCCTGTCGATGATGATGATCCCGCCGCTGAGCATCCTGGTCCCGCTGTATTCGTTCCTCGTCAAGCTCAACGGCGCCAACACCTACTGGGGCGTCGTCCTGGTGCTGACCGCCACGAACCTGCCGCTGTCGGTGTTCCTCTACACGGCGTTCATCCGCGCGATCCCGCGCGCCATCGACGAGGCGGGCACCATCGACGGCGCGAACAAGTTCCAGGTGTTCATCCGCCTGATCCTGCCCATGCTCAAGCCGGTGACCGCCACCGTGGTCATCATGACCGGCTCGACCGTGTGGAACGACTACTCGTTGTCCAGCTACATCCTCACCGATCCCGAAGTGCAGACCATCGCCCCGCGCGTGGCTTCGTTCTTCTCGGCCAACACCAACAACCTGGGCATCGCCGCAGCGGCCGCGCTCATCGCCGCCGCGCCGATGGTGATCGCCTACCTGTTCCTGCAGCGCTACTTCATCGCCGGCATGATCGCCGGATCCGTGAAGTGACATGCATCCGACCCGACAAACCAATCCCAAGGAGAAAACGATGCTGTTTCCTTCCCAGTCGCCCGACGGTTCCGTCGTGACCTGCCTGGCGCTCTCCGACGTCGCCGTCGGAGATGACCTGCCCAACGCCGTCGGCGTGTTCGCCGCGGACGATCCGGCCGCGTTCGGCGCGGCGCCCGACCAGGGACACCATCCGCGCCCCCTGCTCGTGGAGCACGCGCTCGACGTGTTCACCCGCCCCGGCCTGCGGGGCCAGCGTCTCGCCGTGACCGCCGACGGCGTCGCCACCGGCCTCGGCTGGTCGCCGCGCTTCGCCGTCACCGAACCGCCCGCGGTCCACGACGGCACCCTGCGCACCGTGGCCCAGGACGTCGCGGCCGGCCTCGAACTCGTCACCGAGTCGCAGTCCCTGCCCGGCGGCACCCTGCGCATCCGCCACTCGGTGAAGAACATCGGCGAAGGCGAATACGTGCTCGACGGCCTCGAGGTCCACGTGCCGGTCGGCGACGACATGGGCGAGATCCTCGACTTCACCGGCCGCCACGAGAACGAGCGCGCCCCGCAGCGCCACGAGATCGCCGACGGCATGTGGCTGCGCGAGTTCCGCAAGGGACGCCCGAACTTCGAAGGCTCCGTCATCGTGGCCGGCACCAAGGGCTTCGACTTCCACCACGGATCCGTACTGCTCGTGCAGACCGCGTGGAGCGGCAACAGCGTGCTGGCCGTCGACCGCGACACCATCGAGACCACGGGCATCGTGGCCGGCGAGCTGCTGCTCCCCGGCGAGATCGCCCTCAAGGAGGGCGAGACCTACACGATGCCGTGGGTCATGGTCACCGCCTCCGACGAAGGCCTCGACGGCGCCATGAACAGCCTGCACGCGTGGGAGCGCACGCTGCCCGAGCATCCGGCGTGCCAGCCCGTCACCCTGAACGTGTGGGAGGGCGTGATGTTCGACCACGACTTCGACAAGCTCAAGGAGATCGCACGACGGGCCGCGCGCATCGGCGTCGAACGCTACGTGCTCGATGACGGCTGGTTCCATCTGCGCCGCGACGACTACGCGGGCCTGGGCGACTGGTGGGTCGATACGGACGTGTGGCCGGAGGGCCTGCATCCGCTGGTCGACTACGTCCACGGGCAAGGCATGCAGTTCGGCCTGTGGTTCGAGCCGGAGATGGTCAACGCCGACTCCGACATGTACCGCGAGCACCCCGAATGGATACTGCAGGCCTCCGGTCGCACGCCGATCGAACAGCGCCACCAGCAGGTGGTGGACCTGAGCAACCCGGACGCGTTCGACCATGTGTTCACCGCCATGTGCAAGGTGCTCGACGAGTACGAGATCGACTACGTCAAGTGGGATCACAACCGCTTCGTCCTCGAAGGCGGCACCAACCAGCGCGGCGGCGCTCCCGCCGTCCACGAGCAGACGCTCGCCTACTATCGTCTGCTCGACCGTCTGCGCGAACGCTTCCCGAAGGTCGAATGGGAATCCTGCGCGTCCGGCGGCGGCCGCATCGACGTCGGCGTCATCGAGAAGGTCAAGCGCTTCTGGACATCGGACATGACCGACGCCCTGAGCCGCCAGCGCATCCAGCGCTGGACGCTGCAGACCATCGCCCCCGAATACATCGGCGCGCACATCTCGCAGCCGTCCTCGCAGTAGAGCGGCAGGACCTTCAGCCTTGCGTTCCGCGCGGCCACCGCCGTGTTCTACAGCTTCGGCATCGAATGGGACATCACCAAGGCCAACGACGCCGAACTGGACGAACTCGCCGCGTGGATCGACTGGTACAAGACGAACCGCGACCTCCTGCACTCCGGACGCTCCGTGCGCCTCGACGTGCCGGACCCGGCCGTGCTCGGCTACGGCGTCGTCGCCGAGGACCGAAGCCGTGCGATCATCGCCCACGTGCAGTACGAGGAGTCGCAGACCAACCGCGGCGTGTACCTGCGCGTGCCGGGCCTTGACCCCGCCGCCGAATACACGCTCAAGTGGACCGGACCGGAACCGCCCTCCGCCTCGCTCGAATCGCTCGACGCGTTCGGGCCCATGGGCGAGACGAAGGCCACCGGCCGCTACCTCGCCACCGTCGGCATCCGCTTCCCGCGGTGCCGCCCCGAGACGATTCGACTCGTCGACATCGTCAGGGAACAGTAAGCGTCCAGAGGTTCTTCCTTCCTTTTCCTTCCTCTGGTCCGGGTGCCGGAATCTCCGCCAGGATGTTCCGGCACCACCGTTCCTGCCCTCGTCATCGCCATTGTCATTGCTCTCGTCATCGCTCATGCGCCGTCGCATGCGCCCCGCCTCTCCCCACAACGAAGTCAGGGATCATTCATGAACAGCACCTCTTTCACCCTCGGAACCCCCTCCTGGATCACGCTTGTCACCGACGACGGCAGCCACGTCGCGCCGTTCGCGCGCCGTGAGACGCTGCCGGAGGACGTGGCGGTCGACGTGGCGGACAACGCCTCGGGAGGCACCGTGGTCTCCCTCTCCGCGCGGACCACCGCCGTGCGCACGGTCAAACTGCGCTGGACGCGTCCGATGCCCAAGGACGCCCGCTACCTCGCCGACGAATGGGAGCGCAGCTACGGGACCATGGGCTTCCACGGCATGCTCCCCAATCGCATCATGCCGTGGTACTTCCTCGTCGTGCAGGGCCCCTCCACCACCGGATACGGTGTGAAGGTGCGCCCCAACGCCATGTGCCTCTGGCAGGTCGACACCGCCGGCATCACCTTGGTGCTGGACGTGCGCAACGGCGGCGAAGGCGTGCTCCTCGGCGGCAGGCGGCTCGACCTCGCCGAAATCGTCGCAGTCACATACGAGGACGTCGACTCGTTC
The DNA here is from genome assembly GCF_001417815.1 of Bifidobacterium aesculapii. Classification (GTDB taxonomy): domain Bacteria; phylum Actinomycetota; class Actinomycetes; order Actinomycetales; family Bifidobacteriaceae; genus Bifidobacterium; species Bifidobacterium aesculapii. The sequence continues at coordinate 16,543 of NZ_BCFK01000010.1, forward strand.
AACGCCGCCCGCGAATTCTGCCGCGCGATGTGCGACGATCCCGTGCTCCCGGATGCGCCCGTGTACGGCAGCAACAACTGGTACTACGCCTACGGCGACAGCAGCGAACGGGAGATCCTCGCCGACGCCGACTACCTCGCCGAACTCACGGAAGGCAACGCCAACCGGCCGTTCATGGTGGTGGATGACTGCTGGCAGGAGCATCACCGGCTCGACGACTACAACGGCGGCCCCTGGCGCAACGGCAACGACAGGTTCCCGGACATGGCCGCGCTCGCCGCCGGCATCGAGGCGCGCGGCGTGCGCCCCGGCATCTGGGTGCGCTTCCTGCTCAACGAGGACGAATCCATCCCCGACGAGTGGAGGCTTCCACACAACGGATGCCTCGACCCCACGCACCCGGACGCCATGGCGTACATCCGCGAGGACGCCGAAACCCTGTGCCGCTGGGGATATCAGCTCATCAAGCACGACTTCTCCACCTTCGACCTCTTCGGCAGATGGGGATTCCAGATGAACCCGTTCGTCACCGCGGACGGCTGGCATCTCCACGACCGGTCGGTGACCAGCGCCGAAGCGGTGAAGGCGCTGTACCGCACCATCTTCGACGTGACGCAGGCGCACGGGGCTATGGTGCTCGGCTGCAACACCATCGGACATCTCGGCGCGGGTCTCATGCAGCTCGACCGCACCGGCGACGACACCAGCGGCGTCGATTGGGAACGCACAAGGTTCAATGGCGTCAACACGCTCGCCTTCCGACTGCCGCAACACGGCACGTTCTTCGACACGGACGCGGACTGCGTCGGCATCGGCGACGCCATCGACTGGGCGAAGAACCGCCAATGGGCCGAAGCCATCGCGCGCAGCGGCACCTCCCTGTTCTTCTCCGCGAAACCGCACACGATGGCCCCGCAGGACGAGCAGGACCTGCGCGAGATCCTCGCCATGTCCGCGGCGCCGCAGGAACACGCCATCCCCCTCGATTGGGAGCTGACCGACTGCCCCGAGGAATGGGAATCGGAACTGGGCATGGTGCGGTACGACTGGTACCAGCCGCAGGGGCTCGCCTTCGGCCCCCGCACCAACCGCGGCGTCAGCATCCTGACCAATATCGACGAATGACGGGCGGTGCTCGCCATGGCGAAGGATATGAAGGATACGAAGAGCGCGGAGGATGCGTTCGCCGCTGATTCGCCGGGGCGTCGTCTTCCCCGTCGGTTCGTCATGTCCTGCGTGGGTGTGCTGCTCACCGCGGCCAGCATCGCGATGTTCACGAAATCGGCGTTCGGCACGGACCCGTTCACGACGTTCGTGCTGGGCGTCACCGATGCGACCGGATTGCGCTATGGACTGGTGTACACCGCGGTCAACCTGGTCATCATCGCCGTGGTGGCGGTGGCGGCCAGACGGAACATCGACCTGGCCACCCCGGTCACGATATTCCTCAGCGGATTCGTCACCGAAGGGTGCATGATCCTGCTGGACCTCTGGCTGGAGGAACCGGGGTTGGCGGCGCGGGTCGCGCTCATCGCCGGGGGCATCGTGCTGCAGTGCTTCGCCACGGCGTTGTACTACACCGGCGACCTCGGCGTATCCGCGTACGACGCCTGCGCGCTCGGGCTGCATCAGCGGCTTGGGCTGCCGTTCCGGTTCTGCCGCATCGGCACCGACCTGTTGTGCGTGGGCGTGGGGTTCGCGTTCGGCGCGGTGGTTGGCGTCGGCACCGTGATCACCGCGTTCTGCATGGGGCCGCTGGTCGACTGCTTCAACCGCACGGTGGCCGTGCCCCTGCTGAATGCGGGGTTCTGGGACCGTATAGGAAGCAGGATCCTGCAACGCGCGTGACGTTTCCGTCGCAGTTGTGGATATCCGCCGGGTCTTCGCCAACTTCGGTCGGGCTTGCCGTGCACCTGTCGCTGGAATCATTGATCGCGCTCGGGGATTCCAGCGTCTCCGCCATGGCCGGGCGGCCCGCTTCGGTTCGTCCCTTGGCATGTGGCGAAGACGATGCCGCGTCGAGGGACGACAATCCTTGTCCCTCGACGCGGATTATCGATGATTCCACGCCGAGGGACGAGTTCCAACGTCGAAGTCCACGCAATCGATGCGACGATCGTTGGAAAATGGCGGTTTCCGAATGCACGTTTTCTCCGGTTGCACGGAATCCTTGTCCCTCGACGCGGATTCGACATGTTTGCGCGTCGAGGGACAGAAAATCCTGCCCCTCGACGGCGATGACGCGCTTCCCCTCATCGAGGGCCAACTCTCACCACCCCTGAACAAAGGGCCACGCCATAATCCCGCCGAGGGCGAAGGGAATTCCCGCACTCAACGCGAGTGCAACGATGTAGCGAAGTTACGGGACGAGCAGGCACCCTGCGCACGCCGCAGACCAGAGCGATGACGCCCCTGAAGATGCCGGGCTTCCGAAGGTGCGGAGACCCCGAAGGTGCTGAAATCCGTGCACTCGCGTTCGAATATGATGAATGCGCTTACGCCACAGGCACACCTTCCCTAAGACGGGCCCGCGGATGGGGCGCCCCCCTACTTCCTCCGCTTCGCGACGAAGTTGCTCACGCACACGCGCAGCACGAGCGTGAACACGACGACCATCGCCACGAGCACGGCGATGTCGAACCAGAACTGGTCGGGCGTGTTCTTCCACAGGTCGTCCTTCTTGAAGGTGGGCACCTTCGTCGGCCCGTAGAGCAGCTTGTTGAGTCCGATGTCCGCGGCGGCGGCCGAGAAGCCCCAACGCCCGGGGAAGATCGTCGACGCCTGCTCGAGCCCGTCGCGGTCCGTCACCGGAATCATGCCGCCGGAGAACACGAGCTGCGCCATCACGAGAATCACCAGCAACGGCATCGTCTGCTCGCCCGACTTGACCAGCGCCGAACCGACCTCGCCGAGCATCGCGGAAGCCCACGCGGTCAGCCACACCACCAGCACCAGTTCGGGCACGCCGGAATCGGTGAGCACGCCGCTTTCCGGGCGCGGCTTGCCCACGCTCACCGCCACCGTGAGGATCGCCGCCTGCAGCAGCGTCTGCAACGCCATCACGATGAGTTTCGACGCCGTGTACGAGCTCGGCGACAATCCCACCGCACGCTCACGGTCGTAGATCGCGCGCTCGGAAACGATGTCGCGCACCGACAGCGCCGAACCCATGAAGCACGCGCCGAGGATCACGAGCGCGAGCAGCTGGCTCGGCTCGGTCGCCGCATCCTTGAAATCGGGTTCGCCCAGACCATGCGAGCCCGGCACGACGAGCGAGAGCATGCCGAGCAGCAACGGCAACAGCAGCAGGAACACGAGCAGTCCCGGATCCGCGATGATCAGATGAATCTGCCTGATGACCAACGTCAGCATCTGCCGGAAGCGGAACACCTTCGCCGGTTTCTCATGCCCCTCATGCGGCTTGATCTTCTTGCGCGCCTCGAGCATGCGCTGATGCGTGTCGGTGATCGAATGCACCTCTTCCGGCGACTCGGTGACGTCGTTGAAGATGTCCGCCCAATCCTTGTCGCCGAACGCCTGCCGCATCTCCGCGGGCGTGCCGAAGAACGCGGGATGCCCGCCCGGCGCGAGCATGAGCACGTTGTCGCAGTACTTCTCGACGTACGTCAGCGAGTGGGTGACGACGAGCACCACGCGGCCCGCGTCGGCGAGCTGGCGCAGCATCTTCATCACGGTCTGGTCGAGCGACGGATCGAGGCCGGAGGTCGGTTCGTCGAGGATGAGCAGTTCCGGCCCGGTGAGCAGCTCGATCGCGGTGGACACGCGCTTGCGCTGCCCGCCGGACAGCCGGTCGATGCGGTTGTGGCGCCGCTGCGTCAGTTCCAGCTCGGCGAGCACGTTGTCGATGATCTCGGCGCGTTCCGCCTTCGACGATCCGGGCAGGCGCAGTTTCGCCGCGTACTCCAACGCCGCGTCGACGGTGAGTTTACGATGCACGACGTCGTCCTGCGGGACGAATCCGATACGGCTGCGCAACAGTTCGATGTTCTGGTGCACGTCGTATCCGTCGAACAGCACGTGGCCTTCCGTCGGCGAGTTCAGTCCCGCGACGATCGAGGTGAACGTCGACTTGCCCGCACCGGACGGGCCGATCACCGCGGTGAGCGTGCCCTTCGCGAACACCGCGTCGATGCCGTCGAGCAGACGCACGCCCTTGCCGACGGTCAGTCCGATGTTCTCGGCGATGACCGCATCGGTGCCGGCGAGCGGCGCGCGATCCTGCAGCACGCCGCCGGCCACGGTCAGATCGGTGTTGCCGACCGTGACCACGTCGCCTTCCTCGAGCCACACTTTGGCGACGCGACGGCCGTTCACATACGTGCCGTTCGCGGAATCGAGGTCGGTCAGGAGGATGCCGTTCGGTGTGGCCTCCAGCGAGCAGTGCTTGCGTGAGACGAGATAGTCGCTGATGCGGATCGTGCAGTTCGGGGTGCGGCCGATTGTGCCGGTCCGGTCGCGTTTCGGATCGAAGTCGCCGAGCACGCGCGACGGTTTCAGCTGCGATTCGAGACGTTGCGCCTGCGTGCTGCCGGCCATGACGGTGCCGTAGAGTCCGGTGGGCGAAGGGACGTCGACGTCGTTCGCGACGGGCGGTGTGGGCAGTGACTTGGCGATGCCGGGGAACGAGGCGTTGCCGGCGGGGCGAGGGGATTGCTGCGGCGGAATCGGCGCGGCGGGGCGAGGGGATTGCTGCGTCGCCGGGGCCGGACGGGCCGCCGGAGCGGGGCGCGGTGCCGGCGCCTGCGGGATCTGCGCTGGAACCGGAGCCGTCGGGGCGGCCTGCGGAATCCGGTTCCGCTCGGGAGCCGCGGGCCGCGGAGACGCCGGTTGCGGCGCGACCGCGGCAACGGTGCAGATGATGGGCACGTTCGTCGCCAGCATCACCGTGGTCGTGTTTGCGATGAGAATCTGCGTGACGCGCACGCCGTTGACGGTCAGACCGTTCGCGCTGCCCAGATCCTCCAGCAGCCAACCGTCGGCGGTGGGCGTGATCTTCGCATGATGGTGCGAGACGTGCGGATCGGCGACCACCACGTCGCAATCGGCGGCGCGGCCGATCACGGACGGATGAGTGGGGTTGATGGCGTGGCCTACGGAGCCGATGTATACGGTGAGGGATGGCAGGGTCATGGCCGTTCTCTATCTCTTCTGCGAATGTTCTCCATTCACAGTTCTATCACGATGAGATGCCGCAGGTGTGCGGAATCCGCAGGCGTGGACGCGCGGACCGCCGCGGGCGGATCCGCGCGCCTGACGTCTGCGGTCTCGGCCGGTGGTTTGCCCTGTGACTCAGAACGACAGCACCTCGACCAGACCGTCGTGCATCACGTAGCGCGCGCCGGCGATCATCAGCCGGCCCTCGGCCAGGGCGAGACGGATCACTTCGCTGCCGTCGGCGAGCAACTCGATGGTGCGGGCGACGTGCGCACGCTCGAAATCGGCGGCGTCCTCCAGATCCGCCTCCATCGCCTGCGCGACCGACGTGCCCACTTCGCGCACGATCGGCGAATCCTGCGCGGCGAGCATCGCCTCCAGATGGTCGGCGTGCGCGTCGGCACGGGCGGCGCCCTCCGGGATGTCGAAGCAATCGCAGTCGTCGAAACGATTCGCGAGCTCGGCCACGCCGTCCACCGCGGCCTTCACCGCGCCGCAGCCCTCGTGGCCGAGCACGACGATGAGGCTCACGCCCAGATGCTCCACCGCATACTCGAGCGAGGCGATGACGGCGTCGTCCAGCACCTCGCCGGCAGTGCGGATGTCGAACAGGTCGCCAAGCCCCTGATCGAAGATGATCTCCGGCGGCACGCGCGAGTCGGAGCAGGAGAGCACCGCCGCATCCGGGTGCTGTCCGTCGAGCAGGCGCTCGCGGGTCTCGCGGTCCTGCCACGGGTGTTCGGCGGCGCCCTCCGCGAACCGGCGGTTGCCCTGCAGCAGACGGCTCCACGCGGCGTTCGCCTTGGACTCGTAGGATTCTGATGATTCGCGGGATTCGTACGATTCGGACATGTGGGCTCCTTGGGCTGCGGTTGCGGTTGCGGGTTGTGTCTGGGATTCGTCATGCTCCAGTGTAGAAGGCGCCGGGCGTGAGTGACAGGCGGGGGCTGCGCAGGCCACGGGCATCACCGTAGGTTGCCGGTGTGATGTTGTTCATACAACGCTTTGAGCGTGCCTCCATTCACTATCCTCGCCGTTCGGGATACGATGGTGGCAGTGCCCGGGGGCGCCGCGAGCCGCGATGGGAACCGGCGGAACATCCGGGCCGACGAGCATCCTGAAAGGAACGATGATGACTCTTCTGCAGCATGAAATCACCGATTTCAAGGTCCAGGCATTCCAGAACGACGAATTCCACGAGGTGACCAAGGCCGACGTGCTCGGCCACTGGTCCGTGTTCTTCTTCTACCCGGCGGACTTCACCTTCGTGTGCCCGACCGAGCTTGAGGACCTCGCCAATAAGTACGAGGAGTTCAAGAAGATCGGCTGCGAGATCTACTCCGTCTCCTGCGACACCCACTTCGTGCACAAGGCGTGGCACGACGCCAGCGAGAAGATCGCCAAGATCCAGTACCCGATGCTGGCCGACCCGACCGCCCTGCTCGCCCGCGACCTCGACACCTACAACGAGGCCGACGGCATGGCCGAGCGCGGCGATTTCATCGTGAACCCGGAGGGCAAGGTCGTGGCCTACGAGGTCACCTCCTCCAATGTGGGCCGCAATGCCGACGAGCTGCTGCGCCGCGTCCAGGCCTCCCAGTTCGTCTACGAGCACGGCGACCAGGTGTGCCCGGCCAACTGGACCCCGGGCGAGGAGACCATCGAGCCGAGCCTCGACCTCGTCGGCCAGCTGTGACAAACAGCCCAGTGGGCTGTTTGTAGCAGCGAGCAGCGGTAGCGTTGCGAGCGTCGCAGGGAACGCAAACAGCCCAGTGGGCTGTTTGTAGCAGCGAGCAGCGGTAGCGTTGCGAGCGTCGCGGGGAACGCAAACAGCCGCAATCTCGGCCCCCTCTGACGAGGGGGCCTTTCGATATAAGGAGCTTTTCATGACCGAAACCCAGGACAACCTTTACGACGTCGTCGTCATCGGCGGCGGCCCCGCGGGACTCACCGCCGGCCTGTACCTCGCTCGCGCCCGCTACCGCGTGCTCATCCTCGAGAAGGATGATTTCGGCGGGCAGATCACCATCACCAACGAGGTCGTCAACTATCCGGGCGTGGGCCGCACCACCGGTCGCGCCCTCACGCAGACCATGCGCCAGCAGGCGAAGGACTTCGGCGCCGAATTCCTCTCCGCCGAAGCCACCGGACTCGAAGTGGACGGCGACGTCAAGACCGTGCACACCTCGCGCGGCGACCTGAAGACCTTCGGCATCCTCATCGCCACCGGCGCCTCCCCGCGCAAGCTCGGCTTCGCGGGCGAGGCGGAGTACGCGGGTCGCGGCGTCGCGTACTGCGCCACCTGCGACGGCGAGTTCTTCACCGGCAAGGAGGTGCTCGTGGTCGGCGGCGGGTTCGCCGCGGCCGAGGAGTCCGTCTTCCTCACCAAGTACGCGAGCAAGGTCACCGTGCTCGTGCGCGAGGACGATTTCACCTGCGACGCGGCCGTCGCGGCCGAGGCGAAGCACAATCCGAAGATCGAGGTGCGCTACGGCGTGGAGCTCAAGGGCGTCACCGCCGGTCAGGGCGGACTGCGCGAGGCGACGATCCTTGACCGTGCATCCGGCGAGACCGAGACGTGGAAGCCGGCCGACGATGGCACGTTCGGCGTGTTCGTGTTCGCCGGCTACGTGCCCGCGACCGATCTGGTGCGCGGCGTCGTCGAGCTCGACGACCACGGCTACGTGGTCACGCACGATTATCTCGAAACGTCCGTTCCGGGCGTGTACGCGGCCGGCGACCTGCGCGTGAAGAACCTGCGTCAGGTGGTCACTGCTACTGCCGACGGCGCGATCGCGGCCGTCGAGCTGGAGCGGTATGCGAAGTCGATGAGCGAGAAGACGGGTCTCGTGCCGCCGCGCCCGACGGCCTCCGCATACGAGCAGGCCGAGGCTGAATCGGCCAAGGCGACGGCCGCGGCAGGCACCACGCCCGCGCCGGCGCCGGTCAAGCGCAGTGCGGATGCGGCTGCCGCCGCTTCCGCGGCGAAGAAACCCGGCGAACTGTTCTCCGCGGCGATCAAGCAGCAGCTCGGCGTGGTCTTCGGTCGCATGACCCGCCCGGTCACGCTCGCGCTGGAACTGGACGACACCCCGCTTTCGGCGGAATTGCAGGGATTCGTACGTGAGATGGTCGCGCTGTCCAATGGCAAGTTGAACTCCGTGGCGATCGATGCGGCCGGACTTGTCACGACGGTCGACGGTTCGTCCGCGCCGGAATCGCTGGTCGTCGGCGAACCGGCTCAAATCGTGCTGCCGGCTCAGGCCGACGGCGATGCCGTCGCGCTGCCGACGTACGGCACGCTGGACGACACTGGACGCGCCGAATTCGATGCGGCCGGGTTGCTGCCCGGCGCCCGTCCGGCCGCGCGCCTGTGCGTCGCCGGTGATGACGGGCGGCTGGTGTTCACCGGCCTCGCGTTCCACGGCGTGCCATCCGGCCACGAGTTCAACTCGTTCGTGCTGGGCCTGTACAACGCGGCCGGCCCCGGCCAGCCTCTGGACGACGATCTGCGCTCGCGCGCGGAGGCCATCACGGAGCCGACCGATGTGATGATCCTCGTGTCGCTCACCTGCACGATGTGCCCGGAGACCGTGTTGTCCGCGCAGCGCATTGCCTCGCTGAATCCGAACGTACGCGCCGAGGCCTACGACGTCTCGCACTTCCCGGAGCTCAAGGACCAGTATGGTGCGATGAGCGTGCCCTGCATCGTCATCAACCGTGGTGCGGGTGCCGGTGCGGATGGTGACGGCGAGCAGAAGGTCGAATTCGGCAAGAAGAGCATCCCCCAGATGCTCGCCCTGCTCGGCGCGTAGCCCGCACTCCGCAGGTCACGCCCGGTCGCCGGAGGTTCGGATTCCGGCGACCGGGCGTTTCCGGTTCGGCGGCGGAAGATTCGCTGTGGTTTTACTGCCGGAGGAGGGGCTGGCGGAGGTTGGAGGAGGGACTGTCGGAGGACGAGGGCTGTTTCCGGCTGCCAACTGCGTTTGCAGGGGTGGATATTCCCGCCTCCGGATATCCATCCTGCTTACGAGGGGTGCCCGTTTCGCGTAGACACGCCATGATTGGGGCGGAATGTGCCGTTTACTCGCCGGATACGTCCCGTTGGCAACCCCTCGTAACGCAGATGGGTGTCGGATGGACGGCGGATGTACCCCTGCGAACCAGGATTGCGGATACCATGGTGTGTATCAATGGCGACGGCTCTGCGGAGGGAGCTTCACATGCGCGACGATGCGATGGGCAGTGCGGCCGGCTTGCGTAAGAACACTGCTCGCATGCATGATGACCGGGACCAGATCCGCATCGGATGCGCGGCGGCCGTGTGCGCCCTGTATGCGCTGCTGCTGGTGTGCGTGGCGGCGGGCGAGTTGCCATGGGCCTCGTACGAGACTCGCGGCGGATTCTCCATGGCCGCCGCCTTGATGATTAACTTCCTGTTTCCACCGGTGCTGTTGGGCGTGGGCGCCGTATACGGATTGAGACCGCAATCCCTGCCGGAACCGGAATCAGAGCCGCTGCCGAATCCACAATCCGGGGCGTCGCATCGCGTGGCCGACTGGGCGACGGTCCGCGGTGCCTTGCGTGCGTTCCTGTTCCCCCTGATCTCCGCGCTTCCCGCGTTCCCGCTGATATTCATGCTTGCCGTGGCGAGTGATTTCTGCGCGGTGAATTCCGCGTGCACGCAGGTCGGCCCGTGGATACTGAACTGGATCAGTCTGGGGCAGGTGTGGTGGTTCATGGAGCTGTTCGCCGCTTCCGGCTGCATCGGCCTCGCCGCGACCCTGCTGATCAGACTCGTGGCGCGTCTGGTTCGTGGCCTGCGTGCTTGCCGGCGACTGTGACGAGCGTCGCGCACAGCAGCGCCACTGTGAACAGCACGGCGAGCACCGGAATCAGTGCGGAGTAACGATGCGTCTGGTCGGGGGAGTGGGTGACCACGAACGAGGCGAGCTGGTTGCCGGACAGGCCGGCGAACGCCCACGCGCTCAACGTCAGCCCATGCGTGGTGGAGACGGTTTTCGTACCGAAATGCTGGTCGAGCAGCACCGGCAGCGTGGAGAATCCGCCGCCGTAGCCCGCGTTGATGAGGAACAGCATGGCTAGCACCGCCCACAGCAGCGCGTTGCCGATGCTGTTGAGCGCGACCTGCAGCAGACATACCAGAATCGACATGATGAAGATCACCTGATACACGGTCTCACGGCGCTTGAGGTGATCGGACAGCGTTGAGAAGCCCACACGTCCGGCCGTGTTGAACACGGAGTCGATGGCGAGCACCAGCCCGATTACGCCTGCAGTGGCGGCGGCGAAATCGGACGGAGCCAACGCGGCATACTGCGGGAGGGCGGCCAGCACGTCGTGCAGGATGTCCTTTTCCTGGCTGATGAGTGCCAGGCCGCAGGTGATGTTGAGATAGAAGGCGATCCAGATGCCCCAGAACACCGGCTTCTTCAAGATCGAGACGCGGCTGACGTGCGAGGTGGCCGGATCGTAGGTCCAGCCGGCCGGACGGCGGATGAACAGGAATCCGACCAGCATCATGACCGCGTAGACCGCGGCGAGCACGAAGAACATGCTCACCAGACCGACCGTGCCGATCAGGTATTCCATCAGCGGACTGGCTATGGCCTTGGCGAGTCCGAACCCGGCGACCGCGATGCCGGTGGCGAGGCCCTTGTTGTCGGAGAACCACAGCATCAGGTTCTTGACCGGGGTGAGGTAGCCCACGCCAAGTCCGACGCCCATGATCGCGCCGTAGCAGATGAACACGCCCGGCAGGAATCCGGCGGCGATGCTCACGCCCGTGCCGGCGAAGCCGACCACGAAGCAGACCATGGAGACGAAGGCGGACCGCTTGATGTTCCTCTCCACCATCGGGCCCGCGAACGCGGCGGACATGCCGAGGAAGAAGATGGCGAGGGAGAACGCCCACTCCACCGAGGCGGGCGCGGCGTGGAGACGGTCGGCGATGAGCTGTTTGAAGACGCTCCAACAGTAGACCGTGCCGATTGGAATGTGGATGAGAAGAGCCGGGATGATCGCGCTGGTCCAGCGGTTCCCGGCGGAAGCGATTCGTGCCATAAGCGGATGTCCCCTTTCACTGCCGATGCCGGTTGCCCGACGATTCCGCAAGAGACGCCTCACCCGAATCCGCACCAACCTACGTGGCACATGACGGTACTGCCCGCACATGCGAACATCGTTGGTGTAAGGTTCATCGGCGCTGCTGGCTCTCGTCGGAGCCGACAATGCAGCATTCTAGCGGGGTGGCGTTTCGGTACTCGCGGCTGGGATGGGGAATTTCGGTGAGATGGTTCACATCGGACGGTTGGATGGGAGGCGGAGTGCGGGATTGCACCGGTCGGGCGGACGGGAAATGACAAACTCTGCAAAGTCCGGAGGTCTTTTCCGCGTTACGGGGGTTTCGCGCGCCAAGACGTGCTGAACGGGGAAGCCCCGCAACCTGATGACGGTTGCGGGGCTTCCCGATGATCGCGGCGCGGGCCGGAATCAGCCCGTGTTCTGCAGGCCTGCGGCGACGCCGGAAACCGTGCAGAGGATGAGATAGATGAACCCGGCCTGCTGGCTCTTGGAAAGCTCTTCCTTGTCCACCTTCTTACGCAGCGAACGCAGCGCCAGCACCTGGGTGACGGACAGCGCGTCCACGTACGGCGAGCGGATGCGGATGGCCTGGCCGAGCACGTGACGGTGCTGGAGCGGCCACTTGTCGCCGACGATGTCGAGCACCCACTTGCGGGTGAGCTCCATCTCGTGCATGACCTTCTCCGGCAAATCCGTACGGTCGTCAAGCGCCAAGTACATCTTGGCGATGCGCTCGTCGGTCTTCGCCAGCGACATCTCGATGTTGTCGATGAACGTGGAGAACAGCGGCCATTCCTCGTAGGCCTGACGCATCGTCTCCAGATCGCCGAACTGCTCGCACGCGGTGCCGAGACCGTACCATGCGGCCAGGTTGATGCGCGCCTGCGCCCAGGAGAAGATCCACGGGATGGTACGCAGATCGTCGAGCGACTTCGCGCCGAGACCACGCTTGGCCGGGCGGGAGCCGATCGGCAGCAGGCCGATCTCCGTCAGCGGCGTCACGGTGGAGAACCACTGCGCGAAATCGGGCGTGTGGAGCAGGTCGAGGAAGCGCTCGTGCGCGGCCTCGTCGAGCTCGTGCGCCATGTCGGCGTACTTGGCGGTCATGTCGGTGTTGCGCTTCTCGACGCTCGGCGCGGACTGCAGCAGGGTCGCGGCCGCGACGGACTCGACGTGGCGGATGGCCAGCACCGGGTTGCCGTAGCGGGCGAAGATGACCTCGCCCTGTTCGGTGAGCTTGAAGCGGCACTTGACCGATCCGACCGGCTGGGCGAGCACCGCGCGGTTGGCGGGGCCGCCGCCACGACCGACGGCGCCGCCGCGGCCATGGAACAGGGTCAGGTCGATGTCGTGCGATTCCGCCCACTTGGCGATGCGCTCCTGCGCGGAGTGCAGGGCCAGCGTGGCGGAGGTCGGGCCGGCGTCCTTCGAGGAGTCGGAGTAGCCGAGCATGACCTCGAGCTTGTTGCCGGTGGCCTTCAGACGGGCCTGGACCTCCGGGATCTTGATCATGTCCTCGAGCACGTCCACCGAGTTCTGGAGATCCTCGAGCTGCTCGAACAGCGGGATCACATCGATGGTCGGCACGTCCTCCGGGTGGGCGAAGGCGAGACGGTTGAGCTCGTAGACATCCTTGATGTTCTGCGCGCTCTTCGTGAACGAGATGATGTAGCGGCGCGCGGCCTTGAGACCGTTGCGCTTCTGGATCGAGCCGAGGGCGCGGAAGGTGTCGAGCACCTCCTGGGTCATCGGCTGCAGTTCGCCGCGCTCGCCGTGCAGGCCGTGCTCGCGGATGTCCGCGAGGGCGCGGGAGTGCACGACGGAGTGCTGGCGGAACTCCATCTCGACCATGTGGAAGCCGAAGGTCTGGGCCTGCCAGATGAGGTCCTGCAGCGGGCCGTAGGCGGAGCGCTTGGCGCCCGCGTCGGCGAGCGACTTCTGCACGGTCTTGAGGTCGGCGATGAAGTCGTCGCAGGTGTGGTACATGAGGTCGGCGTCGCGTTCGATCGTGTAGTGCAGGCGGTCGGCGATCACCAGCATGACGGCGCGGTGCAGCTCCTTGGTGGAGATCAGGGCGGCCTTGTCGGTCAGGCGCTCGCTCATCTCCTTCTGGTGGCTCCACAGCACCTTGAGCTCGGCGCTCGGCGGCGTGGTCTCGGCCTCCATCGTGAGGTTCTTGCCGACGGTGCGGGTGGCCTCTTCCAGCGCGCCCAGCACGTGGTCGGAGAACTTGCGAGCCACCTGGCGGCTCACCTTCGCGGTGACGTTCGGGTTGCCGTCGCGGTCGGAGCCGATCCAGCTGCCCGGGTGGAAGAACGCGGGGCAGACGGGCTCGACGAGTCCGGCCTTGTCGCCCAGCACCCAATCGTCGAAACGACGGTAGACGGCCGGGATCGTGTGGAACAGCGTGTTGTCGAAGATGTCGAGGATGGTGTCCGCCTCTTCGACCGGCGTCGGCTTCTTCAGCGCGATCGGCGAGGTGCGGAACAGCGCGTCGATCTCGTTGTAGAGGCGGCGCAGGTTCTCCTTCTTGTCCGATCCGCCCAGCAGCTTGTTCGCCGTGAGCAGTTCGGAGATGCGGCGGATCTTGCCTTCGACGGCCTTGCGGCGGGCCTCGGTCGGGTGCGCGGTGAATACGGGGTGGAACTCGAGGCGGTCGAGCAGCTCCTTGGCCTTCGCCGGGCCCATCTCGTTGATGAGCTGGTGGTAGGCGACGGTGAGCTCGTTGATCGGGTCCACGGCGCTGTCTTCGGTCACCTTGGCCTCGCGCGCGTGCAGCACGGAGACGCGGTAGTCCTCCTCGCACAGGTTGGCGAGGTGGAAGTAGGTGGCGAACGCGCGGGCCAGCAGCTGGGCGTCGTGGAGGGTCATCTTGTCGATGGTCTCCACGGCCTTCTTCAGACCGTCGTGATCGGGGTCGGGATCGACCATCACGCCTTCGAAATGCTCGGCGCTGGCTTCGACGGCGTACTGGCGCACTTCGTCGAACGTGGCGAGCAGTTTGGTGTCGAACTCGCCGAGCACGTCGCGCAGAATGCGCAGGCACAGATCCATGTCGCTGGCGAGGGATTCAGGCAGTTGGCGCTCTTCGGGACCTTTGGTTCCGGTGCCGGTCGAGACTATCGTCGCGTCGGCGGGCGTGATCTGCTGATCGTTATCTGTCATCAGACCTCCTTCTGCCACGGTGAGGGTTGTCCGGTCTGCCGGTCGTCCATGGCTCCTCCATGGTTGTTGAGGCCGGCCGTTGCGGACCCAGAGCCCTGCGTGGCTGTGTGGTTGTGGTCGCCATTGTAACGTCGTGAAATCGCCATTTACGTTACGGGTTCCGTATGCGGACGGCGTCGCCCCGCGCACGCCGCGCGCACGTCGCCGCGCGGCCGTCGTCCTCTGCGCGATTATGGTGCGCTATCCGCAGGATATGCGCACCATAATCGCGCAGAGAAGGAGGTGGGGGATGTGGGGGCGGCGGTTATGACGGCTTGGTGTCCGAATGGTGAGACGACGTATGGGCGCCATGTATGGCGGGCAGGGTGCGGGGTAGTAATGGACAGCGTGAGTGAGAGCCAGCAGGAAAGCCAGTCGCAGCGTCCGGCGCAACAGCCGGCGCGGCAGTCGCAACAATCGCAGCAACAATCGCAACAGTCCGCGGAAACGGCGCAAGACCATCCGCATCCGACGCAAGGTCATGCGGACCTGAAGAACGCCAAGGAGCATGGCGCCATCGCCGTCCAGCACTACCACACGCACTCCATTCCGCTGGACATGGAGGACATCGAACGCGACTGGGACAAGCCCATCGCGGAAGCGGGTATCGCCGCGAAGGCGAGCGTCATCGTGCGCGTCGGCCTGCTCGACCTGTCCGCCGGCACCGGATCGTTCCGCGTGCGCGAGATGATGCACCGCATCGCCTACCCGCTCGGCGTGCACGTGCGCGCCGACGTGAACCTCACCGACATCGAAGCCGCCTGCACGGACGGCAAGAACCGCATCACCGAGGTCATCGACCTGCCGACCACCGGCGTCAACACCGAACGCATCTGGCTGCTCGAGCACTTCGCCGACTGGTTCAGCGTGAACCTCGGCGAGGAAAGCATGTACCACAGCACGTCCGAAGTGTCATCCGGGCTCATGCAGCACCTCGACGCGAAGGACGCCTCGCAGATGTCCGCCGACCTCTCCAAGCAGCTGCGTCAGGCGGAAAAAGCGGAGAAAGCGGAGAAAGCACAAGGCAAGGCGGGGCGGGACGCCGTGCTCGACGCGCTCGAGATCGCCAGCCGACACACCGATCCCGGCATGCCTACCGCCGCGCAACTGTCCGTGCACGAGACCGACTGGTCGCAGTCCGCCATGACGCAATCCCTCGCAGCCCGCGCCGAACAGGAGAAACAGGACGAACAGGAGCGCCGCGAACGTCACCGGCGCGACGGCGAGGACGCCGAAGAGCGCCCGGAGACGGCCGAGGTGATGGGCCCCGATTTCGAACAATTGCGCGACCGCCTGCGCACGAAGTCCGCGCGCGAGGAGCGCAAGGCCGCCGCCGCGGACGCCGAAGGATTCGTCACCAAGGCCTCCGGCCCGCGCGTCCGCGCGCACAAGCCCCCGAAAGGCGAATACGCCGAGCATTTCGACCATGTGGGTGCCGCGGCGGCGAAACCCCGCAAGTCCGGCAGCCACGGCATCACCGTGCGTCAGGCGCATCACCGCCTCGACATGATCGAACACCGCAAGCCGCTCTACACGCCCGCGTTCGCCGGACTTGCCTCCGCGATCGCGTGCGCGTCCTTCGTGTTCCTGCTCGGCGGCGGCCCGTACGACATGGTCGGCGCGTTCTTCGGCGCCGGACTCGGCCACTGGCTGCGCCGCCGCCTGTTCAAACACCATCTCAACCAGTTCTTCGTCACGTTCGTGTGCGTGGCGGTCGCCGCGCTCGTGTGCACCGGCACGCTGCGCC
The DNA here is from genome assembly GCF_001417815.1 of Bifidobacterium aesculapii. GTDB lineage: Bacteria > Actinomycetota > Actinomycetes > Actinomycetales > Bifidobacteriaceae > Bifidobacterium > Bifidobacterium aesculapii. Next base: position 32,774 of record NZ_BCFK01000010.1, read on the forward strand.
TCATCGGACTGTACGATCCGGTCGCGTTGAACCACGACACCGCGTACATCGGCGCGATGCTGTTCGTCATCCCCGGATTCCCGCTCATCACCAGCGGTCTCGACATGGCGAAGATCGACTTCCCCTCCGGCATCCAACGACTGGCCTACTTCTTCTGCATCGTGCTCATGGCCACGCTCGCCGGCTGGATGGTCGCCTCGATCGTGCATCTCAACCCCACCGGATTCGAGCCGCTCGGCCTCAACGTGTGGGTGAACGGCGTGCTGCGGTTCCTGTTCGCGTTCCTCGGCGTCTGGGGCTTCTCCGTGATGTTCAACTCGCCGCAGCGCATGTGCCTGACCGCCGCCATGATCGGCGCCATCACCGACACGCTGCGGTTGGAGATTGTCGACCGCGGCGTGCCCGCCGAAGCCGCCGCGTTCATCGGCGCGCTCCTCGCCGGCCTGCTCGCCACCGCGTGGCGCTCCTCGGTGCGCAAGGGCTGGCTGCCCCCGCACCTCGGCTACCCGCGCATCTGCCTGACTGTGCCGTCCATCGTGATCATGGTGCCCGGACTGTACATGTACCAGGCCATGTTCCACCTCGGATCCTTCGACACCCAGACCGCGCTCGACTGGGCGTTCCGCGCGTTCATGGTGATCATCTGCCTGCCGATCGGTCTCGCGATGGCGCGCGTCCTCACCGACAAATCGTGGCGGTACGACATCTGACGGTCATCTGACGGGCATCTGACGGACGCCCGTGGGCGCGTCGCGCACGGCCGGCACGGCGCCGCCACGGCCGGTCGCGCGCGGCCCCGACCGACCAACATCTGAGACGGATTCGCGAGATTGTCCGCACTCCCGTGGAACGTCGAATGTCTGACATCCCCATGTGATTTGCACGGCATGCCCCGGCATGCACGATTGAAGGCGGTTAGCGGTGGCGAACGATTTCTGGATCCTCCTGGCCATGGTCATCTATTTCGCGGCCATGCTATCCATCGGATTCATCTACTCGAAACGGTCCAACTCCTCGTCCAAGGAGTACTTCGCGGGCGGCCGCGGCGTCGGACCGTGGCTCACAGCCCTCTCCGCCGAAGCCTCCGACATGTCCGGCTGGCTGCTCATGGGACTGCCCGGCCTCGCCTACTTCACCGGCGCCGCCGACCCGCTGTGGACCGCGCTGGGCCTCGCCATCGGCACCTACCTCAACTGGAAGATCGTCGCCCGCCGCCTGCGCCGCTACTCGGTCGTCGCCGGCGACGCGATCACCATCCCCGACTTCTTCGCCAAGCGCTTCCACGACAAGTGCGGCGTCATCTCCACGATCGCCGCGCTCATCATCCTCGTCTTCTTCTGCGTGTACGTCGGCAGCTGCTTCGTGACCGTCGGCAAACTGTTCCACGCGCTCTTCGGTTTCGACTATCACCTGATGATGATCCTCGGCGCGCTCGTCGTGTTCGTGTACACCATCGTCGGCGGCTACCTGTCCGTCGTGATGACCGACTTCATCCAAGGCGTGCTCATGTTCTTCGCGCTCGCCGTCGTGTTCATCGGCACCGTCGCCAACGCTGGCGGCATCGGCAACACCGTCGCGTTCCTGCGCTCGATTCCGGGCTTCCTGTCCGGCACGCAGGTCGCCGCGCCGCAGCTCGACCCGACCTCGGGGCAGCAGCTCGTCGAAGCCGGGCGTGCGGTCTTCGGAACCCCTTCCGACTACGGCATCATCACCATCGTCTCGATGCTCGCGTGGGGCCTCGGCTACTTCGGCATGCCGCAGGTGCTCGTGCGCTTCCTGTCGATCCGCAGCGTCGAGGAGGTGCGCAAGTCGCGCATCATCGCCACCGGCTGGTGCGTGCTCTCGCTCGGCAGCGCCGTGTGCATCGGCCTCGTCGGCCGCGCGATGATGCCCACGCACCTGCTTACCGCCACCGACGCCGAGACCATCTTCATCGTGCTCGCGCAGACCTTGCTGCCGAGCTTCGTGTGCGGCATCGTCGTCTCCGGCATCTTCGCCGCGTCGATGAGCTCCAGTTCCTCGTACATGATCATCGGCGCCTCCGCGATGGGCGAGAACATCTTCCGCGGGCTCTTCCACCGGAAGGCCACCGACCGCCAGGTGATGATCGTCGCGCGCCTGACGCTCATCGTCATGTTCCTGTTCGGCATCCTCGTCGCCTACGACCAGAATTCGTCGATCTTCCAAGTCGTCTCCTACGCGTGGGCCGGCCTCGGCGCGTCCTTCGGCCCGCTCATGCTGTGCGCGCTGTACTGGCGTCGCGCGAACAAGGCAGGTGCCGTCGCCGGCATGATCTCCGGCACCGCCACCGTGCTCGTGTGGCACAACCTCATCAAGCCGCTTGGCGGTGTGTTCGCGATCTACGAGCTGCTGCCCGCGTTCCTCATCTCGCTGCTGTGCATCGTCGTGGTCTCGCTGCTCACCCGCCGGCCGAGCGACGAGATGCTCTACGAATTCGACCATTACATGGACGACCCGCTGCCCGGCACACTGCCCTCCGGCTCCGTCCTCGTCGACGAGCCGATGGAAGCCATGGAATCCGAGGTGCGCGGCAAGTAGCCGCGTCGCCCCGGTGGCGCCAGGCTGCGCCAGGCGGCGTCAGTACGTGCGTCGCCCTGCGAGGAACGTCATCGCGACATGCCGCGCCATCGCCCGCATCGCCTCCGGCGTATGCGCCGCATACGGATCGGCGTCGAGCAACGCGAAATCGGCCGCATCGCCCACGCGCAGCCGGTCGCGGCCGACGGCCGTCGACGCGGCCAACGCGACGCGCACCGGCAGACGCTGCTCCGGCTGGAACGGCTCGCGCGCGGAACTCTCCGTGCCGAACACCGCCGCCGCAATCGCCATCCACGGGTCAAGCGGCGCAACCGGCGCGTCCGAACCCAACCGCAGACGCGTTCCGGCCGCGTGCAACGCGCCGAACGCGTACGGCACGCCCGCCGGATGCGCCCAGAACCGGCCGATCACATCGCGATCATCCACCGCATGCTGCGGCTGGACGCTCGCCTCCAGGCCGAGCGCGGCCAGACGCGGAATATCCTCGCGGCGCAGCATCTGCGCGTGCTCGATGGAGCCATGCGCATGCGTGAGCGCCGCCGCATCGAGCACGATCGCGTTCGCCTCGTCGCCGATCGCGTGGCAGGCGATGGCGAAACCGTGCTGCGTGGCGAGACGCATATACCGCGCGATTTGGCTCGGCGTGTAGCTGAGCCTGCCGTACGTCGCCGGGGTGATGCCCGAATACGGTGTCGAACAGTAGGCGGAGCGCGTGTTGAGCGAGCCGTCGGCGATGAGCTTCATCGCGCCGACCGTGCCCAGGCCTCGGCTGCCGGGCAGAGGCATGCCGGTGCGCCAGCCGGCGCGGACCGCCGCCTCCAACCGTTCCGGGTAGACACCGGCGGCCACGCGCAGCCGGTCGATGCCGGCGGCGAACCGAGCCGTCCACGTGTCGACGTTCTCCGCCATCTCGTAGTCGCGGATGCCCGTGACGCCCTTGGACGCGGCGTCACGCTCGGCCTCGCGCAGCAGCCGATTCGTCTCCTCGGCGGCGCCCGGCGCCTTGTCGAACTTCGTGTAGGCGTCGAACCATTCGAGCTCGCCGACGAGCCCGGTGTGCGAGTCCGCATACACGCCGAGACGGCGGGCCGCAGCGGAATTCACCCAACCGCAGTGCATGTCCGCGCTGGACAGCGCCACCGGCTGCTCACCGGCCACGGCGTCGATCGCGGCGAGCGTGGGCTGCGCGTCATCCGCCCACAGGGAGTGGCGGAAGCGCATGCCCACCACGAACGTGTTCGGATCGAGGGTGCCGGCCGCGCGGCGGGCGTCGAGATGCGCCCGCAGCATCGCCATCGCCTCGGCGGCGGAACGCGCGTCGATGAGGTCGAGGCGGCCGAGGGTTTTCGACCATTGCGTGAAATGCGTGTGGCAGTCCATGAGGCCGGGGATGACCCACAGGTCGGAGGCGTCGATGGTGTTGGTGCCGGGGTGGGAGGCGTTGGTGTTGTTGGTGGCGGGCTGGGTGTTGTTGGTGGCGGGCGCGGCGGCTGGTGCGGGGGTCGTCGGCGCGGGGGCCGCCGGCGTGACGGAGGCGATGACCCCGTCACGGACAAGCAGGTCCACACGTTCCGACGTGCCGGGAATCCCGGCGTTGGCGATACGTACGGTAGTCATACCGGATATCATGCCACCGCACTGTGCGCGTTCACATGCGTTTTTCGTTCCATGGGCACGATTCCTGCCGTCGCGCTGTCTCGGACGTGCCCGATACCGATATGCGGCCCGATGATTCTGCGGGCGGTAGGGGGTGCCCGCGGCTTCTGGTGTATGCGCACTTGGCTCGGCTCCGGCGTAGTCCGCACTTGAGTCGGGCGTAGGCTGGCCCTCGCGGCACCGGGCAGGGAACCTCAATCCGGTCGGTTGGCGTACGGCCCCGGGCGGAGCGTCCCAGCACAGGTTCAGCGGTTATCCACGGGATTATCCACAATCAGCGGCCGGAAGGTGAGCCGGTTCCTCAACAATGCGAATGCCGCATACACTGAAGGGCAAGCCCGGGCATGACGGAGTGCCCGGCGACGATGGATGAACGGCGAAGGGTGGACGTATGGGCGAGTCGAAGGCCGTTGCGGCATTGGCCGAGGTGAAACATCAGCGGATGCGGCAATGCGCCGATCTGCAGAAGCGCAGCACATGGCGCCCTCCGTATGCGCTGACGACGGCATTGGAGCTCGAAGCCATAGAGATGCCCCGGTTGCCGTACGGTCATACGAGATTGAACCGGCGCATCATGGTCGCAGTGCCTCATGCGAATCGGAAATACCGGGTCGACGGTGTCGCCGCTGTGGTATGGCCGTTCCCGATGGACACGGTCTGCATCGATCGGCGGTTCGTCTGCGTCGCTCCGGCCTGCACGTGGGCGATGTTCGCGGCGTACTTGGATCTGGAGGAACTGATCGTGCTCGCGGATTCTATGATGCGACGTGACCGTCGTCTCCGCCGGACGACGGTGGAGGAGCTGATCGCCTATCTCGACGGCGCCCGATCCTATGCGCAGGATTCGGCGTTCGAAGCCGGCAGCGGTAGATTGTTCCGAGGCTATGCGAATTGCCGCCGCGCATTGCGGCTGGCGAGAAGCGGCACCGATTCCTCGATGGAGACGCGAACGCGACTGGTGATGCCGCGGTATGGGTTGGACATGCCGCAGGTGAATTACCCGGTCGTCGTCAACGGGCGGCGCCTGTATTTGGATCTCGCGTACCCCGAGTTCATGATCTGCATCGAATACGAGGGCTCGCACCATGCGGGGCAGTGGCTCAACGATGTGACGAGACGGCAACTGATCGAGGACGCCGGATGGCGGTATGTGCAGGTGACGAAGCTGGACATCGGCGGAGCGGACGAAGAGGAGCGCCTTGCCGGGAGGGTTGCGAAACATGTGCGGGAAGTAACCGGCAGGGAAGTCATGTTGACGAAGCGCAGGACCATCCGGCAGGTATGCGATGCCCGATCGACGAGGCGCAGACCGTTGTATGAGCGGATGGGCTTCAGACCGTTGGCGCCGGTCTCGCCCGTCGAGCCCGATTCCGAGGGTGTGGCCTATGAATACGCATAGCTTGGCCGTACGGGGTGCGAAGCACATGATGCGTGCGTGGCGTGTATGGCTTGTACGGCGTGTGACGCGTGGGGCGGCCATGTGGTTCGTATGTGTTGGCCTGGTGTGTGCGGGGGCGGTACAGGGTGTGGCTTGTGTGGCCCGTATCGTTTGTGCGGATGCAAACGGTGCGTATAGCGGGCGAGGGCGAGCTTGCATGTCGCTAACTGCGTTCGGAGGGGTACATCGTCTCGGCTCCGAACCTCTATGTGGCCTTCGAGGGGTTCCCCTCTGGGGTGAACTTGCCCCTATTGGGCTCATAAACGGCATATTCCACCGGGATACGACCCGCTCGGCACCCCTTGTAACGCAGATGGGTGTTCACCGGACCTCCGATGTACCCCTTCAAGTTGAGATGGCCCCGAGACGGCCCCGAGACGGGCTACTGCAACCGGCCTCATGATCAGGGCCGGGATGATGGAACGGGGAACCGGTGCCGGGGGAGCGCCGAAGGCGTTCCGTGCAGCGAACGGACAAGGCCCGGTGTCGTGTGCACCCGTCATCAGCGTGGGTGCAGACGACACCGGGCCTTCGGAATCGAAGACCGGCCGAAGAATCGGCGCTGCGGCGGCCCGCGTTCAGTGTTTCAGTACTTCGCTCAGTACTTCGCTCAGTACTTCATGCCCATGGCTTCGCGCACCTGGTCGAGGGTCTCCTCGGCGATGGCGTTGGCGCGCTTGTTGCCGTCGTGCAGCACGTCGCGGATGGCATCCATGTCCTTGGCGAGTTCGGCACGACGCTCGCGATGCGGGGCGAGGAACTCGTTGACCGATTCGATGACGTACGCCTTGAGCGCGCCGGCACCGGCGGAGCCGATCTCGGCGGCGATCTCCTTCGGATCACGGCCGGTGACGAGGCCGGCGGTGGTGAGCAGCGCGGAGACCTTAGGACGGTTCACGGGATCGAAGGTGATGGTGCGCTCGGAATCGGTGGGGCTCTTCCTGATGAGCTTCGCGGTCTCCTCGGCCGTGGCGCCCAGCATGATGGAGTTGCCGTACGACTTGCTCATCTTGCGGCCGTCGAGACCCGGGATCTCCGGGGCGTCCGAGAGGATCGCGGCCGGCTCAGGGAACACCGGGTGCTTCTTCGCATAGCGCTCGTTGAAGCGGCGGGCGATGGTGCGCGTGATCTCGATGTGCGGCAGGTTGTCCTTGCCGATCGGCACGACGTTCGCCTTGCAGAAGAGGATGTCGCACGCCTGATGCACCGGGTAGGTGAGCAGCAGGCCGGTCAGCGCGTGGCCGGAGGCCTCCATCTCGGACTTGACGGTCGGGTTGCGGTGCAGCTCGGCTTCGGTGACGAGCGAGAGGAACGGCAGCAGCAGCTGGTTCTCGGCGGGCACGGCGGAATGCGCGTAGATCATCGTCTTGTTCGGGTCGATGCCGGCGGCCATGTAGTCGAGCACGAGGTTGAGGACGTTGTCCTGGATGTGCTCGGTGGTGTCGCGGTCGGTGATGACCTGGTAGTCGGCGATGATGATGTTCGAGTGGACGCCCTTGTTCTGCATGGCCACGCGCTCCTTGATGGAGCCGAAGTAGTGGCCGAGGTGCAGACGGCCGGTCGGGCGGTCGCCGGTGAGCATCGTGAACTTGCCCGGGTCGGCCTCAAGCTTGGCGAGCGTCGCATCGGAGCGTTTCTTCGCCGCCAGGAAGCTTGCGCTCATCTCGTTGCCGGCCGCGGTGATCTGCGGCTCCTGCGTTTCGTCCGTCATACTCGTCGTCCTTTTCGAACTTGATGTGGCAGTCCGCCCGGTGCCGCCGTCGCGTTGGTTCGCCGTACGGCCGGCTGGGCGGGTTGTGTCAAAACCGTGCAAAATATCGCTTTTATCGTAAAAGCGCGAGCCGACAAGCCCATGGGGATGGATAAGTGGTACGCTACTTAGTTGATGAATTGATAGCAAGCATTATTTTCAGGGGGTCACATGGGCCGCGGACGTCAGAAAGCCAAACAGCAGAAAATAGCCCGTAAGCTCAAGTATCTGACAACCGACACCGATTACGACGAGCTTGCCAAGGAATTAAGCGGTCAGGAGCCGGGCACTGGTTCCGTCGATCCTTTCGCCGATCTTGATGACCACTATGAAGGCCACTACGTGGGCGCCGCAGCGGGCGACGACCATGAAGCGAGCCAGCCCGAGGCCGTGTCCGGCGCCCCTGCCGAAGATGATCTCGACGAATACGCCAAGTGGGCGGCCGAAGCCGCGGCGAAGGCGACCAGCGGCGAATTCCCCGCGGCCAAGCCGGCTGCCGCTGCGGCACCGAAACCGCACAAGCCGATTCCGATGCCGGTTCCCAGCGCGCTCAAGCGCAAGAAGGACTGACGGTTCCGCTGCCTCTCGCACGTGCCGATTGATCGCGTCGTGCGCTCGTTCCGATTACGTGTGATCGTGCTGATTGAACGCGTGCTGATTGAACGCGCATCAATCGTGCAGGGGAAGCAACCAGCCCAAGTCGTCGCGTTCTCCGACCGCGCTGATATGCCCGGCCTCCTTCTCTTCCACCCACGTAGTCACGCCCGTGGCGACGCGTAGCCATACGCTCGGCTCGAGTTCGACGACGTCCGGCGGTGTGAGGTTGTGCGGGTCGGACGCCGGCCCGTCGAGAATCTTGACGGCGCCCCATGGCGCCACGCGCACCTCCACGCCCGGTCCGGGCGCTTTGCGTTCCAACAGGAACAGCGAGTAGCGTACCGCCATCGCCATGGTGGGGCGGGGGAGTTGCGGCGCGATGGCCAGTCGTGCGGAAACGGTTCGCTCGTCATGGTCGATTGCCGCCGCGTCCGTGCCGTCTGTCCCGGCCTCGGCCAGCATCTCGTGCGCCGCGTCGCGCCACGCGTCGTATGCGTGGCGACCGCGCGCCAGGTCTTTCTCCAGAATCACTGCCATACCGCCATTATGCACGCGTGAGGCATTGTCGCGTGCGTCGCCGGTGCGCCGGCGCACCGCGTCGTGCCGCGACGAGCCTTGCGCAGTTCCGTTCGTGCAGGCTACGTAGTATGGTGAGAATCGTTGACCATGAAAACGTATGCACGATGCAGTGCGAATGTAACGCACTGTTCATGTGTGGGTTGGGTTCCGTCTGTTGACGAGCTCTAATATGGTCAGGGAAGTCCCTCCCCGGAAGGAAAACGAGAAATATGACCGAGATCACCGCTCCGAAGTCTCCCGTCACGGCAGAGCAGTTCGCCGACGAGATTCGTGAACAACTCAAGTACACCCAGGGCGTCACCGTCGAGCAGGCCACTGCGGCCGACGTGTACGTCGCTGTTTCCAAGGCCGTGCGCAACCACCTGCAGGACGCTTGGTTCACCACTCAGGCCGACACCGTCAACGGCAACACCAAGGCCGTCGGCTACCTGTCCGCCGAATTCCTCATGGGCAAGCAGCTCGAGAACGCCCTGCTCAACGCCGGCCTGACCGACCAGTTCGACGCCGCCGTCGAAGCGCTCGGCTTCGAGCCCAAGGACGTCGTCGACGCCGAATACGAGCCGGGCCTCGGCAACGGCGGCCTCGGCCGTCTCGCCGCCTGCTTCATCGACTCCCTCGCCTCCCTCGGCGTGCCGGCCTTCGGCTACGGCATCCAGTACAAGTACGGCATCTTCAAGCAGACGTTCGACGAGAACGGCAAGCAGGTGGAGACTCCGGACTACTGGCTGACCAACGAGGAGCCGTGGGGCCACATCGACTACAACCGCTCCCAGAAGGTCTCCTTCGGCGGCGAGGTCGTCACCGAGAACGGCAAGAAGGTCTGGAAGCCGGCGTGGTCCGTGCGCGCCGTGCCGGTCGACTACTTGGTGCCCGGCTACAAGTCCCAGCGCGTGAACACGCTGCGCCTGTGGACCGCCAAGTCCTACGACGAGTTCGACCTGCTCACCTTCAACAAGAGCGAGTACCTCGACGCCGTCAAGCCGCAGGTCAAGGCCGAGAACATCTCCAAGATCCTCTACCCGGAAGACTCCACCAAGGTCGGCAAGGAGCTGCGCCTCGAGCAGCAGTACTTCTTCGTCTCCGCCTCCCTGCACGACGCCATCCGCGTCTTCTACCCGGGCCAGGACAAGCCGGACCTCACCACCTTCCCGAACAAGATCACGTTCCAGCTCAACGACACCCACCCGGTCATCGGCATCCCGGAGCTCATGCGCATCCTCATCGATGAGTACGGCTACGAGTGGGACGAGGCGTGGTCCATCACCCAGAAGACCTTCAACTACACCTGCCACACGCTGCTGCCGGAGGCCCTCGAGGTCTGGCCGGCCAGCCTCATCGGCGAACTGCTGCCGCGTCACCTTGAGATCATCAAGAAGATCAACGAGCAGTTCGAGGACGAGCTCAAGGACAAGGGCGTGGCCGACGAGACCATCGAAGACATGCGCATCTACACCGGTGACGCCGTCCGCATGGCCTACCTCGCCACCTACGGCGGCTCCCACGTCAACGGCGTGGCCGAGCTGCACTCCCAGCTCCTCAAGGACGTCACCCTGAAGAACTTCTCCGACGTCTACCCGGACAAGTTCACCAACGTGACCAACGGCGTCACCCCGCGTCGTTTCGTCAAGCTCGCCAACCCGCGTCTGTCCGACCTCATCACCGAGGGCCTCGGCACCGACACGTGGGTCGCGGACCTCGAGAAGCTCCAGGGCCTCGTCCCGCTCGCGCAGGACGATGAGTTCGTCAAGAAGTTCGCCGCCGTCAAGAACGCCAACAAGCACGACTTCGTCGCCTTCGCCAAGCGCCACTACGGCATCGACATCGACGAGAACACCCTGTTCAACACGATGGTCAAGCGTCTGCACGAGTACAAGCGCCAGAGCCTCAAGATCCTGGCCGTCATCTCCCAGTACGCCGCCATCAAGAACGGCACCGCCAAGCTCGCCGACCTCCAGCCGCGCACCGTGTTCTTCGGCGCCAAGGCCGCCCCGGGCTACTACCTCGCCAAGATGACCATCGAGCTCATCAACAACGTCTCCCGCGTCGTCAACAACGACCCGGACCTCAAGGGCAAGCTCGCCGTCTACATGCTCCCGAACTACAACGTCGAGATGGCCCAGAACCTCATCCCGGCCACCGAGCTCGACGAGCAGATCTCCCAGGCCGGCAAGGAAGCCTCCGGCACCGGCAACATGAAGTTCGCCCTCAACGGCGCCCTCACCGTCGGCACCCTCGACGGCGCGAACGTCGAGATCCGCGAGAAGGTCGGCGCCGAGAACTTCTTCCTCTTCGGCATGACCGTCGACGAGGTCGAGAAGCTCTACGCCGAAGGCTACGATCCGGCCAAGTACTACGAGGCCGACCCGCGCCTCAAGCAGGCCGTCGAACTCGTCGCCAACGGCACCTTCTCCAACGGCGACCGCAACGCCTACGCGCCGCTCGTCGCCGATTGGCTGACCAAGGACTGGTTCATGACCTTCGCCGACTTCTCCGCCTACGCCGACATCCAGGCCGAGATTGAGAAGCTCTACAAGGATCCGCTCGAGTGGAACCGCAAGGCCCTCCTCAACGTCGCGAACTCCGGCTACTTCAGCTCGGACCGCTCGATGGAGGATTACTTGGAGCGCA
>NZ_BCFK01000011.1 GCF_001417815.1 Bifidobacterium aesculapii
TCCCTGCCTCACGGCTGTCGCTGGTTGGCACGCGCTAGGGCGTGCCAACCAGCACGGCTGAGTGACTTGGGCAACAAGTGAGCCCCCGCAACCATCGGGTTGCGGGGGCTCACTGCGTATGCGTAGTCCGCGAATCAGGCCTCGGCCTCTGCGACGGACTCGGGAGCGTCCTCGGCAGGGGCGGCCTCGTCCTTGGCCTTGTCCAGCCCGAGATCGACCGGAGACGAGCTGTTCTCCCACGGCTCCTCCCACGGGTCGTAATCCGGGTTCTGCTGCTTGTAGATGTACAGACCCACCAGGCCGGCGAGCAGTGCACCGAACAGCAATGCGAAGAATTTCCAACCGTTGGACGACTTGTTCTCCATGACGGCTCCTTTCCCATTCTCGTCGACCTGTCCGTTCAAGCCGACCCTGCCTTACATCATAGGCGTGGTTATGTGTGGATTGGGTGGAACGACACCGGTATTCTCCGTGGCTGTGAACGTTCCCGTCCGGCCGCTACGATGGCATCATGCATATGCGATTCCCGACGAAACGGCAGATCCAGTACGAATGGCGCAACGGTGGGCCCGTCATCGTCTGGTCCATCATCATCCTGTGCGTGGCCGTGTGGGTGGTGGAGATGCTGCTTTCGCTCGTCGCGCCGCGTGCGTTCAGCGCGTTCGTCGGCTCCGGCATGGTCATGCCGCTCACGATGCTCGTCAAGCCGTGGACCATCCTCACCTCGATGTTCCTGCACGCGCCGAACTTCATGCATATCCTGTTCAACATGCTCGCGCTCTGGTCCGTCGGCCCGATGCTCGAACGTCTGATGGGCCACTGGCGCTTCCTCGCCCTCTACCTGATCTCCGGATTCGGTGGCGCCGTCGGCATGCTCGTCTGGTCGCGGCTGACGGGCGACTGGATGACCGCGGCATACGGCGCGTCCGGCGCATTGTTCGGTCTGTTCGCCGCGGTGCTCGTCGTGTACCGACGCGTCGGTGAAGACATCCGTTCGATGATGATCTGGATGGCGATCAACTTCCTGCTGCCGTTCGTGGTCGGCGGCATCGCATGGCAGGCGCATGTCGGGGGATTCGTGGTCGGCGGCGTGCTCACGTGGCTGCTTATCGCGGGCGTGCCTCAGTTGCGCGGACGCTCCTTCACCGTGCGCATGTGGATCTACGGTTCCGTGGTGGTCGTCGCGCTCGTCGCCGTCATGCTCCTGTGCGCGCCGCGTCTGGCGTGAACGTCGCGGACCGCATAGGCGTGGTCCGTCGCGTGCCGATTGTGTCGTTGCGTGCCGCAGTGTTGGGACGCGCGTGGGCATGCTCTCCGTCCTCGCTATCGCGCGCGGGCCATCCACAACATGCAGATCAAGGACACGCGACCTCATCTCCTGCGAATACATCACGGACGCCAATCCGGACGCCAAGGCGTCCAGTTTTTTATCCGGCCTCCATAGGTTGAATCACATCAGTGTAGTTTTCCACAAATGTGGAAAACCGTGTGGATAACTTGGGGATAAGTGGGGGATAACCGGTGGACAACAGTGGATATGTACAGTGGATAACTGCTGGAATCGTTGCAATTTCAACGATGACGACGTGTGCATAAGATGTGCGCCGAGTTATCCACAACGTCGCTATCTACCGTGGACTACGCTGCGTGGTGCATATCGTGGTGCCTGACGGTGGATAACCTGTGGACTTCGGTGGATAAGCGGTGGATAAGGTGTGCACAACTGTGGATAACTTGTGGATAACTATGTGGGAAGAGTTCGTTATCCCAGTATTTTCAACGCATCCGCCCTTGTGGATAACTGTGGATAACATTCCCCGCCAGTTATCCACATATGCCCGCATTCTCCCAGGCCTTCTCCCATGGTGCGGTAAACCACTTTGGCGTTAGAGGGCGAAAACGTTGCAATTCCGGGGTTGTGGAGGAATTGTGTTACCGCACCATGGGTGTGGGGTGTGAGGGGAGTGGGGGTGTTCGCTGCGAATTCACCTGTGATTTGCGGAAGTCACATCAGTTCGCAACACGGTGGCGATATACCTGAAGCGATATCGATGAAGCTAGGAAAAGGAATGATGATGAACACGAACACCATGTACCAGGACGCGCACCATACCGACAACGCCTCCACTGACCGCCAGTACGACTCTTACCTGTACGCCGAATACGGCATCGAGTGGTGATATGCCCGCGCGCCGCGTCAGAGTTCGATTCCGGCTCGGTGCCAACAGCACGGAGAAGTGCGAACGCAGTCTGGTTCCTTGTTTTTCCCTGTAAAGGGAACGGATCATCTGCGACGGAATGGCCATTCGCGAAGATGCGTTGACGGCTTGCGACGGTACGGCCGGTCTGCGATGGAGTAGCCGGTTTGCGAAGGGATGACTCTCTGTCGATGACTTGCCCTTGACTGCGTTTGGTGGCCTTCGCCGGAAGTTTGTCTACCGATGCATCGTTTGGTTTCCAGTGTGAGTTCCACTGCTGAGTATTTGGTGGCGTGGAACCAGCGGTTATTGTCGATAGAGGCCGGTGGCCGTTTGGTTGGGGCGCGTGTTTGACGTGGTGTCCTGGGCATGGGCGCCAGTTCTCCCTCAACTGGTGAAGTCTGACTTTTTGAGTTGAGGGAGGAATCGTTGTTGACCTGCTTTATGCGGCATTATGCGGGAATGGCTATTTTCCAACGATTTCGGCATGGCGGGATTCTGCCCTCAGTGTCTATTCGCGTGATTGTGCGGTTGAGGGACGGCCATTTTCCTCCTCACCCATGAATTCGCCCGGATATGGGTTGGGTGACGGCCATATATACGACGGTCGTGCCCATTGGGCACGACCAGTTCGTGATTATGTCGCACGGCCATATTGCGCGTCTCTGCTGCAAGGCCATATTGCATAGTCACTGTGCCCTGACAGCTGCAAGGCCACTATGCGCGGCGCCTATGCAAGGCCACGGTAACATAATCGTCGTCGCACGGCCGCATCGCACAACATAGCCTCACCACACAACACGGCCGTGCAACCACCCGGCACAACCACCCGATCAGGCGAGAGGCCTCAGCGCCATTTCAGCGCCACCGCACCATCATGCGGCTTCAGCGCCACCACATCGTCATCAGGAAGCCGATCATGATGATCACGAAACCGATGAGCAGGTTCCAAGCGCCGATGTTCGGAATCGGATAGTTGCTGGTCAGGTAGTAGCAGACCACCCACACGAGACCGATGACCATAAGGACGCAGAACAGCGGCACGAACCAACGCGGGTTGGACTTGGTGCCCTTGATCGTCTCTTCGACGCGCTTGGTGTTCTCCTCCTGGCGCGCCATCATGCGGCGCATCTGCGGCGTCATCGAGGACTTGTCCACTGTGGCGTTCAGGACAGCCTCGACCTGATCCATGTCCACGGCGAAGCCGTCATCCTTCGCATCCTTCGTCTCGGAGGAGGCATCAGTCGCGTCCGTCGCGGCCTGCCAGTCCTTCTGATCCTTCTCGTTGAGCTCTTCGTCAGCCATCAGCGTAGTCTCCATTTCAATAGGCTAGAAGTCATAATAGTGGTTACACTCGAAACCGACGAATAATGCCCGCCATGATGTTCGCAACTGGGCGGAGTCGTGGATGGTGCATGGTTTCCGAGTCGTGAGGTGTAAGGCGCAAGCGAGTCGTCCGTACGGCCTCGGGAACGCGAAGGAAAGGCGACGGTATGGCCAGACATGGCGGCAAGCATATCGCGAAACGCTCCCTGTGGGGGAGCGTCGCCGTGGTCGTCGTCGTGGCACTCACCGGCTACCTGTTCACCGCGAATCTGCGGGCGAACCGCACCGCCACCGTCAATTCGGACACGGCCGAGCTGATCGAGCAGCGTGTCGCCGAGGTCAACGATCTTTCCGCCGATGTGAAGAAGCTCAGCTCCGACATCAGCACGCTGACCGAACTGACGGCGAAGAACAGCGACACCCCCGCCACCAGTGAGGATTCCGGCACCGGCACGACGCTGCCGAAGGTGGAGGGCCCCGGCATCAGTGTCACGCTCGACGATTCGCCGATGTGGGAGCAGGCGGTGGACTCGTCCGGTTCCAGCGAGGACATCGACAAATACGTGATCCACCAGCAGGATCTCGAGGCGGTGATCAACGCGCTGTGGGCGGGCGGCGCCGATTCGATGCAGTTCATGGACCAGCGCATGCTGTTCAACTCTGCGATCATCTGCTCCGGCAACGTCGTTTCGCTGCACGGCAAGAAGTATTCGCCGCCGTTCACGATCTCCGCCATCGGCGATCCGGACGAGCTCGAGAAGGCGCTCGACGATTCGCGCGCCATCGGCATCTACAAACAGTATGTGAGCGCGTTCGGTCTGGGGTGGAAGGTGGAGCGCAAGAAGACGCTCACCTTCGACGAGACGCCGTCGCTGCTTCAGCCGCTCAAGTACGCCGCAGTGGTCAAAGGTACGTCCGGTACGTCCAGCACGTCCAACGGAAGCGGCGGCACGTCCGGCACGAACGATACGAACGACACGAACGATACAAACGGCAGCGCATCCACCACGGATGATGCGGATGCCGCAGCCACGGGTCAATCCGCGACGGAAGGGGAATAAACGATGAAGCACAGCGCACGTCACGGATCGCGCAGCACACCGAACGCACCGGGCACACCGAGCGGCGTACCGAACGTACCGATGCCGCCGCAGTATGCCGGCGGGCCGGATCTCGCCGATTACAGCGACCCCGACGACGACGACTTCAGCCGCGCCAATCGCGCGTACACCCGCCGCGCCTCCAACCCGCGCGGCCGCGCCAACCCCAACTCCAACCCCAACACCGCCCGCCGCAACGGCCCCGTATGGCAGGCCATCGGCGTCTTCGCGGAGATCCTCATCACCCTCGCCGCGATCTGCGCGCTCTACATCGTCTGGCAGATGTGGTGGACCGGCGTCGAGGCGGAACGCACGCAGGTCGAGACCCGCCAGCAGGTCTCCTGGTCCGACCCGTCCGCCGGCGGCGGCGAGACGACGATCGCGAAGGCGCAGCAGGGCGACGCTCCCGTGCAGCCGGAGAAGGCGAGCTACGGCGACCTCATCGCCCAGCTGTACATTCCACGCTTCGGCGAGGGATGGCAGCGCAACGTCGTCGAAGGCACGGACGCCGCCCAGCTGGCCCGCCACGGCCTTGGCCACTATGAGAACACGCAGCTGCCCGGGCAGGTCGGCAACTTCGCCATCGCCGGCCACCGCAACGGCTACGGCGAGCCGCTCGGCGACGTCGACAAGCTCAAGGAAGGCGACCCGATCATCGTGCGCACGCAGGACTACTGGTACGTGTACACGTACACGAAGTACAAGATCGTGCTGCCGGAAGACGTCTACGTGATCGCGCCCGACCCGTTCAACAGCGGCCAGCAGGCCACCAAACGCATGATCACCCTCACCACGTGCGAGCCGAAATACTCCACTCCGACGCATCGTTGGATCGTGTGGGGCGAACTCAAGTACTGGGCGAAGGTGTCCGATGGAATCCCGCAGGAACTCGCCACCACCGACGCCGCCGGCAAGGTGAAGTTCGCCAGCAACAGCACCACCGCCATGTCGCTGCCCGCGCGCATGGGCTCGATGAAGCCGGTCGTGGCGGTCTCGCTCGTCGCATGGCTCGTCCTGTTCATCGCCGCTGCCGTCGCGTGGCGTTGGCCGGTGCTCGCGGCCATCCGCGAGGGCCGTCGCCGCCGCCCCGACGCGAGCATCTACGGCGGTCTGCTGCGCCTGCAGCCCGGCGTGCTGCCGGTGCGTCTGGTGCTGCTCGCGCTGCTGCTCGTGGCCGCGTCCGCGAGCCTGTTCGAATGGGTGTTCCCGTGGGCGGCCACGACGATCCCGTTCCTCCAGCAGATGAGCAACTTCGCGGTCTCCTGACCGCGTCGCGTGCGTCGCGTCGCGCGCGGCTCGCGTTGCGCCGCGCGCACGCCGTCCGTCCGCGGCGCGGGCCTGCGGCCGCCGCGCGCGACCGGTCGCGAGTAGACTTGCGGACAGTACGCCCGTATGCCCGTAAGGAGCCCATTGTGACCGATTCAGCCCGCATCCTCGTGATCGACAACTATGATTCGTTCGTCTACACGATCGTCGGCTATCTCAAAACGCTCGGCGCCACTGTGGACGTGGTGCGCAACGACGCGATCGACCCGTCCGACGAGCATGTGACCGACGGCTATGACGGCGTGCTCATCAGTCCCGGCCCGGGCGCCCCCGCCGATTCCGGCGCCAGCGAAGGCATGATCCGTCTGTGCGCGAAGCAGCACAAGCCGATGTTCGGCGTGTGCCTGGGACTGCAGGCGCTCGCCGAGGTCTACGGTTGCACGGTCGACCATGCGCCGACGATCATGCACGGCAAGACGAGCCTCGTCGAGCACATCGACGATGAGATCTTCGCGGGCGTCGCGAACCCGATGACCGCCACCCGCTATCATTCGCTCGCCGTCGAACCGGATTCCATTCCGGATACGCTCGAGCTGACCGCATGGACGCAGGAGGACCACATCGTGCAGGGGCTGCGCGTCAAGGGCGAGCCGATGTACGCGGTGCAGTTCCACCCCGAATCGGTGATGACGCAGGATGGCTACCTGTTGCTCGCCAACTGGCTGGCCGTCTGCGGCCAGACCAACGCCGTGGCCAAGGCCCAGGGCCTTCAGCCCAAAGTCGTGAAGTGACGGGGCTGCCGTGCGGCGCCACAGGTGCCTCGCGACAGGTCGGAAATCATTGTGTGGAGCGCCCTCGCTCCACACAAGGGTCGTATTGTGGCGTGTGGAGCAGCCGTGCGCCACACGAGGCTTGAACGGGGTTCGCTGAGGATTGTGTGGAGCATTATTGCTCCACACAACGCGTAATGAAGGAGAAGAGCGAAAGTGTGGAGAGTGGGCTCTCCACACATGGCGTATATGGGGATTCTGGCACGAGTGTGGAGCGTTATCGCTCCACATAGGCTGCGAATACCGGCTTGGGCTCAGTGTGTGGAGCGCACCTGCTCCACACAAGAATCCTGAAGCCCCGGTGTGGAGCGTTATCGCTCCACACCGAGCACGAAGCCCCTGTGTGGAGCGGGCGCGCGCGCCTACTGCGCGTTACCTCCGCTGGTGTTACCTGAGCTGTTGGAGCCGCCGGAACCGGTCGTCCCGGAATCATCCGAATCCTCGTTGGTTGAGGACCCCTGCGTGGTGAGCGTGATCGTCGCGCCCTTCTCGGCCTGACCGGCCGGCGGGTTCTGCGCGGTGACCTTATCGGTCGACCCGGTCGATCCGGACTGCGTCACGGTGAATCCGAGCGCCTCCAGCTGGGCCTTCGCGGACGCGAACGTCTGACCGACCACGTTCGGCACGGTCGTCTGCTCCTTGCCCTTCGACACGACGATCGTCACGGCGGAGCGCTGCGCGACGGACGTGCCGGAACCGGGGTTCACGCTCATCACCGTGCCGGCGGCGATCGTGTCCGAATACTCTTCGGTGATCGTCACCGTGAATCCGAGCGACTGCAGCGAGGCCGTCGCCGCGTCCTTGTTCTGCCCGACGATGCCGTCCGGCACCGTCGTCATACCGGAGGAGACCCACAGCTGGATCGATGTGCCCTTCGGCTGCGAGGTGCCTGCGGCCGGGTCGGTGCGCGTCACGGCGCCCTGTTCGATGTCGGCGCTGTCTTCCGTCTGCACGCTGGACATCACCTTGAACCCGGCCTGCTTCAGCTCGGCGGTGGCCTCCGACCGCGACATGCCCTTCACGTCGGGCACGGTCGTGTTCTGCGGGCCGGCGGAGAACCACACCTTCACGGTGGCGCCCTTGCGCGCCTTGTCGCCGCCCTTCGGGCTCTGCTTCGTGAACGTGCCCTCCGGTTCGGTCGAATCGGTGTCGACCATCGCCTGGAACTGGAAGCCCGCCGCCTCGATTGTCGACTTGGCGCGGTCCTTGGTCATCGCGGAGGTGATCGTCGGCACGGTGGCGGTCTGCGAGACCGTCTTCTCGCCGCCCATCGCGAAGAACACGGCGATGAGGATCGCGACGACCACGAGGCCGCCGAACACCGAGCCGAGGATGATGCGCTTCTTGCGCTTCGCCTTCAGCGCGGCCTCACGCTGCGCGGCGCGCGAACGGGCCGCCGCGGCCGTCGACTGCCCGGCGCCGACGCCCGCCGGCGCCACCTGCTCGAACTGGCCGGTCACCGGGTTGAACGCCTGCGTGGAGTTCTTGTCGTTCGGGTTGAGCGGCACGGTGGCGGCGTCCTGTTCGGCCTGCTTGCGCGCCTTCATGTTCGCGAGATCGGTGAGCGGGTTGAACGCCGCCGCGACCGGCACGCCGCCGTTCATGTAGGTCAGGATGTCGTTCTTGAAGTCGGCGGCCGTGGCGTAGCGGTTCTGACGATCCTTCGCCATCGCCTTCGCGCAGATCGAATCCCACATCTTCGGCAGTCCCGGCACGACCGCGGAAGGCGGCGTCGCGACTTCGGAGACGTGCTGGTAGGCGATCGCCACCGCCGAATCGCCGGTGAACGGCGGACGCCCGGTGAGCATCTCGTAGAGCACGCAGCCGGCCGAATACAGGTCGGAGCGCATATCGACGGTCTCGCCGCGCGCCTGCTCCGGGGAGAGATACTGCGCGGTGCCGACCACGCCCTGCGACTGCGTCATCGTGGCGGCGGAATCGTCGAGCGCGCGGGCGATGCCGAAGTCCATGACCTTGACCATGCCCTGCTCGGAGATCATGATGTTGCCGGGCTTGATGTCGCGGTGGATGACGCCCATGCGGTGCGAGTATTCGAGCGCGTTGAGCACGCCGAGCATCACCTGTTCGGCGTCGCGCTGCGAGAGCGCGCCGTTCACGCGGATGATGTCGCGCAGGGTCTGTCCCTTCACGTACTCCATCACGAGGTACGGCAGGAGTTCGGCCTGCCCGTTCTCGCCGACGACGGTCTCTTCGCCCGAATCATAGATGTTGACGATGTTCGGGTTGTTCATCTGCGCGACCGAGTGCGCCTCACGGCGGAACCGCTTGAGGAAGATCTCGTCATTGGCGAGGTCGGCGCGCATGATCTTGATGGCGACGGTGCGTCCGAGACGCGTATCCGTGGCCACGTGCACCTCGGCCATTCCTCCGCGGCCGATCAGCTGCCCCAGCTGATAGCGGCCTTGGGCCAGAGAAGAGGGCATGTTGCTCATTGCTGCTCCTTCCAAAACGTCTGCTGGTTCGCGCGGCCGTCCGCGGGGCCGCCGTCGCGCCTGTCAGGCGATGAGACGAGGGGGATGTGCGGGGTGCTGGAGATCCTGCGCGGCAGGCGGCGCCCCGTGATGATGGTGGCATCGTTCAGTTCGGTCTGCTGGTCGAGCAGGCGGCGTTCGATGCGCGCGAGCGTGCGCGAGACGACGAGCGCGTCCTTCGGGCGGTCGAGCGGATCCTTCGCCAGCATCGACATGACGAATTCGCGCAGCTGCACGTCGATGTCGTTCGGCAGCGGCGGCACCGGATCGTTCACGTGCGCGGCGGCGATGTCGACGGGCGTGGCGCCCGTGAACGGACGATGCCCGCACAGGCCCTCGTACGCGACGACGCCCAGCGAGTAGATGTCCGACTGCGGCGTGGCCTGCTGGCCCTGCGCCTGCTCGGGGGAGATGTACTGGGCGGTGCCCACGACCATGCCGTCCTGCGTGATCTGCTCCTGATTCGTGGAGTAGGAGACGCCGAAATCGGTGATCTTCACTTCGCCGTTGTCCGAAACCATGATGTTCGCGGGCTTCACGTCGCGGTGGATCACGCCGTGGCTGTGCGCGACGAACAGGCCGCGCGCGGTCTGGATGAGGATCGGCAGCAGTTCCAGCGGGTCCATCGCGCCCTTCTCGTGGAACAGGTCCGCGAGGGACTTCGACGGCACGTACTCCATGATGAGGAAGCCGATGCCGTCATGCTCGTAGTATTCGAACAACGCGGCGATGTTCGGGTGCGCGAGGTTCGCGGAATTGTGCGCTTCGGCACGCAGACGGCGCAGCTTCGCCTCCGCGTTGGTCAGGTCGGAGCGCAGCGCCTTGATGGCGACCGGCCGGCCGAGCTGGATGTCCCAGCCTTTCCAGACCTCGCCCATGCCGCCCTTCGCGATGCGCGAGTCGAGGCGGTATCGGCGATGGATCAGCTGTCCTTCGATCAGTTTCATTGCTTGAGCGCCTCCTCGAGTACGGAACGGAAAATCGGGCCTGCTGCTTCGACGCCGTAGCCGTAGGTATTGGTCACGACCACCGCCACGGCGATCTTCGGGTCGTCGGCGGGGGCGAAGCCCATCACCCATCCGTCGATGCCGGTGTTGCCGACGCCGGTCTGTGCGGTGCCGGTCTTCGCTGCGACGCTCACGCCTGCGGGGGCGAGCGAGGGCGAATCCTTGGTGACGACCGCCTGCATCATCTGCGTGAGCTTGTTCGCCGTGTCCGCGCTGAACGGTTCGGACATCGTCGAGGCCTTCGTCTCGGACAGCACGGACAGGTCGCTGGCGCGCACGCGGTCGACGAGCGTGGGGCGCATCAGCGTGCCGTCGTTTGCGATGGCGGCGGCGATCAGCGCGTTCTGCAACGGCGTCTCGACCATGTCGCCCTGTCCGATCGAGGCGAGCGCGAGCTTGTCGTCGGTCATCGACGTCGGATATTTCGACGCCACGGCCCTGATCGGCAAACCGGTCGAATCGGTGCCGTCCACGACGATCGAACTGCCGAAGCCGAGTTTCGTGGCGATGTCGGAGATCTTGTCCTGCCCGAGCGCGACGCCCAACTGTGCGAATGCGGTGTTCGACGAGTAGGCGAGTGCGTCCTCCAGGGAGATCGTGTTGTTGGCGCCGTTGGCGCGCGCGTCCACGTTGGTGAGGTCCGTGACCGTGCCGGGCAGCGTGTAGCTGGCGCCGGCGGGAATCTGCGTGTCCGTCTGGTACTGGCCGGTTTCGAGCGCCGCCGCGGCGACGACCGTCTTGAACGTCGATCCGGGCGGGAACAGCTGGCTCGTCGCGTTGTTGAGCATCGGGTTGGCCGGGTCCTGCGTGAGGTTCGCGTAGTTCTCCGTCAGCGCGTTGCCGTCGTGCGTGGCGAGCACGTTCGGATCGTAGCTGGGCGTCGACACCATCGCGAGGATGCGCCCGGTCTTCGGTTCGATCGCGACGACCGCGCCGGACTGGTTGCCGAGCGCGTTGTACGCGACCTGCTGCAGCGAGGTGCTGATGGACGTCTCGATGTTCGCGCCCTTGTTGTCGCTGCCGGTGAGCGTCGACTTGATGCGCTGCCAGAACAGGCTGTCCGATTCGCCGGAGAGCAGCGAGTTGCGTGACGCCTCGACGCCGCGGTCGGCGCGCTGGCTGATCGAGAAGAAACCGGTCACGGGCGCGTACAGCGGGCCGTTCGAGTACGAGCGCTGGTATTTGAACGCGTCGTTCGACGGGTCGGATTTGGCGAGCACCGTGCCGTCCGCCGCGAGGATCGAGCCGCGCGGCGCGCCGAACTCGTGGTAGAGGGCGCGCGTGTTGCGCGTGTCCGCGTTGAGCGAGGTCGCGCGGATTGCGGTGATGATCGTCGTGGACAGGCCGAGGATCGTGAACAGCACGATCACGGCGGTGAAGAGCTGTCGGAGGGTCTTGTTCACCTGGCGCCTCCTCTGCTGGAACGTGCGTGCGCGGCGTGACGCCCGCCGCCGGCGCGCCGCGCGTCGTCCGCGGACGCCGCACGCGGGTCGAGCGACGTCCGCACGGGCGCGATCGGCGCGATCGGGGTGTCGCCCGCGGTGTCGCGCGTGTCGTCGTCGTTGGAGCGCAGGTCGCGCGCCGCGGCGAGTTCCGCCTCGCGCTCCTTGAGCTCGTGGTCGCGCAGGACTGCCATCGCCTCGTACTGGAACGTTTCGGAATCGGTGTCCGGCGCGGGCTTGTTCGCCGCGTTGGAGATGACGATGAGCAGCGTCGCGAGAATGTAGTTCGCGATGAGCGACGAGCCGCCGGCCGCCATATACGGCAGGGTCAGACCGGTCAGCGGAATCACCAGCGTGATGCCGCCGACGACGGTGAACACCTGGAACGCCATCGTGAACACGAGACCGGAGGCGAGGAGCTTGCCGAAACCGTCCTTGATCTTCATCGCGGTGACGAACCCGGAGGCGATGATGATGACGTACAGCACGAGCACGCCCATGCAGCCGACGAGACCCAGCTCCTCGCCCACGGAGGCGTAGATGTAGTCGGAGTTCGCGAACGGCGTGATGCTCGGGTGGCCCTGTCCGAGCCCGGTGCCCATCAGCCCGCCTGAGGCGAGGCCGAACAGGCCGGTCACAATCTGGTAGGAGCCGCCGTATTCACGGTTGTAGAGCTCCTGGTCGAACGGGTGCAGCCAGGCGTCCACGCGGGCGCCCACATGGCTGAATATGCTCGCGGCGAGCACCGCTCCCGCGGCGAAGGCGATGAAGCCGATGACGATCCAGCTCAGCCGTCCGGTGGAGACGTACAGCATCGCGACGAACATCGCGAAGAACATCAGCGAGGTGCCGAGGTCGTGCTGCATGATGAGCACGCCCATCGAAGCGACCCACACGATGACGATCGGGCCGAGGTCCTTGATGCGCGGCAGTTGGAGCCCCAGCACCTTCTTGCCGCCCACGGCCAGCTGGTCGCGGTGGTCGAACAGGTATGCGGCGAAAAAGAACGCGAGGAACAGCTTCGCAAACTCGCCCGGCTGAATCTGCCCGACGCCCGGAATCCTGATCCAGATGCGCGCGCCGTTGATCTCCTGGCCGAGCACCGGAAGCATCGGGGAAAGCAGCAGCACGAGGCCGACGACCATGCTCACATACGAGAACCGGCGCAGCACGCGGTAGTCCTTGAGCCCGATGACCAGCGCGGAGCACAGGACGATGGCGATGCACACGAACATGATCTGGCGCAGCGCCACCGACGTCCCGTTCTCATGGTCGATGCGCGCGATCATCACCACGCCGATGCCGGTGAGCAGCAGCACGCACGGCTGCACCACCTGGCTCGCATACGGCAGGAAGCGGAGCACGAGAACCCAGAAGACCAGCGACAATGCGGCCGTGACGCCCAATGCCATCGCGTATTCGCCGGGGAACGAACCGTCGACCCGGTAGAACATCTGGTAGAACGCGATGCCGCAGATCGCGAACGATGCCAGCAGCAGCGCGATCTGACGCAGGCGGAGGACGATCATTGCTGGTCCCCGCCTTCCTTCGGCGTTTCGCTCGACCCGGACGTGCCGGACGTGCCGGACGTCGTGTTCTTCGACGCGTCGTCCGCCTGCGCCTGCTGCATCGACTTCAGCTCGTCACGGATCAGCTTGACGTGGTCCTGCGCCTCGCCGAGGCTGTCGCGCACGATGCCCTGCTGCAGTTCCGTACGCCACGTGGACGGCAGGTCGGCCACCTTGATTGTGGTGCGTTCGACCTCGTGCGACAGTTCGAGCCCCGCAAGATTCGTGGGCACGCCCTGGTAGATCGCGACGACGCCGTCCGCCTCGCCGACGTAGTATTTCGACTGGCTGTACCGGTATGCGCCGAACACGCCTCCCGCGATTGCGGCGAGCAGCGCGACGATCACGACGATCAGCACCACGCGGCGCCTGCGGCGACGGCCGTGCTCGGTCTTGCGCTGTTCGAGCTTCTCCTCGTGGATGGCGCGCTTGACGGCGGGATCGTTCGGATCGGTGGTGACCACGCCGTCGCTTTTCTGCACGACGGGAATCTCGCCCGTGTCCGGGTTCTTGCGTTCGCCCTCCTCCTCGCGCACGATCGACGGCTGTGCGACGCGCGGCGCCGGCCGCGGTTCGGGTTGCGCCTCCTGCGTGAGCGCGGCCGCGCGGCGTGCGGGGGAGCCGTCGTCGCGCAGGGCGGGTGCCGTGGCGACCGGTTCGTTGACGATGTCCGCGAGCGGTTCGAGGCTGGCGCTCGCCGCACCGCCCACGAGCGGCGTCTGGTGCGGCAACGCGAACGCGTGCGCGTCGAGCGCGAGCGTCGCGTCGCCGATGACCGCGGTCACGTTGTCGGTGCTGCCGGCGCGCAACGCCATCGCGACGAGACGCTGCGCGCATTCGGCCGGATCGGACAGTTCCGTCATCGTTTCGGCGATGGTGGAGTCCTCCAGCACGCCGCACAGGCCGTCGGAGCAGAGCATCCAACGGTCCGCCGGGTGCGCTTTGAGGATGGCGATGTCCGGGTGCGGGTCGATGTCGAAATCGCCGAGGACGCGCATGACGACGTTGCGCTGCGGGTGGTTCTTCGCTTCGGACGGGGTGATGCGGCCCGTGTCGATGAGATGCTGGACGTAGCTGTGGTCCTGCGTGGTGCGGCTGAGCACGCCGTCGCGCAGCAGGTAGGCGCGCGAATCGCCGATGTGCGCGAGCACCCACCATCCGTTGACGAGCGCGACGGCGGTGACGGTGGTGCCCATGCCGGCGAGTTTGCGCTCGCGGCGCGCCTTGCCGACGATCGCGTCGTGCGCGGCCATCACGGACGTCTCCAGCATCGAGGAGATGGTCTTGACGTCGTCGGTCACGTCGTCGCGTTCGATGTGCGCGAGCGAACGGATGGCGATGGTGGAGGCGGTGTCGCCGCCCGCGTGGCCGCCCATGCCGTCGCAGATCGCGATGAAATGCTCGCCCGCGAACGAGGAATCCTGGTTGTTCGCGCGCACGGTGCCCACGTCGGAGACGGTGGTCGAGCACAGGAAAAGCTGCTGGTCGTCGGCGGGAGCGTCGCCGTTCGTGTCCGCGGCGACGTTACGCTCGTCGTCGACGATGGCGGCGTCGCCCGTCGCGTCGTGAATGGTGTCGCCGAGCGTGTCGCCGTCGTCATGGTTGACATGCACGGCGGCGGCGGTTTCCAACGGTGCCGTGGGCTGGATGTCCTGCGCGTTGACCGGCAGCGCCTGCGTGGCCTGCTCGTCGCGGGCGTCGCGCCCGGTGGACTGTTGCGGCAGCGGTGTGGTCTGCGACTGGTCGGCGGATGCTGTCATCGATGCATCACCTCAGCTCGAAAGTAGTGGCGCCGATGCGTACGGGCATGCGGGCGGGGAGTACGGTTGGCACGGTCAGACGCTGGTTGTTGACGACGGTTCCGTTGGTGGAGCCGAGATCCTCAATCGCCCACTGGCCCGACTGCTGGTCCATGTAGACGCGCGCGTGATGCGAGGAGACGAATTCGTCGTCGAGCACGACGGTGTTCGACGCGGCGCGTCCCAGTGTGATCGTCTTGCCGGTCAGCGGCACCGAGGAGCCCGCCAACGGGCCGTCGATGATGACCAGCAGCGTGGGCGCGCCGGCACGCTGCCCGGCGTCGCCACGTGGCGTCTGCGCATTGCGCGGCTCCTCCGCCGACCCACCGGCCGAGGCCACGACGGGAGCGTCGCCCGTCACGGCGACGGCCGGCGTGGTCGTTTTGCGCGTGGCGTGACGCTCCTTGCGGCGGCGCGAACGCGAGGGACGCGGACTGAAGGACTCGATGTCCTTATGCAAAGAACGCACGGCGAACCACGCGAACACCCATAGCAGGATCAGGAATCCATACTTCAGTAGTGCGAAAGTCAGTTCGGTCATGCGGTTTCGACCTTAATCCCGTACGGGCGCGGGCCCGTCGTCACTCCTGCTCCTGAGCGGAGGCCCAGTAGAGGATGCGCGTGCGGCCGATGGTGATGGTGTTGCCGTCGAGCAGCGTGGCCGCAGGCACCTGATGGCCTTCGACGTACGTGCCGTTGGTGGAGCCGAGATCGCGCGCGATGACGCCGTTCGGGGTGATGTCGATCTCCAGATGCTTGCGGGAGATGCCCGGGTCGTCGATGACGATGTCGCAGCCGGAGCCGCGCCCGAGGATCGTCTTGTCCTTGGTGAGCAGGTACTGGCTGCCGTTGATCTCCAGCAGCGGGCTGTCCTGGTTCTGGTCGTTCGTGGTGACCGGCACCGCATTGCCCTGCACGGAGGCGGAGGTGAGCTTGAAGCTGCCCTTGCTCAGGTCGAGGTCCTCCTCGAAGATCACGACGACCGGGCCGACGAACGCATAGTGCTGGGTGCGCGCGTAGTTCGTCAGATTGTCGGCCAGTTCGTCGGCGAGGGTCTCGCTGCCCCACTGCTCGATGCGGTCGAAGTCGGGCGTGCTCAGCTTGAAGCGGTATTCGTTCGGGGCGACCGTGCGGTCGCGGCCCACAGGCATGGCCTCGTTGTCGATCTCGCGCTCGAGTGCGCTGGAGAGGTCGACGGGCTGCAGATCCTTGGAGCCGAACTTCGAGAACACTCCGTTCACTGCGCCTTCCACGCTTTTTTCAAAACGGTCGAGAACGCTCATAGTCATCCCTTTCTATCCTTGACCAGTGTACGCAGGGGGCGGAACGCGCCTTAGGCCATGTGTCAATACTTGCAAAAGCAACAAATCACAGCCGTGTCGTCCCCACTCGCCGCTGCGACGCGCCATGGCTGCGCGTGGTACGCCGTCCGTTTCAGGGCCGTTTCCCCACTTGGGCGCATTTCGCTCCGGCACAGTCACGGTTGAATCCGGCAGGGTTACGGTTGAATCCGGGGTTTGCCTCGTTTTTCCGGGACAAGTCATGGAGTGAACCGTGAAAAGGGCGGACTGAACCGTGGCGGGCGCGGACTGAACCGTGACGAAGGTGGAGCGTGTACCGTGGAAACCATGAACGATGCGATCATTGGTTTCCCCCGCGCGAAGGCGCGCACCCTGCGATTCACCTGCGGCGCCCCGCGCTCGGCGAAGGCCATCCGCGACGGCTCCGCGGCGCTGTTCCTGCGTTCCGACGGCCCCGAGGATCTCGTCACCGCCCTGTGGCTCAGCTGGTTCGACGCCGCCGGGGAACATCACGAGACCAAGCTCGCCGACCCGCGCGACCTGCTCGGCGCGGAGGCGGACAGCGAGGACGTGCCGGCCGAAGAGAAGGCCCGCCGCGAACGTGCGCGCGAAGGCGGCGCCGGAATCGTCGGGTATTCGGTGTGCGCCGACGGCGACCGCGTCGTGTTCACCATCAACGGCCGCCTGTTCCTCACCGAAATCACGTGGGATGACGACGAGCCCGGCGTGCAGGGCAACGCGCCCGACGTCGCGACGCGCGAACTGGCCGGCGAGTGGCTGGACGAGGACCCGGACCTGTACACGCCCGTCCTCAACCCGCGCATCAGCCCGGACGGCGACCACGTGCTGTACACCACCGGCGAGCACCTCATGCTCGTCGACATCGGCGACTGGCCGGACGAGTACATCGACGATGACGACTACGACGGTGACGACTACGAGCCGCTCGACGACCGCGTGACCGCCATCTACGGCGTCGCCGTCGAGGACGAGGACGGCGAACCCGCCGAGAACACGTGGCGGATCGGTCTCGCCGAATTCGTCGCCGGCGAGGAGATGGACCGCTACGACGGATTCTGGTGGTCGCCGGACTCCCGCCACGTGCTCTTCGAATCCTTCGACACCGCCGACGAACCGACGTGGTTCCTTTCCGATCCGGCCGACCCGGAGCATCCCGCCGCCGGTCGCCGCTACCCGCGCGCGCTCACCCGCAACGCCGACGTCTACCTGACCGCCATCACGCTCGCGTTCGACGAGGACGACCGCTACATGGGCATCACCGCGAACGCCGACGTCGCATGGGACCGCGAATCATACGAATACGTCGCGGCCGTGAGCTGGACGCGCGGCCACGATCCGCTCGTGCTCGTGCAGAACCGCCGCCAGACCCGCGACCAGGTGCTTGAGGTCGCCGTCGCCGGCACGCCCGACCGGGCGTTCGGCGAGACCCGCGTGCTCGAGGAGCATGCGAACGGCCAGTGGATCGACCTGATCCACGGCACGCCCGCGTTCACGCCCGACGGCCGTCTGGTCTGCGCGTGGAATGACATGGCGGGCGACACGAACCGGCTCACCGTCGACGGGCGCGCGTTCACGCCCGAAGGCTGGAACGTGCGCACCGTGCTCGACGTGACCGACGACGACGTGCTCGCCGTCGTCCAGCGCGAACCCGACCTCGCGCCCGACGGGCCGCTCGGATGGCGCGTCTTCGCGCGTACGGCATACGGCGACGACGCGGCCGACGAGTCGCGCGTCGGCGCACATGACGCCCGCAGCTTCGACGTGGTGAGCTTCGGCTTCGACGGGTCGATCACGCCCGTCACGTCGCGGCCCGGCGTGTGGACCGCGAGCCGGAGCGGCGACGGCATCGTCGTCACCGGACGCAGCATGGCGCGCGCCGGCGTGACGATGACGCACTCCTTCGCCCTGGGCGGCGCGGGCATCGACGCCGTCGCCGGCGACGTGGACGAGGAGGCCGCGCGCGACGACGCCACCGTGGCCGTGGAGAACGATGAGGCGGAGCTCAGCGTGCTCGCCGCGCCCATCGCGAACCATGCCACGGACCCCGGATTCGCGCCGGACGTGACGTTCACGCGGCTCGGTGCGCATCGCCTGTACACGGCGATTGTCGCGCCCTCGGCCGACAGTCCGTACGCGCAAGCCGAGAAGCTTCCGGTGCTGATGAAACCGTACGGCGGCCCCGGATTCCAGCAGGTCGTCGCCGCGCAGTCGTTCTACTGGGACGCGCAATGGTGGGCCGATCAGGGATTCCTCGTCGTCACCGCGGACGGGCGCGGCACCACCGGCCGCGGCCCGCGCTGGGATCGCGAGATCTTCGAGGACATGAAGGATGTGACGCTCGCCGACCAGATCGAGGCCGTGCGCGCCCTGCCCGACGCGGTCGTCGCGATCAACGCGGCGCGTGCGGGTGTCGACGCGGCGCCCATGCCTGCACCGGACCTCGGCAAGGTGTGCATGATCGGATGGTCGTACGGCGGATTCCTCTCCGCGCTCGCCGTGCTCGACGCGCCCGACGTGTTCGCCGCCGCCTGCGCCGGCGCGCCGCCCACCGACTGGACGCTGTACGACACGCACTACACCGAGCGCTACCTCGGCCTCGATCCGGAGGTGTATGAGCGCAATTCGATCGTCGCGGATGCGCCGAAGCTCGACCGGCCGCTCATGCTCATCCACGGATTCGCCGACGACAACGTGACCATCGCGCACAGCCTGCGGCTTTCGCAGGCGCTGATGGCCGCGGGGCGCCCGCACACGTTCCTGCCGCTGACCGGCATCACGCACATGACCAACGACGAGACCGTCGCCGAGAACCTGCTCACCCTCCAACGCGACTTCCTCAAGAGCCATCTGGGGTAGGTCCGCCTCCGTCACGGTTCGGCCCGGGGCGGGTGGTTGCGTAGGATTGGGCGCATGCACGTGAACATGATCGACGAGAGCCGCTACGCCGAAACGATGGAGCGCACCGTCATCCCGGCGCTGGCGGCCTGCCGTGTGGAGGGCTGGTACGACCCGTCGGACGCCGAGCGGTCGGCCGGGCTCGAACCGCTGCCCGGGTGCCTCGACACGGGCGGCCGGTCCGGCCAGCTGCACTACCTGTGCTACGACGCCGCCAAGTTCGACACCGAGCGCGAGGCCGGCGCCAGCGCGGCCTTCCGCGGCGCCATCGTCATCAGCCACGGGTTCACCGAGTTCGCGGAGAAATACGACGAACTCGTCTGGTACTTCCTGCTCGCCGGCTATTCGGTGTGCGTGCTCGACCATCGCGGCCACGGCAAATCCGCGCGCGACGTCGACAACCCCTGCCTCGTGTGGATCGACGATTGGCGGCGCTATGTGGCCGATCTCGCCGGATTCGCCGAGACGATCGGCCAATCGTATGCGGACGGCCGCCCGCTCGACCTGTTCTGCCATTCGATGGGTGGCGGCATCGGCGCGGCCGTGCTCGAACGCTACCCGTCGCTGTTCGACCGCGCCGTATTGTCCGCGCCGATGATCGCGCCGCAGACCGGCATGCCGATGTGGCTCACGCGCGCGCTCGTCGACGTGCTGTGCCTGTGCGGCATGGGACGCCGTCGCGTGTTCGGCCAGAAGGATTTCGATGGCGTGCTCGACCTGGGGCCGTACCAGCTCTCCAGCGAAGCGCGCGAACGCTGGTACCATAAGCTGCGCTGCGAGAACCGCGACTACCAGACGTACTGCGCCTCGTTCGAATGGGTGCGGCAGGCCATGAGGCTGAACCGCGCCGTGCTCGATCCGGCAGCGTGCGCGCAGATCGAGACGCCGATCCTGCTGTTCCAGGCGGGGCATGACATCTGGGTGCGCAACCAGCCGCAGAACGAGTTCGTGCGCCGCGTGCTGGACGGTTCCGGCCAGGCTACGCTGGTGCGCATCGACGAGTCCGAGCATGAGGTCTTCTCGATGCCGAACGCCGTGGCGGGGCCGTATCTGGAGCGGATTCTCGCGTTCTACGGCGACAAGGTGATCGCGGACTGAACGCCGCGGCGGCTGCCGGGCTGCGTGTGCCGTCGCACGCGGGCGAACTACGCCGATTACGTAGTCGAGTGTAGTTTTTTACCTAGAGTTCACCCGCATGTCGCTTGGCGATTCCGGTAGGGAAAGAACGCCGTTCGACAATGGAAGCATGAACACTAGAGTTGGGTTTCGCCGTCGAATCGCCGCCGCGGCCGCGCTGATCTGCGCCGCCGCCATGATGCTCGCCGGGTGCGCGTCAACCTCCGACAATGCGAACGGATCCTCCGGCAACGGCACGTCCTCCACTGCCAATGGCGGCACGACGCAGACGTTCAAGCCCGCATCCGGCTCCAACGGCGACATCCGCATCGCCTCCGGATCGGAGAACAAGGAGGTCGCCACCGCCATCCAGCACGCGGCGGACGCCTCCGGCGTGACCGTGACCGTCGACTACATGGGCTCCCTCGACATCATGAACGTGCTCGAGACCGGCGCCAAGAACTATGACGCCGTCTGGCCCGCCTCCTCGATGTGGATCTCGATGGGCGACACCAAGCATCTCGTCAAGGACGCGCAAAGCACCTCCACCACGCCCATCGTGTTCGGCATCGCCCGGAAGAAGGCCATCCAGCTCGGCTGGGCGGACGAATCCGGCAAGACGACCCCCGTCTCCACCGCCGACGTGCTCGCCAAAGTGCAAAGCGGCGACCTCAAGTTCTCGATGACCTCCGCCACGCAATCCAACTCCGGCGCCTCCGCCTACCTCGCGTTCATGACCGCCCTGCGCGGCGGCACCGGCCCCATCACCGAAGCCGACCTGTCCGACAACGCGCTCACCTCCTCCGTCGCGCAGCTGCTCAAGGGCGTGGACCGCTCCTCCGGCTCCTCCGACTGGCTCAAGGACATGGTCGTG
This sequence comes from Bifidobacterium aesculapii, assembly GCF_001417815.1. Lineage (GTDB taxonomy): Bacteria > Actinomycetota > Actinomycetes > Actinomycetales > Bifidobacteriaceae > Bifidobacterium > Bifidobacterium aesculapii. Next base: position 21,236 of record NZ_BCFK01000011.1, read on the forward strand.
GCCAGCCCCGACCGCTTCGACTCGATGGTCAACTACGAGTCCCTCGTCATCCAGGCGAACAAGTCGCTCGAAAAGAACGGCCACGATCCGCTCCTCGCCGTCTACCCGTCCGACGGCATCGCCGTATCCGACTCGCCGCTCGGCTATGTCGACCGCGGCCAAGGCGCCGATAAGCGCAAGGCGTACGACGCGTTCGCGAAGGCCCTGCGCGCGAAGGACGCGAAGATCGAATTCGAGCGCGCCGGCCGCCGCACCGGCCTCGGCGGCGCCCTCACCTACGCCTCCGACAGCGAGGTCAAGCGGGCGTTCCGCTCCGAATGGGGTATCAACACGGACGCCAGCACGTTGAAGACCATCCCGCTGCCCGCCGCGAAGACCATCACCAAGGCGCTCGACGTGTACCAGACCGCACTGCGCAAGCCCAGCTGGACCGTGTGGGTCGTCGACTACTCCGGTTCGATGAGCGGCGACGGCAAGAACGGCGTCGTCAAGGGACTCAACGCGGCGCTCGACCCGGCCCAGGCCGCCCTGACGCACATCCAGCCCGCCAGCCACGACGTGAACATCCTCATCCCGTTCGAAAGCCTCCCGCACGATCCGGTGCGCGCCGACGGCGCCTCCACCGGCAGCCTGCTCAACACCGCCCAAGTCACCGAAGCGGACGGCGGCACCGACATCTACGCCGGTCTCGAATCCGCGTACAAGGAGCTGCCCGACGCCTCCCAGCGCAACGACTACACCACCGCCATCGTGCTCATGACCGACGGGCGCTCGCAGGTCGACAACCGTGACGCCGCGATCGCCCAGTACGAGGACGAGCAGCTCGACGTGCCGATCTTCTCCATCATGTTCGGCGACGCCGACTCCGCCCAGCTCGACCCGCTCGCGAAGATGTCCAACGCGAAGGTGTTCGACGGACGCACCGGCGACCTCGCCACCGTCTTCCGTACCGTCAAGGGATTCAACTGATGCTTCAGATCATCTGCGGAATCATCGCCGGCGGCGTGCTCGCCGCGCTCGGATTCGCCGTGTCCGGCGGCGGAATCGTCGGACTCGGCGTATCGCTCGCGCTCGCCGCGCTCGGCTACGTGGCCGGCTCGACGCTCACCGAACCGGAGCGCCGCATCGGCCACATGCTCGCCAGCGCGCTGCCCAACGGGCAGAAGGCCGCCGACGCCATCGACGCCGCCAACACGCGCCTCAACGCCATCACCATGCTCTCCCGACAGGTGCAGGACCCGCTGGTACGCAAGGAGGCCGACGACTTCATCGCCGCGACGCGCAGCCTCATCGACTATGTCGCCAAAGACACCTCCGCATACGCGATCCTGCGTCACTACATCACCGTGTACGGCGAACAGACGCAGAAACTGCTGCGCTCGTACGTGGACGTCGAATCGTCCGGCGCGCACGACCAGACCGCCAAGGCGCGCGGCGAGACCATCGAAGCGCTCCAGGTGCTCGAACGGACCGCCGCCGGCGAACTCAGCCGCGCCGTCAGCACGAAGACGCTCGGCATCGCGGCCGACTCCGACGCGATTCAGCGTCTCGCCAGCATGGACGGCTACCAGACCGACGACGCGACGGCGAACGGCACCGCGGCGCGCATCGCGGCGCCGGGAGCCGGAACGGTGGGAACGGGACCGCACACCACGGAAATGGGATTGAAGCAATGAAACTCTCGAAATCGAAAATCATCGGACTGGTGGCGCTGCTCGCCATCGTCGCCATCATCGGCGGCACGCTCGTCTGGCGGCAGGCGCAACCCAAACCCGCCGGGCCCATCGAAACCGTGCAGGTGAACGGCTACCTCGGAGGCGAGAAGATCGGACTGTTCGACGACCCCGACTTCCAGAAGGCCGCCGCCGCGCAAGGGCTCGACGTCGACTACCGCAAAGCCGGCAGCCTCGCGATGATGACCGCCGACACCAAAGGCATGGACTACCTGTTCCCCTCCTCCCGCGCCGCCGTCGAATACGGCGCCGCGCAGGGCGTGAAGGCCACGCAAAGCGACATCGTCTTCAACTCGCCGATCGTGCTGTACACGCACAAGGCCGTCGCCGACGGACTCGTCGCGGGCGGGCTCATGAGCAAGAACGCGGACGGCGTCTACTCGATGGACATGGCCAAGGCCATCGACGCGATGACCAACGACAAAACCTGGGCCGACGTCGGCTACGCGGCCGGCTACGGGCAGTTCCGCATCGACTCCACCGACCCGGTGCAATCCAACTCCGGCAACGAATACGCGGCGCTCATCGCGAACGTGCTCAACGGCGGGCAGCCCGCCACCACCGAATCGCTCGCCCGCGACAAGGAGACCATCAAGTCGATCTTCGCGAAATCCGGATGGATGGAAACCTCCTCCGAAGACGCGTTCAACCAGTTCCTCACGCTCGGCGTCGGATCCAAGCCGATGATGGTCGGCTACGAATCGCAGATCCTCGACCTCGCCGCCAACCAGCCCGACGCGTTCAAACAGATCAAGGACGACGTCGTCATCGTGTACCCGACACCCACCGTGTGGAGCACCCACACGCTGATGGCGCTCGACGAGAACGGCGAAAAACTGCTCGGCGTGCTCAAGTCCCCCGCGATCCAGAAACTCGCATGGGAGCAGCACGGGTTCCGCGCCGCCAACTTCACCGGCACCGACTCCATCAAACGGTTCAAGGTGAACGGCACGCTCGACCAAGTGCCCGCCGTCTCCGAACTGCCCGGCAACAAAGCCATGCAGGAGCTGATCGAAGCGCTCAAAGGAGTGACGCCGCAGCCGCAGTGACGCTGTCCCCGCCCACTCCAACCCAACCCACCGAAAGGACCACATCATGGCCAAACAAATCTCGCTCGCCGACCTCGCCGGTGGCAACGCCGTCACCAACCCCGCGCTCGCCGGGCTCAACGGCCCCGGCGACGCCGCCGCGAACGGCGAACTCGTCCCCACCGCCGCGCAGGCCGTCGCCAACGCGCAGCTCACCCCCGACCAGCAGATCGCGGCACTGCCCGCCGCCGACCAGCAGACCATCGTGCAGATGGCCGACCAGATCGACTTCACGCGCGACGGCATCGAATCCAGCTATGGCAAGGACGCGCAGCGCGCCACCAGCACCTTCGCCGACGAAATCCTCTCCGAAACCCGCTCCAAGGACACCGGCGAGGCCGGCGAACTGCTCAGCACCATGCTCGTCACCATCGACGAGGCCGAGCTCAGCGGATTCCGCAAAGTCCCGATCCTCGGCCAGGTGGCCGTCTCGATCGACAAGCTGCGCCGCCGCTACCAGAAGGTCGACTCGCAGATCGACGAGATCATCACCAAACTCGAAGCCGCGCAGTCGCGCCTCGTCGCCGACATCTCCATGTACAACACGATGTACGAGCAGAACGCGCAGCAGTACCGCCAGCTGAAGATCACCGTGCTCGCCGGCAAGAAGGCGCTCACCGACTTCCGCGCCACGCAGCTGCCCGCGCTCGAAGCGGAGGCCGCGAAGAGCGGCGATCCGATGCAGGCGCAGCTGCTCAAGGACTTCAAGTCGAAGCTCGACCGCTTCGAGAAGCGCCTCGACGACCTCGACCGCATCTCCGTGGTGACGCTGCAGACCGCGCCGCAGATCAAGATCATCCAGAACGCGGACCAGACCATCGTCGACAAGATCGACACGACCATCTCCACCACGATCCCCGTGTGGAAGTCGCAGATGGTGATCGCGCTCGGCCTGTCCAACCAGCGCAAGGCGCTCGAACTGCAGAACAAGGCCGACGACGTGACCAACAAGCTGCTGCAGCGCAACGCCGCCGCCCTGCACAAGGGCGCCGTGGACGCGGAGAAGGCGAACCAGCGTTCCGTGGTGGAAATCGAGACGCTGGAGAAGATCAACAGCGAGCTCATCGCCACGCTCAAGGAGACCGTGCAGATCCAGAAGCAGGGCAAGGCGAGCCGCGAGGCCGCGCAGGTCAAGATGCGTCAGCTCGAATCCGACTTGAAGAACGCGCTGCTGGAGAACGCGCGCTCGATGTGAGCGGAGCGCGGGGCGCGGCGGTCGTGCCGTGTGGTGTGCCGTGCGGTGCCGGGAAGGGCGGCGCCGCACGCCCCGCGCGGGAGGCGTGTGCCGCTGGAACGGGCGTGCGCGCACGGCGCGTGAGGGGTTGTCGCGGGTGAGTCGCCGCGGGAGGCGCCCATCCGCTGGAATGGGTACCCGCGGCGCTACTTGCGCTTGCCGGTGAACGGTTCGAGCAGCGTGTCCGGATTCGAGACGCCGAGCATGCTGCGTCCGCCCGTCTTCTCCGGGTGACGCGCGATGATCGCCATCGAGATCGCGCCCGGCACCATGATGATCGCGAAGATCGCCGCGAGTCCCCAGTGCACGAAGAAGCCCAACGCGAGGAAGACGACGATCAGCGCGATCACGGTCGCCACGATGGTGATGTTGCGCGACTTCGCGCTCACCGGTTTGAGCCCGTCCTCGGCGGGTGTTGCGGGTTTGGGGGCCGTGGGTTTGGTTGCTGCCGGCTTCGCGGGCATCGCTGGTTTGGCTTTTGCGGGCTTGGAAGCCGCGGGCGTCGCGGGCGTGGGGATTCCGGTCGTGCGTGTCACCTGGGATGCCTGCGAGGCGGCGGAATCGTCGGCGGAGGTGTGTGGCGGCGTCTTCATCGGCGTCTTCGCTGTCTTCTTCACCGGCGTATCGGAATCATGCGAATCATACGTGTCGTTCATACGCACCAGCATAGGCCGGCGTCGTCGCCCGTCATACGTGCACGGCGCGTGCGTCCGCGCTCGTACGCCGGGAACCGGCGGGCGGCGCGCGGTGCCATACTGGAAACCATGAGTGAAGAGCAGAAGCCGGTTCGCGCGGCACGCAAGCGGCGCGCGACGTTCGAACGCACGCCGCGCGACCTGCTCGTCGGCGCCGGGCTGGTGCTGGCGGGCGGCATGATGTGGGGCTGCAACGCGACCGTGTCGAAGGTGCTCATGGGCGCGTATCACGTCGAACCGCTGTGGCTCGCCTGCATGCGCGAACTGTTCGCCGGCGTGCTGTTCCTCATCGCGGCCGGCGTGCGCACGCCGAAACTCGTCGTCGGCGCGGTGCGCGACCGGTCATCGTACCTACAGTTCCTCTACTGTTCGTTCGCATGCGTGCTGCTCGTGCAGGTCGCGTACCTTTCCGCCATCAGCTGGACGAACGCCGGCACCGCCACCGTGCTCCAAACGCTCAACCTGCTGTTCGTGCTGCTGTTCGTCTGCCTGCGCGACCGGCGCCTCCCCGGAACGCGCGAAAGCGCGGGCGTGGTGCTCGCGTTCGTCGGCACCGTGCTCATCGCCACCGGCGGCGACCTCTCCACATTGAAACTGCCGCTGATGGGCCTGATATGGGGACTCGTCGACGCGGCCGCGACCGGCGGCATGTCGATTCTGCCGATGCGGCTCGTGCAACGGTGGGGCAACATGGTGGTCAACGGCGTGATGTTCATCATCTCCGGCGTCGTGCTGCTGCCGATCGCGCGGCCGTGGTCCGGCGGTCCCACGTTCGACGCGCTCGGATGGGGGCTCATGGTGTTCACCGTGGTGTTCGGCACGTTCGGTGCGTTCGGCCTGTTCCTCGCCGGCGTGGTGCGGATTGGGGCGATGCGGGCGACGATGCTCGGCACCGTCGAACCGGTCGCCGCGACGCTGTCTTCGGTGATGTTCCTCGGCGCCGTGTTCACCCCCACCGACCTGGTCGGATTCGTCCTCATCCTGATCATGGTGTTCCTGATCCGGTAGCTGTGCTCCTTCCCTATCCCCCTTTCTTTTTCTTTCCGTCTCCCACCCCCGGCTTATCTCCCATGGTGCGGTGGCCGAAGCGGCTATTTCTCGGGTTATGGAGGGATCGTGTTGCCGCACCATGAGAGCGTGGTGTGGTGCGTGGGGCGCGGGGGAGATGCGCGGTGATGGAGATGCGCCGTGAGAGGATGGCAATGAAAATGGAGGTGCACTGATGGATGACGACAAGGGTTGCGCCGATGTGATTCGCGTGCATGCCGTGGTGACGGGCATGGTGCAGGGCGTGGGATTCCGCTATTTCGTCGTGACACGGGTGCGTGCCATCGGCGGCATCTCGGGATGGGTGCGCAACCGCTATGACGGCTCGGTGGAGGTCGAGGCGCAAGGGGGTCGTGGTGCCATCGCCCAGCTGGTCAGCGCATTGAAGACCGGCCCCCGATGGGCTCACGTCGAGCACGTCGCCGTGGACGAGCTCGAGCCGGATGGTCGGTCGGGTAATCGTTCGGGGGCGCGTTCCGGCAATCGTCTTGGCGGCCGCCTTGCCGGCCGTGCGAAGGAGCCGGGCTTCCGTGTGCTTGCCGATGCCTGACGCCCGGTTCGTCCCCGCCCGGACGCGGGCGCGCATTGGTATATTGGGTGATACGCGGCGAACGCGCCGCGATTGATATGGTCATTGCGGAACAAGGGGGTTGTCATGGCTGAGATCAACATCAACGAACAGGCTGCACAGGAACCGGAAGAGGCCGTTGCGTCGGATGTGCGGGCCGCAGGTGCCGTCGCATCGGACCATGCTTCACCGGACGCTCCGGCGTGCCCGGTGAAGCGGCGTTGCCCGATGCTCAAACTGTTCGCCGTGGGCGGTGCCGGGAACGGCGAGCCGGCCGATTGCAAGGCGAACGTGGTCGCCGGCATCGTGTCGCTTGCGGCGACCACCGCGCTGGTGGTGGTGTCCAGCTACGCGCAGTACGTGCTGACCAAGTGGGCCGTCAAGGCCGCGCTCAAGGAGACGCGGCTGCGGTAGGCGGCCGCCGTTTTCCCTTGATATTCCGCTGGATTTCACTGTGGGTAAAATCCCGGAATGTTTCGCCCGCGCGGGAATTGAGTGAAGTGAAAGGCGAAGGTGAGAGCCCCGGGAGGGGTTCCGGAACCGGCAACGATATCCGTTGCCGGGTACGTTCGCCACGAGAGGCGTGCGGCGCGCGTGATATGCGTGCGGCGAGCGTTTCCCGCGAACGTATCCGGCGACGGTAGCCAAGCCGGTTCCCTCCTTGATGTGTAAGGAGTACCGATTATGGCGATGTTTCCGGCTTTGATGAATGACACGATGTTCTCCGATCTGTTCGATGACCCGTTCTTTGAGGGTTGGCGCAACATGGACAGCCAGATGGGCTCCATGATGCCGGCGAACACGATGGCGAACATGATGACCACGGATGTGCGTGAGACCGACAAGGGCTACGATGTGGACATCGATATGCCGGGCTTCAAGAAGGACGACATCAAGCTTGAGCTGAACAACGGTTATCTGACCGTGTCCGCCTCGCGCAGCAGCGAGCATGAGGAGAAAGCCCCGGAGTCCGCGAACGCTTCGGGTTCCGCCGATGCTCAGGGTCAGTCGGCCCAGTCCGGTGAACAGTGCGCTTGCGGCACGAACGAGTCGGGTCGTTGGCTGCGCCGCGAACGCTACATGGGTTCCTGCTCTCGTAGCTTCTACGTGGGCGACGACGTGAAGGAATCCGACATCCACGCCAGCTACAACAACGGCACGCTGTGCATTCAGGTTCCGAAGATGCAGGCCCAGCCGCAAGTCGAGTCCAAGCACCAGATCGCGATTGAGGGCTGACGCGTTAAATGCGAAGCCCGGTGGGCTTCGCATAGCGTCAGCCTGAGCGAGGCGGCAGCCGAGCGAAGGCAGGTGTGGGTCTCGCGCGTGGCGCGAGTCCATGATTGCAGGACCGGAGACGGCGCGTTATAAGCGCAGCCTCCGGCTTTCCTATGGCAGTTCGGCGTAATCGCGGTTGCGTGCGCGCAATTCGCCGCCCTCGCATCGGTGTGGTGATTCGGGATTGCAGAACGACTAGGCTGGTTCATAGTGCCGGTGACCGACGTTGTGATCGCCGGCACCCGGAGGTACGCCGACTGGTCTGGTTCGTTCATACGTCGCCCATCCCATACGCCCTATACAGTACGGGTTGAGTAGACGGGCGACGCGGAAACAATGCCAAGCCTAAGAAGGGCCGGCGCATGGATTCAGTTCCATGCGCCGGCCCTTCCGCGTTATATGGGCCGGCACCCAAGAGGGTTGGTGTGGCGGTTCCGGTAGCCGTTATCGGAATTCTGCTCGAATCATGGGAATTCATGGGAACTCGCCGTGAGATTCATGGGATTTTCCCAGCTTTCGCAAAGCGCGCGTTAGTCTATCATGCGCGTAGTCGAATGGAGAGGAAGCTGATTCGTCTTGAGCGTCATCATGAATATGAGCACCGGCATACGGTTGGATGCCGGCATGCATACCGCCGCTGAAGCGTCATCGTCATGGCTGATGCAGATGTCGCTGGTCCATGGCCCGCTTCCGGTCGTCGTCTACTCGCTGACCGCGATTGCGGCGGCCACCCTGCTCGTCGCGTTGCCGCTCGTCGTGCGCCGCGCCCAAGGGAGTGCCGCGCAATCTTCCACCGAGAAGTCCCCCACACCACAACCGTCCATCGCCCCGCTGCTCGCCGCCCTCGTCTCCGGCGTCATCGGCCTCATCGTCACCTGGCTCCTCTCCGACGTGTTCCTGACGTTCGGCGTCTCGCTCGGCTGGCCGGTCATCATCACCGTCGCATGCGGTTTCGCCGGACTTGGTTTTCTCGTAGCCGCCATCGTCGTCGCGGACCGCCGCCGCGTACCCCGCACCGCCGCCCGCCGCACGCTGCGTGCGATCGCCGCCGTCCTCGTGCCGCTCACGCTCGCCACCACCGCGCTGAGGGTCGACGCGATCTACGGCGAATACCAGACCATCGGCAGCCTCGTCGGCTACAGCCCGTACGCGTCCATCGACGACATCGCCATCCACCGCGCGTCCATGACCGTCGCGCAGTGGCGGTCTCGCGCACGGACTCGCCGCCTGCCCGCCACGCCCGCCGCCGGCACAATCGTCACGGCCGACATCCCGAACACGCGTTCACACTTCCACGCCCGCCGCGCGATGGTCTACCTGCCGCCGGCGGCGCTCGCGGCCACCCCGCCGCGGCTGCCGGTGATGGAGCTGCTCGCCGGTCAGCCGGGCTCGCCGGGCCGTCTCATCGCCGCCTCCGGCATCGCGCGCATCATGGACGACTACGCCGCCGCGCACGACGGCCTCGCGCCGATCGTCGTCGTGCCAGACCAGAACGGCGCCGACTCGCATAACAGCCTGTGCGCCGACACCTCGCAGGGCGCCGCCGAAACGTACATCACGCGCGACGTCGTCGACTGGACGAAACGCCGTCTGCCCGCCGCACACGACGCACGCATGTGGGCGATCGGCGGATTCTCGCAGGGCGGCACCTGCACGACGCAGCTCGCGCCGCGCCATCCCGACCTGTACGGCGCGATGCTGCCCGTCGACGGCGAGCTCAAACCCACCAACGGCACCGTCGCCGAGATGACGAAGAACTACTTCCGCGGGCGCCGCGCCGACTACGACGCGCAGGTGCCGGTCAACGCGCTCGCCGCGCTCGACCCGGCCGAGGCACGCGGACTCGCCCTGTTCGCGGGCGCCGGCGTGCGCGACCGTGAATCGCTGCGCAACATGCGCACGATCGCCGCGGCCGCGCGCAAGGCCGGCATGGACGACGTGACCGAGATCGTCGTGCCCGGCACCGGCCACGACTGGCATGCGGTCACCGCCGTGTGGAGGCCCGGCGTCGACTGGTTCGGCGCGCGCACCGGACTCGGCGCGATGACGAAGGAACTCAAGGACTACCCGCAAGTGGAGGTACAGGAATGACGACGCCTCAGCAATCCCAGAGACCGCAGCAGCCCCAGCGACCCCAACACACTCAGCAGTCCCAACACCCCCGACGGCCTGCATCATCGGCGGCATCCGCGATGTCGCCCGCCTGGCGCGCGCTCGCCGACGACGCGCGCCGGTGGGGCCGGGCACACCGGTTCGCGATAGGCGCGACCCTCGCGTTCACCGCGGTGAACGTCGTGGCGTGGATCGTGGCGGCGGTCACCGGACTCGATTTCCCGCTGCGGCTGCGCACCAGCCTGGACGAGTTCGACCTCGGCAGGCTGCTGTGCTCGCTGTTCCTCGCCCGCGGCGTCGTCCAGCTCGTCATCGACGCGCTGCTGTGGCTCGTCATGCTGTCCATCGCCGAACGCTGGCTCGGTCGCGCGCGCACCGTGCGCATCGCCGCCATATGCGCGGTCGGCGGCGTGGCTGTCGGACTGCTGCTGTGCGGCGCGACCGGCATGCTGCTGCACGACACGCGCATCATCGACCGCATCCGCTTCGTGCTCAGCCCGCTCACCCTGCCCGTCGGCGCGCTGATGGCCGCCAGCGCGTACTGCACACACCTGTGGCGCCAACGCATCCGGCTCGTCGGCTACGTGGCGATTGCCGTCACGCTCCTGTACAGCGGCAATCCCGGCGGATACTGCATCCTCGCCGCCGCGGTCATCGGCCACGCGGCCGGCGCGTTCCTGCGCCAGCGCGAACGCCGTTTCCGCGCGTTCGACAAGGTGGAAGCCGCCACACCGCTTGGCCCCGACACCGACCCGGGCTCCGGTACCGGCGCCATCGACACCGCCGACACCGACCTGGACATCGCCGCCGGCGTCGTCGACACCCGCTGGCACTGGCTGCGCGGCACCTCCTACGAGACGCGCCGCCTGTACGCGGCCATCGCGGTCGTGCTCGCGCTCGGCCCCGTCATCGCCATCACCTCGCACAGCCACGCGGGCCCGCTCAGCACGCTGGGACTCATCATGAGCCCGCTCGACCCCAACGACGCCACGCTCGCCCACTGCATCGCCGGCAGCACGCGCGCCGACTGCTTCCTCCAGTTCGACCTGCTGCGCACGTCGATGCCCGGCGCGGTGCTGCGCTCGCTGCTGCCCACCGCCGTCACGCTCGTGCTCGCGTGGGGCCTGTACCGCGGACGCCGGTTCGCCGCGCTGCTGTCCGTGGCGGTCAATCTCGTCACCGCGGCCATCGCCGTCGCCTACTACGTAATCGTGCCGTTGGGCGTCGCGCCGGACGGCCTCGTCTCGCTCGCCGACCACGGCGCGTTCGCCGCGTGCGTCGCGAACGCGCTGCCGCCGTTCGCGTTCGCCGTCGCGCTGCTCGTCGGATTGCGGCACTTCCCCGTGCGCGTAGGCTGGCGGCGGCTCGCCGGCGGCATCGGCGCCATCCTGCTCGCGCTGCTCGCGTGCGTCGCCGTGTACCTGCTGTACGGCCTGGCGCGTCCTGCCGATTTCACACCGCACGCCACTGCCGCGACGTTGCTCGCCGAACTGCCCGGCCGCTTCCTGCCCATCGGCTTCCTGAGCCACGTGCGGCTCGCGTTCATGCCGGTCACGCCGCTCGCGTCCGTCGTGTACCAGGTCGTGGGACTCGCGTTCTGGATCGTCGTGCTGGTCGTCGTCGTGCGGTGGATGAACGACGTGACCGCCGTCGACGAGCGTGCGCGCGCCCGCGCCGAACGGCTCGTCGAGGCCGGCGGCGAGTCGATGAGCTTCATGACCACGTGGGAGGGCAACGAGTATTGGATGTCCGATTCCGGGCGGTCGGCCGTCGCCTACCGCGTGTGGGGCGGCGTGGCGCTCACCTGCACCGGGCCGTTCGGCGACCCCGGCGAATGGGACGACGACCTGGTCGCGTTCGCGCGGCATTGCGCGGTCCGCTCGCTCACGCCCGCGTTCTACGCCGTGCACCGCGCGCAACGCGACCGTCTGCTCGCGATGGGATGGCACTCCATCGAAGTCGGCGGCGAGATGGTCGTCGACCCGCGGCAGTGGAAGACGACCGGCAAGAAGTGGCAGGACATCCGCACCGCCATCAACAAGGCGAAACGCCAAGGCGTGACCGACGTGTGCTCCACGTTCCTCGAAGCGCCGCTCGACGTGCGCGACCAGATCGACGACATCTCCGAGGAGTGGGCGCAAGGCAAGGCGCTGCCGGAGATGAGGTTCACGCTGGGCGGCGTCGAGGAGCTGCGCGACCCGCGCGTGCGGCTCTTGTACGCCATCGACCCGGACGGGCTCGTGCTCGGCGTGACCAGCTGGCTGCCCACGTGGCGCGACGGGCGGATCGTCGGGTGGACGCTCGACTTCATGCGCCACCGGCCCGACAGCCCGAACGGCGTGATGGAGTTCCTCATCGCGCGCATGGCCGAACGGCTGCGCGACGAGGGGGAGGCGGCGCCCGGGGAGGCCGTCGAGTTCATGAGCCTATCCGCCGCGCCGCTGGCCGGCATGAACCCGGAACGCGACAACACGCTGCCCGGAGGCGACGGGCGCATGGACGCCGGTGTGGAAGTGCTGCAGCACGCGCTCCAGCTCGTGGCGGACTGGATGGAGCCCGCCTACGGATTCCATTCGCTGTTCAACTTCAAACGCAAGTTCCAGCCGAGCGAGGAGCCCGTGTACGTGTGCTACCCGGACGCAGCGAAGCTCGCGCAGATCGGGCTGGCCGTGACGCACGCCTACGTGCCGTCCGTCACGGCCGGCGAGATAGCTGGCATGCTCCGGGCACTGCACAGGTAGGCCGGGTGGTCTTGGGCGCCGGTAGTCTTGGGCGTATGAGTGATGTGAATGTGAACAATCCCGGGCTTGGCGCCGGGACTTCCGACGGGGCCGTTGCCGGGCTTGGCGCCGGAGCACAGACCGCCTATTTCGCCGGCGGATGCTTCTGGGGTCTGGAACGCTACTTCCAGAACGTGGACGGAGTGACGGACACCACGGTGGGCTATGCGCAATCCACTGTGGAGAACCCTACGTATGAACAGGTGTGCTCGGGTTCGACCGATGCCGCCGAAACCGTGCAGGTGACCTTCGATCCCGCGCGTGTCTCCCTGCGCACGCTCGCGTTGCTGTTCCTCGAGGTCATCGACCCGTTCGCCGTGAATCGACAGGGCAATGACGAAGGCCGCCAGTACCGCACGGGCATGTTCTTCACGGACGCAACGCAGCAGCACGTGTATATCGCCGCGATTGAACAGCTCATCGACCGCCAGCCGCAGCGTCCGGCCGTGCTCATCGAACCGTTGCGCAACTTCTACCCGGCCGAGGCGCACCATCAGGATTATCTCGTGAACAATCCCGGCGGCTATTGCCACATCCCGTTCGCTGCGATCGCGAACGTGAAGCGCCGCCAGAAGTATGTGGAGCGGATTTGGGATCTGACGCTCGAACAGTTCGCGGTCACCCAGAACGCCGCCACCGAGCGGCCGTTCGTCAACGAGTACGATCACACGTTCGAGCCGGGCATCTACGTGGACGTGGTCAGCGGCGAGCCGTTGTTCTCCTCGCGTGACAAGTTCGATTCCGGCTGCGGCTGGCCCGCGTTCTCCCGCCCACTGAAGGCCGACCTCGTCACCGAGCACGAGGATGACCGCGTGCCCGGGCGCCCGCGCATCGAGATCCGCACGGCGGATACGCAGATTCATTTGGGCCACGTGTTCGAGGATGGTCCGGCAGAGCGCGGCGGGCTGCGCTACTGCATGAATTCCGCCGCGCTGCGGTTCGTGCCGCGCTCGCGGATGGAAGCCGAAGGCTACGCCGAGTGGATTCCGGCGGTTGACGGTGGCGCCGCTGAGGGAACTCAGGAGGCTTAAGGGCGAACCTGCGCAATGGGGAGCCGAACCTGTGCAGTAGGGAGGCCCACCTGCGCGATCGAGGCGTGAACCTGTGCAGTTCGAGGCATAACCTGCGCAATGGGAGCACGAACCTGCGCACCTACTTGCTGAAGAGCGCTGATTCGGCGTTCCCCGCCGAATCGCAGAATGGCTTGTTTCCGGGCTTTTGGGTAGGTATGGCAGGCTTCGGGAATCTCAGTGCGGCCCGTTCTTCAGGAACCCCCTGCGCAGGTTCGCGACCGGACTGCGCAGGTTCGCGACCGGACCGCGCAGGTTGTGCCTCGGACCGCACAGGTTACATCTCGAACTGCGCGGCCGATAACCGGCACCAAGAAATGCGTATAGGAAGGGTGCTGTGCCGGGTCCTTAGAACGGCCATAATGTACGCATGACCATCGTGAACGGCAGGGGTGAGCGACGAACAGGGGACGACAAGTGGTCGTTCCGTGTCGGCAAGCCGTACGCGATCAAACAGGCGGAAACCCCGAATGAATGGCTCGCCGTCGCCCTACAGGCCGAACGCTACATCGCGGGTTTCCAGCGTGAAGACGATGACGGCGTCTACTGGGAGGGCGTCGGCGGTGAAGCCCCGAACCCCGGGTATGCGGACGGTTCGGCCGGCATCCTGCATTTCTACATTCAGCTCGCCCGTGTGACGCAGGATTCGAGGCACTGGGAGACGGCCCGGCAGGCCGCCCGTTGGATCAGGAGCAAGGTCGGGGCGGCCCCCGTCACGATGCTGGAGGGATTCGACAGCTGCTATGGTCTTGTGCTGCTGGAGGCCGCCGCAGTATTCCATGATGCTACTTACACGGAGGCCGCCCGTCGATTCGCGCAACGATACCTGCTCCACTATGAGCAGGGCGACCACGGCCCCTATTGGACGGGGAACACGGCATGGGTGAAGGACGGCGGCATCATCCTGTTCCTCCTTGCACTCGGCCGGTATCTCGATGATCCGACGATTCTCGAGGTGGTTCGCCGCGCGGGAGCACAGTATCTCAGTGAAGGCAAGCCGGATGGTAACGGCCATCTGGTGTTCGACGGCCATTTCGGCGGCACGTTCTGCGTCGAAGGCGTCGTCTTCCATATGGAGCACAACATGCCCAACTGGGAGTTCGGGGCGGCGGGCAGCGGCTACATCCTGTTGAAGCTGTACGAGTTCACCGGCGAACGGCGTTATCTCGACGCGGCCTTCGACCAATTGCGATACCTGCGGTCGGTCGCCGTCCCCCAAGCCAAGGGGGTGCTCATACCAAGGAGTCTCGGGCCTGAGGAGCGCGACCTGTTCCCTCTGGGGCATTGCCATGGCATCGCCGGAACCGGTCTGTTCCCGTTCCTGCTCCACGAGCTCACCGGCGACGAGGAGGCAGCGGAGTTCCTCGTCGCGCTCGCCGACGGGTTCGAGGCCGTGGGCGCGCCGGAACACCAATCCCGCGGATTATGGAATATCGATACGCTGTGCTGCGGCCATGCGGGACTGGTCCACTATTTCGTCGGCCTGTACCTTGCTACCGGCGAATCGCGGTGGCATGACCTCGCGATTCGATGCGGGAACGTCATCCTCGGCATGAAGGAGGATCTGGGCGAAGGCCGAGCCGACTGGCCCATCGCGTTCTGGAGGCAGAAGCCCGACGATATTACCAGGCCGCACAGCCTGTTCCGCGGGGCCGCGGGCATCGGCCTCGCGCTGACGGAGATTTTCATGATGGAACGGGGCGACTTCACCCTCGACCGGTTCATCGACGACCCGTTCCCCGCCCATTGGGCCGCCTGAGGTACTACGGCAATCGGGGAGGGTATCGGGGAAGCACATCAACAGAAGGGAAACAGACATGATACGTGCAATACGTGCAATACGTACGGCTGTGGTGATCGTCGCGGCGGCCACGATGCTGGCCGGCTGCGGCACCACGTCAGACGCGGGCGCGACCGCCGCGAGCGGGAACGTCATCAGCTTCGGCATCGGCGAGCCGCAGAACCCGCTCGTGCCTGGAAACACCAATGAGGGCAACGGCGCGCTTGTCCTCAATCGCGTCCTGTTCACTGGTCTCGTGGCGACCAAGCCCGACGGCACCATCGTCAACGAAAACGCCGAGAAGATCGAGCCGAACGGCGACAACACCCAGTACACGGTCACGCTGCGCAAGGGACTGAAGTTCTCCGACGGCACGCCGATCACCGCCGAAAGCTACGTCAAGGCATGGTCCTATACGGCGAACGTGAAGAACGCGCAGAAGAACGCCGGATACCTGTCGTATATCAAGGGGTACGACGACCTGCAGAAGGACGGTCTGAACGGCGACGAACAGCTGTCCGGACTGTCCGTCAAGGACGATACGCACTTCACCATCACGCTCAACGAACCGTCATCGGTCTTCACGACCGTGCTGACGTTCATGGGATTCTACCCGCTGCCGGAATCCTTCTATAAGGATCCGAAGGGCTTCGGCCAGAACCCGGTCGGCAATGGTCCTTATAAGTTCAAATCCTGGAAGCATGGCAGCCAGATCGATGTCGTGCCGAACACGTATTACACGGGCTACTACAAGCCGAAGAACGACGGCATCGTCTTCAAGATGTACACGGACACGAATGCGCAGTACGCCGACGTGCAGGCCGGCAACCTCGACATCACCAGCGCCATTCCGCCAAGCGCGTTGAAGAACCTGCTCAATGACAAGACCGTCAAGGCGTACAGCGAGCCCGGCCCCGTGCGGGTGGCGCTCGGCATTCCCGAGAATCTCAAGCACTTCTCCGGTGAGGAGGGGAAGCTGCGCCGCAAGGCGATCAGCCTCGCCATCAACCGCGACACGATCACGAAGAAGATTCTGAACGGTCTTGCCAGCCCGGCCACGGACTTCGCCTCGCCGGTGTTCAAGCCGTATTCCGGCAGCCTCAAGGGCTCCGATGTGCTGCGCTATGATGCGGCCGAGGCGAAGAAGCTGTGGGATCAGGCGAACGACATCAGCCAGTGGGATGGGAAGTTCACCATCACATACAACGCGGACGGCACCTACAAGGAGACCTATGACGCCATCGTGAACCAGCTCAAGAACACGCTTGGCATCGACGCGTCCACCTCGCCCATCCCCACTCAGCAGGAATATCTGACCAATGCGTATGCGGGCAAGATCAGCACTGCCTACCACGACATCTGGGGCCCTGACTATCCGGCTGTCGAAGACTATCTCACGCCCATCTACGCGACCAGTTCGCAAGGCGCCAGGAATTACGGCAAGTACAGCAACGGCGAGTTCGACGACCTGCTCGCCAAGGCTTCGGCCGCTTCGTCCACCGATGAGGCGAACAAGCTCTACGTGCAGGCCGAGGAAATCCTTCTCGAGGACCTGCCGTCCATCCCGCTTTACAATACGAACGCGACCAGCGCCACGGTCAAGAACCTCAAGGGCGTCGCTTTCAACTGGGACAGCAGCCCGACCTTCTGGGCCATTTCGAAGAGCTGAACCGGGTTGGCGCGGTTGGCTGGGTTGTCTGGGCTGGGTTGCAGCGGTCGCGGCGGAATATACCGTCAACGTGCGGCGAGTGCCGCCCTCAATGGGTGGGCGCTCGCCGCAGGCGCGGTGATGGCGGCGGGCGTGATGCTGTTTTCATCGAGGGACTGTGGCGTGACCTGTGAAATGGTTCCGGCGTCAGTTCCCTCTACCCAACGTACAGGTGCGAACGCCTTGAACACATCGCCGTCGTCAAGTTCAGGATCCTTGCCGGAGTAGGGTTTCGAGTACTTGTAGAGATCGCGCATGCCGCTGTGTGTACCCGGGCGTGGAGGCGTCTTCCCTGCGTTTCGGTATGCTGGGTGGTGGCCGCGGGTTTCCGCCGGTCGGTCGTTATTGCGTCGTTATTGCGTTGTCAGTACCTCGTCATTGCGTCAGGGAGGCCGTTATGATTCTCGTCACCACCACACCGTCTGTCGACGGGTATGCGATCACCAGCTATCAGGGCATCGTGTTCGGCGAGGTCGTCGCCGGCGTGAACATGTTCAAGGACATCGGCGCGAGCTTCCGCAACATGTTCGGTGGACGCAGCCAGGGCTATGAGGAGGAGCTGACGAACGCGCGCAACGAGGCGATCGCCGAGATGCAGCAGCGTGCGGAGGCGTTGGGTGCGCATGCCGTGGTCGGCGTGGACATCGACTACGAGGTGCTTGGCGCCGACGGTTCGATGCTCATGGTCACCGCCTCCGGCACGGCCGTCCAACTCGCCCGCAAGGCCTGAACGAGGGCTTGGGCGTTCTCGCCGTCGACCTACTCGATTGCGTCCGCTCTTGGCCTCGATGGCTATGCGGCTCTCCCGCTGGACACAGAAAAATGCTCAGTCATTGAGTATTTTTACTCAATGACTGAGAAAAAGTACTCAATTCCCGTTGCTCAGCTCGTCAGGTGTCGGTAGAGCTCCGGGTCGAGCGGGCGCGCCAGGCGCAGCGTGGAGAGCGTCACGTTCACCGTGCCGTCGCCCGCCGCGTTCGGCTTGGTCGTGAGGGTCGGGTGGTCGAACGCGGTGACGTGTCCCACGTAGTAGTACTTGCCGTCGTCCTCCTCGGCTTTGCGCATGACGAACAGCGGCACGAAATGCGTGCGTTCCCAGTCTGGTCCGCCTTGCCCGTCCGGTCCGGCACCCTCCCGCACCCACTGGAATTCCGGCGATTGCGGCGTGCGACCGTTCTTGCTGAAGTACTTCATCTCCTGCGCGTTGAGAAACTCATCCTCGTACTGGCTGGCCGCGTATTTCACGAAGATGGGCATGGTGTTGGTGTCCTTGTCCAGCAGGTACCCGCCCACGTTCTGCGGCGTGTTCTCCTTCTTCCACCCGCACAGCCGCATGACGTCCGCCATCGAATACTTGCTTTCGTAGAGGAACGCGCGGTCGAATGTGCGACGCTTGCCGGCCGCCTCGCGGAACATGTCGCGACAGTTCGCCAGACCGGTGCGCAACGTGTCCGCGAAGAAAATGCGGAACGTGTGGTTCGCGGCGAGCAACGCGGCGAAACGGTCGGTCAGACGGTAGCGTCGGCCGCGCTCGCCGCCGTTGAATTCGTCGTCGGATGCCGGCACGGTTTCGACCAGCGGCTGTTCGCCGAAACGTTTGCGATTCGGGCCGGTGAAGTATGAGTAATCGAGCACACTGATGGCGGAGTCGAACTGCGCTTCCGACGAATCGGCCTGCGGGAACGCGGTGCGGATCGCGTCGAGTAGTGTTTCGCGGGTGATTGTGCCGGTGGCGTGCCAGTCGGACGGCGTCTCGTCCGTCAGTCGCTCGTCGGCGAACCGGCACAGCCGGTCGAGGATGACCAGTTCCTGCGGCCGCAATCCCGGAAGCAACAGCTCCGTCGCCATCTTGAGGATCGCGTCCTCGGTTGCGCTCACCGGTTCCAGCTGGTCTGCGAACGACTGTGCGGTGCCCGCCCCGCCGCGTTTGCCGCCGCCGAGACTCTTCTCTCGCGAACGCACGAAGTCGAGATAGTTGTTGCGCTTTGATGCCAACGTGTACGGCAGTGACGGATCATAGGCGTAGATGTCCATGAGCATCGGGATGCGCCCGAGCTCGTAGCGTACTATCCGGTACTGCTTCGTCAGCTTCTTCATCTCGGACCAGTCGGCGGTGTCCAATGACTTCAAGACGCGTTCCCGTGAGATCTTGTCGAAGCTGATGGACGACAATCCGATCGACTTGCGTTGCAGGTTCTTGCGCGCGCGGTCGCGGTCGCCGGTGTTGCCGTACAGGGCCACCGGGATCAGGAAGTTGTTGGCGTAGTTCCCGATGAAGTCGATGACCACGACGCTGTCCTTATGTGGGAACTTGCGCAGGCCGCGGCCCAGCTGCTGGGTGAAGACGATGCTGGATTCGGTGTTGCGCAGCATCACGATCTGATTGACGGCGGGAATGTCGACGCCCTCGTTGAACAGGTCCACGGTGAACAGGTAATCGAGCTTGCCTTCCGTAAGCTGTTGCACGTATGCGTCGCGTTGCTCCTGTGATACGGGCTTGCCGTTCTCATCCGTGCTGGTCACCGCGGCGGTCTGGTAGTGGCGTTCCGCTTGCTGGTTCCACTCTTGGTTGAACAGGCGCGACAGCTCGCGGGCCTCCTCCTGCCTGCTGCAGAACACCAGACCGGTGACGGGCAGGTTGAACTGTCCGTACTCCTGCAGTTTGTCGATGATGTAGCGGACGCGCTCCTTGCTGGCGAGCTGCGCGATCTCGTACTTGAGCTGACCGGACTCGTCTACGCTGAGCCCGTTGCCGTCGCTGCCGCCGTCGTTGCCGCCGACGCCGAGCCGCTGGCTCACCGTATGCGTGTGGCCCTGATTGTCCGTGTACGTGGCGTCATGCGTGCCGAGATATTCGGCGACGCCGTAGTAATGGAACGGGCAGAGCATGTCCTCGTCCAACGCCTTCTGCAGGCGGATCTCATAGGCGATGTTGTGCCCGAACAGTTCGAAGATGTTGAAACCGTCGGTGCGTTCCGGTGTGGCGGTCATGCCGAGCATGAAATCGGCGTCCTTGAAATGGTCGATGACGCGCTGGTAGCCTTCGGCACCGGCATGATGTGCCTCATCGACCAGTATGTAATCGAACTCGTCGGAGGCGAACTTCGCCAGTACTTCCGGCTGTCGCATCGTCTGCACGGTGGCGAACACGTATCGGCGGTCATGCTGTTTGCTGTTGCCGGAGTACAGGCCGAGCTCGGATTCGTCGCAGCCGAGCACCTTCTGGTATGACTTCATCGCCGCCTTGAGGATCATCTGCTGTTGGGCGATGTACAGCATGCGTTTCGGCTTGCAGGCGCGCACGTCGAACGCGGACAGGTAGGTTTTGCCGGTGCCGGTGGCGGAGACGATGACCGCACGATGCTCGCCCTGTTCGCGAAGCTTTCTGAGATTCTCCAATGCTTCGCGCTGCATGGCATTTGGCTGGATGTCGCGGCCTTCCAACGATTTGAGAATGTCTCGTCGTGGCGGCGCGTACTTCTTGAAATCCTCCTCGTACTGCCTGATCCACTCTTCGGTGAGCGGCACGGAATCAGCCACCTGCGAGTCTATTTCCTCCCGCACCTGTTGGACCAGTTCGCCGTCCGCGAGGGAGGAGACCTTGAGATTCCATTCGCGCTGCGTATTCAGCGCTGCGGCGGTGAGATTCGAGCTGCCGACGAACAGGTCGTAATACGGGGTGCCGTTGCGCATGCGGCGCGTGAAGATATAGCCCTTCGGATGGAACGGTTGGCCCTGGGTGGCGGTGGAGGATGCGCCGGAACCCTCCCAGACGCGCACGTCCACGCCCGCTATGCGCTGCAGATGCAGCAGCTCCCAGAATGCACGCGGATCGTTGAAATGGTTCTTGGTGGAGGTGATGAGGCGGCTGGGGCGTGATATGGTGTCGCCTGTCGTGGGGGCGTCGACGGTTGTGGTGGCGATCGTGCCGGTCGTGGCAGCGGTGTTGGCTGCTGCTATCGCATTGTCCCGATGCCTGCGGAAATCCTCGAACAGACTCATGACGGCATCGGCGGAAACGAACGCGACGGAGATGTCGAAGGCGTCGCTGTTCGTTAGGGCGTCGCTGAGCTGGTCGTGCATGCTGGGGCCGCCGGGACGGTTGGAGATCAACGTCGGTTTGTAGCTGTCGGAAGCGTCCGCGCGCGGCCCGATGAGCCCGGAGATGGCTCCTTCGAGCACCGAGTGCCTCGCCTCGCCTTCGGGCGTCGACACCGCTGCTGACGCGGCAGATACGGCTGTCGCCGTCGCTGCGGTATCCGGGATCCAGATGGGGGTAAGACCGGTGGGTGCCGGGGCTGGATGCGTGTCTGCCATGATGCTGTTTTCCTGACTGTGCTGGTTGTGCTGGTGGGGGTGGTGTGTTGTGGTGCGTGTTGTGGTCTGTCGTGACTCGTCGCGCGTGAAGGGGAGACACGCATCGACAGCAGGCGGGAGTCTGCCGTTATCGCGTCAGCGTGTGTTTCGCCGCGATGATGGCGACGGCTTCGCGGTCGACCGGAGCCCAATCGAGTTGCGGCATCGCATCGGGTGCGAGCCATCGGATATCGGTATGCTCGGTCAGCCGAGGCGTGCCGGCGGTGAGATGACAGATGAACGTGGTGAGGCGAACAGTGCCGAAATCATAGGCGTATTCACTGGTACATACTTCTTCCGCGACATCGACCTCGCACAGCAGCTCCTCTTCGATCTCGCGGTGCAACGCCTGCCGTGGCGTTTCGTGAGGCTCGATTTTGCCGCCGGGGAACTCCCAATATCCGGCGAGTGACTTGGCGGGGCCGCGCTGTGCGCACAGCACTGTGCCGTCGCGCACGATCGCAGCGCCGACGACGTTGATGATTTTGGGACTGCTTGGTGCCTCCATGGCTCACCAGGATACAACGCCGACGACGCTGATGTGACGATTGTGCAGCGATCGTGGATCGCCTGTGGATCCTGCCATGAGCGGGACAATAACCCGGATGCTCCGATCACACTGGACGATATGACACAGACTGATTCATCGGGAGTCGTTATCCCCGCGCTGCCGGATGTAGAGCGACGCATGCGTGAGCTGGATGATCGGCTATACGCCAAAGCGATGGTGCAGTATCGGAATCGTGAGATTCACCCGGAAGAGGAGTGCTATCAGCTCGATGGTGGCACGTTCATCAGTGAGGCAGCGTTCGAGATGATTGCAGGCGATGATCGTGAGCGCTACATGGCGTGGAAGAACGGCTGCATCGACGAATGCTCCGTTCGGTATTGGAATGAGCCTGCGGTGATGTCGTATCTCATCGACCGAAGCCTCGAAGAGGATACCGACAGCGACGCATGCTGCTGGACAGACGCGCAATCGATCGACTACGTGCGATCGTGCACTCTTCCACCGTCTCTGATGATGCGACATGGAGTAACACGTGGGAGATCGGATGCTCTGACATCGGCTTGGCACATCGTCGCCGCGATCGAAGACGGGCTCAATTACGCGCTATACGGACATCCCAGCATCGATATCATTGGATGGGACGGTACGACCGTCATCGTTTCCGTATGTCAATCGGATCGCGCCGTCGCCGTCATGGTCGAACGTGATGCCATAACAATGCGTGCGATGTTGCGCGGCGATCCCTGCAGTATTCCTGTCACCTTCGATTGGCGAGGAATCCCGCGCGGTGATTACGCATCCGAGCACTACCGGCGTTTCCGGGCGGCGAAAGCGGCCTTCGACTACGCGATCAGCTGGGTGGACGACATGGCTTGATGGTCCGTTGACCCTACCAGTTCGTGCCGCTGGTGGACGCCGGCTGCCCAGCCAGCGTCCCGTCGTCCGTACCGGCATCCCCACCGCTGACGATCTCACGGTACAACCGCTCCAGCCGCTCTTCGCGTTTCGCCTTCACTAGTTCGCACTCCCACACGACGATCACGCGCCAGCCCGCCGCCTCCAGTTCGGCGTGCTGGCGCTGGTCGCGTTCGCGGTTGCGTGTCAGCTTCGCCGTCCAGAACTCCACGTTCGACTTGGGCGTCGAATGGCGCGAACACCCCTCGTGCGCGTGCCAGAAGCATCCGTTAACGAACACGATCGTGCGCCACTTCGGCAGCACCACGTCCGGGTGGCCGGGGTAGCGTTTGTCGTTCTTGCGGAACCGCAGCCCGCGCCGGAACAGGTAACTGCGCACCAGCATCTCGATGGACGTGTCCTTGCCGCGGATGTGCGACATCGTGTACGAGCGCGTGCCCCGCGCGTACTTCTCCGGCCGCTCTGGGGCCGACACATGGTGGTGCGTGGTGCTGCGGGTCATGGCCCCACTGTATCTCGATCGGGGATGGTGTGAATATGCGCGATGCGGTGGGGGAGAAGGATGGTCGACGCAACCTGCGCAATTGCGGTGGTAACTTGCGTAGTCATGGCTGTAACCTGTGCGATGAGGAACGCAACCTGTGCGGTTGGGCAAGTAACTTGCGCACACCCTTGCTGAAAGAAGGTGGCATTTCGGTCGGCGGGTAATTCTTGGAAGAGCGAGAAACCGCATGATTCCAAGGATTTGACGGATGTCTGCCGAGGCGTGGAAAACGCTTCTTCAGAAGATGGGTGCGCAGGTTATGTGAGTCAGTGCACAGGTTGGGTTGAGAATTGCGCAGGTTGCGGCTTGCAGTGCGCAGGTTGCAGATCAGAGTGCACGAGTTGGTGGCTCCCCGTGCCGTTCCCGAACTATCATGTCCGGTAGGGCCGGATGCGCCGCCGGTGATTTATGGCGGTGTGCATCCGAGCCGACCGAACGACATGAATCGGGGCATCATGGGCGAACAGACGCAACAATCACAACTGCAATCACCTGAACTGACGTTGAACGACAAGACCTGCACCGCGATTCCGCAGGTCGGGTTCGGCACGTTCCAGATCCCGCCGGAAGACACGCAGCGCGCGGTCGAGGAGGCGCTGGAGATCGGCTACCGGCACATCGACACCGCCGCCGCCTACTACAACGAGCAGCAGGTCGGCGACGCGCTGCGCGCCACCGGCATGGCCGGCAAGGTGTGGGTGACCACGAAACTGCGCAACTGCGACCAAGGCTATGACGCGGCGCGCGTCGCGTTCGACGAGTCCCGCCGCAAGCTGGGCGTGGACGTCATCGACATGTATCTCATCCACTGGCCGTTCCCGGCTGCCGGCTTCTACGAGGAAACGTGGCGCGCGCTGCTGCGCCTGCGCGACGAGGGCGCGATCCGCGTGCCCGGCGTGAGCAACTTCCTGCCCGAGCATCTGCGCGCCATCATCGAGGATTCGGGGGAGGCGCCGGCCGTGAACCAGGTCGAGGTGCACCCGCGGTTCAACCAGCCGGGCCTGCGCGCCTACTGCAAGGCGCACGGCATCGCGGTCGAGGCGTACAGTCCGCTCGGGCACGGCAAGGACATCATGTCCGATCCGGTGCAGGCCGCTGCCGCCGCGCACGGGGTGACGGCTGGCCAGGTTGTGCTGCGGTGGCACACGCAGGAGGGGCGCATCGTGATTCCGAAGTCGAAGCACGTGGAACGCATGCGCGAGAATCTCGTCGCGGGACTGGGCGCGGGCGCTGCTGAAGGTGGATTCGACCTGACGCCCGCAGAGTTGGCGGCGATCGACGCGCTCGACGACCCCCACGCCAACGTGAGCGCCGATCCGGCCACGTTCACGCACTCCCAGTCGTGGGCCGACCAGCACGTGCGCGGCAACATCTGATCTCATCTGATCGCCCAATCGCTCCGACGGGCGTTCGCCGCCGCGCTGCCGGCGAATGCCCGTCCGGCTCGTGGTACGCGGCCTTCCGGCTCCCGGACATAGGCGGCGTTCCAACGCGGCGCCGTCTACAATCGGTTCCGGTGCGCGCAATGGTTGCGCGCCGTGCGCGAAGGAGCCGAAGATGGCTGTGAACCCGATGTCCAATGGCCGTGTGATTACACCCGCCAACACGTTGCCCGGCGATGTGCCGCGCATCGTGAACGGGGAAGTGCATGTCGGCGTTGACGCCGGCAAAAGCGCGCAGCAGCTGCTCAAACGGTACGGATACGGCGCATGGGTGTATGTCCAGCTGATCGCGGGGCTGATTCCGCGCGGTCGTTCGCGTGGTGAATCCGCATACCATGTGATGCTCGACGGGAGGGAAGTCGGTTGGCTGGATTCCGCGTGTTCGGCCAGGCACGCCGGGCAGGTCGTCAATGGTGACGCGTGGTTCCTGGCGCATGTGCCCGATCGCCCCACCGACCGGTTGACCAACCGCTTTTCGCTGCGCGTCAGCATGCCCCGCCCGCTCGCGTGGGCGTAGCGGCGTACGCCGCAACCCCAGTACGCCGTAGCTCCCTATGCGCGATTTTGGTGCGCTAAACGGGCTTCCAGCGCACCAAAATCGCGCGTACTTGTGGGCGGGGAGTTGAATCTCCGTGGCGAACGTCTTCGCATCTTCGACAGATGCAAGTACGTGTTACGCATTGGTGAGCAGTGCGTCGTCGACGGCTTGGCGCAGGAATTGGCTGCGGGTTTCGCCGTTGCGCTTGGCCTTGGCGTCGATGGCGTTCACGCGTGACTTGGGTAGGCGGAATGAGATGGTTTCCATTTCCTCGTCGTAGATGCGGGGGCGTCCGGGGACGACGGAACCTACGCCGCCTTCCCAGTCGCCGGACTCGTACTCGGCGGCCATGTGGTTGAGCTGCTCGTCGGTTACGCTGAACAGCTTGTTAATCTCCTCGCGGTTCATGATTTCCTCCTTGTGGCTCCAAGCTCCTTCATGGTCTTTTTCGTCGGTGGTGTCATCGCATGATAGATAAGCCACTGCCCTGCACTATTGTGCATGGAGACCATTTCCAGCAGCCGGCCATTGCCGTCCATGCCGATGGACACCCATGATCCGGTTCCATTGTCGCGCGGCGCTGAAAGCAGCACATTGCGCCATGCCGTCAGAACGTCTTCCTCGTTGATGTCTGGATGACGTTCATGCACTCGTGGATGAACGATGGCAGTTTGCATTGGCGGTGGACCTCCATAAGTTTTGCAATACAAAATTATATTGCAATATGGTCGTTTCGTCTATGGAGCTTCGGCCCATGCCCCGACCGCTCGCGGGGGCGTAGCAGCGTACGCCGCAACCCCAGTACGCCGCAACCCCAGTACGCCGCAACCCCAGTACGCCGCAACCCCAGTACGCCGCAACCCCAGTACGCGCGATTTTGGTGCGCTGAACAGGCTTCCAGCGCACCAAAATCGCGCGCACTTGTGGGGTGTCGATTCGTGGGTTGCACTGTGGATTGCACTGTGGGGCGCCGCTAAGGCCGCAGGGCAAAGCAAAAGGGCTGGAACCATTCGGTTCCAGCCCTTTGTTGCTGGTGCGAGTGGGGGGAGTTGAACCCCCACGAGCATACACTCACTGCCACCTGAAGACAGCGCGTCTACCATTCCGCCACACTCGCAGACAAGTGGATAAATTACCACTGCCCCCAAGTATGGTGCAAATCGAATGTGCCTTCGGCGTGTCGCGTTGGAATCTCAAGGATTCGGCGTGTCACGCCGCGCGCCACGTCACCGCATGCGGCGCGGCTCCGATCTCGAAGTGGCACTTCGCACAGCCCAATCCGACATGCGAGAACAACCCCCGCAACGCCTCCGCCGTGACGGAACCGTCCTCGTTCAGCGTGAAATGGAACGGCTGCTGGCTCAGCGACGTGGGTGCGGCCATCGCCGCCTCCATGCCGCGCACGAACCAATCAGGCCAGTTCGCAGTGGTTGCAGCGGTCGTGGCGGCTCCTTCCGCTTCGGATGCGTCGCCCCCGTTGTTGCCCCCGTCACCGCCTGAGTTGCCTTCGCCCTCGTGACCGGTAGCGTCGGAAGCCGTCGCCTGTGCGTTGCCGACCTCAGCGCTTTCGTCGCTGACGGCACACGGGCCTTCCACGCTCGCAAGCTCCGCCATCGGCTTGGAACGCCGCCGCCCGCCCGGCCGCGCGCCGTGACCGAACGCGATTACCCACACCACGGATTCGCCGTCCTCCAGCTCCCACCACGGGTCCGCCGCCGTATCGGCATCATCCAGCACCGCCCATGATGTCGCCAATCCCAGCTGCACGGCACGCAGCACGAGACGCTCGCCGTAGTAGCCCACCTTCTCCTGCAACGCCGCGTCAACGGGGGAGACGGCCTCGCCGCTCGCATCGGTCGCCTTCAACGCCTGCAACGTCGAGGCGCGGTTCGGCTCCTCCACCGTTGTCGCGTCACCCGACGTGTCGCCCGTCGCGTCACCAGACGTGTCGCCCGTCGTGCCCGCAGGCCCCGCGGCATCCTGTTCCGCCGCACGGCGCCGCGCTCGCAGACGCTCGACACGCATCTCGCGCTCGACGCTCGCCGCCGAGCCGATTAGCGCGATCGCATTGTGCACGCCCTTGAACCGCCCGTAATGCGTCTTCAACCCGAGGAACGCGTCGTCCAACCCCACCGCCATCTGCATGTGCAGTCCGCTCTCCGCATTCCACGCCTCGATGTCGGCCTGGAGCGTGTCGAGCGCGTCCGGGTCGACCGGCTCGTCCGTATACGCGCGAATGGCATGACGCGCGTCGATCGCCTCACGAAGATCCATCATTGCCAATCCCTCACTTCCCGTAGAAATGCGCCAGCGACTCGTCACGGAACTCCTCGAAATAGCCGCCGTCGATCGAGGCGCGGATGTCGTCGAGCAGTTTGACGAAGAACCGTTCGTTGTGGATCGTGGCGAGCGTGAACCCGGTGAACTCGCGGGCGCGCAGCAGATGATCCACATACGCGCGCGAATAATGCGCGCACGTGTAGCAGTCACAGCCCTCCTCGAGCGGACCGAAATCGAACTTGTGCTGCGCACGTTTGATGTTGTACCGGCCGTGGCGCGTGTAGATCGCGCCGTTGCGCGCGCACCGCGCCGGCGCGACGCAGTCGAACGTGTCGCCGCCGTTCTCCACGCACGCGAAGATGTCGTTCATCTCCGCGATGCCGAGCACGTGCCGCGGGCGGTTCTCCGGCATCGCGTCGCAGATCCACGCGCACGTCTCGCCGATGATGCGCTTCTCGATCGCGCCGCCGATGCCCACGCCGTCGAAGTCGAGCGAGGCGATCTGCTCGGCCGCGTGCCGGCGCAGATCCTCGTAGTTCGCGCCCTGCACCACGCCATACAACGCCTGATACGGCTTGCCGAGACGATCCTCGGTGAGGCGCTGGTGCTCAGCGACGCAACGCTTCGCCCAGCGGAACGTGCGCTCCACGGACTCCTCCTGATAGGAGCGCGTGTTCATCAGCGTGGTGAGCTCGTCGAACGCGAACATGATGTCCGCGCCCAGCTTGTGCTGGATTCCCATCGAGATCTCGGCGGAGAACCGGTGCTCGTCGCCGTTGAGCGGCGACTTGAACGTCACGCCGTCCTCATCGACCCACGCGAGACGCTCCTTGCCTTTCGCGATGATGTCGTCGGACTTCATGCCGGTCACGTCCATCGCAAGCGTCTTCTTGAAGCCGACGCCCAGCGACATGACCTGGAATCCACCCGAATCGGTGAAGGTCGGGCCATGCCAGTTCATGAACTTCGCAAGTCCCCCGGCCGCGTCGAGCACGTCCTCGCCGGGGCGTTCGAACAGGTGGAACGCGTTGGCGAGCAGGCATTGCGCGCCGAGATCCTTCATCGATTCCGGCAGGACCGCCTTCATCGCGGCCTGCGTGCCCACCGGCACGAACGCGGGCGTGCGGATGTCGCCGTGCGGCGTGTGGATGATGCCGGTGCGGCCGTAGCGTGCGCCGTCGCGGCCTTTGCCGTCGGCCGCGTTCGGCAGGCGGGTGATGGTCTCGAACGAGAACGCGGCACGGTCGCCGGGCTGGCCGGGGGTGGCGCCGCGCGGATGCTCGTTGAGGTCGACATCGGCAGCGCCAATGCCGCTATCGCTGCCGTTTGCCGGTGCGGCGGCGTTGAGATTCGTGGAAATGTCGGTCATAGCTTCACTTTAGGCGAACAAGGGGATTGAGGTGAAGCGTCTGTCGGGGTGCCACTTCCTGCTTGCCGTATGCGGTCATGGCTTGGGTTGCGAGGAGGGTGGCGACGTGGAGGGTGGGATGAGGATGAGGTGAGGGTGGCGACGTGGAGGGTGGGATGAGGATGAGGTGAGGGCGGGATGAAGTGGCAGGACCGGGAGGAAACGACAAAACATGGTGGGGAGCGGCCAGATTGGGTGCGGGTTGAGAGTATCTGCGTTACGAGGGGTGCTTTTGGCTTGTTGCAAACACCTATCTCGCTTACGTGGGGTGCCTGCCTCAGGAGCAAGGGCTCCCAAACGGCCAATCTTTGTGGCAATCAAGCCATTTTGAAGCCCTCATACCGGGAATAGGCACCCCACGTAAGCGAGATAGAAGTCCGCAAAGGCGGCAAAGAACCCCTTGTAGCGCAGATATGCGGGAAGTCGGTAGAGGATTCACCTTGCACTTTCAAAGAACATTCAGGAAACATACAGAGCCACTGCCTTTACTCTTAGGTAGCAATACGAACCGGCGGCGGGATTGCTGAACCGACCAACGTCAAACGAAGCCGCCGTTCTGATGAAGGAGCAGACGATTATGGCTGATGAGCAGAACAGCTGGAACCCGCAGGGGAGCCAGAATACGCAGCCTCAGGAGGAACAGACCCCTGCCGCGCAGCCGCAGGCGTCTCAGGATACGCAAGCCACGCAGAGCTTCGCCCCGGAGGCTCCGGCCGCGAATGAGCAGCCCACCGAGACCATCGATCCGGCAGCCGTGCAGGGCGCGCAGGCCGCCGCCGCATCCGATGTGGCGCCTACCCAGAACTTCGACCCTGTGGCGCCGGTCGCCGCGGCCCCCGCCACGGCTTCCGGCACGCCGGAAGCGACCCCGGACTACGCCGCCGCCAAGGGGGAGCAGACCGTGGTCTCCGCCGCTCCGGCAAACCCCGCCGGTGCCCCGACCGGTGCCCCGGCTGCCGCTCCGTCCGGTGCCCCCGCACCCGCGCCCGCCGCCGGCCAGCCCGCGTACGGCCAGTACCGTCCGGCCCCGGAGTACGGTGCGTACGGCCCCGTACCGACCCAGCCGGCCGCCGGCCAGCCCGCGCAGACCAACCAGCAGACCGCGCAGCAGGACCGCAACCCGTATGCCGGCATGCCCACCAACAACAATCCGTTTAACCCGCAGGGGGTGAACACGACGCCGGGCGCCGGTCCGATTCCGGGTGTCTCCGGTTCCGGCAGCGAGCCGGTCCCGCCGCGCAACCCGTTCGGCGGCACCGGCAACGGCAATCCGTTCAACCCGCAGGGGCCGGCCGCCGGTCAGCCCGGTCAGCCCGGTCAGCCCGCAGCCTCCCGCCCGCAGGCCTCCAACGGCACCGTGCGCGGCGTGGTCATCGGTGTGGTCGCGGCGCTGCTGTCCGCCGGATTGTGCCTCGGCGTGGGCTACGCGGCCATCACGAGCGGCGCGGTCAAGGTGCCGACGACCAGCTCCCTCGCCAACGTCGATTCCAGCACCTCCGGTTCCGGTTCCGCCACGGCGAAGTCCGGTGAGGCCCCCGACTGGCAGTCCGTCGCCAAGGCGGTCTCCGGCTCGGTCGTCTCCATCCAGACGAAGCTCTCCAACGGCGCCGCGCAGGGTTCCGGCGCGATTCTCGACACCAAGGGCCACATCGTGACCAACAACCACGTGATCTCCGGCGCGCAGCAGATCCAAGTGACGCTCTCCAACGGCCAGATGTACTCCGCGCAGGTCGTCGGCACCGACACCACCACCGATCTGGCGGTCATCAAGCTCGACAACCCGCCGAGCGACCTGAAGGCCGTCGAGTTCGCCGATTCCGACAAGCTCGCCGTGGGCGAGAACATCATGGCAGTCGGCAACCCGCTCGGTTATGACGATTCCGCCACCGCCGGCATCGTATCCGCGCTCAACCGCCCGGTCACCGTGATGGACGACAACAACAACGACATCGTCACCAACGCCGTCCAGATCGACGCGGCCATCAACCCGGGCAACTCCGGCGGCCCGACCTTCAACGCGGCCGGCCAGGTGATCGGCATCAACTCCTCGATCGCCTCCACCTCGTCCAGCTCGTCGTCCAGCACGGCCGGCTCCATCGGCATCGGCTTCGCGATTCCTTCGAACCTCGTCAAGCGCGTGGCGAACGAGATCATCGAGAACGGTTCCGTCAAGCATGTCGCGCTCGGCATCACCATCACCTCCTCCACGGTCGAGGCGGACGGCGTGACCCGCGCCGGCGCGAAGATCACGCAGGGCAGCGGCAGCTCCGCGGTCGTCTCCGGTTCCCCGGCCGACAAGGCGGGCCTGAAGGAGGGTGACGTGATCGTCGCCTTCAACGGCAACGCGGTGAGCAGCAACGCCTCGCTGCTCGGCTTCGTGCGCGCTTCGGCGCTGGGCGACAAGGCCACGCTCACCATCGTGCGCGACGGCAAGACCATGGACGTCGACGTGACACTCGACAAGCAGGAGGAGGCCGTCAACGGCTCCAACCGCTCCGAGTCGAGCAACGGCAACAGCCAGAACGATCAGAACGGCGGCAGCGGCCAGGATAACGGCGACAGCGGTTCCGGCAGCAACGGCTTCCCGTTCAACATGTGGTGATAGCGCAGGACGGCGAATCTGCTGCTGTCCCGGCCATAAGGCCGATCCGCATAAGGCCGTATAAACCCCGATTCGCCGAGTCAAGGCGACTGCGGTAGAGGCGGGCCTCCCCAACGGGAGGTCCGCCTTTTCGCGTTGTGGTCACAGTGTTGTGGTCACAGTGTTGTCGTCGCAGTGGTGTCGGTCCAGTGCCGCCAGCACAGTCTCATGCCGCTGGTGTCGTGCGCGTTCCACGCCGATTGCCCCGAGTGCGGCTGCCACGCCGCCGGTTGCACGCCGCCCACCCCTGTTGCTAGGCTGACAGCCGATAACCGAATACCGATTTTTTACGCCGTGTATCGCGCAACGCATCACGGGGAAGACCATCGCCCGGCATCGCGAGGCTCATCTGCGGGCCTGCGTGTGCTGCGCCGTCTGGTCGTTCTCCGTCTGCATGCCCTGCTCGATGGGTTAACAAGGCGTGACAGCACCCGCCGTGCGGTCACGTTCGCGAACCCAAGCAACGTCGCCGAGCGGCCGACTACCAGCGTAAGGAGTTCGCGATGAGTGGATTCATCCCATCTTCCCCCAATTCCGGTACCTCCGGTGCCCCATATACCCCCG
>NZ_BCFK01000012.1 GCF_001417815.1 Bifidobacterium aesculapii
GGAGCCCCCGTACCGCCCGTAACCACCGCCTCCGCCATCAGCGGTGCCTCCACCATCAGCGGCACCTCCGGAACCTCCGGCGCCCCCACGGCCTCCCCCCGCCCGTCGCGTCGTGGCTTCCGCGCGTCGGCGGTCATCGACCTGTGCCGCCGCGTGCCGATGCTGCCGGTCGTCGTGCTTTCGGCGATTCCCATCGCCTTGCTGTGGTCCGCCCGCCCGTGGGGCGCGTCGCCATGGGCGCACGCACTTGGCGAGGCGACGGGCGGCGCCATCACCCTTGACCCCTCGATCGGCCAGTGGGTCGCCGTAGCGCTCGTCGCGTACACGGTCGTCGTCACTGTCATCGGCATGGTCGACGACATCCGCCACGGCCACGTCGGCGTCGACCTGCTCGCCGTGCTCGCGATGCTCTCCACAATCGCCGTGGGCGAGTATTGGGCCGCATGGGCGGTGGTGCTCATGGTCACGTCCGGCGAGGCGATCGAGGAGTTCGCGCAGTCGAAGGCGGAGCACAGTCTCACCGCGTTGCTCGACGCCGCGCCGCGTACCGCGCACGTGGCGAATCTGCCGGGTGTCGGCAGAGCGGGGGCGCATTCGCGCGCCGCGCGCAACATCGCGCCGATCCGCGGCGACGACGGATTCCGCCATGTGGCGGCCTTCCGCGCCGTCGCGCCCGGCGACGCGACCGCGCGGGACGGCGTGTGCGCGCTCACCGGCCGCGACCCCGAAACCTGCGATACGGTCGTCGCGCAGGCCGACAGGCGCGTCCGTCCGGCTGCGGACGCGCGTTTCGAGACGGTTCCGGTCGATGAGGTGCGGCTCGGCGACGTCGTCATCGTGCTGCCGGGCGAGACGGTGCCGGTCGACGGCGAGCTGCTGAGCGGTTCGGCCACGCTCGACCTGAGCGCGATCAACGGCGAGCCGTTGCCGCGCGAGGTCTTCGCGGGCGCGCGCGTCATGTCCGGCGCGGTGAACGGTTCGGGCACGCTTGCGATGCGCGTCACGCAGGTCGCCGCCGATTCGCAGTATCAGCGGATTCTCGCGCTCGTCAGGGATGCGCAGGATTCTCGCCCTGCCGTCGTGAAGACGGCGGATCGTCTCGCCGTGCCGTTCACGGTGCTCGCGCTGCTCATCGCGGGGGTCGCGTGGGCGGTGGCGGGCACGCCGCTGCGGTTCGCGCAGGTGCTGGTGCTCGCCACGCCCTGCCCGCTGCTCATCGCCGCGCCGGTCGCGTACATCGCCGGCACGTCGCGGCTTGCGTCGTCCGGTGTGCTCATCAAGACGCAGGACATGATCGAACAGTTGGGGCGCGTCACGCAGGTGTTCTTCGACAAGACGGGCACGTTGACCGTCAAACAGCCGCAGGTCGTGCGCGTGGAACTGCTGGATGCGGGCTCGCGCTCCCCGCGGATCGACGAGGACCATGTGCTCATGTTCGCGGGCGTGGTCGAAAGCTATTCGATGCATGTGCTCGCCAACGGCATCGCCGCCGCCGGGCGCGAGGCCATCGGGCGTCTGCACGCGCGGTATGCGGCTGGCCGGCGCGAGTGCCCCGAACCGGAGGCGAGCCGGCCCGGCCATGGCCGCGACTATCCGGTGGTGAAGGACGTCAAGGAGACCTCCGGCAGCGGTATCGCGGCCGAAGTCGACGGGCACGTGGTGCGCGTGGGGCGACTCGCGTTCGCGGCCGCAGGCGACAATGGATTCCTGCCAACCGGTTCGGGTGCCGGTTTCGACCCAGTTTTCGGGTCGGGGCTGGCACAATCGGCCACACATGCCGCATCCGACCCATCCGCCGCCTCAGCCGACACCCAGGCCGGTCCGCGTCGCACGCGCTTCCGCGCGCTCGCGGCGGACGAAATGGCCTCGTACGTGTCCGTCGACGGCCGACTCGTCGGCCGCATCGTGCTGCGAGACGTGCCGCGCGCGAACGCCCGTGCGGCGCTGGCGCGCCTGCGCGCGCTCGGCGTCGCACGTCTCGCGATGCTCACCGGCGACAAGCGCGCCTCCGCCGAAATCGTCGCGCGCGAGGTCGGCGTCGACGAGGTGCACGCCGAACTGTTCCCGGAGGACAAGCTCGCGGTCGTGCGCGCGGCGGGGGCTTCGGCTGGGTCTGCTGCGGGGGAGCGGAACGGCGGTGCGCGCGGCGCCTTCGATTCGAGTGACGGGCGGCGCGGTTCGCGCGGCGGCGTCACGATGATGGTCGGCGACGGCGTGAACGACGCTCCGGTGCTCGCGGCCGCCGGCATCGGCGTCGCGATGACGGACGGGGTGTCGACCGCCGCCTCCGAATCCGCGCAGGTCGTCATCATGAACGACGATATCGCCGCCGTGCCGCGGGCCATCGCCATCGCGCGGCGCACGAAACGCGTGATGCTTCAGGCGGTGGTCGCGGGGCTTGCGCTCGCCGTCGTCGGCATGATCGCTGCCGCGTTCGACCTGATCCCGGTGGTGGTCGGCGCGTTCCTGCAGGAGGGCATCGACGTGGTGAGCATCCTGTGGGCCCTGACCGCCGTCCTCGACCGCGAGTGAGCGGGACATGGCTGACTGGCGGCGGGTTTGGCCGGTGAGGTGGTGTGGCCATTGGTCGGCAGGCCGTTGCGGGAGTTGCGGGACCGGTTCGGCGGTCTGCGGCCGTGCTGCCAATCCGCCGGTGGCCGTCACGCCTTGCCGGTCAGCCAGTCGTGTGCGGAGGTGACGCGGATGCCGTGCGAGACGTAGCTGGCCGCGACCCGTCCGACCACATATTGCCGTTCGCGGCCTATGCCCAGCGCGTCGCCGATCAGCGTCAAGTGCTTGGCGAACCGGTCATGGTAGGTTTGTCCGGATTTGATTTCGATGAGCCTGCGGTCGTTGATGTCGGTGAAATCAAGCAGGTCCACCTCGACT
Source organism: Bifidobacterium aesculapii (assembly GCF_001417815.1). Classification (GTDB taxonomy): domain Bacteria; phylum Actinomycetota; class Actinomycetes; order Actinomycetales; family Bifidobacteriaceae; genus Bifidobacterium; species Bifidobacterium aesculapii. The sequence goes on from NZ_BCFK01000012.1 coordinate 2,890, forward strand.
TTGCTGGCGTCGCGGTAGAAGAACAGCTGCGGCTCCACGCCTCTGTTCACATGGTATTTCATGGTTTCCGTGACGATGAGATTCTCGAACACATCGCCGAATTTGGGATGGGCGACCAGTTCCTCGACGGTACGGATACCCAGTAGATAGCAGAGCAGACCGGTGTCGTAGAAATACAGTTTCGGGGTTTTGGTCACCTGTTTGCGCACATTGGTGTGGAACGGCATGAGATGGAAGGCGATGTAGCTCGATTCCAAGATGGACAGCCACGCCTTGGCGGTTCTCGGGCTGATGCCGATCTCATTGGCGAGACCCGTGTAGTTGACGAGGGCGCCGGCGCTGAGCGCGCACAGGGTCAGGAACCTGCGGAAATCGGATATGCTTCGGACATCCAGATAATCCGTGACATCGCGTTCGATGTAGGTGTCGATGTAGTTCGAGAAGAACAGGTCGAGAGGCATGCCCGTCGCGTATGGGCGCGGGTAGCCGCCGTGCAGTGTGAAGGAGTCCGGCGTGGCCGACGCATCCGACGACAAGGCTTCCTCATAGGAGAACGGAAGCAGCTTGACCAGTCCCACGCGTCCCGCCAGCGACTGCCGGATGCGTTTGAGCAGCAGGAAGTTCTGCGAACCGGAAAGGACATACTGCCCGGGGCCGCCGCGTTCGTCGGACACGACCTGGATCATGGAGAACAGGTCCGGAGCGTATTGGGCCTCATCGACGATCAGCTTGGACGGTCGTTGCCGGATGAATCCCACTGGGTCGTCCAAGGCGGACTTGCGGATCTCCGGGTCTTCCAGATTCACATAGTCGTAGTCGGAGAACAGGGCCTTTGCGAGGGTGGATTTCCCGCTTTGGCGAGGTCCGGTGATGGATACCACAGGGAACCATTGCGCCAGACGGATTGCCTGCTCTCCCAGCATGCGCGGGGTCATGTTCCACCTCGGTTCCGGCGTCGCCTGAAGAGCGATTGCCATGATCTGACATTAGCGATTACCATAATCATACATTAGGCATTGCCATAATCTGACATTAGCGGCGCCCATAATCCGGTATTAGCGATTGCCATAATCTGACATTAGCGGCGGGTGCGGCGCTCACTGCATCGGGCGCCGCGACGGGCGCGGCACTGCGTTGGGGACGCCACGGCGGGACGCGCCGATCCCCTTTTCGCCGCATGCCGGCCTAAGAAACGAGGCATGTGCCCCGGAAATGTGGGGAAGACGACTCTTTCGCGATTCGCCCGCCTGCGATACCCTGTAAGGCGTGACTGAATCTTCGAATACCTCCGCAAACGCTGCAAACGCCGCGAACGAACTCCGCATCGCCGTGATCGGCGCCGGCCCCGCCGGCGTCTACTCCTCGGACATCTTCCTGCGCCAGCTCAAGAAGCTGGGCGCCGGGCTCGGCCTCGGCACCGAGGCGCGCATCGACCTGTTCGAGAAGCTGCCCGTGCCGTTCGGCCTGGTCCGCTACGGCGTGGCCCCCGACCACCCGTCCATCAAGTTCATCGCCTCCGCGCTCGAGAAGACGCTCGACAACCCGGACATCCACCTGTACTGCGACGTGGAGTTTGGCAAGGACGTCACCCTCGACGACCTGCTCGCCCGCTACGACGCCGTGCTGTTCGCCACCGGCGCCGTCAAGGACAAGCCGCTCACCATCCCCGGCGCCGACCTCGACGGCGTGTATGGAGCCGCCAAGTTCGTCGAATGGTACGACGGCTACCCCACGGGCGCGCGCGAATGGCCGCTCACGGCCGAGAACGTCGCCGTGATCGGCGGCGGCAACGTGGCGATGGACGTCGCCCGCGAGCTCATGCGCAACGCCGACGACCTCAAGGCCAAGACCGACATTCCGGACAACGTCTACGAGGGCATCCAGGCCAACAAGGCGAAGGTGCTGCACCTGTTCATCCGCCGCGGCGTGGCCCAGGCCAAGTTCAGCGTGCAGGAGCTGCGCGAGATGGAGAAGCTGCCCGGCGTGCAGCTCATCATCAACGAGGACGACTTCGAGCTGGACGACGAGACCATCGAGGTGGCCGGCAAGGACAAGCTCACCCGCCAGATGGTCGAGGAGCTGTTCGCCATCCGCGAGATGGCCGAAGACATGGAGGACGACGGCGACGTCGACTACGAGGGCAACCCGGCCGACCGCAAGTACTACGTCCACTTCAACTCCGCGCCCACCGAGATCCTCGGCGAGGACGGCAAGGTGAAGGCCATCCGCGTCGAACGCACCGAAACCGGCGCCGACGGCAAGATGCACCGCACCGGCGAGTTCACCGACTATCCGGTCGAGGCCGTCTATCACGCGATCGGCTACAAGCCCGCCGAAGCGCCCGGCATCGCCTACGACGAGCGCGGTGCGCACCTCGCCAACGCGAACGGCGACGGCCGCATCACCACCGAAGCCGAGGGCGGCGACGTGCGCGAGCGTCTGTACGCCACCGGTTGGGCCAAGCGCGGCCCGGTCGGCCTGATCGGCTCCACGAAGTCCGACGCGCTCGCCATCGTGACGAACATGCTCGAGGACCTCGCGAAGGCCGCGGAAGGCGGTCGCGTCGCGGCCGACCGCGACCCCGAATCCATCGACCGTCTGCTCGCCGAACGCGGCGTCAAGCCAATCGACTTCGCCGGCTGGAAGAAGGTCGACGCGTTCGAGCGCGCCGAGGGCGCCAAAGAGGGCCGCGAGCACAAGAAGGTCGTCGAGCCCGACCAAATGCGCGAACTCGCCCACGCCTGAGACTACGCTGGCGCCGCATGGTGAGGTTTCATGCTGAAGATGGCGCCCGTCACGGCGACGACCGTCCGTCACGACGTTCCGGTGTTTCACGTGGAACACCGGGCGCCGCGCGCGGCGTGAACGAGTCCTGTGCCGCGCATGGCCATGCGGCGCCGCGCCGGCACCGCTATCGCCCGCGCCGCAACGTGTCCGCGCGCATGCGGCGCGTGTACCTGCGTCGCCGCATCGTCGTCGGCGCCGCCGCGCTCGCCGTGGTCGTGCTCGTCGTCTCTGTCGTCGCGCACGTGCCCGGCTGGATCGGCGACGCGACGAGCGCCGTCGACGACGCAGTGAGCGCGTCGCAGGGGCATCCGACGCTCGCGCGCAAGGCCGCGACGAAGCCGCGTGCCGCCACGCGCGCGGAACTCGCGATCGCCGCGCTCGACGGTCTCGACGCGGACGCGGACGTCTCCACGCAAGGATTTACGCTCTCCGACGACGATCGTGCGCGCCTCGACGACGCACTCAAGATATTCACCGACGCCGGATACTCCGCGTCGGTCGCGATGGTGGACATGACCACCCACAAGGCGCTCGCCGTGAACGGCGGCACCGAGCGGTATTCCGCCTCCGCGATCAAAGGCCCCTACGTGATATCACTCGCCGCGACCGGCGTCATCGACCTCGACGCCGTCGCCGGGGAACAGGACGCGAATCCGGCCGAAACCGGCGCCGACGGCAATCCCGTCTCCACTGGCGACGGCGACACCGCCGGCGCGACGGACGACGCCGAAAGCGAGGCGGCCATCGCCGCCGACATCGCGCAGACCGCGACCGGCGCCGGCGTGAACGGGCTCATCGGGCAGGCCATCACCATCTCCGACAACAGTGCGTTCGCCGCATTGCACCGCACGTACGGCGCGGGCGCGTTCGCGCAATGGGCGCAACGCGCGCACGTCGCCGTCGACGTGACGTCCGGCGCGTACCTGAACATGAGCGCCATCGACCTCGCGCGCATGTGGGCGGCCGGCTACGGGTACCTGTTCGACGGCGACACGCTCGCCGTGAACGGCTCGCACCCGTCCGCCGCCGAATCGTCGCGGCAGTGGCTCGCCGGCGAGTACACGAACACGCTCAACTCCGGCATCCACCAGGCGCTCGGCGGGGACGACGGGTACACCGTCTACACGAAAGCCGGGTGGATCGACGGCGACGGCGGGTACCATGCGCTCAACGACGCCGGCATCGTCTCCACCGATTCCGGTGACTACGTGCTTGCGGTGATGACCGACGCCGTCGACCAATACGACATGCTCGCCGGGCTCGTGGGCACGCTCGACGGCATCCGGACCGACGCGCTCGCGCGGTGAGCGGGCGGGGCGTCCTTCGCTCCCGGGGCCTTCGCTCCCGGGTCCTTCGCTCCCGGGCGATGTCCAGCTAAAACCCAGATACAGCCGTTAGCGTGAGCCGTATGAACGGCGAAATGCGTGTGCACGGCCATCACAATGGCCTGAAGACGACCCTACTGTTCGGATTGATGTGGGGCGTCATCATGCTGGTCTGGTGGGCCACCGGCGGCTCCCGCGGCACTCTCGGCATCTTCATTCTCATCGGATTGGGCAGCACGTTCTTCTCCTACTGGTTCTCCGACAAACTCGCCATCGCGTCGATGGGCGCGACGGAGGTCAGCGAGGCCGAGGCGCCCACGCTGTACAAGATCGTGCGCGAACTGTCCGCGAAAGCCGGCAAGCCGATGCCGCGCATCTACGTCGCGCCGACGATGAGCCCGAACGCCTTCGCCACCGGGCGCAACGAACGCCACGCGGCCGTGTGCTGCACGCAGGGCATCCTGCGCATCCTCAACGAGCGCGAGGTCCGCGGCGTGCTCGGGCACGAGCTCATGCACGTGTACAACCGCGACATCCTCACCTCCGCCGTCGCCTCCGCGATGGCGACCGTCATCACGTATCTCGGCTACTCGCTCATGTACTTCGGCGGCGGCACGTCGCGCGACGACCGCGAGAACTCTTCCGGCGGACTCGGCCTGATCGGCGTGCTGCTGAGCGCGATTCTCGCGCCGATCGCCGCGACGCTGCTGCAATTGGCAATTTCGCGCACGCGCGAATATGATGCGGACGAAGACGGCAGCCGGCTCACCGGCGACCCAGAGGCGCTCGCCTCCGCGCTCAACAAGATCTCCTATGGCGCGCAGACCACGCCGATGCGCAAGACCGCGGGCACGCAGTCGGTGTCCGCGATGATGATCGCGAACCCGTTCTCCTCCGTCGGATTCTCGAAACTGTTCTCCACCCACCCGCCGACCGAGGACCGCATCGCGCGCCTGATGCAGATGTCGCGGGAAATGAGCGCTGCTCAGGTGTACGGTGGTTCCGGGTACAACGGTTCCCCGGCGCAAGTGCGCTACTGATCTGTGTTCGTTTCTAAGTCGTTTTCGTTTCTTCGTTTCGTCCTTCTCCTTCATCGCCCTCCTCTTTCATTTCCCTTGCCTTTCCTCCGCGCGATTTTGGTGCGCTGCAAGGGCGTTTTGCGCACCAAAATCGCGCGGGAAGAGAGGCGACACGCTGTGCGCGCGGCAATAAGTTTATTCGTTTGACAAAGATAGTTCGGTCATTTAACATAGTGAACCGTCGGCCGGGGACGGACGGCGGCGCGAGATAGGCGCCGCGGTGCGGGGTCGGCCGGAATGCGAAGCGAACAGAACGCACACATCAAAGGAGACTGCAATGGGTCTGTGGGACATCGATAAGATCGAATACGTCGGTCGCAAGGGCGGCGCCAAGGAAGGCCTCGGCTTCCGCTACTACGACGCCGACAAGGTCGTCGCCGGCAAGAAGATGAAGGACTGGCTGCGCTTCGCCGTGGCCTACTGGCACACCTTCGACCAGCGCCTCGTCGACCCGTTCGGCGACGGCACCGCCGAGCGTCCGTACGACAAGTACACCAAGCCGATGGATCTGGCCCTCGCCAAGGTCGACTACGCCTTCGAGTTCTACACCAAGCTCGGCGTCGAATACTTCTGCTTCCACGACCGCGACATCGCCCCGGAGGGCGACACCCTGCGCGAGACCAACGCCAACCTCGACAAGGTCGTCGACAAGATCGAGGAGAACATGAAGTCCACCGGTGCCAAGCTGCTGTGGAACACCCAGAACCTGTTCACCAACCCGCGTTTCGTCTCCGGCGCCGCCACCTCGCCGTTCGCCGACATCTTCGCCTACTCGGGCGCCCAGGTCAAGAAGAGCCTCGAGATTGCCAAGCGTCTCGGCGCCGAGAACTACGTGTTCTGGGGCGGCCGTGAAGGCTACGAGAACCTGTGGAACACGCAGATGCACCGCGAGCAGGCCCACATGGCCAAGCTCTTCCATCTCGCCGCCGACTACGCCAAGGAGATCGGATTCACCGGCCAGTTCCTCATCGAGCCGAAGCCGAAGGAACCGACCTCGCACCAGTACGACTTCGACGCGGCCGCTGCGCTCGCGTTCCTCAAGACCTTCGACCTCGAGGACGTTTTCAAGCTGAACCTCGAAGGCAACCACGCCAACCTCGCCGGCCACTCCTACCAGCACGAGGTGCGCTTCGCCCGCGAGAACGGCGTGCTCGGCTCCCTTGACGCCAACCAGGGCGACAAGCTCATTGGCTGGGACATGGACGAGTTCCCGTCTGACCTGTACGACTGCGTCGCCGTGATGTGGGAGGTCCTCGCCAACGGTTCGATCGGCCCCCACGGTGGTCTGAACTTCGACGCCAAGCCGCGCCGCACCTCCTTCGAGGCCGACGATCTGTTCCGCGCGCACATCGTGGGCATGGACTCCTACGCCGCCGGTCTGCTCGTTGCCGCCAAGATGCACGAGGACCACTACATCGAGGACCTGCAGGCCGACCGCTACAGCTCTTACGAGTCCGGCATCGGCGCCTCCATCGAGGACGGCACCGCCACGCTGGCCTCCTTGGAGGAGTACAGCCTCGACAAGACTCAGGCCGAGCTGCGCGCCGCCACCAAGTCCGACCACCTCGAGCAGGTCAAGGCCACGATCAACAACTACATCGTCGACGCCCTCGCCGAGGCGTGATGATTCGATGGGCCGTTTCGCGGCAATCGCCTGAACCGTGAAGATGAAGGCAAGCTGTAACGGTCCACGATTGTGGTTGCTCTCACTCGTGTGAAGCGAGTGAGAGCAACCACCGGGTCGCCTTTCCTTTCATCGATGAGTGCCCCGGCTGCAATTGCGGCCGGGGCACTCATGTATATGGGTTCCTATGTTGTTGCCGACCTTGTGAGGGGTTGTTGTGTCGTGCCCGGGTCGGTTGTGGTGAGCGTGCTTCGCTTTGGCCTTGACGGTTCGTTGTCGTGGTCCGTGTCGGTTGGTTCCATGCGGCAACCTGCGCGGTTTGGTGGGTAATGTGCGCAGTCGGGGGTGCAACCTGCGCGGTTTGATGGGCAGCCTGCGCAGTCAGGCGTGTAAACCTGAGCAGTTGGATGCCCAACCTGCGCACACCCATGCTGAAGAACGCCCGTTTCCGGGCGGACGGCGATTTCGGAATCGTTGATATTCCGGGCTTGCCGCCCGGTGCATCCGAGGCCGGAGGCACCGGCTGCTCGACCCCTATGCGCAGGATATGCGCTTGACTGCACAGGTTTGGTCTCCGATCGCGCAGGTTCGGTCGCCAAGTGCGCAGGTTTGCCTCGCAATTGCGCAGGTTCGGTCGCTGACTGCGCAGGTTCGGCTCACAAATACAGCATGCCTGCGAATTCGACCGCCGGTATGCCGCCGCGCCGTCAGCCGCGGTACTTCACATACTGCTCGTAGACCTGCGGGGTCGCATCGCCGGTCAGGGTCTCCTCGATGGTGAGCGGCCACGTCGGCGGCTCGGTCTTGCCGGAGAGCACCCATGCGGCCTGGCGCGCGGCGCCGATCGCCACGTATTCGTCGGTGGCCGGCAGCTCGATGTCCATTCCGAGCACGCCCGGCGCGTAGGCGCGCACGGCCTCCGACTTCGCGCCGCCGCCGATGAGCAGCACGCGCGTCACATCCGCGCCCAGCGAGCGGATGAGTTCGAGGCAGTCGCGCTGCGAGCACAGCAGCCCTTCGACGAACGCGCGCGCGATGTTCGCCTTCGTTGTGTTGTGCAGGGTCATGCCGTGCAGGGTGGCGGTCGCGTCCGGGCGGTTCGGCGTGCGCTCGCCGTCGAAGTACGGGATCAGGGTCACGCCTTCGGCGCCCGGCACGGATTGCGCGGCCAGTGCGGCGAGCTCGTCGTAGTCGACGCCGAGCGCGGCGCGGCCGGCGTCGGAGATGCGCGAACCGTTGATCGTGCAGGCGAGCGGCAGGTAGTGGCCGGTGCAGTCGGCGAATCCGGAGATTGCGCCGGTCAGGTCGTAGACGGGGTTCTCGGCGATGGCCGCGGCCACGCCGGACGTGCCGAGCGATACGGACACGTCGCCCACGTTCATGCCGAGGCCGAGCGAGGCCATCGCGTTGTCGCCGCCACCGGGGCCGAGGATGCATCCGCCTTCCACGTTCTTGCCGGCGATGGTGGGGGATGCCTTCACCGCGGCGACGTCGCGCGGACCAAGCACCTCGGGCAGGACGATCGCGTCGGCGTGGGCCTTGGCATCGCCTTCGCCTTCCGCGGCAGCCAGCACCATGGCGATGAGGTCGCGGCGGTATTCGCCGTGCGCCGCATCGTAGTAGATGGTGCCGGAGGCGTCGGAACGGTCGGTGAACAATGTGTCGAGATGCGCGTCCTCGCCTTCCTCGACGGGCCCGTAGCCTGCGATGCGCCAGCTCAGCCAGTCGTGCGGCAGGCAGATCGCGGCGATGCGGCGCGCGTTCTCCGGCTCGTTTTCGGCCACCCACGCGACTTTGGTGAGGGTGTAGGAGGCGACCGGCGAGGAGCCGACGGCCTTGACCCAGCGCTGCTTGCCGCGTGCGACGACATCCTCAGGCTCGCCGGGCTCCGCCGGGGAGGCGGCTCCGAGACGTTCGATCAGGGCGGCGGCCTGCGGGGCGGAGCTGATGTCGTTCCACAGCATCGCGTCGCGGATCACGTGGCCCTGCCGGTCGAGCAGCACCATGCCGTGCTGCTGCCCGCCGACGGCCAACGCGGCGACGTCGTCGAGCCCGCCGGCCTGTTCGGCGGCCGTCTGGAACGCCTCCCACCAGTATTCGGGGTTGGCGGACGTGCCGTCCGGGTGCTTGGCTTGGCCGAAGCGCACGAGCGCGCCGGTTGCGGCGTCGGTGACGCGCACTTTCGTGGACTGCGTCGACGTATCCACGCCGGCGACCAGTACTTGGGTCATGGTTCCTCCTCGGTGAGGGGCGTGCCGGAGTGTGCGGCGCGCCGCATCGGACAATAAGTTAGACGATTAAACTATAAGGTATATTGGAAGACGGGCGCAACCGGGGACACGCGTGGCAGGGGTGCCGCAGATGCGTCACGTCAAACGTCACGTCAAGCGCCTCGTGAAGCGCCACAGCGAGAATCCGGCGGAAGATCCGAGCTGGGCGCGCGGCCGCGACGTTTCCCCCATGTGCCACACTGAAAAGGCATCGTGGCGCGGATGCTCGGCCGTTCGCCGCATGAACGACGTAACACCGCGGACGGAACGGGGCCGGACGTAATAGGACGGAACAGGAAGGAGTCGAGACATGGCGAACCCCAGAAAGATCAACCAGGATGACCTGCGCAACCACAATCTTTCGGTGACCCTCGACACCATCCTGTGTGCGAAGACCCCACTCAGCCGCGCCGACCTCGCCAAGGAAACCGGGCTCACCAAGGCGACGATGTCGCTGTTGGTCTCGATGCTGCTGGATTTCGGCGCGATCCGCGAAGGCGATCCCGTCGCACCGGCGGCATATGGCAGGCCGAGCACGCCGCTGCGCATGAACGGCGGCCGCATCGCCGGCATCGGCCTGCAGGTGAACACGGACGGCTACGGTTGTCTCGCGCTCGACGTGAACGGCGACACGCTCGGCCTCGACTGGGTGAATGACGACATGACCGGCACGGACCCCGGCGATATCTTCGCGAAACTCGATGCCATGGCCGTGCGATTGGAGCGGCGCCTCGCGCGCCGGGGATTCATCGTCGCCGGCACCGGCCTCGCGCTGCCCGGCATCGTCTACGGTCTGGAATTGCTCACGGCGCGCAACCTCGGCTGGGCGAACGTGGACCTATCCCGCTTCGACGTGGTGCACCGCCTGCACGCGGCTCCCGGCAACGAGGCGAAGATGGCCGCGATCGCGCAGATTCCCGGGTACGCCACCGAACGCGCCGGCTTCCTCAACGTTGTCGACCGGCGTGATTCGTTCATCTACGTGTCGACGGACATCGGCATCGGCGGCGCCGTGGTGCGCGACGGCGATGTGGTGAAGGGCTCGCACGGCTTCTCCGGCGAAATCGGGCACCTGTCCGTGAACATAGACGGTCCGGTGTGCGGCTGCGGGCGCAAGGGATGCCTGGAGATGTACGCCGGGCGGCGCGCGCTGGTCGAGGCCGCGGGCCTCGCCGCCGGCGCGGCCACCACGAAGAGGGAGTTCGCGGAACGGCTGCTGGAACGGTGGCGTTCCGGCGATGCGGCCGCGGTCCGCGCAGTCGATCGCGCCGTGGACGCGATGGTGTCCGCCATCGCCTCGGCGGTGAACGTCGTCGACGTCGACACCGTCGTGGTCGGCGGATTGTGGGCGCATTTCGGCGACGACCTGACCGCCGAGCTCGAACGGCGACTGAACGCGCAGATCGTCGGCGCGCCGGGCATGGGCGTGCGCGTGGCCGCCGCCCCGGTGGCGGAGCATCCTTCGCTGTATGGCGCGGCCGAAATGGGATTGCGGCGGTTCATTGAAGACCCGCTGCCGTTCATCACCGCCTGAAGCCATGCCATGTCCTGAAGCGGGGTTCGCGAGCGGTACAATCATTCGGTATGAACGCAACGACGCATCATACCGCCCAACATGACGGGCAACATACCGAACATCATTCCGCGCGGCGTCCCCTCCTGGAGATCGCGGTGCAGGACGCGCTCGGCGCGCGCATCGCCGCCGCCGAAGGCGCCGACCGCATCGAACTGTGCGCGGCTCTCGGCGCGACCGGCGGACTCACCCCGAGCTTCGGCGCGATACGGATGTGCGCCGAGGCCGGCGTGCCGCGCGGCGTGCACGTGCTCATCCGCAACCGCGGCGGTGATTTCATCTTCGACGCCGACGATCAGGCGCAACAACTCGCCGACGTCCGCCCCGCGCTCGAAGCGGGCGCAAGCGGCATCGTCGTCGGCGGATTGCGCGCGGATGGGGGCATCGACGCCGACTTCGCGCGACGGCTCGCCGACACCGCACGCGACGAGGCGCAACGGCTCGGGCTGCCGCACGTCGACGTGACGTTCCACCGCGCGTTCGACATGGTGCCGGCCGCGCGGCGCCGCGACTCGCTGGAAACGCTGATTGCGCTCGGATACACGCGGATCCTGACCTCCGGCGGCGCGCCGACCGTGCCGGAAGGGCTCGAGGCGCTCGCCGAACTGGCCGCGTGGGCCGACGGGCGCATCGAGATCATGGCCGGTGGCGGATTGAAAGCGGCGGGTTTCGCGCGTGCGGCCGCGAGCGGCGTGGACGCGCTGCACTTGTCCGCCAAAACCGTGGTGCGTTCCGCAGGCGGGCCGGGTGGCGGCGGCAGTGACGGCGCGTACGAGCGCACCGACGCCGCGCAGGTGCGCGAAGCGGTGCGCGTGGTGCGCGGGCTGTGATGTGGCGTGGCGTGGGCTGTGGCGTGGCGTGGCGCGATGTGGACGTGGGCGAGTATTGGGCCGCATGGGTGGTCGTGCTCATGGTCGCCTCCGGTGAGGCAATCGAGGAGTTCGCGCAGTCGGGTGGGCGTGACGAGGCGTGGCGTGGCGCGGTATAAGGACCGGCTGGGAGGTGTGCGAATGGCGTGACGCAAGGGGCGAGCCCACGTAGTGAGACGGTGTGGGCTGGCGTCTTGCCCCGTGATACACTGGTGGCTCGCGTCCAAAAGACGCACCCTTCGCGGATGTAGTTCATCGGTAGAACGAAAGCTTCCCAAGCTTTAAAGGCGGGTTCGACTCCCGTCATCCGCTCCAGTCTCCACTCCGTCGTTTCGGCGGTATTCCAACATTGATAATGGAAGTATCCGGCCCCGGGAGGCGACCTAGGTTTCAACTGACGACGGTGTCTGTCATTGATTTATTCCTTCTTAGGTTTCTCTCCAGCCCTTGACTTGGCACATGACTCGGTATTTTTCTCAGCGCTCCGCCTATGCTCTCGTTCACGCGTTCGGCCCCCGCGTCAAGATCGCGAGAACGCCGTGAGAACAATTGCGGCGCTATTGCCGTTTTGGTGGGTTGAGAAGAGAGACGAGCGAAATGGGGGAGAGCTGGGTTCGATTCTGCGCGATCGGATGGCGAACCGGTGTGGGTTGGTGACTTCGGTCTGGTGGGAGCCTGTGCGGGGCTGGGGCCGCGGTCTGTTTTTCGAACCTGTACACTCCGGTGACGAACATGTACGGTCTGGGCTCGATTCTGTGCAATCTGGTAGTGAACCTGCGCGACTGGGACTCGAACCTGCGCAGTCTGATGGCGAACCTGCGCATGGGGGTCGTGAAGGCCGGCTTGCGCCGAGCGGGGGGATGTTGGGGATTTCCTTGGTGTTCCGGGCTTTTCGGGATGTGGTATATGCGTTCCGGAGCTTTGCGCAGGGCTTCTTTCAGCACCCCTATGCGCAGGTTGTGGTCACGACTGCGCAGGTTAGCTGTTCAACTGCGCAGGTCATGCCTTGGACCGCGCAAGTTCACGACCGGAGGGGATACTTGACTGAATAAACCTGGGGTTGCTCGGCTAGGCAAGCACGGGGTATCTGGTCTGGTCAGCATGAGGCTAGCCGGTCGAACAACCATTGGGGTATTTGACCGAATAAGCTCGAGGCTGACTGGTCTCGGCGGCGCCACGTTCCGTACGATCCGGCATGGGACACAGCCATATCCGCATCGGCCTGCAGCGGTGGGACCGAACCCACATAGCAGCCTGAATACGCATGCCGGTACTGAGGCTGTATGCACACCGGTACAGAAGCCGTATACATCCGGTATCTCCCGGCATTGATATGCGCAGGCACAACTCATCCCATGGTGCGGTAACACATTTTCTTCATAAGCCCGGAATCATGCGGTTTTCTCATACCGCACCATGGGTGATTTACCGCACCATGGGAAAAGAGCAGGGTGCGGACGGGGAGAGAAGGGGAGTGTGAGGAGGGAGAAGGAAGAAAAGTGGGCTGAGAGATGCGGGTGTGTGGGTGCGGAAGTGAGCGTGTGCGAGTGCGGGAGTGAGCGTGTGGGGAGAGACAGGTATGGAAGAGGAATCACTCGCAGCGGGTGGCGCGGGAGAGGGGTTCCCACGGTTGCACGGGCACCGGCTTGGTGGCGAAGATCGCGCGCGTGCCCGTGTCCAGCACATCCAGATGGATCGCGGCCTCGTTCACGTAGTCGTCGAACCAGGCGTCGGTGGCGACGAAGTAGCCGTCGCGGCCCGCGTCCTTACCCCAGCTGTTCTCGATCTTCCAACGGTTCGGCTTGCCGTTGGCGTCCAGATTCACACCGATCAACGTCATCGCGTGGTTCGACGGGCTCACGCCATACTCCAAACGGTCGCCCTTGCCCATCGTGTAGGAGATGCCGAACAGATCCTCCACGCGCACTACGTCACGGCTGAACACGCCTTCGCCTCGCAGCGAGAACTGGTCGCAGTCGCACGCGAACCACACCGGGCGCCCGCTCTTCAACTGCTTGATGACCGCCTCCTTGAACACGCTCATCTCCACGTTCGCGAACTGGATCGGTTTGCCGCCCACCACGTTGCCGGTGTGCTCGAGGCGGTACAACTGGTCGAACGGCGTGCGCGCC
>NZ_BCFK01000013.1 GCF_001417815.1 Bifidobacterium aesculapii
ATCGGCGCGTTCACCAGCCCCACGTACCGGTCGAGATCCTGTTGGACGTATTTCGCGTAGAACTCGCGCGGCGTGATGCCGAATTCGCGGATTAGCTCGCCGGAAACGAACCCGTCGCCGTCCTTCTTCTTCGCGGGTGCCCCCGCGGCGCCCGTGCCGGCGGCGGCATCCGTCGCGGCCTTGGTATCCTTGCCGTCCTTGTCGTCGGCGTCGTCCTTCTTGCGCGCCGTCCAGTCGAATGTCTTCGGCGGCTCGCCGAGCGCGATCGTGACGATGCGGTACACGTCGGCCATCTGGCCGTCCTTGAGCGCGCGCAGCTCCGCCATGCCCTCGCCCAGCGCATGCGCCTTGCGCAGTTCGAGCGCAAACTCGCGCAGCTTCGCGTTGAGATACTGCGTGAACGCGTCCGAATCGCGCGTGTTCGCGGTTTCCGGGTACGCGGACTTCGGCACGAGACCGTACTTCGCGGCGAGCGAGGCAAACATGGTCCACCAGCCGCCGTCGTCCGCCGGATAGTCGTTGATCGCCTGGAACAGACGCGAATCGGTGGGTTCGTCGAGAGTGGCCAGCACCTGTTCGAGGTAGAAGTTCGATTTCTCGATCTTGTCGTAGAAGAACAGGTAGGTTTCGGAGAATTCGAAGTCGTCGAGGTCCCAGCGGCGGATCACATCGTGGCTCAGCGTGTTCAGGGCGGCGAACATCCAGCAGCGTCCGGAGTGTTCCTGTGCGGTGATCGACCCCTGCTTGAGTTCGATGGAGAATTCGTCGCGGGGCAGCGCGCGCAGCCCCTGATAGTCGGTCGCGGCCTTGATGACGCCCGCGCTGGTCGCGGCGGTGGCGGCGACGCGGTTCGCGCGGGAGGCGTTGAAGGCGGTGGAGTATGTGGCGAGCGCGTCATCGGTGAGCGCGCCTTCGATGGATTCCGGTGCCGCTGCGATCGCGGCTGTGACGGCATCGTCGATGACGGCGTCCAGATTGTCGCCGCCGCGGGGGGCGTCCCCGGCGTTCTTGGTGTTCTTGTTGTTCTCGGTCATGATTCCCCATTATCGCTCGTTTTCGACGGTATGGGCGATCGGACGACACGATGCGATTCCCGCCGTGCATTGGAGGCCGCGTGGAGACACGCATGGAAACGCGCATGGCACCGCCGCGCGGCCGCGACGCATGCCGCCTCATGTGACGTTCAGGTGACGTGTGCGAAAATTCACAGCCGGGAATGGCCATCGCGGGTACGTTCTTCGCGCAACGGCGCGATAATGGCCGTATGACTATCGCAACTCCCGAACGTTACGCCGAAATGCTGGATGCCGCGCGTCGCGGCGGATACGCCTACCCCGCCATCAACGTGACGAGCACGCAGACCCTGAACGCCGCCCTGCAGGGCTTCGCCGAAGCCGAATCCGATGGCATCATCCAGGTGTCCGTCGGCGGTTCCTCCTACTTCTCCGGCCAGAGCGTCAAGGACCGCGTCACCGGTTCGCTCGCGTTCGCCGCGTTCGCGCACGAGGTCGCGAAGAAGTATCCGAACATCACCGTCGCGCTGCACACCGACCACTGCGCCAAGCAGTACCTCGACGAGTGGGTGCGCCCGCTGCTCGCGCACGAGGCCGACGAGGTCGCGCACGGCCAGGAGCCGACGTTCCAGTCGCACATGTGGGACGGTTCCACCGTGCCGCTCGCTGAGAACCTCGACATCGCCGAGGAGCTGCTCGACAAGTCCGTCAAGGCGCACACTGTGCTGGAGATCGAGATCGGCGCGGTCGGCGGCGAGGAGGACGGACAGTCCGCGGAGATCGACGAGAAGCTGTACTCCACGCCGGAGGATGGTGTGAAAGTCGCGCAGCGGCTCGGCCTGGGCGAGCGCGGACGCTACATGGCTGCGTTCACGTTCGGCAACGTGCACGGCTCGTACAAGCCCGGCATGGTCAAGCTGCGTCCGGCGCTGCTGGGCGACATCCAGCGCGAGGTCGCGAACGCGGTCGTGGATGGGCGCGTGGCCTCCGCGGCCGGCGCGGTCGACTTCCCGAACGGCAAGCCGTTCGCGCTCGTGTTCCACGGCGGTTCCGGCTCGCGCCCGGAGGAGATCGCCGAGGCGGTCTCGTACGGCGTGGTCAAGATGAACGTCGACACGGACACGCAGTACGCGTTCACGCGTGCGATCGCCGACCACATGTTTACGCACTACGATTCCGTGCTCAAGGTCGACGGCGAGGTCGGTCAGAAGAAGTTCTACGACCCGCGTTCGTGGGGCAAGAAGGCCGAGGCGTCGATGGCGGCCCGCGTGGTCGAGGCTTGCCGGGAGCTCGGCTCCGCCGGCAAGGCGCTCAAGTAGCGCGGTTTCCCGCGTCTGGTTGTTTCTCCGTCAGGGGCGTCACCCGCCTTGGAGGGAGAAGACCGCTGTTCGTCGCGGAGTGATTTCAGGGGCGGCGCCTTCTGGGCGCCGCCCCCCGTCGTATGTTCTAGGCCGTGTTGCCTTCTATGCTTGGATTCGGTTTTCCGTCATTGCAAGATTCGGATTTCGTAGTTGGGAGCCTCCGAATTTTGGTTGTTGGAACATTCGGATTTTGGTCGCTGGGTTATTCGGATTCTCGTGGCGCTAGTATTTCGCGCCGTACATTCGTTGATGAATTGACTACCCTTCAGCCCCGTTTCGCCCCTGGCAAGGGGAGCCGAGAACGGGATAAACGAATTTACGGCGCAGGACACTGGTGCTGTTTCGTTCATGGTCGGAGAGTGAGGGAAGAACGCTTTTGGTGGTGGATGATTCCGACCAAGAGGACTGGGTGGGATGATTCTGACCCGGATAACGGTGCTGTTCGGGTGCTGTTCGGGGACATGACCTACGCGGTTGGACGGCTGGCCTGTGCAGCCGGCCTCCAACTTGTGCAGCTCGGGACCCGACCTGCGCGTTCGGCGGCCGAACCTGCGCAATCCGGACAGTAACCTGTGCGGTTTTGCCCCCAACTTGCGCAGTCCAAGCCCCAACCTGCGCACAGGGGTGCTGAAAGAAGCCCTGTGCAAGGTTCAAGAGCGTATGAGCCGCATATCGAAAAGCCTGGAATTCCAAGGAATCCCACGACGCCGCCCCGCCCGGCGCAAGCAGTCCTTTACGACCCCTATGCGCAGGTTCGCCATCAAACTGCGCAGGTTCGCCACCGGATCGCGCAGGTTCGAGATCAGACTGTACAGGTTCGTGCCCGGACTGCGCAGATTCATGTCCCTGCCCGCACGACCCGCCCACGCAAACCCGATGTCAAACCACAGAATCAGGCAATCCCAATGTGCGGCCGCGCAAAGCCAATGCCCGACTACAGGATTAGGCAAGGCTGATGTCCGGGACCGCGCAACCCGATGCCCGACTGTAGGGGCAGGCAAGCAGATGCACGACCGTGCACCGTCGATGTCAAACCGCAGGATCAGGCAAGGCCGGTGTCCGCCCGCATGATCAGGCAATTCCGACGCCCGGCTGCAGGGTTGTTTTCGTCCCAAGCGCGGTGTTTCCGTCCCAGACTTGGAATGAAAGCGACGTTGACGGGCCTCTCCGCGGCGTTTCCTTTCCAGGCTTGGAATGGTGCAGACGCTGTTGGAAGCGCCGTTGACAAGCCATCCGGCGTCTCTTGGTGTTTTCCAGTGGTGTTTCCGTCGCAGGTTTGGAATGAAAGCGACGCTGACGGGCCTCCCAGCGGCGTTTCCCTTCCAGACTTGGAACGGTGCAGATGCTGTTGGGATGGAAGTTCCGCTGACAAGCCATCCGGTGTTTCCCAGTGGTGCTTCCGTTCTAAGGCGCGGTGGTCGCAGACGTTGTTGGAATGGAAACGCCGCTGCCGGAATGGGAATGATGCCATTGAAACGGAAGCGACGTTCCGGCACGAAAACGGCCCCGTGCGTCGTCCACTTCCGGGCCACTTCCGGTCTGCTCCCCGGCCACTTCCGGCCAGCTTCCGTCTGCTTCTGGTCCCGCGCTCGGCCCGCTTCCAGCCGTTCACGCCCGCTTCCGACCCGCTCCCGCCATGCCAAATCGCCCGTTTCCGGTTCGCGCTCGCACTCGCTTCCGCCTACACCAGGCCGGCTCGCATCACCTGTCACATCACCTTGGTGCTTTCGAGGTTGCGGATGACCCAGTCGTTGAGGCGGATCACCGGCTTGCGCAGCACCAGCCCCAGCACGAGCGAGGGCACGAGGAACAGCGCGAGCTTGCCCATCGCCACCCAGTACTCCATGCCGTAGGCGCCGGCCATCGCCGAATGCATCGCATCCACTGCGTACGGGAACAGCAGCCAGCGCGCAATCACCTGGAAGAACGGCGGCAGCGTCTCCACCGGGAACGTGCCGCCGGAACCCGCCACCTGCATGACGAGCAGCACCACGGCGATGGCCTTGCCGATGTCGCCGAACGAGACGGTGAGCGTGTACACGATGTTCGAGAACACGATTGCCGCCAGCCAGCCGACCATCATGAACTGCAGCGGATGCTCGCACTGCACGCCAAGGTACAGCAGGTCACCTAGGCACACGAGCGTGCCCTGCAGCAGCGCCAGCACGCCGAAGATCATGTACCGGCCGAAATACTCCTGATGCAGCCGCAGCCCGAACCGGCGCGCGTTGCCCGGCGATTCGGAGTGCGGCTTGCGCAGCACGTCGAGCATGGCGCCCGGTCCGGCCTCGCGCCCGATGATCACCGCGTCGCGCAGCCCCACGTCCTCGCCAAGCGGCAACGTGTTGCCGAGCCCTAGGATCATGGCTTTCTCATGGTCGGAAATCGCCACCTTGAGCATCGCCACGAGGACGATCGCGCCCACCCAGATCGCGAGGATCGTGTAGAACGGCGCCATCGCGGAACCGTAGTTCGCGATCGGATAGACGGCCTTGCGGTCGACGGCGACCGGCGCGGACATCACGGTCGCGAGCGTCGTCGCATCGGCGGACGTGATCGCGGACGTGTCCGCGCCCCCAGCGCCACCTGCGCCCGTCACCGCCGCGCCGAACCTCGCCTGCAGGGCGTCGAGCTTCGCCGCGGACTTGTCGAGCGTCGTGGCGATGCCGGTCAATGCGGAGCGCACGTCGCCCAGTCCGGACGAGATGCCGCCGGAGAGCCTGCGCACGTCGGCTGTGGTCGAGGCCAGTCCGCTCACCACGTTTCCGGCCTGCGTGACCATGTCGTCCATCGACGAAGTGAGCGCGTCGATCTGCGGCTTCAGCGAGGATCGGTAGTTGTCCGCGGCGTTGGTGACGGCCTTGCGCGCGCTCGCGATCTGCGCCTTCACGTCGCGGCGCGTCGCCGCCAGGTCCGCGGTGCCGTCGTTCACGCGCTTGGCCGCGTCGCCGAGCGAGGCGGCTGCGGCGGACAGTCTACGCTGCGTGTCCTGCGCCTGGTCGGCGGCGGCGTTCAGCGCGTCCCTGACCGTGGAGGAGCCCGCCGAGCCGGCCAGGGAGCGCAGCGCCTTCGCATAGCCGTCGTACGCGTCCGCCTGCCCGGAGACCTTCGATTCGAGGTCTGTGAGCGCGCCCGCCACCTGCCCGGATTGCGCGTCGATGCCGTCGAACGCCTTGTCGAGTTGCGCGTCGATGGTGTCGTATGATTCCGCGGCCTGCCGTAGCGCGTCGGCGACGCCTCCGGATGCGCCGTCCATCGCCTTCGCGAGCGACGTCGCGCCTTTCTTGCCTTGGTTGAGCGCCTGTTTCGCGGTGTCGGCCTGCGAGCCGGCAAATCCGAGCATCTTGTCGGTGGAGTCGATGATGCCGTCGGCTGCGGCGAGCAGGTTCGCGTACGAGGTGGCCTGCGCGGAGGCGGAGCGCATGCGCGCGGACATCGTGGCGAGGTGGCTGGTGGCGTTCGCCACGTATTGCTGCATCTGTGGACTGTCCGCATACCCGGCGATGTTCGAGGCGAGTCCCAGCGCCACTTCGCCGAGCGTCTTGGCGAACGTCTGGTCGATGGTCGTGGCGACCGTGCCGGCGCCTTCGTCGGTGATGTGCGGCGCGATCGGGTTGATTTTCTCGTTGAGGTAGTAGTCGAGCTGCGCGTGGCGGATCGTCGGCGAGAAGATGGTCATCATGTCGGCGCTGAACGATTTCGGGATGACGAGCGCCGCATAGTAGTCGCCCGAGTACACGCCGTCGACGGCCTTGTCGCGGTCGACGAACTGCCAGTCGAGGTCGTGGTTGGCGCGCAGGGCGGCGATGACCGTCTCGCCCACGTTGACGCGTACCGGCATGATGTCCGATTTGTAGCCGGAATCCGTGTTCGCGACGGCGACTTTCAGCGATTTCGTGTTGCCGTACGGGTCCCAGCTCGCCGTGATGTTGTACCACGCGTACAGCGCCGGCACGATGACGAGCCCCACGGCCACGATGATCGAGATCACGTTGCGTGTGGCCTGTTTGACGTCGCGTGCGAAGATGCGCCAGATGTTCCTCATCGTGCGTCTCCCTTCCCGTTGCGCGGGTCCTGCGAATCGTGCCCGTCCTGCGCGGCACGCCCGCCGCCGTCCGCGTCGCCGCCGGTGCGCGAGTGGCCGCCCGCACGCCCGCGGCGCCACACGTACCCGTTGAGCATCAGGTCGCGGAACTGGCCGGGCATGAGCGCGTCCGTGCCGACCTGGCGCGCGTAGCTTTCGCGCATGTATTCGACGATGATGAGATACGCGTCGATGACGATGATCGACACGATCCACGCGGAGAGCATCGCGATCTTCGCCTGCGTGAAGAACAGGAGCAGCAGGAACGCGAACGGCAGCACGGTGAGCAGCACCAGACCGGAGACGATCATTTTCGGGTAGCGGTCGAAGAAGCGGCGCGCGCGGCGGGTGACGATCCCGCGCATGTCCGACGAGGCGGACAGCGCGCGGAACGTGGAGGTGAGGCTCAGCCGCTCGTTGACCATCGTGTCGCGTTCGGTGATCATCAGGTCGGTGACGCCGAGGCGGCGGTCGAACAGGGCGTTGAGGTTCATCGCATACTGGCGCACCACGAGTCCGACGAACAGCGCGACCGGCACGTAGTAGGCGAGGTGCAGCATGTCGAGCCAGTAGTGGTTCGCGTACAGGCCGCCGATGGGCCCGCGCATCGCGTTGATGCCGTACGTGAACGGCAGCCACGGGTGCAGGTCGCGGAAGAAATCGGGCATGAGTTCGATCGGGTACAGGCCGGATGCGCCCGGAATCTGCACGATGACGAGAATCACCGCGACCGCCTTGCCGATATGCCGGAACGCGACCGCCAGCGCGTAGATGATGTTCACGTAGACGAACGAACACCACAGGCCCGCAAGGATGAACAGCAGCGGATGCTCGCATTGGATGCCGATCACCAGGTCGCCCACGCACACGATGAGCGCCTGCAGCAGGCCGATGGAGACGAGCAGCATCCAACGCCCCAGATACGCCTGCGCGGCGGTCATGTGGCGCATGCTTTCGCGGGTCTCGCGGTCCACTTCCAGCTTGTAGATGGCGATGAGCACGAACCCGCCCACCCACAGTGCCAGATTCGTGTAGAACGGCGTGACCGACGAGCCGTAGTTGTCCATCGGGTACACGGTGCGCGTGCGCAGCGCGACCGGGGAGCCCATGAACTTGCCGAACTCCTTGTCGTCGAGGTGGAGCTTGTTTTTGAGGGAGGAGCAGATGGCGGAGCTGTCGACCGCGGCCACGTCGGTGCGTACGCCGTCCACGTCGCTGGCGAGCTGGCCGAGCGAGTCGCGCGTGCTGTGCACGGTCTGCTTGGTCTGTGTGATCGTGCCGGCGAGCTGGTCGAGCAGACCGGTCGCCTGTGTGGTGGTGTCGGCGAGCGAGGTGAGCGTGCCGGCCATCGTGCCGTTGAGCGCGCCGAACGCGTTCAACGACGAGGTGAGGTTCGGCATGACGGTGCCGGTGAGCGTGCCGCGCGCCTTGTTCAGTCCGGTGATGCCGCCGTTGACGGCGGTGCCGGTCGCGTCGGACAGGCCGCCGGCCGCGTTCTTGCCGGCGGTGATGAACCCGGTCGCGTGTTTCTGGAAGTCGTCGGCCTGCTGTTGCTGCCGCGCGACCGCGTCGGACATCGCGTTCACCTGGCTCCAGATGCGCTGCCCGGCCGGGTCGGTGGTGTTCTCGTCGATGCCCGCGCGGCGCAGCGTGCTTTTGAGCGAGTCGATGGCGGAGGCGGTCTGGCCGAGCGGCGCGGAGATCGCGTTGTGGATCTGGTCGACGGAGTCCTGCGTGCGGTTGAGCGTGTCGGTCACGTCGCCCGCGGCCGCGTTCGCCTTCACGCCGATGCCGGACAGGTTCGCGGAACCTTGGTCGAGCGCGCCGACCATCGTCGTCGACAATCGTTGCGACGAGGTCTGCGCCTGCGCGAGCAGCGAACCCGACTGCGCGGACGTGCGCTGCGCCGTCGCAATCGTCTTGCCGAGTCCGTCGAGCGTGGACCGCGCGTCGGCGATGGCGCCGTCCGCGCCGTCGAGTGTGCCCTGCATGGTGGCGAGCGAGGCGTTCGCGTCGCGGATGTCGCGCGCGACGGCGTCGAGGTCGGCGATCACGGCGCGCTGCGTGG
>NZ_BCFK01000014.1 GCF_001417815.1 Bifidobacterium aesculapii
GCGGCGAGCTGGTGCCGCGGTCGTCGTTCGCGACGGCCACCTGGATGTTGCCGGTCGCCGAATACGGGTCCCAGTTGGCGATGATGTTGAACCACGCGTACAGGGACGGGATGATCGCCACGCCCAGCGTGACCGTCACGGCGACCGGATTGCGCAGGATGCGTGTGAGGTCACGGGTGAATACGCGCCATATCGTTCGCATTGGCCGGTCTTCCTTCCCTGGGTGCGGGTGTGGTGCTGTCCGGCCGTGGGCGCGTCGCGTGGCCGCGCTCGCGGCTTCGCGTTCGTCCGCGTATGGTCCCCATGCCATATGCGTATCTGGAATGTGAGATTACTCGTCGGGACGGTCGTCGGGCGTGGGGTTTCGCCGGCTGCATGCCCGTACATGGACAACGTGTGTCCGTATGGTGGGCGCTGATATGGAAGCGCGGGGTGTCGGACGGCCGGTGCGGCGGCGCGTCCGAGGGTGTGGGGGATACTGGAGTCATGACGAAAGTGGTGGATATGGCGGATGTGAACGCGAACGAGCCGATCGAGGCCGCAATGGGGGAGGGCGTCGAGACGCGTGACGGCGATGCCGGAGCGGAGGCCGTACAACAGTCCGAGCAACAGTCCGATACGGTGGTGGCGATTCCCGCCGGCACCGTCGTGCTCGCCGCGACGCCGATCGGCAACGTAGGGGACGCCTCCGCGCGCCTGCGCGCGCTGCTGGAACACGCCGACATCGTCGCCGCCGAAGACACGCGCCGCCTCTACGATCTGGCGAACCGGCTCGGCGTGCACGTGAACGGCCGCGTCGTCGCCTACCACGACCACAACGAGCGCGACAAGGCCGACGGCCTGCTCGACAATGTGGAGACCGGCGCGACCGTGCTCGTCGTCTCCGACGCGGGCATGCCCACCATCAACGATCCCGGCCTCGCGATTGTGCGCCGCGCCATCGAACGCGGCCTGCCGGTCACGTGCGCGCCCGGCCCGTCCGCCGTGCTCGACGCGCTCGCGCTCTCCGGACTGCCCACGGACCGGTTCTGCTACGAGGGATTCCTGCCGCGCAAACACTCCGAACGCGTGCAGCACCTGCGCATGCTGCAGGGCGAACGCCGCACCATCGTGTTCTACGAGACGCTGCACCGCATCGACGATTCGATGGACGACCTGCTCGACGCGTTCGGTCCGAACCGCCGCATGGCCCTGTGCCGCGAACTCACCAAGGACTACGAGCAGATCCGCCGCGGCACCATCGCCGAGATCCGCGACGGCGTGCGCGAGGACCCGCCGCGCGGCGAGATGGTGCTCGTCGTCGCCGGCGCCTCCGACGAGGAGGCCGCGTCCGTCGCGCCGAACACGCTCAGCGTCGAGGATATGGCCGTGCTTGCCATCGATCGTGCGCTCGAAGACGGTCTGCGCATCAAGGAGGCGATCACGCAGGTCGTGGGCGAACACCCGCTGCCCGACGGTTCGCTCGCCAACCGCAAGCAGGTGTATCAGGCCGTGCTCGCCATCAAGAGGTGAACCGGTGCGCGCGCCATCGCGCGTGCCGCTATGCGATGCGCGGTCGCGTGCGTCGTCATCGTTCCAATGATTCCAGCAGGACGGTGAGCGCGCGTTTGACGCCGGGGCCGCCGGCCTGCGAAACGTACTCGAGCAGCGCCGCATCGGCCTTCGGATTCGCGACGAGCCATCGCCGCAATTCCGGCGCATGCCGCGCGATATGCCACAGGACGTCCATGTCGGTCGCGGGATCGGCGGCCACGGCGGGCGTAAGCCGCAGCGGCGGTTCCGGCGGCGCCAGCGCGCACGCCGGACCGGACGCGGCGGCAAGCCGGACGAGCCGGTCGGCGCGGTCGAGCGAGCGCAGGCGCCGCGCTGTGGCGCCGCCGCGTCCGCGCTCGCCGCGGCGCACGCGCGGGCGCGTCACGGCGCGACCTTCGGACGACGCGCCTCATACGAGCGTCGCACGTAGCCGAAGAACGCGCGCGTGCGCGGCACCGTTGACATGCACGGATTCTCATTCAGCATGCGGACGCAGTCGTCCGGCGTGAAATCATACGTATCCATGAGGTCGACGATGCTGTCCGCGACGTCGTCCGTCTGCGGCGACGTGTGCGTCAACGACGCGACGTCGCAGGCGGTGCGCGTCGGGTCCGTCACGCGCAGGGCGCCGAGCGTGACGAGATGATGCGGCGTGACCTTGCGCGTGAGCGCGCGGATTCGGTGCCCGTGATGCCGCATGCGGAAGTGCGAGCGCGACAGCACGTCGATCGTGCGCGGGAACTCGCCGCCCATCCACACCCACATCGCGGTGAGCGCGCACGCCACCGTCGAATGCGGGATGATGCGCTGGACGATCGCCGCACGGCCGTACAGCGTGGCCGCATGCTCCGACCAGTAGCCGCTGCACAGGTCGTCCAGCGTGCGGATTGTGCCGCTCGCGGACAGACGGCTCAGGCTCATCGGGCCGGGCAGGTCGCGTTCGCGCAGGATCGTCGGCACCAGCGGCGTGGTGCGCAGCGGGGGAGGCGCGGGGCGTGGGGGAGACGTTGTGCTGTGTTGGGGAGACGTGGCGGATGTGGCGTCGGCGCGTGGGGGCGGGGCTGTGGTGGTGTGTGGCGCCGGGGTGTGCTGGGCTGTGGCGGTCATCATCGTTGAAGGTTCCATGGCACCACGGTAGACGCCGGCGGGCGTGCGCGCCAATCGTGCGCGGCGGCGCCGTTGCGATGTGCATAAGCCGGTGGACGGGCGGGCGGATGTCCACCGTGGCGTGCGGGTGCGCGGTGTTGGCACGAGCGTGACGCGGGCGTGCCGGATGTGCGACGCAGGCCGGGTGGCGGGCATGACCGCGGTGTGGCATTGGGCGTGACCGCAGTGTGACCGTGAGCGTGCACGGGCGCGCGGCGGCGGGGTTGCGGCGGGGGTGCCCGCGTGTCCCCGGCGCGCCGGATAATCGGGCGTTATGAGTCATATTCTGGTGAATGTTGCATGGCCGTACGCGAACGGCCCCCGCCACATCGGCCACGTGGCCGGTTTCGGCGTCCCCTCCGACGTGTACGCGCGATACGAGCGCATGAAGGGCAACGACGTGCTGATGGTCTCCGGCACGGACGAACACGGTACCCCGATCCTCGTCGAAGCCGAAAAGGAAGGGCTGAGCGCGCAGGAGCTCGCGAACCGCTACAACCGCGTGATCGCCAAGGACCTGTGCGACCTCGGCCTGAGCTACGACCTGTTCACCCGCACCACCACCGGCAACCACGAGCACGTGGTGCAGGAGCTGTTCAAGCAGTGCCTGAAGAACGGCTACATCTACAAGGGAACGCAGCAGGTCGCCATCTCGCCCTCCACCGGCCGCACCCTGCCGGACCGCTACATCGAAGGCGAATGCCCGATCTGCCACGCCGAAGGCGCGCGCGGCGACCAGTGCGACGCCTGCGGCAACGAACTCGACCCGGACGAGCTCATCAACCCCGTCTCCAAGATCAACGGCGAAACCCCGCGCTTCGAGGAGACCGAACACTACTTCCTCGACCTGCCGGCGCTCGCCGAAGCGAACCTCGCGTGGCTGAACACACGTGAAGGGTGGCGCACCAACGTCATCAACTTCTCCAAGGGCCTGTTCAAGGAGGTCAAGCCGCGCGCCATCACCCGCGACATCGACTGGGGCATCCCCGTGCCGGTGGAAGGCTGGATCGACAATCCGAACAAGAAGCTGTACGTGTGGTTCGACGCGGTGATCGGCTACCTGTCCGCCTCGATCGAATGGGCGCGACGCAAGGGCGAGCCGGACGCGTGGCGCGCATGGTGGAACGACCCGACCACGCCGGGCTACTACTTCATGGGCAAGGACAACATCACCTTCCACTCACAGATCTGGCCCTCCGAGATGATCGCCTACAACGGCAAGGGCTCCAAGGGCGGCGAGACCGGCGAACTCGGCCCGTTGAACCTGCCCGAGCAGGTCGTGGCCTCCGAGTTCATGACGATGGAAGGCAAGAAGTTCTCCTCGTCGCGCGGCATCGTCATCTACGTCAAGGACATCCTCTCGCGCTACCCGGTGGACGCCGTGCGCTACTACATCTCCATCGCCGGCCCGGAAAGCTCCGACTCCGACTTCACGTGGGCCGAGTTCGTGCGCCACAACAACGAAGAGCTCGCCTCCTCCTGGGGCAACCTCGTCAACCGCGTGGCCAACCTCATCGCCAAGAACTTCGGCGAGATCCCCGCGCTCGACGAGGATTCGATGACCGCCGAGGACCGCGCCCTGCTCACCGAGACGCGCGGCGCGTTCGACTCGGTCGGCGGGTTCATCGAGAACCACCATCAGAAGGCGGCGCTCATCGAGGCGATGCGCGTGGTCGGCGACATCAACAAGTACATCTCCGCGGTGGAGCCGTGGAAGATCAAGGACGACGACGTGCGTCTGGGAACCGTGCTGCACGTGGCCGCGCAGGCCGTC
Source organism: Bifidobacterium aesculapii (assembly GCF_001417815.1). Classification (GTDB taxonomy): domain Bacteria; phylum Actinomycetota; class Actinomycetes; order Actinomycetales; family Bifidobacteriaceae; genus Bifidobacterium; species Bifidobacterium aesculapii. The sequence goes on from NZ_BCFK01000014.1 coordinate 4,454, forward strand.
TCCGACGCGAACCACCTGCTTGCGCCGTTCCTGCCCCATTCCGCGCAGAAGGTGTGGGAGGCCCTCGGCGGCAAGGGCGTGTTCTCGCCGCTGCCGCGCCTCGAGGAGGTCGAGGACCTCGACAAGCCGGGCTTCGAATACCCGATCATCACCGGCGACTACGTGTTCGGCGAGACCGTGCACCCGTGGGAGAGCGAGCCGATCGAGGTGGGCGCGCCCATCGCCAAGCCCTCGCCGATCTTCGCGAAGATCCCGAAGGAGGCCGTCGAGGAGGAGCTCGCGCGCTTCGACGAGGCGCTCGCCGCCCGCCGTGCCGCCGAAGCCGAACGCCTCGCCGCCGAAAAAGCCAAGCTCGCCGAGTAACACCCCCGGGGGTGGGCCCCAACCTTGGGGCCCGCCCTCATCCTCATCCTCATACCCGGGATCTCGCCCCTATTACCCATTCCCACCCATTACCCACCCCCCATATCTCTGCCGTCGGGTTCTAGTGATTGTCGCAACGTCTGGCTGACTGACGGGAGGGCCAGGTGGGCAGGTGGGTGTTCGAGGGCGTGGAGTACGCGACGGGCATGGCCGGAGGCGTCATCAGGGTCTCCTACACGGCCACGTTCACCGTGGACGCAGTCATCGACGCCGCAGGCAACACGAACGGCGTGATCCTCACCTACTCGAACGACCCCTCCACCACCCACACCGGCGAGATCACACCGCCCGACACGCGCGTCTACACGCACGGCTTCCGCTTCCTCAAGACCGGGGCCGACGGGACCACGCCCCTCGAAGGCGCCTTGTTCACCCTGTACAAGGGCGCAGGCTTCGCCGACGCGGACAAATACCATCGCGCCGACAAGCCCGGCGAGG
>NZ_BCFK01000015.1 GCF_001417815.1 Bifidobacterium aesculapii
ACGTGACCGCCACATCCGGGGCTGACGGCGTCGTGAGGTTCGACGGCCTCGCAGCCGGCGAATACTGGGTCAAGGAGACCGGCGTGTCCGCCGGATACCGCGACCTCGACGTCAAGTTCAAGGTCGTCATCATCGCCAGCAACGGCGCCGATGCCACGGTGCGGTTCGAGAAGGTCGCGTCGGTCGGCGACGCGCTCGTGAAGCCTTCCGGCGACGGCTCGACGCTCGTCGTGTCCAACGTGCAGAACCTCACCCAGCTGCCGCTCACCGGCTCCGGCGGCATCGCCTTGCTCGTCGCCGTCGGCGGGCTGCTCGCCGTCGCGGGCTTCGCCTTCGCCGTGGTCACACGACGCAAGGCAGGCGGGCTCAAGCGGTGAGACGGAGACGATGAATCAGGCGGGTGCCATCGCATGGGAATGTGCTCATACGGAACCCGCCTCCTCATTTCCTCTACCGGATTGAGGGGGTCCACACAGCCGTCCCTATGCCGGCTCCGAACCTGATGCGCCATGCTGAAACCCAACCGACAAGGAAAGGAGCCCGACATGATGGACTTTGGGGAACCCTGGCTCATCGGTGGGAATAAACCGCAATCCGACGCCTATAATTTCGACACCGACAGGCCAATGAATCCACCTACAACAACAAGTGCGGAATTCTGATTAGACCGAAGAACGGTCTTCGAATATGATTCGAAGACCGTTCTTTGCGATAGGTTGCTTAGCGTTTTCGGGGATGACGTTATTTTGTCAAACGTTCGTAGAACGGCTTGTTCTGGATGGTGAAGTCGACGTTCTTGACATTCTTCCCTGCTATGCCAACCGCATTGCGGTACCAGAGGGGAAGTCCCGGCAAATCGCGGAACAGAATGGTTTCGGCCTTGTGGTAAAGGACGACGGACTTATTGAAATCGCTTTCCGATTCGGCTTGTGCCAGTAGCTTGTCGAATTCGGGATTCTTGTAGTCGCCCTCATTCCAGCCCTTGCCATCCGCTGCTCCCGAGGAGTAGTACGCCCACAGGTAGTAGTCGAGAGACGGGTAAGAGGGATTGACGGAAGTAATGAACGCAGATTGGATTGAACGATCGACGATATTGGACCTGAATTCCTTGCTAGTAGAGTACTCGTTGGTTTTCACGGTAATCCCTAACGCGCTTTCAATCTGATTTGCAGCGGCGATCACCCAAGCACGGTCGCCAGCGGCTGCGCTGTAGCCGATGGCGAAATCACCGGACCATGGCGAGATGGCGTTCGCCTTGTCCCAGAGTTCCTTAGCTTTCTTCGCATTGACGTTCAATACATCGTTGCCGTTGATGCTCTTGGAATAGCCGGGGATGGGTGGAGCGCCGAAATCGGTCGCCGGTGTGACTGTGCCATGGAATATTTTGTTGGCGATGAGTTTCCTGTCCAGGGCAAGCGAGATTGCCTGTCGGCGCAGATTGCCTTCCTGACCGTAGTCGAAATGCTTGAGTCGTTCAGGGATGACAAGCGAAACGAAGGATGCGCCGGGCTTGTTGAACGACTGCACCCTCTTGTCAGATGCGAACTGGGAGACGTATGTCGCAGGAATCGTGTCGAGGAAGTCAAGGTTTCCAGCCTGCACATCTGCGTATGCGGATTCCGGACTCGTGTAGCTGCGGAATTCGATGCCGCCGTTCTTGGCGACGCGGTTTCCTTGGTACTGCGGGTTGCGTTTTACGACAATTTTGGCGTTATGCTGCCATTCCTTGAAAGTGTATGGCCCATTGCCCACCGGGTTCTGGCCGAATGCTTTGATGTCCTTATATGCGACCTGCGGTAATGGGAAGAAGGACATGGAGCCCAGTTTCGCTGTGAACGCGGAATCCGGAGCTTTCAAATTGACGACGATGGTGCTTTTGTCCGGTGTGGATACGCCGGACAATTGTGCATCTGCGGGATGCTTGCCGTCCTGAAGTTCGTCATACCCCTTGATTTCGGACAAGTAAGAGGCGGCTTTCTGCGCGTTGGTTGCGTTGGCGGTGAAGCTCCAGGCCTTCGCGAACGATTCCGCGGTCACCGGCTCCCCATTGGAGAACTTCCAACCATCTTTGAGTGTGATGGTAAACTGCGTCTGATTGGCGTTCGCCTTCACTGATTTGGCGACCTCGTAATGGGTCTTGCCGTTCTCGTCGAACGAGACCAGTCCGGCATACAGCTGGTTGATTACTTCGAAGCCACTCAGATCCGCCGTGTTGCCGGGAATCAAATCCGATGATGGTTCCGCGTTGTAGACAGAGATGGTTTCATTCGTCGTATCACTCGCCTTACTTGCGCCCGTATCCTTAGCAGCGGTGGACGTTCCGCATCCGGACAGCAGAAGCGCTGCCGCGACAGCGCCGCTGATGAGGCTTACTACACGTGTTGAATGTACCCCCATGCTTGCTTCCTTCTATATGTCTCGCAGCAATTGGTCATAGCAGCCAATGACACTGTCCGTCAGTCAGCCATAATCCCCAAATACATGTCGCGATGGCGCGGATAGCTTATTCATCAGCTGCGACGAATCTTATTTTAGAGTTTATTTGCGGGGTCATCGGCTTATAATCGATTTCTGATATATGTATTAATTATCATCTGATATAAAGACGATTTCTTTGAAAAAGAAATAAGCGGTATATACGATGCAAATTACGGGACGCATCATTCCGTCCGGTTTTTATCAGGACGCCATGCACCCCCATGCGCCCATATACTACGAAGGATGTCGAAACATGGCAGAGAACGATCAAACAGCATCTACCACACCGTTTGACGGGCATACACATGAGGCAATCATCGATCGTGCACGCAGACCACATTCTGCAACGTTCACCAGATTCATGACGGAACAATGGGGGCGCCGTCCAATCCAGCAGCTTCGCATTGCTTCGATTGAATACACGGCTGGAAGACGCGGGCGAATCGCTGACCGGTTCCCTGGTGAATATCTCGTATTCCCTGCAGGAACGCTGAAGACCCGCAGCAATGACCTCAGCTACCCGTTCCGCCCGCATTCCGCGTTCGCGTACTTCACCGGACTTGGAGAAGATCATGAACCCAACGGAGTTCTTGTAATTGCTCCTGATGGCGCGACCTTGTTCTTGCAGCCGCCCGCTGATAACACCACGACCGACTTTTACACGTCACCTGCTTATGGAGAATACTGGGTCGGCCCGCGACCCACGTTGGACGATTTTTCTCAAGCCACTGGCATCGACACTCAGCCGATCGCCAATTTGTCACGTTTTCTGGATGATGCATTGGCGGCAGGGGGTAGCGTCCGCGTCATACGAGAGGCGGATTCCGTCATCACGACACTCATCGATTCCATACGCCGCCGGCATCATCTGACCAGTACGCCAGAATCCGACGCGGAACTGCTCGCCGCCGCTGATGAGGCGCGTTTTATCAAGGATCCCACTGAAGTCAGTGAAATCTCGAAAGCCGTACGAGCTACCTACCACGGCATCAGCCGCGCTCTCGCCCATCTCGGCGATGCCATCGACTGCCCATATGGTGAGCGTGTGCTCGAAGGTGAATTCGCCGCCGTTGCCCGTTCGGAAGGCAACGGCATGCCTGGCGCGATCTTCGCTGCGGGAGAACACACCCCCATACTGCACTGGATGCGCAACTCCGGTGAAGTCCACGATGGTGACCTCTTGCTCATCGACACGGGTGTGGAGTCCCATGCCCTCTATGCTGCGGACATCTCCAGAACAGTTCCAGTGAACGGCACATTCACTCCATTGCAACGGCGAGTTTATGAGGCGGTCCTGGACGCCCAGCAGCAGGCGTTTGAGACGATTGGGCCGGGTCATAAATACTATGAAATTCACGATACCTGCATGAGGGTCATCGCTACTTATCTGCACGATTGGGGCATATTGCCATGCTCCGTGGAAGAAGCACTTTCCCCAGAAGGCCAGCAGCATCGCCGATGGCTGGCATGCGGCGTCGGTCATCATCTAGGCCTCGATGTTCACGATTGTTCACACGCGCGCACCGAGGAATACTGGGGTCGTGAATTTACCGATGGGATGGTGCTCACAATCGAGCCCGGACTATACTTCCGCGCCGACGACCTTATGGTGCCACCAGAGTTTCGTGGCATTGGCGTGCGCATCGAGGACGACGTTTTGGTGACCAAACATGGCGCGGAATGGCTGTCTGACTACATTCCTCGAACACCGGACGCCGTTGAACAATGGGTACGTGAAAGCCGCGGTATATGAATAGTGATTGTCTGGATACCGCAAGTCGCACGAAGGTCAAAAACGTCACGTGACCATTTAGCTTCCCAAAACGTCCGATAGTGGAGCCTGTGCGGTGGGGCCAACGGTGGCTCCGTCAAACGGTTCCGCACCAGACACTGGCGGACCATGCGACGTGGGATCGTAATCGACCCCGCGTCGCATGGCCGGTTTGGCGCCGGTGGCTTCCCGACGACGGAAGAGGGAACGCAGCATTGCGGCAGCGATACGATGAAGCCGTCGCCGCGAAGTCGAAAACCGTCGACGCGAGCATCGCCGGACTCATCGCACAGGCCGAAGCGTTGTCGCAGGCGCCGGAGAGCGTGGAACGCGGCGAACTGCTCGAACTCGCTGGCGCGTGGCGCGGCGTCGAGGTGACGGCCGGGAACCTCGCGGACGCCGTGCAGGCCGAAGCGAGGCTGGCCGAGCTGGCCGGCACGGTCGCCGCGCAGCAGGAGCAGGTGGCCGAGGCGGAACGCGCGCGCATCGCACAGGAGGAGGCCGCACGGAACCAACCGCGGCAGGCGACTCCCGCACCCGCCGTACCGCTGTCGCAGCTTTTCCCCCGCAGCGGAGCGCTCTTGCGATCCCGAGGCATCGGAAACCTCAGATTCCACTTGCCGGGAATGGCGCGACACGTCAGGCATCATACAAAGCCACATATCGAAGCGACGGCTTCGGAGAGGAAGCATCCCCAGTTAGTTGGACGTGCGTCGCTCACTTTTCCCTCTAATCGCGTGGAGCATAAGGCATACGGAGCAAGGAGCGCATATGAGTGTCATCATTCCACACCGGGACGCCGACGATGGAAACGAGATAGCGCCAACGTTCCCGTCATGGGACGACGTCATCCGTGATCCAATAGATCCCACGACAAGGGGTCCTAGACGCATGACAATCATTGCGCATCTTATCAGCGTTCTCATGGTGTTGGCCGGCATCGGCATCATCGGCATCCCCTTCATCGGATGCTGCCGCACCTCGCTCGCACATGCCCAGACGATCGCCACGGCCAGACAGACCGTGGCATCCTGGCCGAAATCGCATAGAGATCTGCTATTGGATTCCGCCCGCGACTACAACAAACGTCTCGCCGCATCAGGCCAGCATGTGCTCGGAGAAGTGGCGGATCCGTTCGCCGACGGCAATGACAAGACCACTACCACTGACGACGGCGATAACTCCTCGCAATCCTCCATCGAGTACCAATCACTGCTGGACATGGGAGACGGACTCATGGGGGAGATTCGTATCCCCAAAATCGGCGTCGCCATGCCTATCATGCACGGCACATCCGCAAAAACGCTGGAGCAAGGTGCGGGTCATCTGTACGGCACAAGCCTTCCAATCGGCGGCGTCTCCACACATGCGGTCATCACCGGGCATCGCGGACTCGTATCCGCGCTCATGTTCACCAGACTCGATGAAATCCATGCCGGAGATTCGTTCTATATCGGCGTGATGGGCAAGGAGTTCGGATACAGGGTCGACCGCATCAGCGTGATCGAACCGGACGACGACAGTCTGCTGCGTATGGAACCCGGCGAGGACCGGGTCACCCTGATGACCTGTACGCCGTACGGCGTGAACACGCACCGCCTGCTCGTATCCGGCGTGCGCGCGCATCACCGAAGACATTCCCCCATCCTCCGATAGTCCAAAGGACGCGTTGACGATCGCCATCATCACGGCGACGGCAATCGGGCTGCCCGGAACGATCGCATGCATGGCATGCAATCGAAGAAAACGGCGAATCATCAGCCGCCACGCGTCCAAAAGGCCGCATTAGAGACCGCATCCTCCGGCTTGGCCGGCAGACTGGGAAGAACGAGCCATATACCCATGAAACTATCAGGCGCCACGCATGCGACGTTGAACATCACGCGGTTATATGGAGTCAAGCCGCAAGGCCGCATAACTGAATCCCTTCTTCTCTCTTCTCTCTCCTAAAGCCCGGATTCCCACCGGGCTTTTCTCTTGGATCCAGTTCTTTACCGGTACTGTTGCTCGGGCAGTGTGAATGCTTCGGACAGGAACTGGCGGGTGCGTTCCTGACGGGGGTGGTCGAAAATCTCCGCCGGAGTTCCGTCCTCGACGATGTGTCCCCCTTCGAGGAAGAGTACGCGGCTGGCGATGTTCCTGACGAACCGCATCTCGTGCGAGACGACGATCATGGTTATGCCGTCGTCGGCGATGCCGCGCATGACTTTGAGCACTTCGCCCACCCATTCGGGGTCGAGTGCGCTGGTCGGCTCGTCGAACAGGATGTATTCGGGGTCCATGGCCAGCGCGCGGGCGATGCCCACACGCTGCTGCTGGCCACCCGAAAGCTGGCTCGGGTAGTGGTCGGCGACGTCGGTCAATCCGACTCGGTCGAGCAGTTCGTGCGCCTTGTCCTCCGCGGTCTTCCTGTCCATTCCCAGCACACGGCGCATGCCTATGGACACGTTGCCGAGCGCGGTCATGTTCGAGAACAGGTTGTAGTGCTGGAACACCATGGCGCTTTTCGACCTGAACTGCGAGAGCAGTCTGGAGTCCTCGTCGCCCGCGTGGATGGTGACGTCGTTGCAGGTGATGGAGCCTTCGTCGGGTTTCTCCAGCCAGTTGAGCGTGCGTAGGAACGTGGTTTTGCCGGCGCCTGACGGGCCGATGACCGCCACGGTCTGTCCGGGGAGCACGTCGACCGAGAGCGCGTCGAGGATGGTGTTGTCGCCGAATCGTTTCGTCAAGGATTCGACGCTGATGCCGCCCTTGCCGAGCCCCGTCTTCGACGCCTCCGTTGCCGATGCCGCCGTTGACGCGCCGCTCATCGTGCGCCTCCTCTCTCATACCGCCTGAAATGACGTTCCACGATGGCGACGCCTCGTTCCAGGAACCAGCACAGGATGTAGTAGATGACCGTCACGATGATGTAGACCTCGAAGAAGCGGTACGAGGTGGACCCGATGATCTGCGCTTCGGTCATCATCTCCACGACGGTGATATTGAACACGAGACTGGTTTCCTTGAGAAGGTTGATGACCGTGTTGCCCAAGGGCGCCACGGCGGTCGCGAACGCCTGCGGGAGGATCACGTACCGCATGGTCTGGAGCCGGGTCATGTTGATGCTCTCCGCGGCCTCGACCTGTCCGACGTCCACCGAGGTCATGCAGCTGCGCAGCGTCTCGGACATGTACGAGCCCGAGTTGAGCGACAACGCGACGATGGAACGCCATGGGCGGTATGGAGTCCACCGACATGGCGGTGCCGAACTGCTCGTTGAGGAGCTTGAGCACGACGGGGATGCCGTAGTAGGAGAGCAGCAGCTGGCACATGACCGGCGTCCCTCGCATGATGGACACGATCGCACGCAGTATGGGTGCGGCCACGGGAACCCGGTAGTACCGGCACATCGCGGTGACGAAGCCGAAGACGAGACCGAATCCGGCCGAGACGACGGTCAGCAGGAGCGTGACCGGCAGGTAGGCGAGGATGTCGGGTATCGAGCGCAGCAGGAACCCGAAATCGAAGATGGCTCCCGTATCAGACATCGAGCGACCTCCACGCCGGTGCCGGACGATTCACGGGAAGGGCGGCGTTCGCCATGGTCACTTCCCTTGCTCGGCGGCGGACTTGATGGCCTCCAGGGTCGAATAGTCAGCGCCGAGGTACTGTTCGCTGAGCTTCTTGATGGTCCCGTCCTCGACCATGTCCTTGACGATGGGGTCGATCTTCTTCTCCAGTTCCGTGCCCTTCTCGTTCTTCGGGAACAGCAGGTAGGCGGGCGACGGCTCGATGCCCTTCTCCACCAGCGTCACGGTCGATACGTCCAGTCCCTGAGCCTTGACGACGCGGTTGATCGCGACCGGGTTGTTCACGTTGGCGTCGACCCTGCCGTTGGAGATGTCCTGCATCATCTTGGTGATGTCGCCGTCGGTCGGCACGATGGTGATCTTGCCGCCGTTGTCGTTGTTGTACTGCTGCAGCCAGTTCGTCGTCTCGCTGGACATGCCGGCGTCGACCTTCTTGCCGAACAGGTCGGACGCCTTCCTGATGTCCGTGCGTCCCTTCTTGTAGGCGATGGCGTAGGAGGCGTACTGGTACGGGGTCTCGGAGTAGAGATACTTCTTCTCGCGTTCCGCGTTCTTGGTGATGACGTTCGCGATGACGTCGATCTTGCCCGCGTCCAGCGAGGGGAACAGGCTGTTCCACTTGATCTGCTGGTACTGGAACGTGTACCCGTCAAGACGCTTGTCAATCTCCTTGGCGACTGCCACGTCGAAACCGTCGAGTTGCTTGTCGTCGTTGACGTACGTGTACGGCGGGTACACGCCGTCGGTGCCGACGCGCACGACCGTCTCGCCCGCGCCCGATTTCGATGCGGCCCCTTGTGAGCCGCAGGCCGCGAGTCCGGTGATGCATGCCACGGCGGCGACCAGTCCCGCCAGTTTCTTGAACGTCCTATTCGCAATCATGGATAACCTCTCTTAATCTGTTGTCCGTCCGCTCCACGGCCGTGGAGCGCGGCGCTTTCTCGTATGTGTGGATTCCGTCAAATCATGCGGCCGTGCCCGCAAAATGGTTGGGGAACGGATCGTCGGGCAGTCTGTCCCACTCGAATGCGCCGCGTTGGACGAGCGCGTACTGCAGCAGCGTGGAGGCGATTCCCGCGGCGCCGTCGAAGTAGCCGATGCGACGGGAGAACTCTTTCGGCCTGACGCGAGTCCAGGCCACCGGCCAGTCGACGGTGCCGTCTCCGGCGTCCTCGGCGAGTCCGGCGAGCGTCTCGGCTGTCCTCTTCGCCAGATCAAGCCAACGCGGTGAGCCGTCCACTTGATACAGGGCGACATAGAACTGCAGCAGCGCCGCGGGCCCGCAGCAGTACGTGTAGCTGTTCCAATACCCGGCCGACTGCCTTTCGGGAGCCCCCAGCGCCTCAAGGCCGTCGGCCAATGCGACCACCTGCTCCCAATACCGCCTGTCACCGGTCACCTGATACAGCTTGTAGTAGAAGCGCGCCGTGCCCGCGGGACCATGGCAGGTTCCCAAGTAGTAGACGATGCGACCATCCTCCTCCAAAGGACGACCCTGCGCGTCGAACCTGTACGGGATGAGGAAGCCCTTCCCCTGCGGTCGTTTCAGTTGCTCCAGCCGCCGCCATGCCCCCAAGGCCGCATCACGGTACCGTTCCTCCCCGGTGTGCTCGAACAGCGACAGCAGCACGTAGCCGGCGCCCGCGGCACCGAGTTCGAAGTTAGGCTCGTTGAGGTGTTCCACCTTCGCGAAGCTGTTGAAATCCAACGCGCCATCACCGGTGTCCTCCGCCCACGTGAGCAGTTGGTCGCCGGCGGATACCGCCAGTTCCAGATACCGTGCGTCGTGGACAATCCCGTGGAGCTCCAACAGGAAGAGAATCACCGCGCCATCGCCCATGAGGGAGATGTTGTCCGTCCAGTAGGCGCCGCCCTCGCCCTGCAGCGCATGCGCGACGTAATGGTCGCCGATGGCCCGCAACCCGTCGCCGATCGTCTCGTCATGGAATGCGCGGTATTCCTCCGCCAACACGAAGCCGATTCCGGCGATCCCGTAATACCCGCCCTCGCCCTCGTCGCGGATGAAGCCGCGCGGCGAATGGCCGATCACGTATTCCCAGTGCTTCGCAAGATAGCGGGCGGACCGGAGCGCGATGTCGCGATACCGCTCATCCCCGGTCACCTGGGAGAGTTTGAGATGGAAGTACGAGATGCCGGCGGCACCACCGTATATGGCCAGATCGGTGTCATCGTAACCGGGCTTGTCCCAATAGACGCCATCATCCGTCTCACGCAGGTATCGTTCGATGAACACGGAGGCGCGCACCGCCAGTTCCACAGTGGCGTCTGCCGAAGGCAGCTCCCGCGACGGATTGCGTTTCCCCACTTCGAACCCATACTTCCGCAAATCAACCGTCCGCACGTCGACCGGCTTCAAGTCGACGGGCCGAAAACCTACCACAGATGCGCGCTCTCCCATACACAGCTTCCCAACTCAAGCAATTACCCCAACAGGAAACGAACCTACCCGAGCCGCAAAGACGACACATGGGTCCCGCTATCGCATCTATGACCCTCCTCCTATAACCTCCCGCTATATACGGACAGACACCGCCAACCCAGTCATTCCCACGCAACCCCCAGCCGCCATGCACACGACGTTGAACATCACGCGGTTATATGGAGTCAAGCCGCAAGGCCGCATAACTGAATCCCTTCTTCTCTCTTCTCTCTCCTAAAGCCCGGATTCCCACCGGGCTTTTCTCTTGCACTCGAAACCGACCATTACCATGTTTGATAGGTGTCGGGATATGCGTCAGCTATCCGCGCGAACTAGACAGTGTCGGTTCGGCGGTTGATTTGAGGCAATCCGCAAGAACGTTTCATGCGGGTCACGCCACATCAAGCAGATACCGTTCCACCTGTACTGCGGCATAGGAGCCGTCACCGACAGCTGTGGCAATCTGTCTGACTTTGGTGGTTCTCACGTCTCCGACGGCATAGACGCCCGGCAGTCCCGCATATAAGTCTCTGTCTGTGACGATATGCCCGGTGTCATCCAGCTCCACCTGTCCAGCGAACTGGCTTGTATCCGGCGTGAAACCGATGTACAGGAACACTTGGTGCACACCGAGCTCGCGGGCCACTGCCTTCTCTTGGACGCCCAAACCATTGGATCCCGTATTGATGACGATACGTTCGAGATGCCCATCTCCCTGATATGCGCTGATTCGGCTGTTCCACAGGAAAGTAATGCGCGGTTCTGCAAGGGCCTGATCAAGCAGGCTCTTGCCGCATGCCACCTCACCCTCCCCTTTGCGCACAATCACATACACCTTGCTGGCATATCGCGCGAGATACAGGGCTTCCTCGATGGCGGATTTGCCGGCACCTACGACGGCGACCGGCAGACCCTGACATGCTGACGCATCGCAGACCGCGCAGAACGAGATACCCCGTCCGAACAGGTAGTCGTCCTCACCATCAATGCCCAGCGTGCGGGGCCTGCTTCCAGTGGCGATGATGACGGCCCTCGCATGATAGTCGGCGCGGAACGTATTCAGAACATGGTCGCCCCTGTCCGATAATTTCGCCTCATCGACCGATACGCCGGCCAATAACGCTCCTGCGGCACGGGCCTGCTCTTCGAGTCTTTGGGAAAGCTCCCGACCGGTGATGCCCTCGGGGAATCCCGGATAATTGCGGATGATGTCGGTTGTGGTCATCAGCCCGCCAATGGCGTTCTTCTCGAAGAGGATTGTCTTCAGACGGGCCTGGGCGGCGTAGATGGCCGCGGTGAGCCCTGCGGGGCCGCCGCCGATGATGGCGACGTCGTACCATTCCTCGCGTCTGGATGCCGCTGCGTTTGCGCGGAGTCTGGCGAGGATGGATGCGCCGTCATCATCGGAGTGGTTGCGGTCGTCGTTACCGCTCACTTGCGCACCAACCATGTGGACAGGATTTTGCCGCCGATGATGGCACCGAGGAACAGGAAGATGAAGAACACCCAGCCGGACAGGCTCAACGCGGAGATTCCGGTGAACAGTGCGCCGATGTTGCATCCTTGAGCCATTCTGGCCCCGTACCCCATGAACAGGCCCCCCAATATGGCGCCGATGAGCTGGCGCTTGTCGCTGATGCCCCTGATGCGGAACTGGGATGCGAGCAGGATCGCGATCAATGCACCCACGACTACTCCGATATCCTCGATGGATCCACCATCCTGCAGAAAACCGCCGGAGATGGTCTTCTGTCCCTTTTCGGAGGCGAAGTATGCCCATGAGGCGGGGTCACCGCCGAACGCCTGATAGATCCACGCGCCCCAGTTCGTGAACGCGCTCGTCACGCCCCACCCTTTGCCGAGGACCGCGAACGACGATATCTGGAGAATCGCGAGCAGCACCGCCCCCGTCACATAGGTCAGAGGCTCCTTGAGCAGCTTCTTGTAGAGATCATGTTGCCCGAGTCTTGCAAACGGATTGGTTATCGAACGGGATGCCTTCACTCCGGCGCTTATTGCAGCGGTCATCCTACCGCTCCCTTCATTGATTGATTCTGATACGTGCTTTCGATGGGTTATTTGACGATGACGATGGCCCACACGCCCGTGCCGATTTCGATGGTCTCCACGTTGTGTCCGTGGAGACGGGACCATTCGGGAATGTTCTTGATGGCACACGTGTGGTCCACCGTAACGATCAATGTGTCGCCTTTGTCGAGCTCGTCGAGCTTGCGTTCTGTGTTGAGCAGCGGCACGGGACACGCCTCGCCCTTGCAGTCGATGGAGTATTCGGCCATGTCATTCCCCCCTCTCCGCTGCGGCGATGGCCGCAGCGGCCTTCTTCTCTTGCCATTTGAGCGCAGCGATCCACAGCAGGGCGATCACCAGTAGCTGAACAACGACGGCGCCCAGCCAACCGAACACATCGGGCAGGAACACCTTCGGCGCGTTCGGCGTGAGCTTGTACCAGAATGCCCCGGAATCATGGGCGCCCCATGCCGAACCAATCACGAAGAACACGAGTACGACCAATTGCAAGGTATTGCCCTCGCCAATCCTCATCAACGTTCCCGAAGCGCAGCCTCCTGCAATCACCATGCCGATGCCGAACAGCAGCGCTCCGAGAGGCAGCGACAGATTCAACGCATTCACACCCGAGGTGATGACCTCCGCGTTCGGATCTGCAAGAAATGCTCCATACTTGATTGCGCTCACGCCGATGGTCGATACCGCGAACGCCACCAGCACACCGCGCAGTAGCGACGTGCTCCCCGTCAGATACGGATCTCTGGACGCGGCCGCGAAGCAGAATCTGGAACGCTGCACCACATAACCGAACGCGAGCCCGAACACCCAGAATGTGGCTATCTTCGGACTATATGAATGGAAGAACACACCTGCCCCTATAGCCAAAACGACTACAAGAATGGCCCACGGTATCTGCGTTCTATTCTCTTGCTCCAGCTGCAATTTGCGCAACTGCGCCAAATCCAAACTCGCCGCCGTCACTTTCCCCTCCTCGAATCGGTTTTCGATATGACAACGCCCGGTGTTCACGAACAGCCATGCGACCGGACGACCCCGGCGGGAAACGCATGGAATGAATCCCCCACACCGCTAAGAACCGGTCTTCCCCAAGACCCGTCCAAGCGTTATCCACACCCTACTCCTTCAACGGTCAAGCCACGACACCATGGCTCTAGGTAAAACTGATGGGTTGTTATCGCGGGCAACGGCTCTTTGCATGCCCAGTCATCGACGGACTTGAAAAACGAATCAGGGTTGGCAATCGCCGTGACAAATATGAGCGATGATCGACCATTAATTGCCATATTCGGATAAGGGGAAGATTCCCTTACCCCAAATTCAGCATTGCCCACCTCCATCCCCATGGTGCGGTAACACACTTTCTCCATAACCCCGGAATCATGCGGTTTTGAAGGGTTGCGCCATGAAGGGTTTACCGCACCATGGGAGAGAGATGGGTGCATGGGGGTGGGGTGTGGGAGAAGGATGGGTGTGCGTGGGGAGGGACGCGAGAGGGGCGGTTACAAAACCGTTACATGGTGTGCAGAGGTTTTTCAGGAACGCGCATCATTCCTCCAAGGGAGGGGCGGTTATATGGGACATGTCAGCGGATGGGAGATGTTCCGAAGCCCATTGCCGGCGAGGTTCTTCCGGACCCCATAATTGAACCCTTCTTCTCTCTTCTCTCTCAATCCGGCGGTTTCTCCCCGCCGGATTTCTTTTTGCCCGGGTGTGATGCGTGGGATGTCGCGCTGCTTCGTATTCCTCGGGCGACAGCGCCGAATACGGGAGGCTGCGCTGTCGGCGGGTGC
>NZ_BCFK01000016.1 GCF_001417815.1 Bifidobacterium aesculapii
GGATGGATGCGATGCGGAGCGTGGGAATGCTCCGCGGGTGCGCCACATACGGGGTCCGTGATGTTGTGTGGCGCGGGTTGTGCGCCACACAACGAGGAGGAGGCTGCGTGGGTGGCTGGTGTGGAGCGATATTGCTCCACACCGGCCACCGGCCGGGGGAAATCGCGCGAGTGTGGAGCGATATCGCTCCACACGGCCGTGAAAGCGCGTAGAACAGCCAAGTGTGGTGCGTTTGTGCTCCACATGGCTTCCAGTGCGTCTTGTGTGGAGCATTCGTGCATTCGTGTTCCGCACGGCTTTCCGTATGGGCTTGTGCGGCACATCGTTCTACGCTGCTTCACGGCGTTCCGCGTCAATCCGCGGCAACGCCACGTCCGGCACAACACCCCCGCCGCCTACACTGGGAATCCATGAGCAAGCATCATCATCGTGACCGCAGCTGGGCGCCCGCGCCCGACGCGCTGCCCGCAGACGCCCACGTCATCGACAATCACACGCACGTCGCCTCCGTGGTGCCGTTCGCGCGCGCGATGAGCCACGAGGCACAGGCCAAAGGACAGCCGGAAGTGCCCGTATACGACGTCGACGAACTGCTCCAACAGGCCGCGGCGGTCGGCGTGACCGGCATCATCGACTGCGGATGCGAACTGCCCAACCTCCAACGCGCGATCGACATGGCCGTGGCGCACCCGGGCCAGGTCCACGCGGCCATCGCCATCCACCCCAACGAGGCGGTGCGGCACGGGCATCGCGCCGTCGCCGGGCCGGACGGATTGCCGGTGACGTACAAGCCGTATCACAGCGTGCCGTTCGACGAGGCCATGGCCGAGGTCGAACGCCTCGCACGCGCGTATCCGAACGAGGTCGTCGCGATCGGCGAAACCGGCATGGACCTGTTCCGCACCGGCGAAGGCGCGCTGGAACTGCAACGCGAGGCGTTCCGCGCGCACATCGCGCTCGCCAAGGAGCTGAACCTGCCGATGCAGATCCACGACCGCGACTCGCACCGCGAAGTCATCGAGACGCTGCTCGCGGACGGCGCGCCCGAACGCACCGTGTTCCACTCGTACTCCGGCGACCGCGAGATGGGCGAGATCGCGCGCGAACACGGCTGGTACCTGAGTTTCTCCGGCACGGTGAGCTACAAGGGCAACGACGGGATCCGCGAGTCGTTGCGCATCGTCGGACTCGACCACGCGATGGTGGAGACCGACGCGCCGTACCTCACGCCGATGCCGTACCGCGGGCGCACCAACGCGCCGTACATGATTCCGTACACGTTGCGCGCGATGGCCGACGCGCTCGACCTGCCGCTCGACGATGTCGCGCGCGGCACGCGACGCACCACACGCGCGGTATACGGCGTGTGAGGTGCGCCGCGTACGTTGCGCACGCGTACGTTGCGCACGCGCACGCACGCTGCGCACGTGGCGCAGCGCACGCGACGTGCGACGTATGGGATTCGTATGGATGACGGTGTGGACGCGCATGATTCCAGCGCTGCCGGGCTGGCGAAGTTGTAAGGACTCCGTTAAGGCACTACCATGTTTGAGGAAATCGCGAGTGTGACGCATGAGATGGTAGTAGAGAACGATGTGGGCGGCCGGCAGTGGGAGGCCGTCCCGCATGGAGGACTGAGCGTATGGCTGACCCGAATCAGCAGACGAATCGTGCCCGCAAGGTGAGTGGCGGAGGAGCCGCACCGGCATCCATCGCCCCGGACAAAGCCCAGGCGAAGGCCATTCAGGAGAAAGCGAAACAGGAGAAGGAGGCGCTGCTGCGCGCCGACACCTTCACCAACGCGCCGAAGGTCTCGCGCCGCACCCTCACCAGGGAGGAGCGCGAGGAGCTCGTCAAGCAGGCCGAAGCGAAGAACAAGGAGGCCGAGAAGCTCGCCTCCACCGCCAGCAGGGGACGGTTCGGCCGCTGGTGGGCGAAATTCCAGTCCAGCCCGGACAAGGTCACATGGGGCATGATGATCGTCGCGCTCGGCGTGGTCTACGGCGACATCGGCACCTCGCCGCTTTATACCGCGCAGACGTTCCTCGCCGGGCAGGGCGGCATCGGCAACGTGGACCGCGAGGCCGTGCTCGGCATGCTCTCGCTCGTCTTCTGGTCCATCACGCTGATCACCACCGTCAAATACGTGCTCATCGCGATGCGCATCGACAACAACGGCGAAGGCGGTATCTTCGCGCTGTACTCGCTGATCCGCCGCCGCGGCGCGTGGCTCGCAATCCCCGCGATGGTCGGCGGCGCCGCGTTCCTCGCCGATTCGGTGCTCACGCCCGCCGTGTCCATCAGCTCCGCGGTCGAAGGCCTCCAGACGCTGCCGCCGTTGGAGCACATCTTCGACGAGAATCCGAGCCTGACGCTCATGATCACCGTGGTGATCATCATCGTGTTGTTCTCCGTGCAGTCGCGCGGCACCGAAAGCATCGGCAAGGTGTTCGGCTCCATCGTGCTCGTCTGGTTCAGCTTCCTCGCCGTCGTGGGCCTCGTGAACCTGTCCGCCGACTGGTCCGTGTTCGCCGCGCTCAACCCGGTCTACGGCGTCAAGTTCCTGTTCAGCCCGCACAACGAGGCCGGCATCGCGCTCATGGGCACCGTGTTCCTCTCCACCACGGGCGCCGAGGCGCTCTACTCCGACATGGGACACGTCGGCCGCGGCAACATCTACTTCACGTGGCCGTTCATCAAGATCTCGCTCGTGTGCTGCTACTTCGGGCAGGGCGCGTGGATCCTCGCGCACAGCCGCGACCCCGAATACACGGCGATGAAATCGCTCAACCCGTTCTTCCAGATGATGACCCCGGACGTGCGCTACATCGCGGTCATCCTGTCCGTCACGGCCGGCGTGATCGCCTCGCAGGCGCTCATCACCGGCGCGTTCACGATGGTCTCCGAAGCGACGCGACTCAACTGGATGCCGCACCTGCAGGTGCGCTACCCGGCCCGCACGCGCGGACAGCTGTACATTCCCGTCATCAACATCGTGCTGTGCGTGGCGACGCTCGCGGTGCTCGCCCTGTTCAAGGATTCCGAGCACATCTCCGCCGCGTACGGTCTCGCGCTCACCATCACGATGATCACCACGACGATCCTGCTCGCCGTGTACATCTGGTACGACCGCAAGCACGTCGCCGCCATCGTGTTCCTCGTGCTGTTCCTCGCCATCCAGACGATGTTCTTCATCGCGTCCATGGCGAAGTTCCTGCACGGCGGCTGGTTCACGATGCTGCTGACCATCGCCATCCTGTTCATCATGTACACGTGGAACGAAGGCACCAAGCTGGAACGTGCGCAACGCCGCCACATGCGCATGAAGGACTTCCTGCCCACGCTGGAACGCCTGCACGGCGACTTCCGCATCCCGTACTTCGCCGACAACATCGTCTACCTGACGTCCGACAGCGAGATGAAGCGACTCGACACGGACATCTTCTTCTCCATCTTCGCGGACCATCCGAAGCGCGCCCGCGCCTGGTGGGCGGTGAGCGTGGAGACCACGGACCAGCCGTTCACGCGCGAATACGAAGTACAGAACTTCGGCACCGACTTCCTGTTCCGCGTGCGCATCCGCTTGGGATTCAAGGTCTCGCAATCGATTCCGGCGTACCTGCATCAGATCATGCACGATCTGTCGAAGAGCGGCGAACTGCCGCAGCAGAAGTCGCTGTACCCGAAGGTCGACGCCGATCCGAACATCGGCACGATCCGCTACGTGCTGATCCACAAGGCGCTCATGCCCGAGTCGAAGGTCTCGGCGCGCGGCGCGCTCTCGCTGCAGGCCAAGTACGCGATCCGCCACGTCGCCGGTTCGCCGGTCAAATGGTTCGGCCTCGCGCCGTACAATCCGCTCGTCGAAGTGCAGCCGCTGTTCGTCTCCACCCGCCGCCCGCCGCGCCTGAAGCGCATCGAGCGCGCCGCGGGCGAGCCGATCACCGGCGATCTGCCGCCGGTGCGGTGAGTGTGCGTGCGCGAGGTGCGCATGGTGCGTGCGTGACGGCGTGAGCGCGTGACGACGCACGTGCGCACCGAGGATGACGAGGGGAGCCCGTCCGGTCGTGTGGCCGGGCGGGCTCCCGGCATTCCGTGTGACGTGCGTCTCATATAAGCAACGCTTATAGCGGTGGCCGCGCGTCGTGACATATACGGGTTATCGTAGCCAACTATGTGCAGATTACTGGGTTACGCGACGGCAGGGTTCAACCTGAGCCTCAACGCAATCCTAGGCACGGAGAGTGTGGAGGAATACCGCGAGATCAGCGAGATCCACAACGACGGCTGGGGTTGTGCGATGCTGTATGAGCCGATCGAACGCCCCGGCACGCTCGACGGCGGCGCGCCAGCGCCGGAGACCGGCACCAAGCTGTACAAGACCACCGTCGCCGCACGTCTCGACCCCGTCTTCCCCGAGCTCGCCTCCGAGCCGGCCCGCGGCGGACTGTGGCACCTGCGCCTCGCCTCCTCGAATCTGCCGCTCATTCTTGAGAACCAGCAGCCGTTCTTCGCGAACGGCCTGAGCTTCATCCACAACGGCGACATCTCCGACTCGCACGGGCGCAACATCGTCACCAACAAGCAGTACCCGGTGAACCACAGCGTGTTCCTGTCCACCGGCGGACGCTCCGATTCCGCGATCTTCTTCGCCGTGATCCTCGAATACATCGGATTCGGCTACGATCTTGACGAAGCCGTGGCGCAGGCCGTGCGCGAGTTGCGCCAGGCCTACCCGCGTTCCAGCTACAACTGCATGATCCAGTCGCAGGACCAGTTCATCGCGTTGAATGCGGCCGGTCGCGAACGCACGTCGTCGCGCATCGTCGAGATTTACGACGAGTACGGGCAGGGCGAGAAGGCGCAGGACTACCGTGTGATGCGCTACCGTGCGCTCACCGACGAGGAGGGCGCGCCCGCGGGCATCGTCGTAGCGTCGTCTGGATTCGAGCAGAACGAGGCGGACGGCTGGGCCGAACTCGGCAACGACCAGATGATCGTCGCCTCCAACCGCACCGGCGAATGGTCGATGCGCTCGATCGATTGAGCGGGTGGGCGCCCGATTGAGCGGCGGCGCCGCATGTCCGTGTGCTCCACACAAGGAGTCGAAATCAATGTGTGGAGCGTGATTGCTCCACACAAGCCCTCACATGCGTCATATATGTGTCGTGTGGCGAGGAAACGCTCCACACGACACTTCAATCTCCAGTATCCACATTCGTGTGGAGCAATATCGCTCCACACGGCATCGCATAAGCCGTATGGCCTGTTATATGGCGCATCTCCGCTCCACACAAGAATCATAAGCACTCGTGTGGAGCATGCGCCCCGTGCGCGCAACGCTCCGGCACACGGATTCTTAACGGGAGCCCGAGTGTGAGGAGTGCGCGGCATACAATGAGCGGTATGGTTCCCACTCTTGAACAGATCGACGAACTGCACCATAAGATCGCGCCCTCGCAGGAGGCGTACGACCTCATCCACACGCATTGCGTGATCGTCGCGCGTATCGCGCGCATGCTCGCCCACCGCCAGAACGCGCTGTTCATGCGCCGCTGCACGCTGCCGAAGGACGCCGCCGAACTGTCCGCGCCTTCGGCTGACGGCGCGGCCGCGGTGTTGGCCATGGCCGAGGGGAATTCCGTTCCGACGAACGGGACAGGAGCTGCGCAGCTTGCCGTGCCGCCGAGCGACGGTGTGACCGGCGGGCACGTGCCGCCGAGGCTCATCGACGAGCATCTGGTGACGATCGGCGGTCTGCTGCACGACATCGGCACCTACCGTGTGCTCAAGCATGACGGCACCGATGGGGAGCCGCTCAAGTTCGCCGGTAAGAAGTACATCAAGCATGGTCTGCTCGGCTACGAGTACCTGTTGGAGAACGGTGTGGACGAGTCGATCGCGCAGTTTGCGCGCAACCACACCGGTGTGGGATTGACCCGCGACGAGGTGATCCGACAGGAGCTGCCGCTGCCGCCGGCGGATTACGTGCCGGTCAACCTCGAGCAGGAGACCGTGATGGTGGCGGACAAGTACAACAGCAAGTCGTTGCCGCCCAAGTTCGTGACGGCGGAAAGCTACACGAAGCGTGCGGAACGCTTCGGTGAGGAGAACAAGCGCCGTTGGCTGGAGCTCCTCGACCAGTACGGTGTGGTGGATGTCAAGCCCCTCGCCGCCGAATACCACATGATTGTCATCTGACGTTCGGCTTCCCACCTCTCCGCGCGATTTTGGTGCGCAAATCACCCGATTTGCGCACCAAAATCGCGCGGAGAGACGAGCGGCTCAGTCGGCGAGGCGGAAGACCTGGTCGGCGGTGTCGGCGACCTCGTCGGAGGCGGTCACGATGATGACTAAGCGCTTCGGGTCGCGCGCGTGCGCAATCGAGGCGAGCAGCGCGAGAATCTCGCGCGCGTCATCGGCATCCAGCCCCTTCGTCGGCTCGTCGGCGATCACCACGTCCGCCTCGCAGCTGATGGCGCGGGCGATGGCCACGCGACGCTGTTCGACGATCGGCATCGCGTGCAGCGGCTTGCCGCTCGTCGCCTCGCCGAATCCGACGCGGTCGAGCAGCTCGCGCGCGATGACCGGCTTCGGCTTCAGATACGTGCGCCCCGAAGCGTCCATCGCATACCGCACGTTCGATTCCGCGTCGAGGTCGCCGCGCACCGCGTAGCGCTGCGGGATGATGCCCAATCGGTGCCCGCGCAGTTCGGTGATCTCCAGTTCCGCGAGATTCGAGCTTTTCGTCATCGCGGTGCCGGAGGTGGGGATCAGATACCCGCCGAGCACCTCCATCAGCGTGACGCGCTGCTCCGGATCGTCCTCATCCGGCAGCACGCGGATCGCGGCCAGCGAACCCGCATAGCAGGCGATCGACACGTTGTCGAGCACGTGGCGTCCGGTCTTGCGGTTCGTGGTGGTCACGTGGTTGAGCGAGAACGTCGGGTACGACTTCAGCAGCACGCGGTCGCCGACCTGCTGGTCGAGCGCGCGTTCGGAGCGCGTCATCGACGCCTTGACCTCGTTCGGGTCCGCGGCCGCGTCGATGCTCGGCTTCGCCGTCGCATTCAACGCGAGCGTCTCGTTGACGCGTTTCGCGTTAGCCGCCGTCGCGGCCGCGCTCGTCTCGCGCGGCACCGCGTCGGATTCGATTTCCTCCTCGGACGCTTCAGCAGTGTCTTCGGCATCGCCGCGCTGCGCGGTTTCGGAGGATGACTCGGCGGTGGAGTCTTCGGTTTCAGTGTCGTCTGCCGTTTCGGGTGCCGTGCCCGCTTCACCGTCCGTCGAGACGGCGACGGCCTCGGTATCGTCGACGACATCGACGTAGGCATCGTCCGTGTCGTTCGCATTGGCTGTATCGGCCGTATCGACTGCGTCGACGGCACCGTCGATCGCGAAGGCGATCGGTGCGTCGTCCGTATCGTCCTCGTCGTAGACGACGCTGAACGCGACGGGCTGCGGTTCGGCCTCCTCGTCGGCGTCGGTTTCGCCCGATTCGTTGGTCGTCGATTCAGCGTCATCGTCGGCCGCGTCGGAATCGTCGGCGTCGTCCGGAACATGCGTCGCCGTTGCGGCGTCCGTCGAATCGTCGGCCGCTGCGGAATCAACAACCGTTTCGGTCGCGTCGTCGTCCGCTGCAGCAGTCGTCGCGTCGTCCGTCACGGCCTCCGCAACGTCGTCCTCCGCGTTCTCCGCAGTGACGTCCGTCGCGTCCTCCGCCGCAACCTCGTCATTGCGCTTGTCGATGTCCTGCTCGCTCATGCCTGCACCTCCGATGCCTTGAACAGATTCGCGTTGCGGAACGTCGCCGGACGCAGCATCGCCACGATGGCGAGCGCGACGACGATGCCGCATGATTGCCAGATCAACGGCCAGACGATGCCGGACGTGACGGGCGTGGCGTGGCCGCCGGCCAGCGCGGCGCCGATCGCGCCCGCGCTCAGGCCGCCGGCCGTGAGGCCGATCGCGGCCGGAACCACGGTGAGGATGAACGTTTCGACCATGAACTGCCATCCGAGACGCGGCTTCGTCACGCCGGAGACGAGCGCCATGCCGATCTCGCCGGTGCGCCCGAACCAGGTGCGCGCGATGGTGAGCGCCGCCAGCGCGACGCACCCGCCGATCGCGATCGCCCACAGGGCGGGGCGCACGCGGCTCGCGGCGTCGCCGAGCGGCTTGATGGACGCCTCGTACTCGGTGAGCGAGGGGGACGTCAGCTCGTAGCCCTTGGGCAGTTTCGCCTTGTTGACGAGCGTGACGAACTTCTTGTAGGTGGCCGTGTCGGCGAACTGGAAGACGATGTCGAGATCCGGCTTCGACCAGTCGTTCTTCGGGTTCTCGCTCTCCTTGGTGATGCCGAGCGTGTACGTGGTGGCGTACGCCGAGTAGATCACGTTCTCGGGGTTCTCCTTGGCGTATTGGGCTTTGTCCGTGGGGACGGCGGCGGTGTCGCCGGTGTCGGCGTCGTCGTATTCGTAGATGCCCTGCACGGTGAATTCGTACGTCTTGGAGGCGTCGGTCGGGTCGCCGACCTTGAACTTGTCGCCGACCTTGAGCCCGTTCTTGTCGGCCACGGCCTTGGAGATCAGCGCGCCGGTGGCGGCGGTGTCGGTGAAGGTGAGCTTCTTGCCCTGCACGAGATGGTAGGAGCCGAAGTCGTTGGCTTTCACGGCGGTGTCGTCGTAGAAGGCGCGCAGCTGGAATTCGCCGCCGGTCTTGCTGGCGGAGTCTTCCGTGTCGGCGCTGCCGGGAATCGCCTTGATCGTGGAGGATTGGCGCACCGGCACCGTGGAGACGAGCGAATAGGTGAACGCGAGCTGCTGTTCCTGCAGTTTCTCCGCGTACGGCTCGTAGTCGGTGAGCGTGAGGTAGCGCGACGTGGTGGAGTCGGCGTCGTCGGGCTTCATCGTGGTCTGTGTGGCGGCGGTCGGGCGCAATACGGCGTTCGGATTCTGCGCGTCGTAGGCGCTGCCGTGCGCGGTGTCGCTTTCCTGCAGCAGCGCGATCGAGGCGATCGTGCCGAATGTGACGAGGAGCGTGACCACCACGGTCAACGCCGAAATCGCCCAGCGCCGCGTGATGGCGCGCCAAGCGTTGGTGAGAACGAACATGCGCTACTTCTCCAGTCCTCTGTATTCCTATTTCCGTGCCGGGCGTGACGTGCGTCGCATTGTGCGTGACGTGCGTCGCACTATGCGTGACGCACGTGAGCGTGTGCCGTGTACGCGACGCGCGTTACGCCGTGCGTGCGGGCACTGTACGCGCCGCGCGGTCGGCGCTCTCGCGGACGTCGCGTCGCAGACGGTTCCGCCTCGACGCTTCCGGCGGAACCGTCTGCGGCCGACACTGTCAGTCGACAATGTCAACAGTAAGACACTACGTGGGCAATGATGGGGGTTGTCTTGCTTGATTCTGAAAACTCTCTGTGAATCCGCGGCGGCGATGTGGAGATGACGTGGGCGGCGATGCGGCGACGTGGGCGGCGACGCGAGGAAGCCGCGTCGCCACCGCACGCGGGGAGGCGGAGCGCGATAAGCTGTACCCTACGGAAACGCGGTGCGCTGCGGCGTACGCAGAGCCGCGCGAACGCCGCGCACGACGTGTGCTGCGTACATCGCACGACGTGCACGTCGCGTGTCGCCATCGCACGCCGGCGGCAAGGACGGGAGAGGGAATCATGATGGAGCCATACCGGCGGCCCGGCATCGACGACCGGCCGGACCTGGACAAAGCGTTGAGCGCCGAAGACAAGGCCGCCGTCGCGCGTCTCGCGGCCGACCCGCGCCGTCTCGCGCCCGAAGAGACCGTCGAACAGCCTACCGCCCAGGCCGCGCGTCTCGCCGCGGACGGCACCGCGACCGTCGCGGCCGCCGCGCAGGTCGACGCCGCCGTGCCCGACTATTCGTCGTCATTCCTCGACATGCGCGACCCGCTCGTCGCCGCCGACGGCGAACGCCCCGACGAACGCGCGCGCACGCGCCTGAAATGGGCGTTCGGCATCGGCGCGTTCCTCATCGCCGCGCCATGGGCCACGCTCAACCTCGTCGCCATCCCCAACCAGATCGCGCTCGGCGCCGGCATCGACGTCACGCGCGCCGATCCGTCCATGCTCACGCGCGCCGCCGAACTGCCGTGGACGCTGTGCGTCATCATCGGCGTCGGCGCCGTGTGGAGCCTCCTGTTCACGCCGCTCGTCGCCGCACTCTCCGACCGCACGCGCGTGACCTTCGGCCGCCGCACGCCATGGCTGGCGGCGGGCGGCCTGCTGTCCGCGCTGCTCACGCTCGCCCTGGGCGCGACGACCGCCACCGTGCCCATGCTGCTGCTGTGGACGCTCCTGCAGTTCTCCTACGCGATGCTCGTCGTACCGCTCGCCTCCGCCGTCTCCGAACGCGTACCGGACAAATTCCGCGACACGATCGAACGCTGGAACGCGATCGGCGTGATCGCCGGGCAGGCCGCCGGCGGCGTGGTCGGCGGCCTCGCCATCGGCTTCGGCCCGTTCAACCCGTTCCTGTGCGCTGCCGTCATGTTCGCGCTCGCCGGACTCGCGACGGTGCTGGTCTGGCCGCGCGAACCCTCCAGCGTCGAACAGCCGCGCATGCCGTTCAGTTGGGATGAGGTGTTGCGCGCCGCATGGTTCACCCTGCCGGGCGGCGCCGAGGCGAAGGCGTTCCGCTGCCTCTACTGGTCGCGCATGTTCATGGCGGCGGGCGTCACGATGACCGCCGCCTACCTGTGGTACATCGTGCGTTTCGCCGTCTACGGCGACGATCCCGCCTTCACCTCCGCGCCCATGACCCTGCCTGCCGGCGTGCTCATCGCGCTGCTCGCGCTCGCCTCGTTCGCCGGCGTCGCGCTCGCCGGGTATGCGGCCGGCGCCATCACCGACAAACTCGCGGAAGGGTTCGGCGCATGGTGGCGCGGTTCGCGCGCGGCGGTCGTCTCCGCATGCGTGCTGTACGCGGTCGGCCTGCTCGCCGGACTCGCGATCGTCGTGATCGGTGGGGAACGCAGTCTGATGGTGTTCTCGTTCATCGCCGGATTCGCGTCCGGCATGGTCGACGCGCTCGTGCAGCCGATGATCGTCGACGCACTGCCCGACGCGCGCGAGGCCGGACGCTACCTGCGCATGGTCGCGACCGCCAAACCGTGCGGCACGGTGATCGGCGTGGTCGGCGGCGCGTGCGTCGTGGCCGTCGCTCCGGCGGGATTCTCGTCCGCGTACATGGCGTTGTTCCCCGCGGCCATCGTGTGCGTGCTGATCGCCGCGCTGTTCGTGCGCAAGCGCGACTGACGCGCGGGGCCGTCGGGCGAACGACCGACGCGCGGCACCCGATAGAATCGTCGGTGGAAACGACGCAGCGGAAGGGGAGTGGTCATGGTCGGTATGCGTGATGTCGCGAAGAAGGCAGGAACGTCGGTGAGCACGGTGTCGCTCGTGGTGAACGGCACCGGCTACGTTTCGGACGACATGCGCCGGCGCGTGCAGGACGCGATGGACGCGCTCGGCTACATTCCCAACGAGCTCGCGCGTAACTTCTACCGCAATCGCACGAACATGGTCGGCGTAATCGTGCCGACCGTGCGCCATCCGTTCTTCGCCACGCTCGTCGCCGCGCTGCAGCGCGAGTTCTCCGCGCGCGGCATGCGCGTCGTGCTCTGTTCCGTGGCGGACACCGGCAAGGACGAGGCCGAGTACGTCGACATGCTGCGCCGGCACATGATGGACGGCATCGTCATGGCCGCGCACACCGCGCATCCTGCGGACTATTGGACGTCGGTCGGGCGCCCGGTCGTCGCGTTCGACCGCGACCTCGGCCCCGGCATCCCCACCGTGAGATCCGACCATGAGGAGGGTGGGCGCATCATCGCGCGTCTGCTCGCCGGGTCCGGCGCGCGCCACGTGGCGATGATCGGCGGCCCGCGCGCGCAGTTCCACGACCGCGCCGGGGCGGGTGTCGTTGGTTCGGATGCCGCGGCGGTGGACGGCGACACCACCTTCCCGACCGTGCGCTACTACCTCACGCTGGAACGTGAGCTCGACGCGGCCGGCATCGCGCACGACTACGTGGAGGCCGGCGACGTGTCCGATTTCCGCGGGTACGTCGCGGCCGTGCGCGAACTGTTCGCGCGGCGCGACGGTGCGGCGCCGGATGCCGCATCCGACGCGCCGGTCGACGCGGTCGTCGCGTCCGACGTGGTCGCCGCGCTGTGCGTGCAGGAGGCCGCACGGCGCGGGATCGACGTGCCGCGTGACCTGCAGGTCGTCGCGTATGACGGCACGTATCTGGCCGACGCGGCCGGACTGAAGCTCACCACCGTCGCGCAGGATTTCGGCGCACTCGCCGCCGCGCTCGTCGAACGGATGGTCGCGCTGATCGGCGGGGAGGCGGGGTCGGCCGCGGGTGATGCAGGGGCCGCGGGTGATGCGGGTGATGCTGGGTCGGCTGCGGGTGATTCCGCGGCGCTCATTCCGCTGACATTGCGCGAGGCCGACTCCACGCGCTGACGCGGGGCGGTGCCGCGCGGGCGGTGCCATGTGGGCGGTGCCATGTGGATTGCGGGGCGTTGCCGCGCGGATCGCTGGGGCGTTGTTGCGCGGATCGCGGCCGGGCGTGACGTGGGGATCGTTCGCGCGGATCGCCGCGGCCCGCACGAACGATGTGTGAACGGAATATGACGCGAAAACGCGACATCTTCGCCTGGTTCATATAGTGAACATCGCCTCGTGGCGGCGGACGGGCGCTCCTATGGTGTGAACCAGTTCGAGCGATAACCGCTCGAAGGAAAGACTTCGAGACCGAAAGGAGGCCGCCGCGATGACTGGATACACTGCCGATACCACCGTTAACGAGTCCGTTCTGACCCTCGTCAACGTCGCTCTGCTGTCCGCACGAATTATTATTCCGTCTTCGCTGGCGGCATGAATCGGCTTACAAGCTTGAGCCCCGTCAGCGAAGGCAGGGCGGAAAGCGATTGATCACGTTCAAAGCCCTGCACGAGTTGCGGGGCTTTTCCATTACCCGCGCCCACAAGGCACATACGGCGATGGAATTTCCGTGAGTAGAGAGAAAACCAATCATCCCTTGAGGAGATAATCCCATGAGTGCAGTCGACACAACGACTGAAAACGCGGCTGAAGGCAAGCTGCAATCCATGGCCCGCGATTCCGTGAAGACCGTCATCGCGGCCTCCATGGTCGGCACCGCCATCGAGTTCTACGACTTCTACGCCTACGGCACCGCCGCGGCGAACTACTTCCCGCACATCTTCTTCTCCGCGAAAGACAACCCGACCGTCGCACTGCTGATGAGCCTGCTGACCTTCGCCATCGCGTTCATCGCCCGCCCGCTCGGCTCCCTCGTGTTCGGCCACTTCGGCGACCGCATGGGCCGCAAGACCACGCTGGTCGTCTCGCTGATGACGATGGGCGTCGGCACGTTCCTCATCGGCTGCCTGCCCACCTACGATCAGGCCGGCGTGTTCGCCGTCGCCATCCTGTGCCTGCTGCGCTTCATCCAGGGCATCGGCCTCGGCGGCGAATGGTCCGGCGCCGCGCTGGTCGCCACCGAGAACGCGCCTGAAGACAAACGCGCCCTCTACGGCTCCTTCCCGGAGCTCGGCGCCCCGATCGGCTTCTTCCTCTCCAACGGCACCTACTTCATCCTCGAATCCTTCAACGACTCCGACGCCATGCTCGCCTGGGGTTGGCGCGTGCCGTTCCTGCTCTCCGCGATCCTCGTGATCGTCGGCCTCGTCGTGCGAGTCCACATGGAGGAGACCCCGA
>NZ_BCFK01000017.1 GCF_001417815.1 Bifidobacterium aesculapii
TCTTCCGCATGGCCCAGGAGAAGAAGCAGGTCGTCAAGGCCCCGATCGTCGAAGTGTTCAAGAAGTCCTGGAAGCAGGTCCTGCAGGCAACGTTCCTCGTCGCCGTCACCTACACGCTGTTCTACACGCTCGCCACCTGGTCCCTCGCTTGGGGCACCAAGGAGCAGGGCGAAGGCGGCGGTGGCCTCGGCTTCACCAACCAGGAATACCTGCTCATGCTCATGATCGCCATCTGCGTGTTCGCGCTGTTCATCGTGATCTCCTGCGTCAACGCCGATAAGCTCGGCCGCAAGCGCGTCATCACCTTCTCCTCCTGCGCGCTCGTCGTGTTCGCCGCCCTGTTCCCGTTCCTGCTCAACGGCCAGATCGTCGGCCAGCGCAACTTCGTCGCCAACATGGTCTTCCTGTGCGTCGGTTTCGCCCTGATGGGCACCGCGTTCGGCCCGATCGGCGCGTTCCTGCCCGAACTGTTCGAGGCCAACGTGCGCTACTCCGGCTCCGGCATCGGCTACAACCTCGCCGCCATCGTCGGCGCGGCCTTCGTGCCGACCATCGCCACGTGGCTGTCCTCGCACTTCGGCGTGCACTCCGTGGGCCTGTACCTCGGCGTGATGGCCGTGTGCTGCCTCGTCGCCGTGCTGACCTGCAAGGAGACGAAGGACGTTGATTTCACCAAGTGAAATCAACGGCAGGTTTCTGCCTTCGCTTCGGCTGTCGCCTCGCTCAGGCGTCGCCTATGGGAAGCCCACTGGGCTTCCCACTTGACGGCGCCGCACGGACGTTGGTTTCACGGCTCCCTCTGCCGAGGGGACTCCCGCGAAGCGGTGGGGGGAGAGGTCGACGCGGTGCGGTTGAGACCGCATCGATTCCCAAACTTTCCAGCTGTAATCGTCTTTGATTTCGGCTTGATTCCATAACTGAAAACGCAACTCAATATTTGGACGCGGGTGGCCGCGTCAATCACCGGTGGACTAGAAATAGACCCCAGTGGACCGATGACTTTCCCGACACAAGGACACAATCCTTCTCGTCGAAGGCCGTCAGCAATCTCACCGATTGCCGGACGTGCAGTTTTCGTTCGGCACACTGAACAACATAAAGGAGTGCCTATCATGGCAGCAACTATCTGGTACGAGAAGGACGCCGATCTGTCCGTGTTCGATGGCAAGAAGGTCGCCGTTCTCGGTTACGGCTCCCAGGGCCACGCCCACGCGCTGAACCTGCGCGACTCCGGCGTCGACGTGGTCGTCGGCCTGCGCCCGACCTCCAAGTCCGTCGAGTTCGCCAAGGAGCAGGGCCTTGAGGTCAAGCCGGTCGGCGAGGCCGTCGCCGAAGCCGACGTGGTCATGGTGCTGCTGCCTGACCAGTACCAGGCCGCCGTCTACAAGAACGACATCGAGCCGAACCTGAAGCCGGGCGCCGCCCTGGCCTTCGCCCACGGCTTCAACATCCACTACGGCTACATCAAGCCTTCCGAGGATCACCCGGTGTTCATGGTCGCCCCGAAGGGCCCGGGCCACATCGTGCGTCGTGAGTACGCCGCCGGCCGTGGCGTCCCGGTCGTCGTCGCCGTCGAGCAGGATCCGGACGGCAAGACCTGGCCGCTGTGCCTCGCCTACGCGAAGGCCCTCGGTGCCCTGCGCGCCGGCGCCATCAAGACCACCTTCACCGAGGAGACCGAGACCGATCTGTTCGGCGAGCAGGACGTCCTCATGGGCGGCATCAACCACCTGTGCGACATGGGCTTCGACGTGCTGACCGAGGCTGGCTACCAGCCGGAGATCGCCTACTTCGAGGTGTTCCACGAGCTGAAGATGCTCGTCGACCTCGCCAACGAGGGTGGTCTGAACAAGGCCCGTTGGTCCTGCTCCGACACCGCCCAGTACGGCGACTACACCTCCACGGTCATCACCGAGGAGACCAAGAAGCGCATGCAGTACCAGCTCAAGCGCATCCAGGACGGCTCCTTCGCCAAGGAGTTCATGGACGACCAGGCCGCCGGCGCCCCGAAGTTCAAGAAGCTGCAGGAGGAGTTCTCCCACCCGCACCTCGAGACCGTCGGCCCGAAGCTGCGCGCCATGTTCTCCTGGAACAACGGCCCGGCCAAGGATCAGGACGAGGCCGAGTCCTTCAACGGCAAGATCGCTCGTACCCAGGTTCAGTGATTCTGGCCGCGTAAGCGGTAGTCGCGGATTGGCCGCAAGGTTTTCCGCGTAGAAGTAGGGCCGCCACTTCGATTCCCATCGAGGTGGCGGCCTTTTCGCGTTGCTGCGGAGGGGAGGGGCCACAATAAGCTGAGTCAGCGCTGATGCTGGCGGCGTAGGTATTCACGCAGGAACGGTACGGCGAAATCGACTTCGCCGCGTTCGGTCTCGCGGATGGCATAGGCGTCGAGCAGGCGTTTGCGGTATGTCGCGGCGTAGTTGTTGGTTTTGCCCATGCGCCGGGCGATGTCGCTGGTGGAGGCGAGGACCATCGGACGTCGCCATCGCTTCCAGATACGCCCGGTCGTTGCGTGAGAGTCCGTGCAGCTCGGGAACGCATACGGCGTTGTCAAGATCGATTCGCGCTTCGGCGAGACCGTCGGTGATATCGCCGTCAGTGACGATATCCGAGTCTCGCATGTCGGCTGCATCCCAGATGTGGTATCCGACCAGCTGGATTATGTACGGGTATCCGCGGGTCGCCTCGGCGGCGATGCGAAGCTGCTCGTCGTCGATTTCCATGCCGGCGCTTCGGAAGGTAGTGCTGAACGCGTCCTGCACGTCGTTGATCGGTACGTCGGTCAGCACATTGGTTTTCGCTCGGCGGAGGAATGCGATGACCTCATTGTTGAACAGATCGGAGATCATCTGGGGGAGTCCGGCGAATGCGATGGCGATGTCGCGGCGCTCTCGAACCTGATGCTGGATCGCCGTGGCCAGCGCGATCATATCGGAGCGTTGCGCGGCTTGCGTCTCGTCTATGGTGATCAGCAGTCCGGCGTGATGTTTGGCGAGTGCGTCGAGACGTGCGGACATGGCTTGACGCATGGTTTCCGGCATGCGTTTGGGGGACAGCTCCGCTTCGCCCAAGCTTACGCTTGTGCCGGCGAAGCTTACGGCCGGCTTGATGGAGAGCCTGTCGAGCATATGGTCCTTGCTTCGCAATTCGTTGACAAGACGTTCGCACAGGCCTTCCGAAGCGGTTTCTTCGATGACGTCCCATTTTCGGGCTCGGGCTTTGTCTCCGAATACGGTGAGCATAACCGTTGGCTCTGTTAAACCAGCTTTGACATGGCATCCTAAAAGTCCAATACTGTAGTTGCACTGAGATTACAGTATTGGAGGTGATGGCGATGGGGCTCGCCGACGCGGTACGCAGACAGCTCAAGGACATGGGGCCGGTCGAACGCGAAAACGCGGTGCGTGAACTGCGTGAGGTCCTGTACGAGGACGCCTACGACACGATCACCGCGCATGACGATGTGCCCGCCTGTCCCTGTTGCGGTTCCGTCTCCATCGTCAGGAAGGGCCATAACCCGAACGGCTCCCAGCGTTGGATGTGCAAGGACTGCCGGCGCACGTTCTCGCAGACGAGGGACACGCTGATCGGCCGGTCGAAGCTACCGGTAGCCAAGTGGATGAATGCTTCGTGGGTTGTCTTCCGTTGCGTGAATGCGCCTCGCGCTGCAAGGTGTCGCTGCGCACCGCGTGGCTCATGCGCCGCCGCCTGCTCAAGTGCCTCGAACGGTTCCTGCCGAAGTTCACGGCCGGCGCTGGCGTGTCCGTCCAGCTGGATGAGACGTATCTGCGCGAAAGCTTCAAAGGCAACCACAGGAAGGGCAAGTTCCGGCTCCCGCGCCCCGCACGGCATCGCGGATGCTCCCTGCGCAAGCGTGGATTGTCGAAGGAGCAGATCTGTGTCATG
This sequence comes from Bifidobacterium aesculapii, assembly GCF_001417815.1. Lineage (GTDB taxonomy): Bacteria > Actinomycetota > Actinomycetes > Actinomycetales > Bifidobacteriaceae > Bifidobacterium > Bifidobacterium aesculapii. The sequence continues at coordinate 3,910 of NZ_BCFK01000017.1, forward strand.
ACCGGCGTCGCCGATTCCGGCATCGCGTTCGCCGCATTGAACGGGCGTGGCGTCATCTCCAAGCGGCGCGCCCTTGAATCACTCGCCGGGCGCGTCGGCAAAGGCGCTCTCGTCATGGCAGACGAGGCCGCCGCCTACCCGGGCGCGATGGAAGTATTGGGGGCCATGTTCGAGCAGGTGGACGCGAAATCGCATCGCATCAACCGGATCAACACGCTCCACTCGAACCTCGACGGGTTCCTCGCTGGATTCAAGGGCGTGAGCACGAAGCGCCTGCAAAGCTATCTGACATGGTTCCTGTGGCGGCGCTCGTTCCGCGACGACAGGAACGGCAGCATCATCAGACAGGTCGCCGCCCAGCCCTGCCCCGGCGTGACGCGCGACCGGAGCCATGTGCTCCCGCTGTACATGGACTACTGGGGCATGGCCACATGACGGATGCAAGTACACTGTACATATCTACACTGTCGAACAGGAAGGAGACTGGCATGGCGAACACGCCAACCACGACCATGCGCCTCGACCCAGAACTGAAGGACAAGGCCATGAGCATACTCGAACCGTTGGGGTTGAGCATGACCGGGGCAGTCACCATATTCCTCAAAGCCGTGGTGCGCGAAAACGGACTGCCGTTCGAAGTGAAGAACAAGGAGAACTGAGGCAGGATGCCTTACGAAGACACTCGATATAAAGAACATCATGAAGTACGGCTGCCTTTGCTTAAACAGCTGTTGGGCAAAGGATGGAACCGAGACCAGATCATCTGCCCCTCTCCGGATAGCGACGATAGGGAATGGCAGGTCCCCAGAACGCCCTCAGATAATTCCGTAAGGGAATCCGGAAGACGTTTTGCTGGATTCCCCGTCGATATGGCCATATTCGACGAGCCTCAGCATCGGGGAGAATGGGACCATGTCATAGCTTTGGTCGAAACGAAGGCTCCCACACATGAGGAAGGCATCTCGCAGCTGGAGACATATCTCGGGCTGGAGCCAAATGCCGTGCTTGGCATATGGTCCAACGGTTCGTCGATTTCACTTGTATACAAGCAGGTCGATCTTCATTACAAAGTCATTCGAGACGCCGCATTGCCGTCTCCTTCCGACAATATCCTGTTTGCTGGCGATGAGCCGCTTACTTACGGCGAACTCCGAAACCATGAGGAAATCAGCGGGAAGGGTCTGAATCATCTGTTCTCGGAATTGCTGGACCATATCGTGGCCGGTGATTCCAAGTCCACGAGGGCGGACGACCGTTTGGACAACATGTGCGACATGCTGCTCTTGAAGATGGATTCGGACACCAATGGCAAGATGGCGCGCAATCCCGATGAGGCGGTTCTGGAATTCCAGATTCTCGCCACTCCGCAGGAAACAGCGAAACGCATCAACGCCTGCTTCGAGGAGTATGTGGATAAATACCCGTTCCTGTTCGAGGACAATACGTCGAAGACCATCAAGTTCGACGACGAGACGATACACGCCATCGTCTACCGCTTGCAGAACATCAATCTCAAGGCAGCGGCACCGGAAACACTGTCGGCGGCATTTCAGGTATTCCGCTCGGCCAACGTCAAACAAGGCGAAGGACAGTATTTCACGCCTCAGCGTATCATCGAAGCGGCCGTCAAACTTACCGGGGTTGACTATCACGACAAAGTCATCGACCCGGCATGTGGTACGGGCGGTTTTCTCTTTGAATCGTACAGCAACCTTCTTTCCCAAGCGACCTCCGAGCAAAAGGATGAAATCCGGACGTGGGCGCATCATAACCTGTATGGGGTCGATTTGGATTCCATCAACGTCAAACTGTCCAGAGCTCTGATGATCGGGGCTCGTGACGGCTCCACGAACATCGTGCTCGGGGATTCTCTGAGAGAAGGCAAATGGCTGGAGTTTCCCAAACTTGCCCCGGTTATAGGCCATGAAGCCGATGGTTCGTACAGTGTCGTCCTCACGAATCCTCCATTCGGGGAGAAGCTGAAGATCAAGGCCACGGATGCCAAAGCGGCTGAATACTCTATCTGCAAGCACACAAGCGGTGGTGCGGCAAGCGACAAATACGCCGACACGGAACTCGGTCTGGTATTCATGGAACGGGCCTATCGACTGCTTGCTAACGGCGGACGTCTTGGTATCGTCCTTCCGGAAACATACTTCTTTTCAACGTCCTACCGCTGGTTCCGAACGTGGGTCGATGAACGCTTCGATCTGCTCGCCGTAATGAACGTTCCCATGGAGGCGTTTCAAGGTTTCTGCCGAGCGAAGACGAATTTCTACGTCATGCGTAAAAGACCAGTGGGAGACAAGCCAGCGCTACCACTTCCATCATGGGCGGAAACGGGGCGCACCTGGATCACCTATGCTCCGACGATCGGCATCAACAAGGATGGCAAAACCCTGTTCAAAGTGAACAAGGACGGAATCCGGACTGCGGAAATCGACGACAAGGTGCTGTCCGACGTTGAGGCGCTTGTCAAAGGCAAAAAGGAGACGGAAACATCACGTTTCGTCCCCACTCCAGATTCGTTGTCGTTGGCTTTCCTCGGAGTGCCGCAATACTATGACCAGACCAGTGTCCTTGAATTTGAGAGGTATGTTGGCACCCACTTTGGAAACTTCTCAACACGCTCATTGGGTGATCTGGTCGATGATGGAATCATCACCGTGGAAAACGGGCATGGCAGTCCCTCAGCCGACACTCGCAATGGAACCATCCCATACGTGAAAGTCTCCGATCTCCGTGCAGGCATGGTCAACTTCAATTCCACCAACATGGTCCCCTTATCCGTGGCACAGCGCTTTTGGCATGGGACGGATAGTGGATTGTCTCCGTGGAGCATAGTCACACCATCACGGGCCTCCAAGAACATAGGTGAGCCATCCGTGCTTCTTCCTGGTCAGGAACAGGCAGTGTTCACTAAAGAGACCCTGATCATGAACACCACGGATAAAGCCGACTTTGACAACTTCTATCTGGGATGGGCACTTGATCTTGATGTCGTACGCCGCCAATGGGCGCGTGTCGTATTCATGCAGACGAATCGCGAGGACCTGGGAACCCGGTATCGCGAAATACTGATTCCGATTCCGGATACCAGAGAGGACGGGGAACGAGTCTCGCTTCATTACCGGGAGTACTATCAAACCATCGCACGGTCACGGTCTGCTTATCTGAAAGCGCGTGCATCTCAAAACCAGTAACCAGTAAATTGAGGGGCGGCAAATGGAGCCGCCCCACTTTTATGTCAATTCTGGTTTAACAGAGCCTAACCGTTTTGCCGGTACCGCAGGCCCCGGTGATCACCATGATGCGTCCCGGTGCTCCTACGCCGTTATCGAGACCTTTCTCGAAGTCCCGAATGACTTTGGCTCGCCCGATGAGCAGAGGAGGCTCCCCACCGGCGGTCGGCTTGAACGGGTTTGCTGGCGTGCGCACTGTTGCCTCCTGAAATGGTGATATAAAGCCAAATCAAAAATATCAAAAATATCAAAGGAGGCTGTTGATGGTCACGGCTGACGTTGTTGATGTTGTCATTATCCACGTGGTGCGTTGCTTCCTGTGCTCCGCGCGATTTTGGTGCGGAGAACGCGCGACGAGAGGAGTCCGGAACGAGTCGCGCCGGCCTTGTTCCGGTGCATTGTCCCGATGTCCGCATGATGGAATGCGGTGCCTTGGGTAATAATGCGTGGTTACTCTAATCCGCATCGCCTCGTACTGAACGGTGCGGGCGTATTCGAGAGGGAAGAAGGATCGGACCATGCAATCGTTGCGTAGGGCCGCGGCATGCGGCATGAGCATCATGCTCGCCATCGGATTGGGGCTTGCCGGCGTCGTGTCCGGCGCGCAGGCGGATGATGCCGCGTCGACCGTCGTATCGCCGTCCGCACAGGAGGACGGCACGCGCAACTACGTGTTGAACCTGCCGGAGCAATCCACGGCCGGTCAGCTCGATACGGTGGTTTCAGCGTCCGAGCAATTGGGCGCGAAGACGCTGATGCGATACCCGCAGCTGCACGCCGTGTTCGTGCAGGCGCAAGCGAAGGATTTCGCGCAGCAGGTCGCCGATGCCTCGCGCAAGGCCGGCGTGGCGTTGGACTCCGTGGGCGGCACGCGCACGAGCCTGGTCAAGGGGCAGGAGGATCTGTTCGCTGCATCCGGTGATGCCGCCAAGCCGGCGGCAACGCAGGCCCGCGCAGCAGCCGCTGCGGCCGGACGGTCCTCTTCCGATGCGGATGTGTCCGTCGTCTCCGATCCCGATGTGACCGAGGACAAGGCGTGGGGCGTCATCGCCACCGGCGCGGACAAGGCGCTACCCGTCATCGAGAATCATGTGAAGCTCGCCAAGACGGTGGTGGGCATTCTCGATTCCGGTGTAGACGACACCCACCCGGACATCGCGCCGAACTTCGACGCGGCCGATTCAGCGAACTGCAATGTCAACGGCATTCCCGACAACTCATTCGGCGCATGGCGTCCGACCTCGAACGCGCACGGCACGCACACCGCCGGCACGGTGGCGGCGGCCCACAACGGCATCGGCGTGGACGGCGTGGACCCCCAGGCCACCATCGCCGCCGTCAAGACGGGCAACGATGACGGACTCCTATACCCTGAATACGTCACCTGCGCCATGGTCTGGTCCGCCGACCACCATTTCGACGTGACCAACAACAGCTACAGCGTCGACCCGTGGCTGTACTGGGTGCCGAGCGATCCCACGCAGACCGCGGGGTATGAGATTATCCGCCGTGCGGTGGCATACGCCACGTCGCAGGGCGTGGTGACCGTCGTCGCGGCGGGCAACAACAATTCGGATCTCGACAATCCGACGACCGACTCCCAAAGCCCCTACGACGGAACGCCCATCCAGAACCGCGACGTGCGCGACGGCGTGGAGCTGCCGGGCATGCTGCCCGGCACGGTCGTCGTATCCTCCAGCCGCAAGGCCTCGGTGACCAATCCCGGTGCGGGCATGTTCCCGCTCACCCGCCCCGACGACCCATACGGCTCCAACTACGGCAAGAAGACCATCACCGTGAACGCGCCCGGCGACCGAATCTACTCCACCACACCGGTGCATCCGGTGGACGGCAACAAAGCCTCGTATGACACGTTCAGCGGCACTTCGATGGCGACTCCGCACGCGGCCGGCGTCGTCGCGCTGATCCGCGGCATCCACCCGGACTACACCGCCGAGCAGACGGTGGCGTTGCTGAAGAAGCAGGCGGGATACGATTACGACCGTATCGCGCCGCCCACGGATGGCGCGGAATTCCGCGGCTCCGGCCTGGCGAACGCCTACGCGGCCGTCACCAAGGACCAGCCGCAGCCGGCCGTGGAACATGTGGAATACTCGGCCGACGGCGGTGCCACGTGGACGCCGCTCGCCGATGGTGCGCGACTGTCCGGAACGGTGAAAGTGCGCGTCACGGTGGGAGGCTCCGTATCCGCGGTGACGGTGTCGAGCGGCGACGTGCAGGCGCATGGCGTTTCGGCCGACGGCAAGCCGGTCACCGTGGCCATGACGCTGGATTACTCGAAGGTCAAGCAGGACGCCGCAGGCACGCTGTCCATCGCGGCGGAAGGGTTGAACTCCGCGCCGGACGCGGATGACGACATCGCCAAGACCATCGGGTTCACGGCTGCGGCGAAAGGCGAATCGGGCTCCGACGGCAACGGGGCGCAATCCGGCTCCGGCGACGCCGGTCATCCGAACGGCGCTCCGTCCGGTTCCGCCACCGCGTCCGATGCCGGCAAGGCTCGGGGTCTGGCCTCCTCCGGAAGCGATGCCGGTGTGGTCGTCGTCGCCGGGGTACTGCTGGCGCTCGTCGGCGCAGGCGCGCTGCTGGCCCGTCGTTTTGCCCGATAGCGGATAGGGCGCGATAGGCGAGGGCTGCGGCGGCCCTTTCATGTCTCCGTGGCGTTCTCTGCTGTGCTCGGAGGGGAGGGGCGTAGGTGGAATATGTCCACGATTTGGTTCGAGAGACCAAAATCCGGCCCACCTTGTGGACGGAACCATGGCGGCCGGGCGCACGTCGGTAGGATGGGGCGCAGTTCACGGGACACAATCCCGCACGCTTACGGCCGACCGACCCCGCACAACGCACGCGCCGCCGGTCTGCCGACGAACGCGCGATGCACATCGCGCAACCATACGACACCGTGTGCCGACCGCAACATCCGGACGCGCCGTCGAACCGGTTGGATGCCTGATGGGTGATTCAACCGGCGACCCGCACGCCCGCCTCCGACGGCCGGCACGCAAGTAAAGGAGTGCCAAACATGGCTGCACAGATCTGGTATGAGAACGACGGCGATCTTTCCGTGCTCGAGGGCAAGAAGGTCGCAATCATCGGTTACGGCTCGCAGGGCCACGCGCACGCGCTGAACCTGCGCGATTCGGGCGTCGACGTGGTCGTCGGCCTGCGCCCGACCTCCAAGTCCGTGGACTTCGCGAAGGAGCAGGGCCTCGAGGTCAAGTCCGTGCCGGAGGCCGCCGCCGAAGCCGACGTCATCATGATCCTCGCGCCCGACCAGTACCAGCGCAACATCTGGAAGGACGACATCGAGCCCAACATCAAGCCGGGCGCGGCCGTCGCCTTCGCGCACGGCTTCAACATCCACTACGGCTACATCAAGCCTTCCGAGGATCACCCGGTGTTCATGGTCGCGCCGAAGGGCCCGGGCCACATCGTGCGTCGTGAGTACGCCGCCGGCCGTGGCGTGCCGGTCGTCGTGGCCGTCGAGCAGGACCCGCGCGGCGACGGCTGGGCGCTGACCCTGGCCTACGCGAAGGCTCTCGGCGCCCTGCGTGCCGGCGCCATCAAGACCACGTTCAAGGAGGAGACCGAGACTGATCTCTTCGGTGAGCAGAACGTGCTCATGGGCGGCGTGAACAAGCTCGTCGAAATGGGCTTCGAGGTCCTCACCGACGCCGGCTACCAGCCGGAGATCGCCTACTTCGAGGTGTGCCATGAGCTCAAGATGCTCGTCGATCTGATGAACGAGGGCGGCCTCAACAAGGCGCGTTGGTCCTGCTCCGACACCGCCCAGTACGGCGACTACACCAACACCGTCATCAACGAGGACTGCCGCAAGCGCATGGAGTACCACCTGGGCCGCATCCAGGACGGCTCCTTCGCCAAGGAATTCATCGACGATCAGGACGCCGGCGCCCCGCACTTCAAGGAGCTGCAGGAGAAGTACTCCAACGAGCGCATCGAGACCGTCGGCCCGAAGCTGCGCGCCATGTTCTCCTGGAACAAGGACGGCGTCAAGGACGCCGACGAGGCCAACTCCTTCACCGGCAAGATCGCCCGCGCCCAGGTCCAGTGATCCCCCCGGCGGCGAGCCCCCGGCGGGCTTCCCCGGCGGGCTCCCATCCCGCCCCTCATCTCCCATGGTGCGGTAAATCGCCCATGGTGCGGTGGTCCAAAACCGCATGATTCCGCGGTTATGGAGAACGTGTGTTATCGCACCATGGGAGTAGGGCCGTGGGAATGCGGCCATGGGAACAGGGCTGTGGGAATAGAGCCGTCGCCTCCGTATCGGGGGCGGCGGCTTTGTTGTTGGGTGATGGCGGCGTCGGCCGTCACCCTATACCACGTTCCATTTGAAAAAACAAGTCTTGTGTTCCGTGAATTCGCGGCGTACATTGACGAAATGACTGTGAGTGTTCAACGGCGGCACCGGTGAACGGGAAGCACAGGCAAGGTGCCGCTCGCCGGCGTCGCTGCGGATGCCCGCGATGCCGGCTCGTTGGGGGAGTGTGCGACGAATTGGCGTAATTGCTTACGCGAGTAACAGGTGCGCCTTCACAGCGGTCACCACCGGAACGACGGTGACCACTGTGGCGCCACCGGAACAGCGCAGGCGTACGGGCAATCGTGTGGATACGAGCAACCGTCACAACCGACAACACCGCCACATGCCGCTGCGGCAGTCATGCGCAACCGTGCAGATCGCACGGCCGCAGCGGCATCGAGAAGAGAGAACACAACCGATGGTTTCATGGCATACTACCGGTCTTCTGCGTTCGGCCACGGCACTGACCGTGGCGGGCATCATGCTGGTACCGGCCAATCTGGCCGTCGCCGCGCCCACGTCGCCGCAATCAGGCGCGACGCAGACGACACAACCCGCAAACGCCGCCGTCACGAACGCGGCAGACACCGCAGACGCCGACGCGCTTCTGCGCGCGGTCGGCCAGTCCGCCGCGTCCGACGACAAGTCCTCCGGACTGCTCGCCGGCGACGGCACGACGACCGGCATCGCGACGATCATCGTGCAGCTCGACGACACCACGGCGGGCGTGCCGTGGTACCGTTCGCTGTTCGGTATGAGCAAGCAGACGCGCCACCGCGCCGTCAAGGACAGCATCCGCGACCTCGCCGCGCAGGAGGCGTCCACGCTGTCGCTGCAGGACACGCAGGAAAAGTCCGCCGACCTCACTCAGGTGAGCGACGTGCAGGACTACTACCACGTGATCGACGGTTTCGCGATCAAGGCTTCGGCCGCGCTGCTCGACGGCATCCGCGACCTGCCGGGCGTCAAGCGCGCGTTCCTCGAAAGCAAGTACGCCATCCCGGACGAGACCGCGACCTCCGCCACCGCGGCGTCCGACCCGAAGAACCAGTCCTCGCTCGACATGACCGGTGCGGACAAGGCCGCACAGAAGGGTGACGGCCAGATCATCGCCATCATCGATTCCGGTCTCGATACCGACCATGAGGCGTTCCGGGGCGATCTCGACGACGCGAAGGTGAAACTCACCAAGTCGCAGGCCGAAGCGCAGATCAACAACCTCGGCCACGGCACGTACGTGTCGGAGAAGATTCCGTTCGCGCGCGACTACGCCGACAGCGACGACGACGTGAACCCGAGCGACCTGTCCGGCATGGAGCACGGCACACACGTGGCCGGCATCGCCGCCGCCAACTCCGGCGAGATCCGCGGCACCGCGCCGGACGCGCAGATCGTGCCGATGAAGGTCGCCGACGATTTCGCCGGCGGCATCTACGATTCCGCCCTGCTCGCCGCCCTCGACGACTCCAAGGCGCTCGACGTGGACACGGTGAACATGTCGCTCGGCTCCGACGCCGGCTTCTCCGAGGAATCGACCTCCACCTACGGCGACGCCATCAAATCGCTGCGTGACGGCGGCGCCACGGTGAACGTGGCCGCCGGCAACGCGACCACCTCCGCGCTCGGCAACCGTTCCGGCGCGAACCTGCCGTACGCCACCGACCCGGACAGCTCCGTGATCTCCTCGCCGTCCTCCTTCGTGGATTCGCTTTCCGTCGCCAGCGTGAACAACGCGCAGCGCCAGTCCGCGTTCCTCGGGCCCGACGGCACCGCCATCGGCTACACGCCGCTCGGCTTCGCCACCGCCGACGGGCAGGCCACCGGCGACAGCACGCCCGGCCTGTCCGATCCGGACAAGGGCCTGGCAGACGGCTCCTACGAGTACGTGGACGGCGGCATCGGCTCCACCGAGGACCAGACCCGCCTCGCCGACGCCTACCAGTGGGACCTGTCCGGCAAGATCGTCGTCGTCAAGCGCGGCGGCACCGAACCCACCGACGGCCACGCGCTCACCTTCGGCGACAAGCTGATGAACGTCGGCACCGCCCTCGGCGCGGCCGCCGTCATCTTCTACAACAATGCCGACGGCGCGATCACCGGCGCGGCCATCAAGAACGACATCGTCGTGAACATCCCCGTCGTCGCGATCTCCGGCAAGAGCGGTGAAACGCTCATCGCCGCCGCGAAGAAGACCCTCACCGTGCAGGCGACGGCCACCGCCGCGCCCGCAGGATATGCGATGAGCGACTTCACCAGCTGGGGCGTCACCCCCGATCTGAAGCTCAAGCCCGAAATCACCGCGCCCGGCGGCAACATCTGGTCGTCCGTGCCCGGCGACAAGTACGAGTACATGTCCGGCACGTCCATGGCCACGCCGCAGATGTCCGGCATCACCGCGCAGATCCATGAATACGTGGACGGCGACGCGAAGTTCTCCAAGCTGACCGACGCGGAGAAATCCGCAATCGTCACGCAGCTGCTGATGAGCACCGCGACCCCGGTCACAGCCGGCGACTCCTACGCCTCCCCGCGCCAACAGGGCGCCGGTCTGGCGAACGTGCCCGCCGCCACGAAGACCGATGTCTACCTGACCGTCGACGACGCCACCGACGCATCCCGCCCGAAGGCCGACCTGGGCGACAGCGCGCAGGGCACGTGGGCGTTCACGCTCACCCTGCACAACCTCGGCGGCAAGGCCCGCACCTACACGCCCGACGCGCAGGCGTTGAGCGAAGCCGTTGCCGGCGGACTGTTCCAGAACACCGACGACAACTGGACCGGCAAGGGCATCGCCGTCTCCTACGGCGGCGACGGCTACGACGCCGCGAAGGGCACCGTCACCGTGCCCGCGAACGGCACCGCGAAGCTTACCGTCTCCATCAACGCCGAGCAGGCGTTCAAGGACTTCGCCGCCGCGAACACGCCTAACGGCACGTTCGTGGAAGGCTTCGCCATGCTCAAGGCCGCCAAGGGCGGCGTGGACCTGTCCGCGCCGTTCGTCGGCTTCTACGGCAAGTGGAGCCAATCGCCGGTCTTCGATTCCGCACTGTGGGAGCAGGGCGAGAACGCGTACCACGTGTACGGCACCGCGCTCGCCAATCCGAGCAACGGCGTGCCGCTCGGCGTGAACCCGCTCGACGCCGACGCCACCGCCGGGCCGGTGTACAGCATCGACCCGGAACGCATGGTCGTCTCGCGCACGAACTACAGCAGTTCGCCGACCGCCGCGTGGCCGCTCACCGGCCTGCTGCGCAACGTCGACAAGCTCGCGTACACGTACGTGAACGCCGCCGGCGAGACCGTGCGCAGCTACTCCTACGATCACGTGTCGAAGTCCACGCTGCAGCAGACCACGAACTCGATGCTGTACGCCGAAGCCCGTCTCGGCAACGGTGCGGGCGCGTTCGACGGCAAGTCGGACGACGGCAAGAACCTGCCCGACGGCACGTACACGCTGCGCCAGACCGCGACCACCGCCGGTCCCGGCGCGAGCGAGCAGCGCAACGACGACTACCACGTCACGCTCGACACCACCGCGCCGAAGATCACGAACATGACGCTCACCGGTGACGGCGACGCGAAGACGTTCTCCTTCGACGTGACCGACGCGACGTGGCTCTCCGCCATCGACTTCCACGATCCGACCACGCTCGCCTACTTCAAGCGCATCCTCGCGCCCGCCGACTACACGACGAACGCCGACGGCACGCGCACGTGGCATTTCGACGTGAAGGTCGCCGACATCGCCGACGCATGGACCGCCAGCGGTCTCGAGGGCGCCCTGCCGAACACCGTGCCGCTGTACGCGTGGGATTACGGCCTGAACGCGAGCGATCGCGCCACCGCCGTCATGACCGAGGTGCCGGCCACCGGCATCACCGTCACGCCGGACGCGACCACCATCGCGCCGGGCCAGAAGACGCGTCTCAAGGCCGCGGTCGAACCCGCCGACTCCACCGAAACCGAGTTCACGTGGACGAGCGCCGACCCGTCGAAGGTCACGGTCGACGCGCACGGCAACCTCACCGGCGTCGCCCCCAGCGACGGCAAGCCGGTCGACGTGATCGTCGCCTCGAAGCTCGCCCCGGCCGTCAAGGCCATCGCGAAGGTGACCGTCGCCGACGTGACCGACGAGACCGGCATCGCGATGGCGCAGGACAGCGCCACCGTCGAACCTGGCAAGACCGTCGACGTCGCCGCGCTCGTCGCGCCTTCGCTGGCGGACGAGAAGGTCACGTGGGCGAGTTCCGATGAGAAGGTCGCCACCGTCGCCGCGAAGGACGGCAACGGCACGCAGGCCGTCGTCACCGCCGGCGAGCAGGTCGGCACGGCGACGATCACCGCCACCGTGGCAGGCAAGTCCGCGACGATGACCGTGCACGTCGAGCCCGCCGACTTCGGCCAGTTCGTGTTCGACAAGGACGGTACCACGCTGCTCGGCTACACCGGCAACGCGGCCGACGTCGTCATCCCGAACAACACGAAGGCCATCGACCACAACGCGTTCGCGAACACGCAGGCCGTCACCATCACCGTGCCGGCAAGCGTGGAGACGATCGGCTCGCAGGCGTTCGCCGGCGCCGGCAAGCTCACGCAGGTCGTGTTCCAGAACGACGCGAAGCACCCGAGCAAGCTGAAGTCCATCGGCGACGAGGCGTTCACGGACACGCTCGCGCTCGACACGGTGAACCTGCCGGTCGATGCGAAGGACTTCACGCTGGGCGTCAAGGCGTTCTACAGCTCGACGATCCGGCACGTCACGCTGCCCGCCTCCCTCACCGAGATTCCGGACGACGCGTTCGGCACCGACGCGCAGCTCTTTGACGTCACGATCTCCGCAGGCACCACCGCGATCGGCGACGGCGTCTTCAGCGCGAACATCTCGCTCGGCGAGCTCAAGCTCGTCGACGCGAGCGGCACCGTGACCAAGGGCTGGCCGAAGAAGCTGAAGACCATCGGCAATTCGGCGTTCTCCGGCACCGTGTTCACCGGCGTGATCGAACTGCCCGCGAGCGTGCGGACCATCGGCGACAACGCCTTCAACCTCGTCCAGGCGGACATCCGCCTCAACGACGGGCTGGAGTCCATCGGCGCGACCGCGCTCTCCAGCAGCACCGGCACCGAACTCGTCATGCCCGATTCGCTGGACGCGGTGGGCCGCGGCGCGTTCTCCAACATGCCGAACCTCGCCAAGGTGACCGTCGGCGCGAACGTGCCCGACAAGGCGCTGGCGGCGGCGTTCACCGGCGACCAGAAGCTGGCCGAATTCACCGTGCCGGACAGCGTGAAGCACTACAGCGTGTACGGCGGCGTGCTGTTCGACAAGGACCGCACGACGCTCGTCGCCTACCCGAACGCGAACGCGCAGGGCCCGGCCGACGGCGTGTACACGATCCCGTCCGAAACCTCTTCCGATGGGTTCGGCGCGACCGTCACCGACGTGGCCGAATACGCGTTCTTCGCGAACGATTCGCTCAAGGGCGTGAACTTCACCGAAGGATTGAAGACCATCGGCGACTCCGCGTTCCTGCAGACGCAGCTCGCGCAGGTGGCGCTGCCGAAGAGCATGGAGACGATTGCGCACGCCGCGTTCATGAACATGGCCAACCTCACGTCCGTCGACTTCGGCGGCACCGTCACCGTGGGCGGCAGCGCCTTCTACGGCGACCCGGTGCTCACCGACCTCAACATGAGGCCCGAGTACAGCCGTCTCAAGTCGTTCGGTCGACTCGCGTTCGGCCAGTCGCCGTCCATCACGAAGCTCGACTTCCCCGACTCGGTGGTCGAACTGGGCGACGCCGCGTTCTCGAACATCACCGCTCTCAAGGAAGTGCACCTCGGCGCGGGCATCACCTCCGGCGTGGCCGGCGTGTTCACCGGTGCCAACGGTCTGACCACGATCACCGTGTCCGACAAGAACCCGGTGTACTCCGCGACCGGCAACGTGCTCTACCAGAAGAAGGACGACGGCCTGCACCTGGTGCTCTCCGCGCCGGGCAACCCCGTCACCGAGTACACGGTGCAGGACGGTACCGTGGCCATCGAGGCGCAGGCGTTCCGCAACAACCACCAGCTCAAGCGGATCGTTCTGCCGGCAAGCCTCAAGACCACGACGACCGGTTCGTTCAACTCCACCGACGCGCTCACCGAAGTCGTCTTCCCTGACGGCTTCGAAAGCACGAACAGCTCGTTCCTGTTCGCCGACGCGCTCGAATATGTGGAGTTCGGTACCAAGACCAAGTCCATCAACGACGAGTTCTGGGGCCACCGACCCACGCACCTCGTCGTGCGCGGCGGCCAGGACGGCACGTACACGGGCGGCATCATCGCCGGCGGCATGCAGACCGCATACTTCGGCGAAGGCATGACCACGATCAATATCTCCGATACGCCGAGCATCGTCGTGGTGCCCTCCGATCTCAAGTCGCTCAGCCTCGCCGGTGATGGCGTCGTCTACGCGCCCGCCGGTTCGGAAGGCGAGAAGACGGCCGTGGCCGTCGTCGGCGCTGACCGCGTCAAGGCGTACACGCCGCTGAGCCTGACCGCGAACATCGAGGGCGAAGTCAAGGCCGGCGCGACCGTCACCGTCAAGGCCGAGGCCGCGGGCGGCGTCGACGGCGACAAGCAGTACCGCTTCGTCGAAATCGCCGCCGACGGCACCAGCACCGTGCTGCAGGACTGGTCCGACGCCGCGCAGGCGACGTGGACCGTGCCCGCGAAGGCCGGCGGCGCCAAGGTGCGCGTCGAAACGCGCGACGCCACGTGGTACAGCGTGGCCGTCAACGCGACCGACGGCACGCTCGACGCGGCCCGCGCCGCGCTCGCCGACTCGCTCGACGCCGCCAAGGCCGTCAAGCAGGGCGACAAGGTCGATTCCGCGTGGAAGACGCTGCAGGATGCGATCGCCGCCGCCCAGAAGGCGCATGACGACGCCTCCGCCACGGCCGGCGACCTCCAGCAGGCCGCCGCCACGCTGGATGACGCCGTCACGGCGTTCGAGGCCGCCGCCTCCAAGCCGAGCGACGAGCAGCGCGCCGCGCTCGCACAGGCCATCGCCGACGCGAAGGCCGTGACGCAAGGCACGAAGACCGACGAGGCGTGGAAGACGCTGCAGGATGCGATCGCCGCCGCCGAACAGGTCGCCGGAAACACGTCCGGCGACCTCACCGCCGGCGAGGTCGATGCCGCCACGGCCGCGCTGAACGCCGCGGTGAAGGCGTTCCGTCAGTCCGCGGACAAGACGGAAGGCGGTGACAACGGCGGTGATAACGGTTCCGGTGGTTCCGGGGCTGACGGGTCTGGGTCTGATGGCTCTGGGTCGGGCCAATCCGGGACGAACGGTTCCGACTCGAACCGGAACGACGGCTCGCAGGGCAATCTGCCCGGCACCGGTTCCGCAGTGGCCGCCCTCGGCGTGTTCGCCGCGGTCTGCCTGATCGTCGCCGCGCTCGCCACCATCGTGCGTGCGCGCCGCCGCCGGTGACGCGGTTCCGGTGACATTGTCCGCGGGCGGATTGCCCGCCCGCGGACGGTCTCCCGTCACCGGAGCCCAACTCCTTCCCCCGCGCATCATCTCCCATGGTGCGGTAAATCGCCCATGGTGCGGTGGCCCAAAACCGCATGATTCCGGGGTTATGGAGAAAGTGTGTTACCGCACCATGGGGATAGGGGTGTGGGAGTAGGGGTTGGGAATAGGGCCGGGGGGATGGGGAGAAATGGGGGAATGGGTGGGGTTGTCGTTGAGTGCTGGGATAATTGCGGCAGCTTGGTTATGGTAGCGTTCACAACCGTGAAACGGCGTCGTTGAGGAGCGGCGGCAGCGCATATGCGTGGCGGCGTGGATGCGATCATGGGCCATCGTGCGCGGCATCGGCGAAGCTGTTGAGCGCTGCGCGCGGTCGCCGGCATCGTCGTGGTGTGACGCAGCATCGTGAGGCGACGGCGCCGGGGAGACGAAGGAGAGGCGCTGCGTCGCGCCCGAAGGAAAGTGCATAGCAGCATATGAACTATTGGAAGAAGATAGTGGCGGCGGTCGCGACCGTGCCGATGCTGGCGGCGTTCGTGCCGACGGCGACGGCGGCGGACGTGACGCCCGCGCTCGCGCAGAGCGCGCCGGCCGCGGCCGCGTCGGACCCGCAACTGCTCGCCAGCTGGGACTTCACCGGCAAGGACGGCACGAACAACGGTTCCATCGCGGACTCCACCGGCAAATACAACCTGACCCTCAACGGCGGCGTGTCCGTCGTCAAGTTCGGCGACCGCTCCAACAACGAGGCGCTGAACCTCAACAACGACGCGAACAGCGCCAAGTACGCGCAGATCGACGACCAGCTGTTCAAGGACGCCGGCGACTCCTTCACGCTGGAGTTCGCGGCCAAGTCCCGCCAGGCGGACAGCGACGCGTTCTTCACGTTCGCGGTCGGCAAGGACTACAACAAGTACTTCTTCAACCGCATCAGCACCACCAAGGTGAAGACGGTCATCTCCGACAACAAGTGGAACAACGAGCAGGGCGACAACGTCGATGTCACGGACAACAACAACAAGTGGCACGACTACAAGATCGCCGTGGACGGCACCAATCTCGCCGTGTGGCGTGACGGCACCCCGATCATCTTCAAGGCCAACACCAGCATCAAGATGAGCGACCTGGGCGGCTACACCACGTACATCGGCAAGTCGTTCTACGACGGCAGCGGTTCCGGCATCGGCACGGACAAGTACTGGAACGGCGCCATTGACGACATCAAGGTGTACAAGGGCGCCTCGCTGACCGCCCCGACCGGCGTCGCCATCTCCGGCGACGGCGTGGTCGACGGCAAGCTCGCCCTCACCGAGAAGTCCACCGCGAAGCTCACCGCGACCGTCACCCCTGACGACGCCGTGAGCAAGGACGTCACCTGGACCTCCTCCGACGACAAGGTCGCCACGGTCGCCGCCGACGGCACAGTGACCGCCGTCAAGCAGGGCACCGCCACCATCACCGCCACCGCGTTCGGCGGCGTGAAGGCGGAACTGCCCGTCACCGTCAACCCGCTGGACCCGAAGTCCGCCGCCACCGAGGACCTCGACGCCGCGATCTCCGCGCTGAAGAAGACCACGACCGAGAACCTGCCGCTGGTCGCCGAAGGCACGAAGCACGGCTCCGCGATCACGTGGACCTCCTCCGACCCGAAGCTCGTCACCGGAACGGACGCCGACTACAAGAACACGACCACCGGCGCGGACGACCCGTACAAGGGCGCCGGCGTCGTGACCCGCCCGGCCTACGGCGATGGCGACTCCAAGCCCGTCACCCTGACCGCCACCGCCAGCTACAACGATGGCGAGAAGGTCACCAAGACCGTCGAGGTCACCGTCAAGGAGAAGACCCGCACCGCGCCTGACACCGGTTACGCGTCCGTCACTTTCGAGAGCGACGGCAACGGCGGCGAGAAGGCGTGGGTCGCCTCCACCGAGAAGAACGATTTCTTCACTTTCAAGACCCGCAATAACGGCAAGTCCGTGCTCACCAACGACGCCGACACCGGCGGTCTGCGCGACATGTTCGTGCTGCGCTCCCACGAGGGCGATAAGTACTACCTGATCGCCACCGACCTCAAGGTCTCCTCGATGGGCTGGAGCCAGAACCAGCAGTACGGTTCCCACAAGGTCGAGGTCTACGAGTCCACCGACATGATGAACTGGACCCGCACCAACGGCGACGGCAACGGCGGCATCACCATCAACTCCCCGAACGCCGGCATGACCTGGGCGCCGGAGGCCTACTGGGATGACGACCTGAACGCCTATGTGGTGTTCTTCTCCTCCCGCATGTACACCGACGAGACCCGCAAAACCCCGGTCAAGAACGAGACCACCGGCCGCAGCTCCTACGCGCAGGTGCGCTACTCCATCACCCGCGACTTCGTGAACTTCACCGAGCCGCAGACCTGGCAGGATACGGGCTACTCCCGCATCGACTCCACCGTGCGCAAGATCGGCGGCTACTACTACCGCTTCACCAAGAACGAGGAAAGCGGCAAGGCCGGCGACTACATCACCACCGGCAAGAGCGTGTTCCTCGAGCGTTCCAAGGTCCTCACCGCGCCGACCACCAAGGCCGATCCGGACCAGGATCCGAACACCGGCTGGCAGCTGCTCGAGCAGGCCCTGCTGCCGTTCGAGGGCCCGGAGACCGTCAAGCTCAACAAGGATGACGAACTCAACACGAAGGATGACGACGGCTACATCCTGCTGTCCGACAACTTCGCCTACCGCGCGTTCATGACCACCGGCTCCGAGCTGTCGAAGACCACGTGGGACAATCCGATGACCAAGCGCTACCCGGACTTCAACAACGAGAAGAAGCCGGTCAAGGCCGAGCCGGGTGCGCAGGGCTACATCACGAAGGGCGCCGAGGGCGGCCTGCCGGACAAGGTCCGCCACGGCGCGTTCGTCAACGTGCCGCAGACCGTGCTCGACGTGACCAAGACCTGGACCACCTCGAACCCGACGCACATCCAGGCCGTGGACTCCACCACCAAGGCCGCGTTCGACAAGGATTCGCGTAAGCTCACCGCCACCGTCACCGCCGCCGACAAGGGCACCCTCGCCGGTTCCGTGACGTTCACCGCCGGCGACTGGACCGAAACCGCCAAGCTCGACGCCAAGGGCAAGGCCTCCGTCACCGTCCCGGCCGAAGTCAAGGGCGACGTCACCGTCGCCTACGACGGCTACACCGACGGCCTCGTCAAGGCCTCGTCCGCCACGTACAACGTCGAGGAGGGCGAAGTGACGCCGCCGGAAGCCGGCACGCCGCTCATCCACTACTCCTTCGATAAGGCCATCGACGGCAAGACCGTGACGAACGAAGGTTCCGCCGCGGACTCCGACGCCACGCTGAGCGGCGAGGCGACGGTCGAGAACGGCCAGATCAAGCTGACCGGCTCGCAGACCATCGAAGTGCCGACCACGGCGATCAAGGGCCAGCAGGACGTGACGCTGTCCGTCTGGCTGAAGAACAACTACGGTTCCGGCAACGTCGCGGCCGCGTACATCGGCAACGCCGCGACGAAGAACGGCTACCTGCTGCTCAACCCGTCGAACCCGAAGGGCTACGTCAAGCCCGTCATGACCACCGCCACCGCCGCCAACCCGAACGCCAGCCCGTGGAACACCGAAGTCGGCCCCGGCTCGACCAACGCGGCCACCAGCGGTGCGAAGGCCACGTCCGACCTCGCGCTGTACACGGTCGTCATCAACGGTTCCAAGGGCACGATGAGCTTCTACCTCAACGGTGAAGCAGTCGGCGACAAGACGTACGCGATTCCGGCCGGCGGCCTGACGAACTACGGCGACCTCGTCGCGTACATCGGCAAGTCCGCCTACGCCGATCCGAACACGAAGATCGACGTCGACGACTACGCCGTGTACGGTTCAGCGCTCCCCGCGGGCACCGTGGCCGCGCTGTACGCCGAGCAGGCGCTCGACAAGGCCGTCGCCGCGGTGACGGTTCCGGAATCCGCGACGAAGGACTTCACGCTGCCGACCTCGGCCGCAGGCGCGTCCGTCGCGTGGAAGTCCGACAACGACGCCATCAAGGTCGACGCGAAGGGCAACGCCGTCGTCACCCGTCCGTCCGCCGAAGCCGGCGACGCGACGGTCACGCTGACCGCCACGTTCACGATTGACGGCAAGACCGCGACGAAGACCTACAAGGTGACCGTGCCGAAGCAGCTCTCCGACAAGGAGAAGGCGCAGGCCGACCTCGACGCGCTGGAGATCGAGAACGCGGACGACATCCGCGGCAACTTCTCCGTCGCCACGAAGGGCTCCAACGGCTCCGAGATCACGTGGAAGGTCACCGAGGGCGGCGACAACGCCACCGTCGGCGACGGCGTGAAC
This sequence comes from Bifidobacterium aesculapii, assembly GCF_001417815.1. Lineage (GTDB taxonomy): Bacteria > Actinomycetota > Actinomycetes > Actinomycetales > Bifidobacteriaceae > Bifidobacterium > Bifidobacterium aesculapii. The sequence continues at coordinate 23,383 of NZ_BCFK01000017.1, forward strand.
AGCAAGTCGGCCACCGTCACCGTCAAGCGCCCCGCCGCAGGCAAGGACGCGGCCAAGGTGACGCTGACCGCCATCGTGAAGAACGGCACGGCCACGCTCACCAAGACCTTCGAGGTGACGGTCCAGCCGATGCCGGTCGAAGAGGACGACCAGGCGTACGTCTGGGCGTTCTTCACCGGCGAGGGCCAGGGCGCCGAGAAGATCAGCCTCGCCGCCTCCAAGGGCAACGACGCGCTCGACTGGAACACGCTGAACAACGGCCAGCCGCTGTTCACCTCCGAGTTCGGCGAGAAGGGCCTGCGCGACCCGTTCATCATCCGCTCGAAGGACGGCGACAAGTTCTACATGCTCGCCACCGACCTCAAGATCGCCGGCCGCGCAGGCAGCTTCGACACCGCCCAGCGCAACGGCTCGAAGTACATCGAGGTCTGGAAGTCCGACGATCTGGTGAACTGGTCCAAGCAGAGCCACGTCAAGGTGAGCTCCGACTACGCGGGCAACACCTGGGCGCCGGAAGCCTACTACGACGAGGAAATCGGCAAGTACGTGGTCTACTGGGCCTCGAACCTGTACGACACGACCGACAACAGCCTCACGGCCCGTCCGTCCGTCACGTACAACCGGATGATCTACGTCACCACCGACGACTTCGTCAACTTCTCCGATCCCCAGGTCTGGGTCAACGTGAACCAGGGCCAGGGCAAGGGCATGATCGACGCGACCATCGCCAAGCAGGACGGCGTCTACTACCGCTTCTACAAGGACGAGTCCCGCATGAAGATCCGCGAGGAGAAGTCCACGAACCTGCTCTCCGCCATCGGTTCCGCCGACAAGCCGGGCTCCCTGCCGAAGCAGACCGGCCTCGCCGCCTCCGACCAGTGGACGCTGGTCAAGGAGAACATCGGCGACGGCCAGAACAACCAGTACGGCGGCAAGTTCTCCGGCGGCGAAGGCCCGTCCGTGTTCCCCGCGAACAAGGGCGACGTGAACGGCAACAAGTGGTACCTGTTCATGGACCAGCCGAACTACCACGGCGGCCCGAACCACTACATCGGATTCACCACGGACGACCTGTCCACCGGTGACGTGACGGCCGTCAAGTACAAGAACCTGCCGACCAACGCCGACGGCGGCAAGCCGCGTCACGGCACGGTCGTGCCGGTGACTCGCGCCCAGTACCAGAAGGTGCTGGAGGCGTACGCGAAGAACGTCGCGGTCACGTCCGTGAACGCGGTGAACGTCGCGACGAACGTCGGCGATGCGCCGAAGCTGCCGGAGACGGTGCACCTCACGCACGCCGACGGCTCCGAGGCGGACGTCGCGGTCGTCTGGGACGAGGTCAAGGCCGACTCCTACGCGAAGACCGGCACGTTCACCGTGAAGGGCGTCGCGCAGGACGACTCCCGCATGCCGGTCGAGGCGACCGTCACCGTCAACGGCATCGACATCTCCGGCGCGACCGTCACGGTCGAGCCGAAGGAGTTCACCGCCGACGGCGCCGCCAAGGAGCCGAAGGTGACCGTGACCCTCGCCGACGGCACCGAGCTGAAGGCCGGCGACGACTACACGGTGACCTACGCGAACAACGTTGAGCCGGGCACCGCCACGGTGACCGTCACCGGCGCCGGCAAGTACTCCGGCACCGCCACGGCGACCTTCGAGATCAAGAAGGCCGACGAGACCAAGCCGACGGTGGACAAGTCCGACCTGCAGTCGCTCTACGACAAGGTCAAGGGCTACCAGGAGGCCGACTACCAGTCCGGCTGGGCCGCGTTCAAGGCCGCGCTCGACAAGGCCTACGGCCTGCTGCAGAGCTCCGACGCCAGCCAGCCCGACGTGGACCAGGCCCTGAAGGACCTCCAGTCCGCCGTCGACAAGCTGGTCAAGAAGCCCGCCGCCAAGCCGCAGCCGACCAAGCCGGCCACGACCGCCAACACCGGCAGCGCCATCGCCGGCGTGACCGCGCTCGCCGCGCTCACGCTCGCCGCGGGCGTCGCCCTGACGGTCTGGCGCAAGCGCCGCGCCTGACGCGCGTTGTCCGTGACGCGTCAGCCGTGACGCGCCGGACCTGACGCAAGACGGACGGTTCCGCCGTGCGATTCCCGTGAATCGCGCGGCGGGCCGTCCGTTCCCATTCATGCATACCGGCGGTTTGACGATTCCGCGCGCGAACCGCCAACACGTGGTCAACCGTTTTACGCTACAATGCGGTAGCGTGGCCGTGACGCAGCGGCCCATATAACCGAATGCTACGGATGCCGGAAGTACGGTGATACACCGGTATCCGCGGCGATTTCTTCAGTGCCGTCAATGGAACGACATGGCACACGATCAATCACAGGAGATGTGCGTGGGAGCACCCTGCCCCGCGCCAAGGAGGAACTATGACAACCCGACCCACATCGCTGGGCAGGCGCCTCATCGGCGCGGTGCTCGCAGTGCCCATGGCGCTCGCGGGCATGGCGCTCGGCGCGACCACGGCGGTTCCGGCCGCAGCGGCCGACGCCGTGCAGCTGCCCACCCCGCTGGCGAGCTACAGCTTCGCCAAGGACGACGGCAAGGGCGCCGTGGCCAACGAGGCCGCGGGCTCCGCGTTCGGCGCCGCCCAGATCAAGAGCGCCACGGACGCCGACAAGGCCGGCACCTACGAGGACGGCGCGCTCCAGCTCACCGGCGACGAATACGTGAAGCTGCCCGACGACCTGCTCAAAGACAAGACCTCGGCCACCGTCGTCGCGATGGTGAAGAACAGCGACTTCAGCATCAGCGACTCGAAGTGGACGTACTTCTTCACCTTCGGCGGCTCCCGCCTCAAGGCCGAAGGCAACTGGGCCGTCTCCACGCACAACGGCCTGTACACCTCGATCACCGCCACGCAGAACGGCGACAACGAGAACTACTTCAGCGCCTCCAGCAACCTCTCCACCGAGAAGTTCCAGCTGCTTGCCGCCACCATCGACGGCGCCACCAAGCAGGCGAACCTGTACATCAACGGCCGTCTCGTCGGCTCGGGCACGTTCAACACGCTGCCGAACCAGTTCAAGGCGCAGAACTGGAACACCATCGGCAACTCCACGTACCCGGGCGTCGGCGACGCCATGTTCCACGGCGCCATCAAATCGTTCGCCGTCTACGACACCGCACTCACCCAAAGCCAGATCGTCACGATGATCGACGCCGAAGGCGCCGCCGACCTGCTCAACGGCGAGATCGGCAACCTGACCGTGCCGACCACCGCCAGCACCGACTTCACGCTGAAGACCTCCACCGACAACGCCTCCGTGGCATGGTCCAGCAGCAACGAGAAGGTCATCAGCGTCGACAAGGCAGGCAACGCGAAGGTGACGCCCTCCACCGCAGGCGACACCACGGTGACGCTCACCGCCACCCTGTCGCCCAACACGGGAGTGCCCGCGCCGCCGCAGCCGGTGACGAAGACCTTCACCGTGCAGGTGCCGCAGAAACTCAACGACGAGGAGATCGTCACCCGCGACCTGAAGGCGCTCACCATCGAAAACGCGAACGACATGCGCACCAACTTCTCCGTGCCCACCAAGGGCGCCAACGGCGCGACCATCAGCTGGACCGTCAAGGACGCCGGCAAAGCCGATCCGAAGATTACGGACGGCGTGAACAAGACCTCGAAGACCGTGCGCGTCTCCCGCCCCGCCGCCGGCGCCAAGGCGACGACCATCACGCTCACCGCCACCGTCACCAGCGGCAACGTCACGCAGACGCGCGACTTCACCGTCAAGGTGCAGCCGATGCCCAGCAGCAAGACCGACACGCAGGCCTACGTGTGGATGTACTTCACCGGCGAAGGCGGCGAATCCCAGAAGGTGAGCATCGCCGCATCCAAGGGCGACAACGCGCTCGACTGGAACGCGCTCAACACCAACGCGGAAGGCAAGGCCGAACCGATCATGACCTCCGTGTTCGGCGAGAAGGGCCTGCGCGACCCGTTCATCATGCGCTCGCATGACGGCGACAAGTTCTACCTGCTCGCCACCGACCTCAAGATCGGCAGCGACAACAACTTCTTCAACGCCCAGGCCAAAGGCTCCAAATACCTGGAGATCTGGGAGTCCACCGACCTCGTCAACTGGTCGAACCAGCGCCACGTGAAGGTCAGCACCGACTACGCGGGCAACACGTGGGCGCCCGAAGCCTACTGGGACGATGAACTCGGCACCTACGTGGTGTACTGGGCCTCCAACCTGTACGACACCACCGACGAGAACGAGCGCACCGCCGCCACCTACAACCGCATGATGATCGCCACCACCGATGACTTCATCACGTTCTCCGAGCCGAAGGAATGGGTGAACGTGGACCGCCGCGGCCAGGCCGGCGCCGGCTCCATCGACGCCACCGTGCAGAAGGTCGGCGACACCTACTACCGCATCTACAAGGACGAGAACTCGATGACCCTGCGCGAGGAGAAGTCCACCGACCTGACCGCCTCCATCGGCGCCGACGGCGTGACCGACTTCGCCACCGCGCTCAAGGGCAGCAAGTGGACCGAGATCGGCACGAACATCGGCGGCGGCCAGGCCAACGGCTACGGCGGCACCTTCACCGCCGGCGAAGGCCCCTCCCTGTTCAAGGCCAACAAGGGCGACGTGAACGGCTACCAGTACTACCTGTTCGCCGACCAGCCCGACTACCACGGCGGCCCGAACCACTACATCCCGTTCGCCACCACCGACATCACCGACGCCTCCAAGTGGACGTCCGTCGGCGATAAGATGCCCGAATCGAACATGCCGCTCAACTCCGACGGCGGACGCCCGCGCCACGGCACCGTGCTCGGCGTGACCCGCGCCGAATACCAGGCCGTGCTCGAAGCGTACGAGCCGTCCATCGCCGTCAAGTCCGTGGACGCGCTCGACGCGACCACCAAGTCCGGCGAGGCGCCCACGCTGCCCAAGACCGCGCACCTGACCATGGCCGACGGCACGTCGAAGGACGTCGACGTCGTCTGGAACGACGTCAAGGCCGACGACTACGCGAAGGAAGGCACGTTCACCGTCGCCGGCGTCGCGCAGGACGACTCGCGCATGCCGGTCGAGGCGACCGTCACCGTCGCCGCGAAGGCCGCGAGCGTCGAGACCGTCGCCACGGACGCGCTCAAGGTCGGCTCCAACGGCACCGCGACGTTCGCCGAACCGGCCGCGGTGAAGGGCTACGCGAAGCGCGCCCTCACCAAGGCGCCGGCGAAGGGCGTCGTCACGCTCGCCGACGACGGCGTGCGCTACGACGCGCTCAACGTCGCGAACGGCACGTTCGCGTTCACCGTGCGCTACACGCTGAAGGACGGTTCGCTCGTCGACGTGACGTACACGGCCGAAGTGACCGCGGCGCTCGCCGACGCCACGCACCAGCGCGGCTCCTCGCACGATCCGAGCATCGTCAAGGAAGGCGACACGTACTACGTGTTCGGCTCGCACCGCGCCTGGCTCAAGTCGAAGGACCTGCGCAACTGGGAGCCGTTCGAGAACAATCTGAGCACCGACTACAAGACCGTGCTCGGCGGCATCTGGAACGAATGGTCCTCCAAGAACGACGCGGGCAACACCGAGCTCGACGGCAACATGTGGGCGCCCGACGTCTCCTGGAACAAGACCATGAACAAGTGGACGATGTACCTGTCCGTCAACGGCGGAGGCAAGGGCAACTACCAGAAGACCGTCATCGTGCTGCTCACCGCCGACCACCTCGACGGCGACTGGACGTACGTGGGCCCCGTCGTCTACTCCGGATTCCAGGATGCCGACGTGGCCGCGACCGACGTCGACAAGGTCTCCGGCGTGCTCACCACCGACGGCAAGGTGCCCGCCCGCTACAAGAGCCTCGACGACACCGGCGTCAACGCCATCGACGCCGACGTGCACACCGACGACGACGGCCAGCTGTGGATGAGCTTCGGCTCCTGGTTCGGCGGCATCTGGGCCATCAAGCTCGACCCGGCCACCGGCCTGCGCGACTACACGGCCACCTACACGACCAAGGCGGACGCCTCCGACGCCTACTACGGCGTGAAGCTCGCCGGCGGCCACAACAACTCCGGCGAAGGCGCGTCGTTCGTCAAGCGCGGCGACTGGTGGTACATGTTCGTCTCCTACGGCAACCTCGGCGTGGACGGCGGCTACCAGATCCGCGAATTCCGCTCCAAGAGCCTGACCGGCCCGTATGTGGACCAGAACGGCAACCCGGCGATCTACACGTCCGTGTACGGCAACCCCGGTTCCGGCGCGAACAAGACCATCAACCGCGGCCTGCGCGTGCTCTCCACGGTGGAACAGAACGGTTCCGCCGAGATCCGCGCGGCGCAGGGCGGCAACGAGGTCTACGTGGCCGACGACGGCGCGATCTACAACGTGTACCACACGCGCTTCGTCAGCAAGACCGCCGCCGAAACCGCCACCAAGTCCGACAACGAGCTGCGCGTGCAGCAGATGGTCGTCTCGCCCGACGGCTGGCTCGTCTCCACCCCGTACGAGTACTCCGGCGCGTTCCGCCAGAAGGCCTCGTACACGATGGCGGACGTGGCCGGCGACTACCAGATCGCCGTCAACGACCCGACCCGCTCCTACGCGACGAACACCGAAACCGCCGACGAGGCCACGCGTCTCGCCGACGCGGGCATCGTCCACGCGGTCGACGTGCGCCTCAACGAGGACGGCACGCTCTCCGGCCGCGCACAGGGCACGTGGGAGCTCGACGGCAACGCCGTCACGCTCCACGTGACCGCCGCCATGCCCGGCAGCAACCTCATGGGCGACTACACCGGCACGCTCGCCGGCCAGCCGAACGAGACCGGCGGCTACGCGCTCGTGTTCGGCGCCGTCGGCGGCACCGTGTTCACCGATGCCGGCACCGACGTGAAGACCGCCACGCCCGGCGCGACCGCCATCTGGGGCGCCAAGCAGACCGCATGGCCTTCCGACGAGGACCCGGACAACCCGTCCGGCCCGGATGACGGCAAGAACGACGGCACGCTCGACGACGGCAAGGACACGGCCGACGGCTCCAAGAAGCCCGGACTGTCCGCCACCGGCACCGCCGTGCTTGGTGTGGGCGGCATGGTCGTGCTGCTCGCCGCCGCCGGCATCGGCCTGACCATCTGGCGCAAGCGCAAGGCCTGACGTCGTTGCGTGATACGGGCGCGCGCGGCGTGATCCTTTCGCCGTGCGCGCCCCCATCCTTACCCGACACAGTGATTTGTTGATTTCGGTCCCAGTAGTGCAAAGGAGAACCATCGGAATGACCACCACAACCACCGCCCGACGCTGGGGGCGCAAGCTCCTCGGCGCGGCGCTCGCAGTGCCCATGGCGCTCGCGGGCATGGCGCTCGGCGCGACCACTGCGGTCGCGGCCGACACCGTCCCCACCGATCATCTCGTCGCCGCCTACGACTTCTCCGCGAAGCCGGCGGACGGCAAGACCGTCGCCAACAGCGCGCCCGGCGCCACGCTCGGCGCCGCCGAAGTGCAGAACCCCTCCAAAGCCACATGGGCGGATGGCGCGCTCACCCTCTCCGGCGGCGCGAAGACCAGCGGCGACTGGGTGCGGCTGCCGGACGACATCGTCAAGGGCGCCGAATCGGCGACCATCACGATGGAGGTCAAGGCCGACGCCGCGATGAAATCCGACTACCACTTCATGTGGAACATCGGCAACGAAGGCAACAATGCCGGAACCGGCCCGTACTGGTTCACCGCGCTCAAATGCGCCGACGGCCGCACGCCGCTCACCTGGATCAAGGACGGCGCCGCCGGCGCCGAAACCGGCGCGTCCGCAGGCTCCTGCGTCGTCAACTACGGCACGTGGCTGTCCGTCGCCTCCGTGATCGACGGCGCCACCAAGACCGCGAAACTGTACATCAACGGCACCGAGGTCGCCTCCGGCAAGACCAACATCACGCCGGCCGGCGTGACCGACCAGTCGTACAACACCATCGGACGCTCCCCGTGGCCCGACGCGCTGTTCAAGGGCAGCGTCGCGAACTTCCGCGCGTACACCACCGCGCTCGGCGCCGACCAGATCGCCGCCATCAGCACCGCCGACGCGAAACTCCACGCCGACGAGCTCACCGGCGCGGCGCTCGACGCGCTCAGCGTCCCTGGGGAGATCAACGAGTCCTACGTGGCGCTGCCGACCGCGAACGGCGTGACCTGGACGTCCTCCGACGCCTCGGTCATCGCGCCGAACGGCATGGTCACGCAGCCCGCCAAAGGCGAGGCCGCGAAGACCGTGACGCTCACCGCGAGCGTCACCGTGCGCGGCGTGAGCGCGTCGAAGACGTTCACCGTGAAGGTGAACCCGACCGACAAAACCGCCGACGAAGTGCTCAAGGAGGCCGCCGCCGGCTACGCGATCCCGTCCGTCGTGCGTGAAGGCGACACGCTGCCTGCGGCCGCAAGCGGCACCAGCGTCGCCGTCAAGTCCGCCACCGGCGGCGTGACGGTGACGGACGGCGTGTTCGGCCTCGCCGGCGACGCCGACGCGAAGGCCGAAGGCGCCGTCACCGTCACCTTCGCGAAAGACGGTCTCGCCGGCAGCGTCGACAAGACGTTCGCCGTGACCGTCCTGCCGAAGGCGCAATCCGCGACCATCGCCGCATACGACCGCAACGCCACCGGCGTCGACGACGCGAACAATGGCGACGTCGCCTACAGCATGCACCTCGCACTGCGCGGCGACGACGGCACGTACACGCCCTACAACGAGAACTACGGCATCTTCTTCCCGCTCGGGTACAAGACGCAGCCGCTCAACATGAACACCGAGGACGTGGCCCGCAACCTCAAGGACCCGAGCCTGTTCCGCCTCGCTGACGGCACGTTCGGCGTGATCGCCGTGCGCACCAACCGCGGCACCGCCACCGGCGACTCCACCGCCAAGTCCAGCGTGCTCATCGCCACCTCCAAGGACCTGCTCACCTACGATGAGAAGACGAACTCCGGTTCCATCGTCGACCTCGGCGAAACCAACGGCGTGAACGCGCCGTACGCCGTGTACGACACCGCCGCCAAGCGCTACCTCATCGGGTGGAAGGACGACAACGGCGTGGCCAAGTACACGACGTTCGCCACGCTCGACGGCAAGGACTCCAAGCACGGCGACGTGATCGTCGGCGCCGCTGCCACCGCCGGCACGCTCGCCGCCTCCGACGCGAACGGCATCGCCGACTACCGTTCCGGCGCGACCATCGCCATCGACGCCGCCACGCGTAAGGCGCTCGACACGCGCTTCGGCCGCTCCGAGAACACCGGTGCCAGCAACCTGCCGCAGACCATCACCGTCAAGCAGGGCGCCTCGATGAGCGACGTGACCAAGCAGCTGCCGAAGAACGTCGAACTCACCTACTCCGACGGCTCCACCGGCTCCCTGCCGATCTCCTCGTGGGATACCTCCGCGCTCGACCTGGATTCGGTCAACGAGACGGGCACTACCGTGACCGGCACCGTCAAGCAGACCGAATACCAGATCCCGTTCGCTGAGGACCGCGCCGACCCGTCCATCTACAAGTGGGAATGGACCCACGAGAAGGACGGCAAGGAAGTCACCGAAACCAAGTTCCTGATGATCGCCTCCAACGACATCCAAGGTGACGTGACCTGGCAACACGGCAGCCCGCACATGCCGTTCCGCATGGCCGACTCCATCGCGGCGCTCGCCGACGAGCCGGGCAATCCGGACGCGCTCATCCAGCAGAACGGCTACAACAACAAGGAGGTGTCGCTGCTCACGGCCGGCGTCAAGGATTCCGAAGGCAATGCGATCATGCACAGCTTCTGGGCGCCGGAGATCCACGAGATCAACGGCCGCCTGACCATCCTGTTCATGGCCGGCTACGGCAACGTGTGGACCAACGGCAAGTCCGTGTACATGCAGCTCAAACAGGACGCCTCCGGCCACGACCTCGACCCGACCGATCCGGCCAACTGGACCGTGCCGACGCCGATCTACCGCAACGCCGCCTCGCAGGTCAACGGCAAGAAGGACCTCGCGCTCGACGCCAACGGCAACGTGGGCATGTCGCTCGACATGACCTACTTCAAGGACGCCGACGGCAAGTCCTACTACGCCTGGCAGCAGCTCGGCGCCACGTACATCGCCACGATGGACCCGTCCGACCCGGGCCTGATCACCTCCAAGCCGGTGCGCATCGTCTCGCCGGAATACTCGTGGAACGTGACCATCGCCGAAGGTCCGAACGTGACCATGCGCGACGGCAAGCTGTACATGATGTTCTCCGGCTCGTCCGTGGGCAAGACGTACACCACGGGATTGGCCGTGGCGGACGCCTCCGGCTCCGACCTGACCGATCCGGCCAGCTGGACGGTGCTCAACTACCCGATTCAGAAGTCCGGCCCGTTCAACGGCGAGATGCAGCTCGGCACCGGCCACGGCATGTGGAGCGAGGACGAGGACGGCAACCAGATCTACGTGTTCCACGCCTACGCGACGAAGAACCTCGGCACGGTCAACGCGACAGGCCGCGACACGTTCGTGCGCCGCGTCCACTGGGCCGCCGACGGCATGCCCGTGTTCGACATGAGCTCCTCCGAGGAACTCGCCGCCTCGCTGAAGACCGTGAGCGTCACCGTGAAGGTGGTGGCCGATTCGGTCGAGGTGGACAAGACCGGGCTCTCCGCCGCGATCGCCGCCGCCAAGCAGCTGCGCGAATCCGACTACACGGCCGCGACGTGGGAGCCGTTCGCCGCCGCGCTGGCCTCCGCGGAGAAGGTGTACGGCGACGATGCGGCCACGCAGGATGCGGTGGATGACGCGGTCGCCGCGCTCACTGCGGCGCAGAAGGCGCTGGTGCGTGTGGATGGTTCGGGCGATGGCAGCGGTTCGGGCAACGGGTCGGGTGATGGCGCCAAGCCGTCGGCCAAGCCTAATCGTCCGGGCCTGTCGGTCACCGGCACTGATGTGGCCGGCATCGTGGCAGCGATCGCGCTGCTCGCCGTAGGCGGTGGCATCGCGCTCGCAATGAGCAAGCGCCGCGCCTGACGCCCTGACGGTACCCATCCCGGCGGCGGATATTACGGAGATTTCCCCATTGCTCCGTAATATCCGCCGCTGAGTTGTTCTGAGCGGCGGTTTGTACGGAGATGAGGCCATTGCTCCGTATTTTCGGTCGCTGGCAATGGCTCAGCGGCGGTTTGTACGGAGCAGTGGGCTGTTTTCCGTATTTTCCGCCGCCGGGGATTGTGGTGTGGTGGGGTTCGAGGTGTGGGGATTGGCTTGTGGGGGATTGGGTTGTGGGACCCTGCCGGGGCTGCGTGGGGAATCGCTGCGAGATCCCGGTGTCTGGCGGCGAACCGCGTTGGCACCCTGCCGCATGGGGAGAATTACCACGGAACCGCACGCCGCCGCTGTGCGAAAGCGTTGTCGCATCAACGATGCCTCACGGCTGGTGAACGCTAACAGGTATAATTTCATACACGGTTTCAACGCCGTGTGGCGCCGGGCGCGACGCCTGCGAAAACGTAGTCGTTCGTAGGATCGGGCGCGATGTCACGCCGCCTGCAGTGATGCGGGTACAACAGTCGGATCGGGTGCGCGAGGAAGCACCGGAGGTCGTGTGCGTATGCACGGCCCGGAAGATTCGATAACAAATTGATAACAATGAGGTGCATTGAAGGAGAGGCTCTCAACGCATGAGAACTACCGATAATCACAAGGGGAAGGGCGTGTGGCGCAAAGGCGTCGCGGCTGTGGCCGCGTTGCCGATGGTGTTCACGTTGATGACCGCGGGAACCGCCGTGGCCGCCGACGCGACATCTACGATCGCCCCCGCCACCAACGATCAGAACAACGTACTCAACTTGGGCTTCAACGGCGATCTGAGCGACGCCAGCCCGGTGAAGAACACGGTTACCGAATACAAGGGCTCGACCAGCTACGTGACCGGCGTGGACGGCCAGGCCATCAAGCTCGACAAGGGGGCCCTGAGTCTGGGTGCAAGTCAGAAGTTGCAGCCGCAGGACCTGTCCCTGTCGTTCTGGTGGAATCCGAGCGGCACAATGACCGGCGAGCAGATTCTCCTGTGGAGCAAGGCCAAGTACAACCAGGATGGTTGGTACCTGAGCTCCGCCTCCGATTCCAAGCCGCTGGTGCTGTCGATTGGTGCCGGTGCCCCGCAGCCGCTCGAGTTCAACCTGACCGGCAACCGCGCGGATATCTTCCCCGCTAACACGTGGACCCATGTGATGGTCACGTTCGATGCCACCACGAAGACCGCGAAATTCTACGTCAACGGCGAATCGCGTGCCTACACCACCGGCAACACCGAGCAGCCCGGCAGCATCACGGCCAATGACGCCGTCAAGTACATCGGTTGGAATGGTGCCCATGCGAGCGGCGGTCAGCTGAACGGCACGCTCGATGACGTGAAACTGTGGGACACCGTCGCCACCACTGCCGATGTGGAGCGTGAGGTGAAGATCGGCGACGCCAAGTTCGATGCGAAGGCCCTCGCTGAAACGGCGCTTGAGAAAGTCGATATCGCCACCGAGGCGACCTCGAACCTCACCTTTGACGCTGAGGCCTCCAACGGGGCCTCGCTCACCTACGCTTCCGACAACAAGGCCGTCATCTCCGATTCCGGCGTCGTCAACCGTCCTGCCGTAGGCGAGCCGGATGCGACCGCGAAGATCACCGTCACCGCGAGCTACGGCTCCGCGGCCGTCTCCAAGACGTTCACCGTGACCGTGCCCGCGCAGACCGAGAACGGCGGCGAGCACGACGTCGAATACCTGAAGAACTACCTGTCCGAGCAGGGCATGGAGAACGTGACCGTCTCCGACGCCTACCTGCAGAACGCCGGCAAGAAGGAAGTCGAATACCTGCTGAGCTTCGAGCCGGACCGTCTGCTCACCGAGTTCCGCGCGACCGCGGGACTCCCGACCAACGGCGCGAAGAACTACGGCGGCTGGGAGAACGGCCCGTCCGCCTCCCGCAACCCGGACGGCACCAGCAACCCGAACCGATTCACCGGCCACTTCGTCGGCCACTGGATTTCCGCCGTGTCGCAGGCGCAGCGCTCCACGTTCGCCACGCCCGAGCAGAAGGCCGAACTCGCAACCAAGCTCACCGCCGTGGTCAAGGGCATCCGCGAAACGCAGGAGGCCTACGCGAAGACCGACGCCGCCAACGCCGGATTCTTCCCCGCGTTCTCCGTCAACTACGTGCCGAGCGGCGGCAACAATCTGATCGTGCCGTTCTACAACCTGCACAAGGTCGAACAGGGCATGGTGCACGCGTATGAGTACGGCACCGACCAGGACACGCGTGACACCGCCAAGGCGGCCGCGGTCGACTTCGCCAAGTGGGTCGTCAACTGGAAGAAGGCGCACGCCTCCACCAACATGCTCAAGACCGAGTACGGCGGCATGAACGACGCCCTCTATCAGGTCGCCGAGATCGCTGACGCGAAGGACAAGCAGACCGTGCTCGAGGCCGCGCACCTCTTTGACGAGACCGCGCTGTTCGAGAATCTCGCCGCCGGCAAGGACGTGCTCAACGGCCTCCATGGCAACACCACGATTCCGAAGTTCATCGGCGCCATGCAGCGCTACGTGGCCTACACCGAGGATGAGGACCTGTACAACAGTCTCTCTGCTGATGAAAAGGACAAGCTCACGTCGCTCTACCTCAAGGCGGCCGAAAACTTCTTCGACATCGTCACCAAGGACCACACGTATGTGACCGGCGGCAACTCGCAGTCCGAGCACTTCCACGTGGCCGGCCAGCTGTGGCACGACGCCACGCAGAACGGCGACGTCAACGGTGGTTACCGCAACGCCTCCACCGTGGAGACCTGCAACGAGTACAACATGCTCAAGCTGTCTCGCATGCTGCTTCAGGTGACCCGCGACTCCAAGTACTCCGAGTACTACGAGCACACATACATCAACGCGATTCTCGCCTCGCAGAACCCGGAGACGGGCATGAGCCTGTACTTCCAGCCGATGAAGGCCGGCTACCCGAAGGTCTTCGGTGTGTCCGGCACCGATTATGAGGCCTCGCTGTTCGGCAACGCCATCGGCGAGTTCTGGTGTGATCAGGGCACCGGCGTGGAGAACTTCGCGAAGCTCAACGACTCGTTCTACTTCACCGACAAGAACGACGTCTACGTGAACATGTTCCGCACGTCCACCTACACGGACAAGCGCCATGACCTGACGATCGCGCAGACCGCCGACGTCCCGAAGCAGGACACGGTCACGTTCGCCGTGACCGGCTCCGGCTCTGCGAACCTCAAGCTGCGCGTGCCCGACTGGACCATCGCCTCCGGCGTGAAGCTCGTCGTCGACGGCAAGGAACAGCCGACGACCAAGGACGACAAGGGCTGGGTGTCCGTTCCCGTCAAGGATGGCACGCAGATCGCCTACACGCTGCCCGCGAAGCTCCAGTCTGTCGCCGGACCCGACAACGCGAACTGGGTCGCCTTCCAGTACGGCCCGGTCGTGCTCGCCGGCGCGCTGAACCCGACCAACACTGCGACCAACTACTCCTACGGCGGTGTCAAGGTCCGTGTCTCCAACTACGACGCCGACGCCAACGCCAAGGCCGCGATTATCCCGTCCAACGGGGAGAGCGTGACCAACTGGCTCAAGGGCATCAGCGCCGACGGTCTGTCCGGCAACCTGGTGCGTACTGACAAACCAGATGATGGACAGCAGCTCTCGTTCCAGCTGAAGAACGTCGATGGCGATGCGGCATCGGTGGAGATTCACCCCTACTACTCGACGTATAAGACGTCGTACGCGATCTACTGGGATATGGCCGAGGTCGACTCCGACGCCTACCAGCAGAACCTCCTCAAGAAGAAGACCGACGCCGCCAACGCGGACCTCGTCTCCGACGCGGTCGACGCGTTCGACAACGAGTTCCAGCAGGAGCTCGCCCACAACGCCGCCAAGTCCGACGACTCCAACGCCGGCACCTACAACGGCAAGCAGTACCGTGACGCGAAGGCCGGCGGCTGGTTCAGCTACGACCTCGCCGTCAAGGCCGGCCAGGACAACTACCTGGGCGTCCAGTACCACTCCGCGGACAACAGCCGCAACTACGACGTGATCGTCGACCCGACCCCGGTCGCCGACAAGTCGAAGGGCGAGGTCTCCTCCAACGCGGTCAAGCTCACCCGCGCCAAGGGTGAAAACGGCTTCTACTGGGATGTCCAGCAGCTGCCCGCCGACCTGCTCGCGAAGGTCAAGGACGGCAAGGTGCGTGTGCTGTTCAAGTCCACCGGCGGTCTCGTCGGCGGCGTCTACGGCGTGCGCATGCAGAACGCCAAGGCCCTCTCCGCCGACGCGAAGCTCGCCTCGCTGAAGTTCAGCGCCGGCACGCTCGACAAGGCGTTCGACCCGGCGAAGAGCCTGTACACGCTGACCGTCCCGGCCGACGCCAAGTCCGTCGAGGCCGAGATCGGCGTGAACAAGCCCGGCGCCTACGTGAAGGTCGACGGCGTGATCATCGACGACACCAAGGCCCGCGCCATCGCGCTCGGCGACGGCGTGACCACCGTGGAGATCGCCTCCTACGCGCAGAACCACGAGGCCGTGAAGTACTACTCGGTGCAGATCGTCAAGGAAGGCGCCACCGCGCCCGCCACCGGCGATCCGGTCGTCGAGTACACCTTCGACAAGGACTCCTCCGCCGATAAGGGCGCCACCGTCGACAACACCGGCACCGCCGGCGACAAGCTCGACGGCACGGTCTCCGGCTCCGGCTCCTCGCTCGTCGACCACAAGGACAACGGCAAGGCGCTCAAGCTCAAGGGCGGCAACCACGGTTCCACCGGCACCGTGACGATCCCGGCCGGCGCGGTTTCCGCCGACCAGAAGGATCTGACCGTCTCCGCCGACTACCAGTGGGACGGCGCCAACGGCTGCGTCTACCCGTGGGCCCTCGGCAAGGATTCCAAGGACTACCTGGTGAACATCGTCTCCTGCGGTTCCAACACGCGCGTCGAAGCGTCGAAGAACGGCTCGCAGACCCAGCTCGCCGGCTCCACCCCGGCCAAGAACACGTGGGTTCACGTGGACGTGGTCGTCAAGGGCGGCAAGTCCATCGCCTACTACCTCGACGGCAAGCTCGTGGCCACCAAGACGACCACGCTCACCGCCGCCGACTTCGTGGGCACCTCCACCGCCTCCGGCTACCTCGGCCTCTCCTTCTACAGCTCCGACAAGGACTTCGGTGGCCAGATCGACAACTTCAAGGTCTGGAACCGCGCCCTGACCGCCGCCGAGCTGTTCAACCCGGACACCGACGAGCCCGCCCCGGCCCCGTCCGACGACGCGACCCTCAAGTCGCTCGCCGTCGCCGGCCAGACCGTCGACCTTGAGGCTGCCGCCTCCAAGGACGGCGCCGAGCTGACCGTCGACGACCCGGCCGCTGTCAAGGAGTCCGACGTCGCCGCCACCGTCAACGAGGCCAACGCGAAGACCGCCGTGACCATCGCGGACGGCGTCGTGCTCGTCAAGGTGACCGCCGCCGACGGCAAGACCGTGAAGACCTACACCGTCAAGCTCGTCAAGAAGGTCGTCAAGGTCGAATCCGTCACCATCTCCGGTGACGGCGTCGCCGACGGCAAGCTCGCGCTCGAGACCGGCAAGACCGCCCAGCTGACCGCCACCGTCGCCCCGGAGAACGCGGACGACAAGACCGTCACCTGGAAGGTGACCGAGGGCGAGGGCGTCGTCACCGTCGGCGCGAACGGTCTCGTGACCGCCGCGAAGGCGGGCACGGCGAAGATCGTCGCCGTCGCGGGCGGCGTGGAGTCCGCTCCGGTCGTCGTGACCGTGACCGACCCGACGCCGGTGCCGCCGGCATCGTCCGTCGACTCCGTGACCGTGACCGGTGACGGAGTCAAGGACGGCAAGCTGGCCCTCAAGGCCGGCGACACCGCCCAGCTCAAGGCCGACGTCAAGGTGACCGGCGACGCCGCGACGACCGTCGCATGGACCTCCTCCGACGAGAAGGTCGCGACCGTCGACGCGGACGGCAAGGTCACCGCAGTGGCCGCCGGCGAGGCGACCATCACCGCCACCTCCACCGTCGACAACACCAAGTTCGACGCGGTGACGGTGACCGTCACGGCGAAGGACGACGGCAAGCCCGAACCGGACAAGCCCGCCCCGGCCGAGAAGGACCTCACTGACGCGAACAAGGTCGATGGCCTGATCAGTGCCGGCACGGTCGCCCCGGGCGCCAAGCTCACCCTCAACGTGGGCAAGGCGTTCGCCGGCAAGACGGTCGATGTGTACGCGCTGCGTGACGGCAAGACCGTGCTCGTCGCCTCCGGCGTGACCGTGGGCGAGGACGGCACGCTCGTCGTGACCGTGCCGGCCGACCTGAAGCTGGGCGCGACCAAGTTCGCCGTCCGCTTCGCCGACGGTGCGCTGGTCTGGGATGCGGTCAACGTCGCCAAGCCGAGCGAACAGCCCAATAAGGGCGGTGTGACCGCCGCGACCGGTGCCGCCGTGATCGGCGTGGTGGGCGTCCTCGTGGTGCTCGCCGCCGCCGGTGCCGGCCTCATGATCTGGCGCAAGCGCCGCGCCTGACCGGCAACCACCGGCTGCCAGCCACCCCCGGAAGCCCCCTCACATGAGGGGGCTTCCCCTATTTCCCGCCACTGCTCGGTGGTTGCCCGTTGTTCGTTGGTTCGGAAGGCCGTTCATTGATTTGGCGGTTATCCGTTGGTTCGGAAGGCCGTGCCGGTGATTTGTGGCCGCCGGTTAGTCTAGCGGTTGCCCGTTGACTCGGCGGTTGCCCGTTGACTCGGTTGTTGTATCGCTCGGCGGCGGATATTACGGAAATCATCCCATTGCTCCGTATTTTCCGCCGCTGAGTTGTTCTGAGCGGCGGTTTGTACGGAGATGGGGCCTTTGCTCCGTATTTTCGGTCGCTGGCGTCGGCTCAGCGGCGGTTTGTACGGAGCAGTGGCCTCTTTTCCGTAATATCCGCCGCGCCGGCGGTATCGTCGCTGCCGCTACAATGCAGCCAGAGACGGCATCGGACGTGAGGAGGTCATCATGCGCGAACTCAACTGGGCCACACTGGGGTGCGGCGTCATCGCCAACGAGCTCGAACAGGCATTGGAACGCAATGGACGCAAGCTATACGCGGTCGCCAACCGCACCCATGCCAAAGGCGTCGCCTTCGCCGAACGATACGGCATCGGCAAGGTCTACGACACCATCGACGACGTATTCGCCGACCCGGACGTGGACGTCATCTACATCTCCACACCGCACAACACGCACATCGGCTTCCTGCGCAAGGCGCTGGCAGCTGGCAAGCACGTGCTGTGCGAGAAATCCATCACCCTCAACTCGGATGAGCTGGAGGAGGCCATCACACTCGCCGAAGCCAACCACGTGCTGCTTGCCGAGGCGATGACCCTCTACCACATGCCGTTGTACCGCGAACTCGACCGGATCATCGCGAGCGGTGAACTCGGCGCAGTCAAGCTCATCCAAATGAACTTCGGCTCCTACAAGGAGTATGACATGGCCAACCGCTTCTTCAACCGCGACCTCGCCGGCGGCGCCATGCTCGACATCGGCGTGTACGCGCTCTCCTGCATGCGCTGGTTCATGAGCTCCAAACCGGATCGGATCGTCTCTCAGGTCAAGGCGGCGCCCACCGGCGTGGACGAGCAGGCCGGCATCCTCCTGACCAACCCGGACGGGCAGATGGCCACCATCACCCTGTCGCTGCATGCGAAGCAGCCGAAGCGTGGCACCATCGTCTTCGAAAACGGCTACGTGGAGATCTTCGACTATCCGCGCGGCGAGCGCGCCACGATCTACGGCACGTCCGGCAAGCCCGTGCGCACCGTCGAAGCCGGGGAGACCGCGAACGCGCTGGCCTATGAGGTCGCGGACATGGAGCGGGCGATCGCCACACACGAGGCGGGCGAACGCGGCGACATCCCGAAGGCGCAGGCGGCTGCGGAGATCGAGGGTCTCATGCATCTTGGCTACACGCGCGACGTGATGTCCATGATGACCGAGATCCGCCGCGACCAGTGGCATATGACCTACCCCGAGGAGGAGTAGGGGAGCGGGGCGGTCACCACGAGGTGCGCCGGCGTACGATCACGATCGCAACGACCAGCAGTGTTGCGCCGGCGATGACGATGGTGATCGTCGGCGCGCTGAGCGGTCGCTGCCCATTCCCCGAAGTCGACCACTTTGCGGATTCCGTAGTGGACGGAGAGACATCCACCGCGAGCAGTGCGTGCCACAGTCTAGGTTGATGTCGAGGTAGAATCCGAATCTGAGCCATGCTCGTAGGCGTCAACGTCATTCGATAGTACCCGCGAATCGGAAGCGCCCACGTACAGCGCGTGATGCAATCGTTATTGTATCGTGATTAGTATAATCACGATACAATAAATCGTGATTATACTTATTGTGAATCGTCAGGACGGCATTGCAGGGGGAGAGAACATGGCGTTCATCGGTCGCGTCGACGATCTGGAGCAGCTCGACGAGTGCTATAAGGCCCGAAAGGCGCAGCTTGTCTTCGTGTACGGGCGCAGACGTGTGGGGAAGACGGCGACGCTCGTCCATTTCTCCCAAGGCAAGGAGACGCTGTTCTTCGCGGCGCAGAACGCCACGAAGGAGGAACAGCTCGCTTCGTTCTCCCGCTTGATGTTCGAAGCGGGCGCTCCCGGCAAGGACTATCTCAGCCAATATCCGTCCTGGGAGCGCGCGTTGGGTGAGCTGGCCAAACTGCCCGCAACAGCCGATGGCGGTCGTCGGCTCGTCGTGTTCGACGAATTCCCGTATCTGGTCAGGTCCGATCCGTCGCTGCCGTCGGTGCTGCAGAACCTGTGGGACCATACGCTGCGTGACGCGAATCTGATGATCGTGATTTGCGGCAGTGCGATGAGCTTCATGGAGAAGGAATTGCTGGCCGAGAAATCGCCGCTGTATGGTCGCGCGACCGGCATCCTGAAGATCGGTCCGATGCCGTATTGGGACGCGGTGCGTTTCTTCCCCGACTATAGCGCCGAAGACAAGGCGCTCGCCTATGCGATGTTGGGCGGCATCCCCCGTTACCTTGAGGAGTTCGATCCCGATATGGGGGTGGCCGAGAACGTCAGACGCCATATCCTCAGACGGATCGCACCGTTATACAGCGAGGTGGAGTTCCTGCTGCACGAGGAGCTGCGCGAAACCGCGAAATACAATAGTGTGATCCGGGCGATCGCGCTCGGCGCCACATCGTTGAACGAAATCGCGACGCATGCGATGATGCCCGGAGCCACGGTCTCGTCGTATCTGGCGAACCTGATGGAATTGGGCATCGTGGAACGTGAGTTTCCAGTCACCGCGAAGCTCAAGGAGCTGGCAAAGGGTGCGCGCGGGCTGTACCAGCTGAGCGATAATTTCTTCCGATTCTGGTATTCATTCATCTTCCCCTATCGTTCCGAACTGGAACGAGGCGATGTGGATGGCGTGTATGAGCGGCATATCGGACCCGTCCTGCATGATTTCGCCGGCAAGCCTTTCGAAGGGATGTGCCGTGAATGGATGTGGCGTGAGAGCATCGCCGGACGGTTACCGTTCCGCGCCCGTGTGGTGGGACGTTGGTGGAATCGAACGGACGAGATCGACGTGATGGCGGTAGACGACTCCGGGAAGCAGGCGATCGTCGGCGAATGCAAATTCCGCAATACGGCGATGAACGGATCCATGCTGAGCCTGTTGCGTGCGCGTGCGGCCCGCACGGGGATGGAAACGCGGCTGTCTGTCCTGTTCTCGTTGGGCGGTTTCGAGCGTGGACTCGTCGATATGGCCGCCGCGGAGCCGTCGACGTTACGTCTCGTAGGCGTCGACGATCTGTTCCGTGAATGATTCCGTGAATGATGGCAACAAATACGGAGCGTCCCCCGCACGATGACGCATCATCGTGCGGGGGACGCTCCGATAGCCGGTGTGTGCGGTGTGCCTTCGGGTGCGCGCGCCGTGCACGCCGCACATCTGGTGCGCTAACGGCGCTTCGCCTGGGTCAGCTGGTAGGCGACGAACAGGATCGCCAGCCAGATCACGCCGGCGATGACGGCCACGCGGTAGCCGTCGGAGAAGCACATGAGCACCACCACGAGCGCGAGGAACGCGAGCACCACCCACGGCGTGACCTTCGCGAACGGCAGCTTGAAGTGGATCGCGTCAAGCGCCTCCTGGCCGGATTTGCCCGCCAGCTCGGTGTCTTCCGGCGCGCCGCCGTCCGCCACCACACGGCGGAACCGCATTTCGGTGAACATGATCATCGTCCAGTTGATGATGCCCGCGATCGTGGCGATGGACATCAGATAGTTGAACGCGAAATCGGGCCACACGAACACGACGACCACGGCGATCGCGGTGATCACCGCGGAGGTGAGCACGCCCGCCACCGGCACGCCATGCTTGTTGAGCTTGCCGAGGTAGGCGGGCGCGTTGCCCTGCTTCGCCAGCGAGTACAGCATGCGCGAGTTGGCGTACAGGCCGGAGTTGTAGACGCTCATCACGGCGGTCAGGCACACGAAGTTGAGGATGCCGGCGGCCGCGTGGATGCCCACCGAGTCGAAGATCTGCACGAACGGGCTCGGAGCGCCGTCGCCGCCGATCGTGTTCCATGGCACGACGGCCATGATCACGCCCAGCGCGCCGATGTAGAAGACGAGGATACGCCAGATGATGTCGTTCGTGGCGCGCGGGATCGTGCGGCGCGGATCCTCCGTCTCGCCGGCCGTGATGCCGATGAGCTCGGTGCCGCCGAAGCTGAACATCACCACGACGAGCGCCATCAGCAGGCCGGTCCACGAGCCGCCCTTCGCCTGGCTCATCAGCCCGTTCGGGAAGAACCCGCCGCCCACGGTGAACCAGTTCGCGAAGCTCGCCTTCACGCCCGAAGCGGTCGGCAGCGCGAACACGATGACGGCCAGACCGCCGATGATCATCGCGATCACGGCGACGATCTTGATGATCGCGAACCAGAATTCGAATTCGCCGAACTTGCTCACGCCCAGCAGGTTCGCGGCGCAGATCACCACGAGGAACACGGCCGCCGAAACCCATGTGGGAATCGCCGGGAACCAGTAGTTGACGAAGCTGCCCACCACGGCCAGCTCCACCATCGAGACGAGGATGTAGTTGAACCAGTAGTTCCATCCGGAGATGAACCCGGCGCGCTTCGACCAGTAGCGCGTGGCGTAGTAGCTGAATGCGCCCGCCTTCGGGTCCTCCACGCTCATCTCGCTCAGCGCGCGCACGATCATGAAGATCGCGAGGCCGCCGATCAGGTAGGCGAGCAGGATGGACGGGCCGGCCAGCGCGATGGACTCGCTCGAGCCGTAGAACAGGCCCGTGCCGATCGCGCCACCCAGTGCGATCAGCTGGATGTGGCGGTTCTTCAACGATTTGCGCAGCGTCGCCGGCACCGGCACGTCGTCGGTTTCGCGCGGCTTCTTGGGCGCCGCGTCATTGACGGAACTCATGTTGTCTTCTCTCTGTCTCTGGTTGTCTCTGGGACGCCGCCGGATGCCCGGCCGGGCGCCGCGCGGTACGACCCGCGCAATGTCCGCCATTGTAGGTCTTCGGGTGCCGCCCCGGCGCCGGCTCGCCCGCAACGTGGCCTCGGTGATTTGTGCTTGTGGTGCGTGTGACGCGTGTGCGTGCGTGAGGGTGCCGCGCCTCATCGCGAGGACGGCATGGACATCGTGAAGATGATGTGCGCCACGGATTCCGGGGTGGCGGCGAGGTCGGTCGCGAGCCAGTGCTGGATGAGGCCGATGCTGCCGGAGACGGCGAAGCGCATGCGCATCTGCGCCTCCTGCGGTGTGGCGGCGTCGGTCTGCATCTGTTCGACCGCCGACTGTCTGCCGTAGATCAGTCCGAGCAGCTGCTGTTGGAATCCGACGTCCGCCTTCGGGCTCATCAGCACCTGCAGATGGTTGCGATTGTCGGCGATGTATCGGCAGACGCGTTCGATGATGTGTTCGATGCTTGCCGGGTCCGGTTGTTTCATGAGCTGATCGAGCGTTCCGGTGACCCATGCCATCGTTTCATCTTCGATGTCGTGCAGCAGTTCCTCGATGTTGGAGTAATGCGCGTAGAACGTGGAGCGGTTCACGTCCGCCCGCTCGCACAGGGCCTTGACGGTGATGTCGCCGAGCGCCTGATCGCGCAGCAGCTCGATGAGCGCGTCCTGCATCGCGGCCCGGGTATAGCGCGTCCGCCGGCTTTCCGTCAGGTCTTTGGTCATGGATCGTGCTCCTCGAGGGTTCGGCTGTCCGACATTTGCCAATCCGACTGTTGGTTGCGGAACCGACACGGTGTTGTTTTACTGGCACTGTAGCAGATGCCGATTCGATGGTCATCCTTACGGCCATGGCTGCGGCGCGAATACTCGGACAAAGGGCGTGATGATGGCGTACATCGAATTCGAGAACGTGGTCAAGGAGTATCCGACGGGCGGCGGCAAGCCGATCCGCGCGCTCGACGGCGCGAGCTTTACCGCGGACGAAGGCGAGCTCACCGTGATCCTCGGGCAGTCGGGCGCGGGCAAGACCACGGCGTTGAACATCCTCGGCGGCATGGACACCGCCACCTCCGGGCGCGTGATCGTCGGCGGGCGCGACATCACCGGGCTCGGCAAGCGCGACCTCGTCGGCTACCGGCGCACCGACATCGGCTTCGTCTTCCAGTTCTACAATCTCGTCCCCAACCTGACGGCGCTTGAGAACGTGGAGCTCGCCTCGCAGATCTGCCCCGACCACTTCGACCCGGCCGAAACACTGCGCAAGGTCGGTCTCGGCAGTCGCCTCGACAATTTTCCCGCGCAGTTGAGCGGCGGCGAGCAGCAGCGCGTCTCCATCGCGCGCGCCATCGCGAAGAAGCCGAAACTGCTGCTGTGCGACGAGCCGACCGGCGCGCTCGACTATGAGACCGGCAAGGAGGTGCTGCAATTGCTGCAGGACATCTGCCGTGAACAAGGCATGACGGTGATGATCATCACGCATAATTCCGCGCTCGCCCCGATGGCGCACAAGGTGATCCGCTTCCGCTCCGGCAGGGTGACGGCCTCCGAGGTCAACGAGCACCCCACGCCGATCGCCGACATCGAATGGTAGGGAGACGGGCACGATGACGAGGATGATTGGGGGACATGTGCGCGGAGGGTCACGACGTTCGTCGGCGCCGTCCGGCGCGGGCGTGTCTGCGGCGTTCGTCAAGGACACGCTGCGCTGCTGGCTGCGCGGATGGAAACGGTTCGTCTCCATCGCGGTCATCACGCTGCTCGGCGTGGCCGTGCTCACCGGCATCTACGCCGGCTGCCGCGACATGTTCCGCGCCGCCGACCGCTTCTACGACGCGCAAGGCCTGCACGACATCCAAGTGCTGTCCACGTACGGTCTCACCGACGCCGACGTCATCGCGCTGCGCCGTGTCGACGGCGTCGCCAAGGTGCAGCCCGAGCGCACGCAAAGCGTGACGACCGAAATCGATGGCACCGACAAAACCGTCACGATGCGTGAGATCGGCACGGAAGGGCTCGATCGGCCGCACCTCACCGACGGGCGCATACCGCGCAAGGCCGGCGAGATCGCCGTCACGCGCACATTCCTCAAGGACAGCGGGCTCAAGCTCGGCAGCCGTCTCACCGTCACGCCGGAAGAGGCCGACACGGCCGATGCGCTCGCCTCCGATGGTTCCGTCGATTCCGCCTCCGATGGTTCCGTATCCGGCGACACAACATCCGACGACACAGCCGAACAGGCCCCCGCCTTCCCGACCGACCTCACCATCGTCGGCGAAGTGCTCGACCCCACGGACCTGAGCAACCCCGACGGCATCGGCACCGAAGCGTTCCGCCGCTCCGCGACATCCGACTACACGTTCTTCGCGCCCAGCGCGGGCGTGACCGGCAACGTGTACACGGCCATCAGCCTCACCGTCAAGGGCGCCGCCGACGAAGACACGTTCGGCGACGACTACGACGCCATCGTCGGCGAAGTCGCCACCCGCATCGAAAACACCGTGCAGAACGCGCAACAGCAGTCGCGGCGGCAGACCATCGTGAACCGCGCGCAACGCGCCTTCGACACCGCGAAATCGGACGCCGAAACCAAACTCGACGACGCGCAACACCAGATCGACGACCAAAAGGCGCAGCTCGACAACGGCAGACAACAACTCAAAGACGCGAAACGCAACCTCGAAGACCAGCAAGTCACCCTCGAAAACAACGCGGAACGGCTCGAAGAGGGCCGCGACCAACTCAACACCGGCCTCACGCAGGCGCGCAACGGGCAGGCGCAACTCCAACAGGGCCTCGCCACCGCGCAGACCATGCGCGACGTCGCCGAGCAGGCGGCGTCCGCCGCCGATCAGGCGAAAGCGGCCGCCGACCAGGCCGTGACCGATGCGCGCGAGGCCGGCGCAAGCGATGCCGCGCTCGCGCCGCTGGAACAGGCCGCGAAGCAGGCCGGCGACACGGCCGTGCGGCTGCGCTCGCAGGCGGACGAATCCGCCGCGCAAGTGAACGGACTGCAGGCGCAACTCGACCAAATCAACGCGACCATCGCACAACTCGAAACACAATCGGCGCAACTCTCCACGCAAGCCGAACAGATCCGCACCGGACGTGTGCAGATCCGCGATGGATTCAAACAGATCGACGACCAACAGACGCAGCTCGACGAAGGCGCCGCGCAACTCGAACAGGCGCAGAAGGACCTTGACGCGCAACGCAAGACCGCGACCACGCGGTTCGCCACGCAACAGCAGCGCATCGACGACATCGCCGCCGCACGCTGGTACGTGCAGACACGCAGCTCCATCGACGGCTACAGCGCGCTCGATTCCGACGTGAGCTCCATCGAATCGATCGGGCGCGCGTTCCCTGTGGTGTTCCTGCTCGTCGCCGTGCTCATGAGCCTCACCACGATGACCCGCATGGTGGAGGAGGACCGCGGCCTGATCGGCACCTACACCGGCCTCGGCTACGGCCCGGTCGCCATCGCCATGCGCTACGTGCTGTTCGCCGTGCTCGCCTGCCTGATCGGCGGCGGGCTCGGCCTTGTCGCCGGATTCGTCGGCATTCCCGCGTTCCTGCTCGTCGTGCTCGAAGGCCTGTACACTATTCCCGGCATCCGGCTCGAATACGACTGGCTGTACGGTTCCGCCGGCATCGCACTGTTCGTCGCGGGCATCCTCATCGCCACGATCGCCGCCTGCGCGGGCGAACTGCGCCAGACCCCGGCCGCGCTCATACGGCCCAAGGCGCCGAAGGCCGGCACGCGCGTGCTGCTCGAACGCATCCCACCGGTCTGGCGGCACATGAGCTTCCTCAACAAAGTCACCGCGCGCAACATCGCGCGCTTCAAAAGCCGCCTCGTGATGACGGTCGGCGGCGTGGCCGGATGCACCGCGCTCATCGTGTGCGGTCTCGCCATCAACGATTCCGTCGCCACGCTCGGCGTGAAACAGTACGAGGACATCACCCGCTACTCGCTGATGGTCGTCGCCGGCGACTCCGACGCGGACGCCATGCGCGAACGCGTCGACGAGGACGGCCGCGCCACCAGCACGCTCGACCTGCGCGTCGAAAGCGGCGAGCTCGACGCCGACGATTCCAGCGAATCCGTCGAACTGCTCGTCGTGCCGAACAAGGACGCCGGGCGGCTCGACGACATGATCGCGCTACGCGACGCCACCGGCGACCATGAGGAACTCACGCTCGGCGCGGCGGGCGGCACGGCGGACGGCAGCGCGTCCGGTGCGTCCGGCGGCGTGATCGTCGACCAATCGGCCGCGAACGCGCTCGGCGTGAAGGCCGGCGACACCGTGACCCTGCACGATGCGAACATGCGCATCGGCGAAGCGAAGGTCGCCGCCGTCTCGCGCAACCTCATCGGCTCGAATGTGTACATGACCGAAACGCAGTACCGGAACACGTTCGGCGTGAACGCCGACGCCGACGTGACACTCAACGCGCGCCTCGCCATGCTCGACGGCACCGCAGACGAGAACATCGCCTACGCCGACAAGCTCGCGCGCGACCCGTCTGTGCTGAGCGCCGTCAGCACCGACAAACTCGAGCGCAGCTTCCAGTTCGAGCTGATGGCCGCGGTGGTGGCGCTGATCGTCGGGCTCGCGGGCGGGCTCGCGCTCGTCGTGCTGTTCACGCTCGCCAACACGAACGTCTCCGAACGCGTGCGCGAGATGGCGACGCTCAAGGTGCTCGGATTCTTCGACCGCGAAGTGCACCTGTACGTCAACAAGGAGATGATGATCCTCACGGTGGCGGGCATCCTCGTGGGATTGCCGCTCGGCCGGTGGGTCGGCGGGCTGCTCACCGCCGCGCTCGCCATGCCCGGCATGTACTTCGAGGTGGAGGTGCGCCCCGTGAGCTATCTGATCGCCGCGGCGGTGACGCTCGCGTTCACGCTGCTCGTGCAGTTGCTCACCAATCCGGTGCTCGACCGCATCGACCCGGTCGGCGCTCTCAAGAGCGTGGAGTAGAAGCGGCGCCCGGTGCGTCCGGTTCCTGCCGATCCGTCGCCGTCACCGCGCCCGCCGCACCCGCGTCGCCGTCGTCCTCGATGTGCATGTCCGCGCTCGACCATGGTTTCCGATCGCGTTTGAGCAGGTCGGCGCGCAGCCAGTACATGCGGTGCTCGAACCGCCGGATCAGCTGCGTGGTCGTGCAGCGCAGCCGTTGCGCCGGCGTGAGCCGCCCCGTCAGCCGCGACAGCGCCAGCAGATCGCTCTGATACGCGGCCCGATGCGTCTCGCGCACCGATGCGTCCATGTCCGGCGCGTCGAAGTCCTTCGCTGCCGGTTCGGCGTCGCATGCGCTCGCCAGCGCGTAGTAGCTGCGCGCGGGCAGCACGCCGTGCGCCATCGCGATGTCGAAGTTGCGCGCGGCGGCCGCGGCCATATCGTGCTGGTAGGCGAACTCGTGTTCCGGCGGCTCGTCGCCTTCGTGCTGCAGCTGGTGGTAGAGCACCACGTCGATGTCGGCGACCTTGCCCACGCGCGGGTACAGTTCGCCGGCCGTCATCGTCACGTGCGCGCTGGTGTCTTCGGGGAACCGCAGCCCCTCCCATAGGGTGCTGCGGTAGAGGCGTCCCCAGCAGGAATCGTTGAAATACCGGGCTTCCGTGTTGCGACCGAATTCGGTGCCGACGAGGCGCAGGCTTTTGCAGAACACGTTCTGGTACGCCTGCAGCGCGTCGGTGAACACGGTCACGTGTTCCGGCTCGCGCTCGCCTTCCGCCGTGGCTTCGGCCACGTCGTACAGCCGCGCGACGCCGAACTGCCGCCATCGCGCCTTCGCGAGGTCGGCGCCGGTGCGCAGTGCGGCGTGCAGCAGCAGCTCGACGTACCGGCGGTCGAGGATGTCGTCGCTGTTGACGAACGTCACGTACGCGCCGCGCGCGGCGTCGAGTCCCGCGTTGCGGGCCTTCGCCGCGCCGGCGTGCGTCTGGTGGATGACGGTCACGCGGTCGTCGCGCAGCGTGTATTCGTCGAGGATGGCGGCGCTGGCGTCGGTGGAACCGTCGTCGATGAGGATGATGTCGAGTCGCGCGTATGACTGCCGCAGGATCGAGTCGACGCTGTAGCGTACGTATTCCTCGGTGTCGTGCACCGGGACGATGACCGATACCAGTGGCGTGGTCTTCGGGGTGCCCGGCGGCGTGGTCAGCAGCATGTGGTGTGTGGTTCCTCGGTTTCCTCGGGATGATTGCATGATGCCCGGCCCGTGGTGCCGGAGCCGGTTTGTCCGGCTCCCAGTATGGCACGGGTGGTCTGAACGTATGCTGAATGCCGATGGAATACCCGGGAAATCCACGGGTGTGTGTTTGGCTGTGTGTGTTGTGGTGCGCTCGGCGGTTTATTCGGCGGTGCCGGTGAGCGCCTCGTTGGAGGCGATGACGGCCTTCGCGGCGGCGTCGAGACCGCTGGTGGCGGCGCGCAGGCCGTCCGAGTAGTCGCGGATGGAGGCGATGGCGGTGTCCACGTCGTCCTGCGAGCCGTCGGCGGGGCAGGCCGGGGCGTCGCCGAGCTTGTCGACTTCGGCCTGTGCGGCTTTCAGGTCCTTGAGCAGCGACGCGTCCTCCACGTCGTCCGCGGTGAGTGTGGCGGCTTCGTCCGCGCTTTCCTGCGTGGTCTTGAGCGCGTCCTGGTGCGTTTCGAGCGCGGTGAGCTGCGTCGTGCAGTTCTCGACGGATTCGGCGCTCGCGGTGCCGCTGCCGAGTCCGGCGGTCAGGAATATGGCGGCTGCTGCGGCCGCGACGACGATGGCCACGATGACGCCGGTCCTGTGGTCCTTCTTCAGTTGCATGGTGGATTCGTTCTGCTGCTCGCTCGTCATCGGCGATGCTCCTTCGTATGTCGGTGATGGGTGGGTATCAGGGTGATGTCGGTGGACGTCGAGGTGGGGTATCGGGGTTCGGGTGATGGGCGGTGGGTGTGCGAATCGGGTCACGCTCGCCCTGTG
Source organism: Bifidobacterium aesculapii (assembly GCF_001417815.1). GTDB lineage: Bacteria > Actinomycetota > Actinomycetes > Actinomycetales > Bifidobacteriaceae > Bifidobacterium > Bifidobacterium aesculapii. The sequence continues at coordinate 52,915 of NZ_BCFK01000017.1, forward strand.
GCAGCTGGTTTCGCGCGGGATGCCGCCGTCTTCGGCCCGAATGATTGTACCCGAACGCCACCGTGGCGCAATCGCCGAGCCCCGGTTGCCCGAATTTCGTGTAAAACCGTGAGACGGCTCGGTGCTGCTGTGCGATTTGGTTCGGTCCGGTTCGGTCGTTATCCGGTATGGGTGCGGTTTTGTGCGCTGTGTCTCGGTGTGACGTGGCGCGGTTGCGTGGGGGCGAGAGGCCGTGTGTCTCATATCGTGAGACTATCTGTCTTAAAAGGTGTGAATGGTCGCGATGTGAGACGCACTGCGGGTGGAATCGTCGATGAAATTGCCGCAAAACCGCGGAATGTGCCCATAGTATAGCGTTATATGCCGCGACTGCCACGTGTCGCACCAAAAGTCAAGACTGTTGTTATCGGAATTTCTTCTCTATCGTTCATGGGGATTGTGGATTTAGAGAGGAATTTCGGGATGTCTGCGTTTGCGCTGCTCAAACGCGTTCCGGTGAGGCTCGTCGCGCTCGCCGGCGCGCTGATGATGATCGTGGCGGTGGCGGTCGCGCCCGTCGTGCCGCAGACCGCGCTCGCGGCCGATTCGTCGTCGAAGTCGTCCGGACTGTCGTCCGCGACCAGCGACGCCACGAACTACAAGACGTGGGGAGCCGTCGCCGAGGCGATGGCCGAGGAACTGCAGAACGGCCAGCACGAATACGAAAGCGGCAACACGTCCGGTGCCACCTCCGACTTCATGTCCGCGTACAACTCGATCTACGTGGCCTCGAACTTCACCGCCGTCGTCTCCCAGACCATCGGCGCGGACAAGCAGACCGCGCAGCAGCAGGCGTTCCAGGACATCCAGAACCTCTCCTACGTGCCGGGCAACAACGACCAGCTCGACCAGAAGATCACCGCGCTCGTCGCCGACCTCGACGCGACCGCCCAGCAGCTCGACGCGAACACCGGCCTCGCCAAGCCGAAGGAATACGCGAAGGCGCTGCAGGCCGAGCTCGACAAGGAGCGCAAGGAGCTTGACGCCAAAAAGAAGAAGAACCCCGGCAAGGGCAACCGCTCCTGGACCGACGTGGCCAACGAAATGACCCCGATTCTCGACAACGCCTACAAGGCGTACGAGAAGGGCGACGGCGCGAAAGGCGCCACACTCGTCAACGAGGCCTACTACCAGTACTACGAGAAGCTCGGCTTCGAGAAGAACGTGATGAACGCCATCAGCGGCAACCGCGTCTCGCAGGTCGAATACCAGTTCAAGATGTGCCGCAAGTCGATGAACACCGGCGCCTCCCTGAAAGACACCAAGAAGCTCATCGACGACCTCAAGGCCATGCTGGTCAAGGACGCGGGCATCCTCGACGGCGGCGCGGCCGACCAGGAGGGCGGCTTCACCAAGTTCATCACCAGCGCCGTCGGCCAGGCGTTCATCATCCTCGTGCGCGAGGGTCTTGAGGCGCTGCTCGTCGTCGCCGCCGTGATCGCCTACCTCGTCAAGTCCGGCAACAAGCGATTCACCAAGTGGATCTACCTGGGCGTGCTCGTCGGCCTCGCCGGCTCCGGCGTCATCGCCGTGATCTTCGGCCTGCTGTTCGGCGGCTCCGGCCCGCAGCAGGAGATCATGGAGGGCGTGTGCGCGCTCGTCGCCATGGGCATGCTGCTGTGGACCAGCAACTGGATGCTCAACAAGAGCTCGGTCGAGGCGTGGAACCGCTACATCCGCAACAAGACCGAAGCGGCCGTGGCCTCCGCGTCCGCGCAGGTCGAATCCGGCAGCAAGGTCGCGCTCGGCACCGTCGTCTCGCTCGCGATGCTGAGCTTCCTCGCCGTGTTCCGTGAGGGCGCCGAGACCGTCATCTTCTACGAGTCGATCTACTCGATGAGCCAGGATTCGAAGGGCATGTGGACCGGCGGCATCGCCGCGGCCGTCGTGCTCGTCATCATCTTCCTCATCATCCGCTTCACCTCCGTGAAGATCCCGATCGGCCCGTTCTTCCTCGTCACGTCGATCCTGATGGCCGTGCTGGTCGTCATCTTCGCCGGCGGCGGCGTGCACGCGCTCATCGAGGGCGACGCGCTGCCCGCGACATACCTGCAGGGCGTGCCGACGAACGACTGGCTCGGCTTCTACCCGTACGTCGAGTGCATCGTCGCGCAGGTGATCGCCGCCATCGCCGTGATCGCGCTGTTCGCGGTCGGTTTCGTCAAGCAACGCAGGCTCAAGGCGTCCGCCGCCGCGGCCTGACCGTGCGGCCGCCATGCACACAGACTTTCCCGAGTAATCGATAATTCAACCAATAATCCGTGAAGTTCCTTCACTTCCGTAATAGAGAAACAAAGGATAGAGAAATGATGAAGAACAAGAAGATCGCCGCCCTGCTCGGCGTGCTGCTCGCCGGTTCCATGGCGTTCTCGCTGGCCGCCTGCGGCTCCTCCAACAGCTCCGACACGGCCACCAAGTCCGGCTCGGACTCCTCGCAGTCCTCCGACTCCAGCTCCTCCGACTCCGCCGCCTCCGATTCCGGCGCCGGCTTCGAAGAGGTCCCGGTCGGCCCATCCGGCACCGCCGAGGAGCAGGATCAGGAGGCCGGCCCACTGACCGTCGGCGCCGTCTACTTCCAGCCGATCGACATGGAGCCGTCCTCCATGGGCCTGAAGGCCGCGGACGCCTCCTTCCACCTCGAGGCCGACATCCACGCCAACGAGAAGGGCACCGAGCTCGGCTACGGCAAGGGCGACTTCATCCCTGACCTGACCGTCAACTACGACATCATCGACAAGTCCACCGGCAAGTCCGTCGAGGGTGGCACCGCCACCTCCGGCACCTTCATGCAGATGAACGCCTCCGACGGCCCGCACTACGGCGCCAACGTCAAGCTCGACAAGGCCGGCACCTACCAGCTGAAGCTCTCGATCGAATCCCCGGCCAAGAAGGGCTGGATGCTCCACGTCGATCCGGAGACCGGTGTCAAGGGCCACTTCTGGACCGAGCCCATCGAAGTCACCTTCGACAACTGGGAGTACACTCCGCGTCAGTGGTAATTTCCATAGGAAATTACCACGGCGGAATGGCCGAGCCGTGAAGAAAACGCCAGAGGCGTTTTTAGGCGAGGGCGAACGACAGTGAGCCAGTATGGCAGGCGTTCGCATCAGCGAACGTCCGTATCGGCAAACCCGTGAAGAAAACGCCCCCTCGCCAGAGGGGGCTTTCGCCGTTAGGACGTTAGGACGTATATCAGCCGCAATCGGCAGACAGGAAAGGGCGCGAATGCTGGAACAATTCGTTGCGGTGATGCCGGGAACGCTGGCCCCCGCATTGCTGGTCATGTGCCTGAGTGTGACACTCACGGTCGGTGAAGGCAAGGACAAGCCGCTCAGCGCCCACTGGCGTCTCTACGGCCTGCTGTTCGGCACGGTCGCGGCCATCGTGTTCGCCGCGCTGCGCGCCACCGCCGTCATCAACCAGCGCACCTTCGTCAACCAGCCGGTCCTCACCGTGGCCGTCATCGTCGACGTGCTCGCCATCGCCGCCGTCATCGCCGGGCATTGGATCACCACGGACTGGCGCCGGCACGCGCCGCTCATGCACGCGGCGAACGCGGTCGGCGCGCTCGCCATCGCGCTCACCGTCTTCTACGCGCTGCCGGACGTCATCCTGCAGCTGACCATCTGGGTCGAACCGGGCGAAACCGCGTTCACCTCCGCGATGCTGCTGCGCGCGCTCGGATTCACGCTCGGCGTGGTCATGTCCGTCATCGTCGCCGCGATCTACCGCACGATGCGCAACACCGCCGTGCGCCCGGCGTTCACCACGGCCGCCGCGCTCATGATGGCGATACTGTTCGTCCAGCACGCGACCGGCCTGCTGCAGATCATCCAGGCGCATTCGCTGCTGTTCCCGCACGTCCTGTTCCAGCCGCTCGTCTGGTCCATCAACCACAACACGCAGATGATCATCGCGCAGGGCGTGGTGTTCGTCATTCCCGCCGTCGCGTCCGTCGTCGCCGGTTTCCGCACGCCCACGACGCCGCGCGCGGGGGAGAACGAGGCCGACGTGCGCCGGCACAAGGCGTTCCGCCGTCGTGCCGTCGCCGCGGCCGTGTGGAGTCTCGTCGCCGCGATCGGCGTGACCGTCACGCTCACTGTGGGCGTCGCCGCGACCACGCGCACGATCACGCTGTCGCCGCCGGAAGCGTATTCGCTCAAGGACGGCGTCGCGACGATCCCGTTCAGCCAGGTCGAGGACGGCCACCTGCACCGGTTCGAATACAAGGCGCAGGACGGCACCGAAATGCGGTTCATCATCATCAAGAAGAACGGCGGCGCGTACGGCATCGGCCTCGACGCGTGCGAGAACTGCGGCGACGCCGGATACTACGAGAAGGACGGCAAGATCATCTGCAAGAAGTGCGAGGTCGCGATCAATCTCGCGACGATCGGCTTCAAGGGCGGCTGCAACCCGATCCCGTTCCCGTACAAGACCGGCAACGGCAAGATCACCATCCAAACCGCCGATCTGGACGCGCTGAGCGCCCACTTCCAGTGAGATAGGGCAGGAGGCTCCATCATGTTCTTTCTGCGAATGATCGCGCGGTCGTTCACGCGTCAGCTACGCCGGCGCCTGCTCATCGCCCTCACCGTGTGCCTGTCGGCCACGGTGAGCGTGGCGATGCTCGGCGTCGTGTTCGACGTGGGCGACAAGCTCAACGCCGAACTGTCCACCTACGGCTCGAACATCACCGTGCAGCCGAAGTCGGACGCGGTCGTCTCCGACCTGTACAACACGGAGGGCTCCGCGGGCTCGGGCGCATCGTCGGGCGCCACGTCCGACCCGACGTCGTTCCTCAAGGAGTCCGACGCGAAGAAGATCAAGACGATCTTCTGGGCGTTCAACATCACCAACTTCGCGCCGCAGCTCAACGTCCACGCCGACGTGAACGGCGTGAACGCGCCGCTCGTCGGCACGTGGTTCAACAAGAAACTCAAACTGGAATCCGGCGAGACGACGGTCGTCGGCGTCGAGGGCATGCGCTCGTGGTGGACGCTCGACGGCACGTGGCCGAAGGACGATTCCGACGAGGGCGTGATCGGCGCGACGCTCGCGCAACGGCTCGGCGTGGGGCGCGGCGACACGGTCACGTTGACGAAGAAGACCGCGTCCGGCGAGACGCACACGCAGAAGATCCGTCTGACGGGCGTCTACGATTCCGGCGACGACGAGAACGGGTCTCTCTACCTCGCCTCGTCCACCGCGCAGGTGCTCGCCGACCTGCCCGATTCGGTCGACAAGATCGAGGTGAAGGCGCTCACCACGCCGGAGAACGATCTGGCGCGCAAGGCCGCGAAGAATCCGGCCGCGCTCAGTCAGGACGAATGGGAGACGTGGTACTGCACCGCCTACCCGAGTTCGATCGCCTACCAGATCGAAGAGGTGATTCCGGGGGCCGTCGCCAAGCAGGTGCGCCAGGTCGCCGCATTGCAGGGCAACGTGCTGCAGAAGACGCAGGCGGTGATGATCCTGATGACCGTGCTGAGCCTGATCGCGGCTGCCGTGGCCGTCGCGAACCTGATGGTCGCCTCGATCGGGGAACGGTCCAGCGAACTCGCGCTGCTCAAGGCGATTGGCGCGACCGATGGCGCCGTCTCGCGTCTGATGATGGCCGAGACGGCCGCCGTCTCGCTGCTCGGCGCGATCGTGGGCGCGCTGCTCGGCTCCGGTGTGGCGCAGATCATCGGGCAGGTGGTGTTCGGTTCGGGCATCACGATGCGTCCGATGGTGTTCGTGCTCGTGTTCGTGCTGCTTGCGCTCACGGTCGCCGTGGCGAGTGCCTCGTCGATTCGTTCGATTCTGAGCCTCAAGCCCGCGGAGGTGCTCCATGGCCGCTGAGTTCGCCGCAACAGGCCTCCGGTCGAAGAGCCTGCCGAGGGAGTTGCCGGGTCTTTTCTCCTGGCCCCCTCTGTTGAGTGGGCTGTCGGCGGAACCGACCGGGGGAGAGTGCGAAACCCGCATCCAAGAGCGTAAAGGAGATCATCGATGACGAATACCGGCATGTTCTTCCGGATGCTGTTCAGCGCCGTGTTCCGCCGCCGTTCGCGCGCGGCCATGGCCGTCATCGCGTCGACGGTCGGCGCGGCCACATTGTTCTGCCTCGCGATGATCTGCATCGCCGTGCCGCAGCAGATGAACCAGGAGATGCGCGCGTACGGCGCGAATCTCATCGTCACTCCTACCGGTGACACGACGGGCGCGACGGGCGACGCCGCCGGTGATTCCGGCGCGGCTGGCGCGTCCGGCTCGTCCGGTGATGCTGACGCCGCGAAGGCCGCCGGCATCGATGCGGCGATGGTCGAGCACACCACCGAGATGGTCGCGGCGAAGGGCGGCGAGAAGCACGCGACGTACCGGTACGAGAACGTGCGCGTCAACGCAGCGCCGTACGTGATGGCGGGCGTCGACGCGGCGGCCGTACGCAACCTCAACCATCATTGGGTGGTGGACGGCTCGTGGCCGACCGCCGGCAAGGTGCTCGTCGGCCGCGACGTCGCCGACGCCATCGGACTCAAGGTCGGCGGCTCGATCACCATCGGCTACCGCGCCTCCGACAACGCGTCCGGCGCGTCGTCCGCGGATGCGTCGAGTGCGGCTGGCGAGTCCTCCGGCGCGTCGTCCGCGACTTCCTCGGACCCCTCTGATGAGGGGGCTGCCTCGCACGGCGAGGCGGGGGGAGAGACTTCCGCGCAATCCGCCGAATCCCCCGAATCCGATGCGGCCGCGCAATCGTCGCAATCGTCGCAGCAGATGCAGGACGGCCGCGTCTCCAGCGACATCATGGACACGACCGGCACGGAGTTCCGCGTCGCAGGCATCGTCGATACGGGCGGCAGCGAGGATTCCATCATCTACGCGACCAACGCGGACGTCGACAAGCTCACCGGCGTCAAACGCGGCGTCGACGTCATTGAATACTCGTCCGGCGCAAGCGACCTGAACGCGCTCGTCACCAGCATCAACGACATGACGTCGATGCACGTCAAGGCGCAGCAGGTCACCAAGATCACCGCCTCGGACACGCGCATCATCACGATGCTGCAGACGCTGTTCTGGATCGTCTCGCTCGTGGTGCTCGTGCTCACGCTCGTCGGCGTCGGCACGACGATCAGCTCGATCGTCTCGCAGCGGCGCAACGAGATCGGCCTGCGCAAGGCGCTCGGCGCGAGCTCCGCCGCAATCGGCGTGGAGTTCTACGTCGAATCCGCGATATACGGCCTGCTCGGCGGTCTCGTCGGCACCGCGATCGGCTACGGGCTCGCCAGCTGGCTGTGCGTGGCCGTGTTCGAGCGTTCGCTCCCGTTCAACTGGGGTCTCGGCGTCGCGTCGGTGCTGCTCGCCGCGATCGTCGCCGTCGTCGCCTCCATCCCGCCCGTCCACCGCGCCACGCGCATCGACCCCGCCGTCGTGCTACGCGAGGAGTGAGCCGGCGCGACCGCCGCGTGCCGGCGCGACCGCGCGGAACCGCCGAACCCGTCGTAACCCGTAACGTAACCCGCTGTAACCCGTCGTCAAAGGAACACCAATGCTGCTTGAACTCGACCACATCTCGAAGATCTACGGCGACCTCCACGCCGTGGACGACCTCACCCTCACCGTGCCGGAAGGCGAATGGCTGGCGATCGTCGGCTCGTCCGGCTCCGGCAAGACCACGCTGATGAACATGATCGGCTGCATGGATTCGCCGTCGAAGGGCTCCGTGAAGCTCGAAGGCCGCAAGCTGGAGGACCTCAACGCCTCGCAGCTCGCCGACGTGCGCAAGAACATGATCGGCCTCGTGTTCCAGAAGTTCTACCTCGTGCCGCACCTGACCGCCGTGGAGAACGTGATGGTCGCCCAGTACTACCATTCCGTCGTCGACGAGAAGCAGGCCATGGAGGCGCTGGAACGCGTCGGCCTCAAGGACCGCGCGCACCACCTGCCCAGCCAGCTGTCCGGCGGCGAACAGCAGCGCGTGTGCATCGCCCGCGCGCTCATCAACGAGCCGAAGCTCATCCTCGCCGACGAGCCGACCGGCAACCTCGACGAGAAGAACGAGAAGATCGTGCTCGACCTGTTCCGCCAGCTGCACGAGCAGGGCACGACGATCATCGTCGTCACGCACGACGCGCTCGTCGCCAGCTGCGCGCAGCGCGAGATCATGCTCAACCACGGCGTGCTCGTCGGCGAGAAGTGGAACGACGAGCAGGCGCGCGCCGCGTACGAGGCGGCTGGCGGCAGGCCCGCATCCACCGGTGCGCAGGTCGAGGGCGCGCAGACCGGCGAGACCGCCATCGGTTTCGCCGATCCGACCAAGGCAGCCAAGACCGGCGGTGAGGAGTGACCGATAGGATGGGCGACATGGGTACCAGTACAAGCGGCACAAGCAGCAGCAAGGCGACGAAGGCGATCGCACTGACCGCCGCCACGTTGGCGCTGCTCGGCGGCGTGGCCGGCTGTGGCGAGTCGAAGGCGACGCCGATGGACGACCAGTACGCCGGCAACTCGGGCGAGACGGAGCAGTCGCAGGAGGAGCAGTCTCAGTCGGGCGACGGCTCCGATTCGTCCTCGTCTGATTCGTCGTCGTCCGGTGACTCGTCGGGCGTGAAGGACACCGGCAACTACAAGGACGGCACGTACTCGATCAACGGCCAGTACGGTCCGGTGGGCGAGGATTCCATCGACGTGCACATCACCATCAAGGACCAGAACGTCGAGACCGTGGAGGTGATCGGCCACCCGTTCACGTCGATCTCCAAGCAGCATCAGACCGATTTCGCCAACGCCATCAACGGCGTGGTCGACGGCAAACCGCTCAAGGGCCTCAAAGTGGACAAGGTCGCCGGCGCCAGCTGGACCTCCGACGCCTTCAACAAGGCCCTCGACCTCGCCCGCCAACAAGCCTCCATCCAATAA
>NZ_BCFK01000018.1 GCF_001417815.1 Bifidobacterium aesculapii
CCCCACTTCTCCCACCCCACTTCCCCTACCCCACCTACCACCCCCCCACTTCCCCCATACTTCCCACCTTGCGCTTTCCCATGGTGCGGTAAACGGCCCATGGTGCGGTTGCTGAAAATGGCGGAATTCCACCATTATGGAGGAATTGTGTTACCGCACCATGGGAATGGTGGGGTGGAGGATGGTGTGGGGCGAGGTGCCCCGCACGCGGCACGACGGCTAGGGCATCCCCGTGTTCGTTTGACCAAGCATGCCCACGTTCATCCGGCCTGGCAGTCTTCCGTTCCTCGAGCCAGTCCCGATGCCACATGCGCAACGTATTCCGGCTGGGATACCCCAACTCCCGGATCACGTCCGCCGTGCAGCACTCGTACCGGATGTACAACTCCACCGCACGCCGCCGCTGCTCCCTCGTATACCTCGCCATGGCCCGCCTCCCGTAACCCCCAGTCCAAGAAAACGGCACCACCTCAACCTGCGCAATCGGCGACTGAACTTGCGCAATCCGGGCTCCAACCTGCGCAGTCCAAGCCATAACCTGCGCACGGGGGTACTGAAAGAAGCCTGCCGCAAGGATCCGGAACATATGCGCCACATCACGAAAAGCCCGGAATACCAAGGAAACCCCTGATGCCACCCCGCCCGGCGCGAGCCGGTCTTCACGACCCCCATGCGCAGGTTCGGCATCGGACTGTACAGGTTCGAGACCTAATCGCGCAGGTTCGATGCTACAACGCGCAGGTTCGCCATCGGACTGCGCAGGTTCACGTCCCGGCTGCGTAAATCCGACGACGAACTACCGTCTCGCAGTAGAGACGAACAAGCGCCAGACCACTTCACAGGGTTAGCAGGTAATGGGCGGGTCCCAGCACGCATATCCCGGCACGTCGCGTGCCGGAACCCGCACGGCGCCGCCCGAACCCGCTACGCCACCACCTTGGTGCTTTCCACCTTCGCCACGTACCACTGGTTGAACTTGACCAGGGGCTTGCGCAGCACCAGGCCGATGAGCAGCAGCGGCAGCACATACAACGCCAGCGCGCCCAACGCCTTCCAATAGTCCATCTCGTAGATGCCCGCGATGGCCGCACGGATCATCGTCACCGAATGCGTGATGGGCAGCAGCGGACTGATCGCAGCCAGCCAGTCGGGCAGCACCTGCAGCGGGTACGCCGCGTTCGAGCCCGCGATCTGCATGATCAGCATCAGCACGCCGATCGCCTTGCCCACGTTGCCGAAGCTCACCACCATCGTGTACGCGAAGAACGAGAACAGCAGCGAGCTCGCCCAGCCGGTGAGCATGAACAGCAGCGGGTGTACGGCCTGCACGTGGATGAACAGCAGCGCGCCTCCGAACGCGAATGTGCTCTGCAGCAGCGCGAGCAGCGCGAAGATTCCGTACCGTCCCAGATACATCTGATGCGGCCGCGGGTCGCCCAGTTCGCTGCGGATTCGCCGCGACACCGTCGTCTTCAACGTGACGGCCATGAGCAGCGCGCCCACCCACAACGGCAACAGCAGGTACAGCGGCGCGAGCGACGAACCGAAGTTCGCGACCGGGAACAGGGCCTTGCGCTTCAACTCGACCGGTGCCGCCAACGTGGCCGCCAGCGTCTCCGGATTATTGCCCAGCACCTCCCGGACCATGCTCATGTCGCCGCTGTTCAACGCGTCCGTGAGCTTGCTTTCGAACGATCCAAGCTCCTTGCCCGCAGCCGCGAGCTTGTCGGACACCTTCGTCAGCGTGCCCTGCACGTCGGCCAGATTGGTCTTCGCGCTGTCGGCGGTCGTATGCAGATCGTCGAGCGTGCCCGTCAGCCGCGAGGCGCCCGCGTCCAGAATCCTCGTCGCATCGGTCACGGAGGCGTTCAGCTGCGTGAGCTGCGGTTTGACCTGCGTGTCGAAATCCGACTTCACGCCAGCGATCGCGGACTGCGCCTGCACGGCGAGATCCTTCACCTGCGCGTGCTTGTCCTGCATGTCCGCGTTCTTCGCGCGCACGGACGCAGCCGCATCGTTGAGCCGCGTCTGCAGCGACTGCTGCAGCGCGATCGCCGCGTCGAGACGGTCCAGCATCGGTTGCAACGCCGATTGCAGGTTCGCGGGCAGCCTGCCCTGCAAATCGGCGATGGACTGGCGGATCGACTGGTATTGCGCGATCTGCGTGCCGACATGCTTCGCCTGCGTCTCCAGCGCGCCGGCCGTGTCCGTGGCCTGCGTGCCCGCGTCCGCGTACAGCGTGTCGACCGCGTCGGCCACCGCGCCGTAGCTGTCCGCGCTGCTCGACAGCGCGCCGGACAGCGCCTCGGCCGCGGTGCCCATCGCGCCGGACAGGTCGCTCACACCCTGCTTCGCGCCGTCCAGCTGCTTGCCGGCATCGCTCGCCGAACCGGCGGCGTTGTCGAGCAACGCGCCGGACGCGTCGAGCAGCGTGCCGGCGGAACCGGTGATCGTCGCGTAGTCGGCGAGCGTCGTCGACGCGCCGTTCAGCGTCGTCGCGAAATCGCCGAGATTCGCGCTGAACCGTGCGAGCGCGGTCTGCGCCTGCGGCGACGACACGTCCTCGGCGAGCTGCGACGCGATCGACAACGCCGTGCCCGTCAGCGTTTCGGCGAACATTTCGTTGATCTGCGTGCTCACTTCCGTCGCGCCTTCCGTGGTGAGGTTCGGCGCGAGCGCGTTCTTCTTCTCGTTGTCGTAGTAGTCGATCTTCACGTGCTCCACGTCGGCGGAGAAGAACGTCATCATCTTCCGGCTGAAATCCTTCGGAATGACGATGGCCGCATAGTATTTTCCGGACTTCGTGCCGTCGATCGCGTCGTCCTTCGACGTGATCGTCCAGTCGAGTTCCGAATTGGCGCGCAGCGTGTTCACGACGGTGTCGCCGATGGTGATCTTCACGGGGATGAGATCCGACTTGTAGCCTTCATCCACGCTCGCCACCGCGAACTTCAGGTTTTTGAGATTGCCGAACGGATTCCAGCTCGCCGCGATGTTGAACCAGGAGAACAATCCCGGAATCACCACCAGTCCGATGACGATGATGATGGAGACGACGTTGCTGAACATGCGTTTCACGTCCCCGGTGAACAGGCGCCAGATCGTGCTCATTGCGCGCGTCTCCCTTCATGAGTGGGTTCCAACGGTTTGACGAGGCGCTCCCTCACTCGTTCGCACTTGCGCGCCCTCGCCTTCGCGCGGGTGCGTTCGCGCTCGCGGATGTACGCGCGGATCGCGTCGTCGTCGAGGTTGCCGAGCTCCGTCTGCCGGCGCAGGTTGTCGTTCATGTATTCGATGGCGATGAGGAACGCCATGATGATGAGGATCCAGATGAGCCATGCGAGCAACGCCTCGAGCTTCGTGTTCGGCGTGAGCGAGAACGTGACCGCGAGGATGACGGGCACGACGATGCCTGCGACGAGCGCCCACCGCTTGAGCCGCGGGTAGAGCACGGCGAAACGCGCCGCCTGCCGTTCGACGCGCTCCCGGTAGCCTTCGTGGCTGGTGAGCATGCGCACCGCGGTGGACAGACGGTATTCGGTGCCCGGCATGTGCACCGGTTCGCCGATGATCATGTCGCTTTCCGCGATCTCGCGCGCGAACAGACGGTTCACGTTCGCCATGAGCGGTCGGATCAGGATGCCGAGCGCGAGGCCCAGCACCCAGTAGACGAGCAGATGGCCGATTTTCACGCACCACTGGTTGCCGTAGAATCCGCCGATCGTCTCACGGAACGCGTCGATCGAATACGTGAACGGGAAGTACGGGTACAGGTTGCGGAAGAAGTCCGGCATCATCTCAATCGGGTACAGTCCGGACGCGCCCGGAATCTGCAGGATGATCAGCGCGACGCACACGCCCTTGCCGACATGCAGGAACGTGGTCGACAGGGCGAAGATCAGCGAGGCGTACACGAGCGAGGTGATCACGCCGGTGAGTACGAACGCGAACGGGTTCACGCTCTGCACGCCGAGGACGAGGTCGCCGATCGTCGTGACCGCGCCCTGCGCCGCCGCGAACACGCTGAACAGCGTGAACCGGCCCAGATAGCCCTGCGTGATCGACATGTTCTCGATGCCCTCGTCGTCGGTTTCGAGCTTCAGGATCACGGCGAGCGCGAACGCGCCCACCCACAGGGCCATGTTGGTGAACAGCGGCGCCATGCCGGAGCCGTACGCGTTGACCGGGTACAGCTTCTTCGTGTCGAGCACGGTCGGGGAGAGCATGAACTCCGCGATGCGCTTCGTGTCGAGTTTGCCGGAACCGTCGCCGAACAGGTCGCCGAGCGTGGTGGACGTGTCGAGCGCGCGCAGGTCGGTGGCGACCGTGTCGAGCCGCGTCTGCACGCCTGCCAGCGTCTTGTCCGTATCGTCGAGCGCGGTGACGGTGTCCGCGGCGGCGTGGTCGAGCTGGTCGAGCACGACGTTCGTCTGGTCGACCAGCGCGCCCTGACTGGTCAGTCCGCCGGCGAGCGTGCCGGTGGTGCCGGCGAGCGTGTTGAGTCCGCTGTTGAGCTGCGGCAGCGCGCCGGACGTGAGCGTCTTGCGCGCGTTGGTGGTGGTGGCGAGCGTCGACTGCGTGGCGTTGTTGAAGTTCGTGGCGAGACCGGCGACGGACTGCGCGGTCTTCGCCGTGTCGTCGTTGAGGGTCTTCGCGTCCTTGAGCGTTTCGGCGGTGGCCGCGTTCTGCCGTTCGAGCTTGTCGATGACCTGCTGGAGGGCGGTGGTGTCGATGCCGGCGGGCGGGTTCGCGACGATGCCGTTGAGCGTGTCGATGACCTGCTTGTTCGTCTGGTTGACCTGCGTGAGCGTCGTCACCGCGTCGCCGACGGCGCCGTTCGCGACGGTGATGCCGCCCGCCACCTGGTTGACGCCGTCGCTCGCCTGCTGCGATGCCTGCGACAGCAGCGACGTGCCGGTGTCGAGCGTGCCGGACGTGGACGAGACGAACGTGTTGAGCGTGGATTGCGTGGCGCCGATGAGCTGCGACGTGCTGTTCAGGCCGCTGCTCGCGTCGGCGGCGAGACGTTGCACGTCGGCGAGCGCGGTGCGCGCCTCCTGCGTTTTGGTGGGCGTCTGCTTGAGCGTGGTGGTGAGTTCGCTGATTTTGTCGCGCGTGTTGACGACGTCGCGTCGCGCCTCGTCGAGTGACGTGAGCGTTTTCGTCTGGAGCGTGCCGGCGGTGGCACTGGCTTTGTCGCTCGCCTTGTTGACCGCTTCGGAGAGGACTTCACTGACGGTGGAGACGAACGTGCCGTTGACCTGCGTGTCGACGGTGCTGGCGCCGATGTCGGTGATTTTCGGCGCGATGGCGCTCGCTTTTTCGTTGACGTAGTATTCGAGGTTCGGGCGTTTGCCGCCGGTGACGACGCCGGCCATGCGGTCGCTGAAGTCTTCGGGGATGATGATGGCGGCGTAGGCTTTGCCGGATTCGACTTGGCTCATCGCCGCGGATTCGCTGGCGAACATCCAGCCGAGCTGGTTGTTCGCCTCGAGCTGGGTGACGATCTGATCGCCGAGGTTCTGTTTGCCGATGAGTGCGTTGTCGGTGCCTTTGTCGTTGTTGGCGACGACCACTTGGATGCCGTGCGTGTTGCCGTACGGGTTCCAGAATCCCACGATGTTGAACCACGCGTACAGCGGGGGGATGAGGATGAGGCCCGCGGCGATGACCCATGCCGCAGGTACCTTGAGCATGCGGATGAGGTCGCGTTTCAGTATCGCGAGAACGTTGCCCATGCTTTGCTGTCCTTTACTCTTGCCTGTGTTGTCGTGTGCTGTTGTGTGCGCGGGGTGTGCGCGGGGTGCGGTACGTTGGCGTGCGGCGGTGTGCCGTGCCGCGGTGTACACACCGCACGGTGCTGTGTCATGCCGTGTCGTGTCCCGGCGTGCATAACACGGTGCGCCGTGCGGGCATTATGTCATGCGGACACTGCGCCGTGCGGCGTAGTGCCGTGCGGGCCGAGTCGCACGGGCCGCGCCGCACTGTGTGGTGCGGCCCGTGGTACGGCCGCGACTCGCGGTGCCGCACCGTTCCTGTGGTGACGGGACCTCGGTGTTGTGCGGCGGAGCGTTGTCGGTACCGTCACGTTCCGTGCCGCAGTCCCCGGTTTGCCCGCTCTACGGATCGGTGTTCGTCCGGCGCTGTGCGTCGTGGTGCTCTCACCCTCCTGTTTGACGCACTGTCAATTTTTTATGTCGACATTCCCTATTCCACTGCATACCCTAGTCCACGGGAACGGAAAATCACCATCGATTGCCGTGTCGGTAGGCAAAGTGTCTAATTAATATCTCCGCGCGGGGCTCTCGTCGGGCGGAGTGTGGCGCGGCGTTGCTCCACACGGGGGGAAATTGAGGGTTTGTGATGGAGTGTGGAGCGTTATTGCTCCACGCAATCGTGATGGGCGCCCGCGGGGTTGAGTGTGGTGCGGTGCTGCTCCACACGCGGTTGCGGGATGCTTGTGTGGTGCGGCCGTGCTCCACATGGTGGGGAAGTGCGGGTCTGTGGGAGGGGTGTGGAGCGATATTGCTCCACACAATTATTGCGGGGTCTTTCGTGGGCGGAGTGTGGTGCGGCGCTGCTCCACACTGGGTGGGAATGGTACTGATGTGATGGGGTGTGGAGCGATATTGCTCCACATAACTGTGATGGAGCCTTCACGGGGTGGAGTGTGGTGCAGCGGCGCTCCACACTCCGCGTGATGGTTCTGATGTGGAGCAACGCTAATACCCCGGCGCGCGGAATCAGGCGATTCCGCGTACCGGGGGTTGCGTACCGGGGGCGGGTTTAGCTATACGGTGTGCAAGTAATTCCGCACACTGAGGCTGGAGATCAGGAGGCGATGGCATCGCCGGAGGAGGCGTTGCCCGAGTAGCTGCTGGAGGAGCCGGAACCCGAATCGCTGGAGTCCGAGCCGGAGGAGCCCTGGGAATCGGCACCGCTCATCGGCCCCATGCCACCGCCTTGCCCGTTGCCCGGTCCCATGCCGTTCGAGCCGCCGGGCATCTGGCCCATCTGGCTGGTGCCGGGGCCGTCGGACTTGGTCAGCGCGCTCACGGTGACGCCGCCCGCCACGCCGCCGAGCAGGCCGCACACCAGCGTCACGCCCGCGATGATTGCGATCGCCTTGCCGCCCAGCTTGCCGGCGGGTGTTCCGGCCGCGATTCCGGGAACGCCGCCCGGGAAGCCCTCTCCGGGCGCGGCCACGCCCGAAGCGTTGCCGATTCCAGACGGCGTGGCCTGTGTGTTCGGTGTGAATGCGGGCGTGTACGAGTATCCGCCGGAAGCTCCTGCGAAGCCGCCGGCTGCGCCGTATCCGTTCTGCCCGTATCCGTTGCCGAATCGGTTTGCAGGTGTGGAATCGACTTGCGTGGACTCGCCTGCCCCGCGCGTGGTCTGGGCGTGTGGGGCCGCGCTGTAGGTGGTGCCGAACGCGTTCTGGGCGCCGGGCTGCTGGGCCGGAGCGGTCTGCTGCGGCGGCAGCGTGGTCGTGGTCGTTTCGCCGCGGTCGGCGGAATCCTGCCGGCCGATGACGGTGGTGTTCTGGTCGTTCGTCGCGTTGCCGTTGGCGCTGGTGTTGTTGGTGCTGGTCATGATGAGTCCTTTCAGAGGTGGAATCGATGGAAGTGGATGGGGGTTGGTGGAAAAGGAAAGAAACGAATGACGAGGCCGCCGCATCGGCATCCGCTCACATCGACCATGTGGTCGAGGTGCCGAACTGCGTGTCGTAGTCGGAACGGTCGATGAGGTCGGTGGCGAGCGTCGTGCCGTCGCCGGTCGCGTCGTCGGGCAATGTCGTCGAATAGTCGCCGGTCACGGTCACCGCTACGTCGGAATCGCCCTTGACGACGGTCTTGCCGTTCGTCTTGATCGTGACCGTATCGCCGTCGGCGTCGACGACCTTGCCGCCGTCCGCCACGTTGAGCGCGGAAACGGTGGCGTCGCCGGTCACGACCCACGTGGAGGTGCCGTCCACGTTCACCGTGATCGGCGCGTCCGTCGTGCCGTCGGACGGCGCGCTCGCGTTTTCGGTGATGCTCGCGGCGCCGGTCCACGTCGAACCCTCAAGCAGGTTCAGCGTGACCGACGAAATCGTGTCCGCGCTCACCGTGCCCTTGAGCGTCTGATTGCGGCCGGTGAACGTGACCGTCGCGCCGTTCGAACCGGCCTGGCCCCAACTGTTCGCGTTGTTGCCGGCCGCGGTGATGAGCGCCGCCTTGTCCGAATCGAAGTCGAGCGTCGTGTTCGACAGGACGACGTCGGCCGTGGTGTTCGTGAAGTAGAACATCGAACCGGATTCGATCGCGGATTTCAGCGTCGAATCGGCGGCCTGGAACGTCGCGTGCTCGCCGGTCGAGGATTCCGCGTCGCCGGAGGTCGACTGGTAGATGATGACACCGTTCGCCACTGGGTCGCTCGCCGTCTTGTCCGTGATCGTGCTGGTCAAAGTCGAATCCTTGATGAGGATCGTGTTGAGACCCTCCATGCCGGCGATCTGCGAGCCGGTGGACGTGCCGGTCACGTTCGTCACCTGCACGTCGCCGGTCGAGTAGAGCAACGGTGAGCCGGAACCGGCGGTGTTCAGCGTGGCGTCGTTGAGCGAGATCGAGCCGCCGCCGCGGTCGGTGGCGACGGTCGCGCTGTGGTCGCCCTGCGTGTCCGCCGTGATGCTGCCGGCGAGGATCGTGCCGCCGTACGTCGCGTCGAGGCCGCGCGAATTGTCGCCGGTCGTGTCGATTTGCGTGTCGGAGACGAGTGCGGTGCCCGAGTCGGTGACGAACACGGCGTTCGAACCGGACGAGTCGGCGGTGAGTGTCGACCCGGAAATCACGGTTTTCGAGTCTTCGCCGACGGTCAGGGAGACGGAGTTCGTGCCGTAGAAGTTGTTGTTGTCGGCATTGTCGGAGTCACCGGATTTCGTCAGCGTCGCGTCGGTGAGGGTCAACGTGCCGCCGTTGCGCGCGAGTGCCGCGTTCTGGTCGGTGTCGGTGGCCGACGTGGTCTCGCCCGTCGATTCGACCGACTTGCCGTCTGCCGTGAGCGCCGCCGTGTAGGTGCCGGTGTAGTCGTAGCTCATCGTGTTCGCGCCGCCGGGGACGCCCATCTGGTTGGTGATGGTGCCGTTCGGGGCGGTGCCGCCGGTTGTGGTTCGCATGATCGCCGTGCCGGCCGCGCCGCCGCCGAAGCCGACGACGAGTGCGGCCGCGGCGGCCAAACCGACGATTGCGCCGCTCGAGGAGGTGATGTTGCGGCCACGGGCGGGGCGTTTCGCGGTGTTGGGGGTCGGCCCCGTGGCAGTGTTGGTGGCGGTGCTGGTCTCGCCGGCGTTCGCGCGGTTCGCACGGGCCATGATCCGCCGCTTGCCGGAGGCCTGAGTGATGCTGCTCATGATGATGCCTTTCCTTTGCAGTCCGACCGTTCGATGTGCGCCAAACGCTTGCGGCGGCGCCTCCGGTCGCCGGGGTGGTGGGCCGATGGTGCCGGCGATCGGAGTCCGTTCGGTCGGTGTGTTCGGTATTCAGTACACCGCTGCGGCCGGGGAGAAGGCTTGCGTGGCCGTGCAAGCCTTCTTCGGGCTTACGTAATCATCGCTGTACGGTTCTTGGACGTTTCCTGAAAACGAACGTTTGCCGTCGTTGCGGAGGTTCGATTCGGGAAGGAGCCGAGGCCAATGGCCCCGGGGAATTACGGGCAGCGGCCAAACAATACGGGCAAATCCACCGTTATTCCCGCTTTACAGCGTCAAACGGACGTTCCAGGGGCGTCATTTCGTCCGTTCGGCGCTGTAAATACCGGGAAACGGGGTTACGGGCCGTCATGTTAGCCTATTGACATCGTTGGGATGTTGTCGCTCCTGCGCCGTTGGCCCGGAGCCGTTGGTTCGTCAGCATCGGGCGCGGAAGGGAGCCGGTATGGTGCAGTCCCAGAAGAAAGAGTCGGCGCAATCCGTGACGCCGGCATCGCAGCAGGGCGGGTCGGCCCGAAACGATGCGGAGACCGATGCGTCCGCAGGTGCGCTCGCCGGAACCGAATCGGCGGCGGTCGCGGATCTCGTCGCGGTGGAACTCGACGAACAGGATCGGCTCGACGCCACGCGCTTGCCGTTCATCGTGCGCGTCTACGGCGTGCTCGTACTGCTCGACGGGCTCGTCACATTGCCGATCGTCGTGCTCGCGTCCATCGCCGCCGTCAAGTCGATCATGCGCGGCGAGCTCACGTTCGACGCGGCCAGTCTGACGGCCGTGCTCACCGCGCTGCAGGCGCTCGTGCTCATCGCCTCCGCCATCGCGCTCGTCGTGTTCGGCGTGCTGCTGCTGCGCAACCGCCGCCGCTACGCCGCGCGATGGGCGTACGTGCTGATGCCCGTCACACTGGCCGAAGGCATGCTGTCGCTCGCGCTGGAAGGATTGGGCGCGAACCTCATCGCGCCGGGCGTGCGCATGGCGCTGCTCGTGGCGGTGTCCGTGGCGTGCGATCCCGGGCTGATCGAGGAACGACGTCTGCAACGCGCGCTCAAACGCATGGACGACCGTTCCGCCTACGAAAGCGCCGTCAAAACGGGCATGCTCGGGCGCGACCCGTCCGGCAAAGGCTATATCGCGCTCGACTTCTTCAACATCTTCTGGCTGTTCACCGTGGCGTGCGTGTTCGGCCTCGCCATCGAGACCGTATACCACATGGCGATGTACCACGGCGAACTGCAGGACCGCGCGGGCCTGCTGTGGGGCCCGTTCTCGCCGATCTACGGGTGCGGCGCGGTGCTCGTCACCGTCTCGCTCAACCGGTTGTGGAAGTCGAACCCGTTCCTCATCTTCTGCGCGTCGGCGGTGATCGGCGGCGTGTTCGAATACGCGACCAGCTGGTTCATGGAGGTGGCGTTCGGCATCACCGCATGGGACTACACCGGCCAGTGGCTTTCGATCGACGGGCGCACGTCCGGCAAATACATGGTCTTCTGGGGGCTGATCGGCGTGGTATGGGTGCGGTGGATTCTGCCGCGGCTGCTGCGGCTCATCAACCGCATCCCGTGGAAGGTGCGGTATTCGCTCACCACCGTGTGCGCGGTGCTGATGGTCGTCGACATCGTGTTCACGCTGATGGCGCTCGACTGCTGGTACGGGCGCATGGCCGGCCTGCCGCAGGATTCGCCCATCACCCAGTGGTTCGCCATGAATTACGGTGACGATTTCATGGCGAACCGGTTCCAGACGATGAGCATCGACCCGTCCAAGGCCGGCAGGGCGTGACGCCCGGCGTCACCGGGTAGGTCTTCGGGCCGGCCCTACGCCTACAGTCCGTACTGTTCGCGGGCGAAGCGTTCCAGCGCGGGGATCGACCGCTTGACCTTCTCCGTGTCTATGCAGTAGGCCATGCGGAAGTAGCCGGGCACGCCGAAGCTCTCCGACGGCACGAGGATTAGATCGTATTCCTTCGCCTTGAGGCAGAACGCGGTCGCGTTCTCCTCGAGCGCCTTCGGGAAGATGTAGAACGTGCCGCCGGGGCGCACCACGTCGAAGCCGATCGACGTGAGCGCGTCGTACAGCAGGTTCATGTTCGTCTCGTACACGGACAGGTCGGAGGTCTCGTCGAGCACCTTCGCCACGCCCAGCTGGATCGAGCTCGGCGGGCAGTTGTGGCCGGTGCCGCGCGAGATCTGGCCCATCATCGGCACGAGCAGGTCCGCGTCCGTGGCGGCCGGGTTCACCGCCACGTAGCCGATGCGCTCGCCCGGCAGGCTCAGCGACTTCGACCACGAGTAGCAGGTGAGCGTGTTCGCATAGAAGTTCGCCGAGTACGGCTGTGCGTTGCCGTCGAACACGATCTCGCGGTACGGTTCGTCGCTGATGAGGAAGATGTCGTGGCCGTATTCTTGCTGCTTCGCGGTGAGGATCGAGGCGAGGCGCGTGAGCGTCGCCTCGGAGTAGACGGCGCCGGACGGGTTGTTCGGCGTGTTGATGAGCACCGCCTGCACGTTCGGGTTGAGCGCCTCCTCGAACGCCTCGAAGTTGATCTGGAAGCTCGCGGTGTCTGCGGGGATGGCGGTCAGGTGCGCGCCGGTGCCGTTCACGTACGGCTGGTATTCGGGGAAGTACGGTGCGAACGTGATGATCTCGTCGCCGGGTTTGGTAACGGCGCGCATCGCGTGGGCGAGGGCGCCGGCCGCGCCGGTGGTCGGGAAGATGTGGTTGCCGGTGTAGCTGGTGCCGAATCGGCGGTTGAGCGAATCGGCGATGGCCTCCTTCACGCTCGGAATGCCGAGCGAGGGGGAGTAGCCGTGGATGGCGACCGGGTCGCCGTGCTCGTACAGGTCGACCATCGTCCTGGTGAAGTCGGCGGGCGCCGGCACGGAGGGGTTGCCGAGCGAGTAGTCGAAGACGTTCTCGTACCCGATTTCCTTGCCGCGGGCCGTCGCGTATTCGCTCAATTCGCGGATGACGGATTTGCCGCCGAGCATCGCCTTGTATTCCTCGTTGATCATGGAACTCCTCCTTGTCCGAAGCCAGATACCCCTATTCAACCACTTCGCATCGGATGAGGAGGGCTTTGCCTTCCATTCGGCCGCATGCCGGCGGTGTGTGTCGGGCCGCTGCGTGGTGCGGCCCGCTTCCATTGCCGGCTTGTTGCGTTGGGAGGGGTACATCGGCGTCCTCTCGGACATCCATCTGCGTTACAAGGGGTGCCCGGCATCGTTGCCCCACGCCCATTCAGGCCCGATTACGCCCATAATAGGCCGTATGCCGCAGGCGAGGCACCCCTCGTAACGCAGATAAACCCCGACAATGGCGGAAATGCACCCCTCGTAACGCAGATGGCGCCCCCATGGTGAACTAGACACGTCCCCATGGTGGCGCCATCTGCGGCGCCTACTCTGAGCGGATAACCATCGGCGCGATTTTCGTGCGCAAAACACCGGTTTTGCGCACGAAAATCGCGCCGAGAACAGTCGGGAGCGATGGCTCAGAAGTCCCAATCGTCGTCGTCGGTCTCCTCGGCCTTGCCCATCACGTAGGAGGAGCCGGAACCGGAGAAGAAGTCGTGGTTCTCGTCCGCATTCGGCGAGAGGGAGGCGATGATCGCCGGGTTCACGTCGCAGATCTCCGCGGGGAACAGGGCCGGGTAGCCGAGGTTCATCAGCGCCTTGTTTCCGTTGTAGCGCAGGAACTTCTCCACGTCGTCCACGAGACCCACGCCGCCGTACAGCGACTCGGTGTACTCCACCTCGTTGTCGTACAGCTCGTTCAGGAGGTCGTACGTGTATTCGCGCAGTTCCTCGCGCTTCGCCTCGCTCGCCAGTTCCAGACCCTTCTGGTACTTGTAGCCGATGTAGTAGCCGTGCACGGCCTCGTCGCGGATGATGAGGCGGATCACGTCGGCGGTGTTCGTGAGCTTCGCGTGGCTCGAGAAGTACATCGGCAGGTAGAAGCCGGAGTAGAACAGGAACGATTCGAGCAGCGTGGAAGCGACCTTGCGCTTCAGGGGGCTGTCGCCCTCGTAGTAGTCGAGCACGATTTGCGCCTTCTTCTGCAGATACTCGTTCTCCTCGCTCCATGCGAACGCGGCGTCGATCTGCTCGGTCGAGCACAGCGTGGAGAAGATGGAGGAGTACGACTTCGCATGCACGGACTCCATGAACGCGATGTTCGTGTACACGGCCTCCTCGTGCGGTGTGAGCGCGTCCGGGATGAGCGAGACCGCGCCCACGGTGCCCTGGATCGTGTCGAGCAGCGTGAGACCGGTGAACACGCGCATGGTGAGCGTGTGCTCCTCCTCGCTCATCGACTGCCAGGAGGGGATGTCGTTGGAGACGGGCACCTTTTCCGGCAGCCAGAAGTTGCCGGTCAGGCGGTCCCACACTTCGAGGTCTTTCTCGTCCTCGAGGCGGTTCCAGTTGATCGCGGAGACGCGGTCGATGAGCTTGAGCGGTTTGCGCGGTACTGAGATCGGTGCCATGGTGGGTTCCTTGTCGTTGTGGGCTGGTGTGTCGTGTGTTCGGTTGATTCGATTCGTTCAGTCGTCGTCGCCGTCGGTGCGACGGTCGCGCTCGGCGAACTCCTCGGGCGCGGTCAGGCGCAGAATCATGCGGTATACGGTCTTCGACATTCTCGCGCTCTCTTTCTACGTTTCGTGCATGGTGAGACTGGCGGAGTGGGAGGTGGGGTGTGCGTGACGTGTGCGGCCTCGAGGCGCACCGAGGGAAGGCGTACGAAGGTACGTCGACCGAGGAGCAACGACGAGGACGCTCCGTCCACATGAAGACTCTGATGCGTGCGGCATCGAGGCGCGGCGGGCGAAGGCGTACGAAGGTACGTCGAGTCCGCCCGCAACGCGGATGACGCTCCATCAGAGCATGCAGGAGACGCAGCCGGCCACTTCCGTGCCCTCAAGCGCCTGCTGGCGGATGCGGATGTAGTAGAGCGTCTTGATGCCTTTGCGCCACGCGTAGATCTGGGCCTTGTTCACGTCGCGCGTGGTGGCGGTGTCCGGGAAGAACAAGGTGAGCGACA
The DNA here is from genome assembly GCF_001417815.1 of Bifidobacterium aesculapii. Lineage (GTDB taxonomy): Bacteria > Actinomycetota > Actinomycetes > Actinomycetales > Bifidobacteriaceae > Bifidobacterium > Bifidobacterium aesculapii. The sequence continues at coordinate 14,505 of NZ_BCFK01000018.1, forward strand.
GGCCCTGGTCGACGTGCTGGGTGGCTTCGGCGTACGTGTCGACGATGGCCTGCCATCCGATCTCGTACGCGTCCTGGAAGTACTCCAGATTGTCGTTGGTCATGTACGGCGCGGGGTAGTACATGCGCCCGATCTTGCCTTCCTTGCGGATTTCGATCTTGGAGGCGATCGGGTGGATCGACGACGTGCTGTGGTTGATGTACGAGATGGAACCGGTGGGCGGCACGGCTTGCAGGTTCTGGTTGTACAGTCCGTCGCGCAGGATCTCGTCGCGCAGCGCGGCCCAGTCGGCCACGGTCGGAATCGCCACGCCGTAGCGCGCGAACAGGTCGCGCACGGCCGCGGTGCGCGGTTCGATGGAGCGGCGTCCGTCGGTGTACTTGTCGAAGTAGTTGCCGGCGCCGGCGGGCTTGGCGTAATCGGACTTCTCGAATCCGACGAACGCGCGGCCCCGCTCCACGGCGAGCGCGTGCGAGGCGCGGTAGGCGTGGTAGGCGACGGTCATGAAGTACATGTCGGTGAAGTCGAGCGCCTCGCCGGAGCCGTAGCGGAATCCTTCGCGCGCGAGGAAGCCGTGCAGGTTCATCTGGCCGAGGCCGATCGCGTGGCCTTCCTCGTTGGCGCGGCGGATCGACGGCACCGCGTCGATCGACGTGTGTTCGGCGACGGCGGTCAGCGCGCGGATCGCGGTTTCGACGGTGCCGGCGAGGCCGCCGTCCATCGCCTTCGCGATGTTCAGCGAGCCGAGGTTGCAGGACACGTCGCGGCCGACGTGCTCGTAGGAGAGGTCTTCGCGGTAGACGCTTGGCTCCTGCACCTGCAGGATCTCCGAGCACAGGTTCGACATGGTCACGCGGCCGTCGATCGGGTTCGCGCGGTTGACGGTGTCTTCGAAGACGAGGTACGGGTAGCCGGATTCGAACTGGAGTTCGGCGAGCGTGGTGAAGAACTTGCGCGCGTCGATGTACGTTTTCTTGATGCGCTCGTCGGCCACCATCTCGTCGTACTTCTCGGTGACGGAGATGTCGGCGAACGGTTTGCCGTACACGCGTTCCACGTCGTACGGGCTGAACAGCGCCATCTTCTCCTTGCGCTTGGCGAGTTCGAACGTCACGTCCGGCACGACGACGCCGAGCGCGAGCGACTTGATGCGGATCTTTTCGTCGGCGTTTTCGCGCTTGGTGTCGAGGAAACGCATGATGTCCGGATGATGCGCGTTGAGGTAGACGGCGCCCGCGCCCTGGCGCGCGCCGAGCTGGTTCGCGTACGAGAACGAGTCCTCCAGCAGCTTCATGACGGGCACGACGCCGCTCGACTGGTTTTCGATGTGCTTGATCGGCGCGCCGAGTTCGCGCAGGTTGCTCAGCAGCAGCGCCACGCCGCCGCCGCGCTTCGACAGCTGCAGGGCCGCGTTGATGCCGCGCGAGATCGACTCCATGTTGTCTTCGATGCGCACGAGGAAGCAGCTGACCGGTTCGCCGCGCTGCGCCTTGCCGAGGTTGAGGAACGTGGGCGTGGCCGGCTGGAAGCGGCCGGCGAGCATTTCGTCGAGGTATCGCACGGCCGCATCCTCGTCGCCGGCGGCCAGGTCGAGCGCGACGGCCGCGCAACGCTGCGGGAAGTCCTCGAGGTACGTTGTGCCGTCGAACGATTTGAGGGCGTAGGAGCGGAAGAACTTGAACGCGCCGAGGAACGTTTCGAACTCGTAGTGCGCGTCCGCGGCGTGCGCGTAGAACGAGTCGAGGAATTCGGCGCTGTAGCGGGCGAACACGTCGCCGTCGTAGTAGTTGCCGTCGATGAGCCAGCGCAGGCGCTCGCCGGTGGTGGCGAAGCGCTTGGTGTTCGGCTCGATCTCGTTCGCGATGTAGGCGCGCTCGGCTTCCTTGTCTTTGCCGAACTGGATTTGGCCGTGCTCGTCGTACAGGTTGAGCATGGCGTTGAGCGCGTGGTAGTCGGTGCTGGGGTCGTAGTTGGGGATGGTCGCGTTCGCGGCGGATGCTGAGGTCGCGTTCGTGGCGTTCGTGTTCGCGGTGGTGTCGGTCATCGTGAATCGGGTCTTTCGGTCTGTCTTGCGGTCTGTTGTTCGGTCTGTTGTTCGGTGGGTCGGATAGGTCGGCTGCGGGCGTCGGGGCCGTGGTGCCCGCACGTTCCGTGCGCGTCCGCGGCGCCGACGGCCACGGTCACGTCGTCAGCGCGTCGGCGTCAGAGCGATTGCGTGAAGAATCGCACGAGGCCGTCGCGCACCTTGCGCGAGTCCTCGCGCGTGCCCATCAGCTCGAAACGGTAGAGGTACGGCACGCGGCATTTCGCGGCGATGATGTCGCCCGCGGCGCCGTACGCGGTGCCGAAGTTCGTGTTTCCGGAGGCGATCACGCCGCGGATCCACGCGCGGTTCGCCGGACGGTTGAGGAACCGTTTGACCTGCGGCGGCACGGCTTTGCGCGCGTCGCCGCCGCCGTAGGTGGGCACCATGATGACGTACGGTTCGCGCACGTTGAGCACCGGCGCGTTCGGTTTGAGCGGGATGCGGTACACGTTGATGCCGGCCTCGCCGAGCTTGAGCCCGGCGACGAACCGCGACGTGTTCTCCGACGCGGACGAGAAGTACACGAGTGCGCCGATGGCCTTGGCGCGGCCTTGCCGGGCCGTGGATTCCGGTGCGCTCGGAGTGGAGTCGTCGTGCGTGGTGGTTTCGCCGCCGTGCAGCGCGATGGGGGCGCTGCGGTGTGCGGCGCCGTGTCCGGAGGTGTGGACGTGCGGCTCGTGCGATGTCTCCTGTGCATCGTGCGTTTCACACGATGAGGATGTCCGGAATCTGCCGGGATTCGTGGGCGCTGCGCCGCCGGTCAGGGCGCTGAGGTCCTGCGGTCCGTTGGGCGCGGCGTGCACCTGTCGGGATGCTGCCGCGGCCGTTCGGGGGCGGGCCTCATGCACGCCGGTCAGGGCGCTGAGATCCTTGGGGCCGTTGGGTGCGGCGCTGACCTTCGGGGTTGTGCTCATGCGGCGACGGCGTGCGCTTCGACGGTGTTCGCGGCGGCCGCGGGTGCCTGTGCGGCGGAGGTCTTCGCGAGCTCGCGGATCAGGTCCGGGCGGTAGCCGGTCCACGAGTTGTCCGGCGTGATGACGACCGGCGCCTGCTGGAAGCCGGCCTGCTGCAGCTGTTCCAGCGTGGACGGGTTCTGCGTCAGGTCCACCGTCTCGAACGGGATGCCGAGCTTGGTCAGCTGGCGCTTGGTGGCGTCGCACTGCGGGCAACGCGGCTTGGTGAACACGGTGACGGTCATGGTGGTCTCCGATCGAGTGTGGGCGGTTGATGCCGGCGGCATGAAGTCGTGCGGAGGATAGACTACCGGGGATTGATTCCCGAGTAAACGCTATCCGTAGTGGCGTGTCGTCGAGCATATCGCTAGATGTAGTGCCGTGGTGCTGTGGCGGCAAAACGCCGGAATCCCGGCGGACACGCCGTGGCGCGGCGTGCGGCGCAACGTGGCGGAAGGGGCGGAATCGTGGCGGAACCGGAAAATGTCGTGTTCGTCACATTGTGATGCATCCCGCGGCGTTGCGCCATAAGACGAGTAGGTGACGGCTGGTGCATGACGGGTTAGACTTTCCTTGGATAATCAAGCCTGTCCAGCGGCGTACGCGGGCGGGTGACGTCTCGATCGAAAGGCAAGGCAATGGCCGAAGCTAAGGCGAATATCGGTGTGATCGGACTGGCTGCGATGGGGTCGAACCTGGCGCGGAATCTGGCGCATCACGGCAATACGGTGGCGTTGTTCAACCGTCATTACTCCCGTACCGAGAAGCTCATGGCCGAGCATGGCGCCGAGGGTGATTTCGTGCCGGCGAAGACGCTGGAGGAGTTCGCGGCGTCGTTGAAGCGTCCGCGCACCGCGATCATCATGGTCAAGGCCGGCGGCCCGACCGACGCGGTGATCGAGCAGCTCGAGGAGGTGTTCGAGCCGGGCGACATCATCGTCGACGGCGGCAACTCGTTCTTCAAGGACACCATCAAGCGTGAGAAGGAGGTGCGCGCCAAGGGCTTCCACTTCGTGGGCTGCGGCGTGTCCGGCGGCGAGGAAGGCGCGCTCAACGGCCCGTCCCTGATGCCCGGCGGCACCGTGGAGTCGTGGAAGACGCTCGGCCCGATCCTTGAGTCGATCGCGGCGAAGGTGAACGGCGAGCCGTGCGTGACGCACATCGGCACCGACGGCGCCGGCCACTTCGTGAAGATGGTGCACAACGGCATCGAGTACGCGGACATGCAGGTGATCGGCGAGGCGTACGACATCCTGCGTCGCGGTCTGGGCTTGGACGCCGAGGAGATCGCGGACGTGTTCGACGAGTGGAACAAGGGCGATTTGGATTCCTACCTGATCGAGATCACCGCCGAAGTGCTGCACCACAAGGATGCGGCCACCGGCAAGCCGTTCGTGGACGTGGTCGTGGACCATGCGGGCATGAAGGGCACCGGCACGTGGACCGTGCAGACCGGTCTTGAGTTCGGCTCCCCGGTCGCCTCGATCGGCGAGGCCGTGTTCGCGCGCGCCCTGTCCTCGCACGGCGAGCTGCGCGAGGCCGCCCAGAAGGAGAACCTGGCCGGTCCGAACAAGACGATCGACTTGGACGGTGAGGATAAGGCCGCGTTCATCGAGGATGTGCGCAAGGCGCTGTTCGCCTCCAAGGTGGTGGCGTACGCGCAGGGCCTGAACGAGATCCAGGACGGCGCGAAGGAGTATGGCTGGGACATCAACCTGTCCGAGGTGGCGCGCATCTGGCGTGGCGGCTGCATTATCCGCGCGCAGTTCCTGCTGGACCGCATCACCGAGGCGTTCAAGGGCGACAACCCGCCCGCCTCGCTGCTGTTCGACCCGTACTTCGAGAAGATCATCGGCGAATCGCAGGACGCGTGGCGCCGCGTGATCGTCAAGGCCATCGAGGCGGGCATCCCCACCCCGGTGTTCTCCAGCTCCCTGGCCTACTACGACGGCCTGCGCTCCAAGCGTCTGCCCACCGCTCTGACCCAGTCGCAGCGCGACCTGTTCGGCGCTCACACCTACGGCCGCGTCGACAAGCCCGGCGTGTTCCACACGTTGTGGGCCGAAGAGGGCAAGCCTGAGATTGAAGCCTGAGGCTTCAATCTCAGGCTTAGGACGGCCCGGTGGGCCGTCCGGCCCTCTTCGGGCTTGGCGATAGCCAAGCAAGACAACATGAAGCCGGAAGAGCAGCAGAGCTGATCTTCCGGCTTGAGGACGGCCCGGTGGGCCGTCCGACCGGCTCAGGTCCGGCGATAGCCGGACAGGACAAGGCTTAGGGAAGCCCGGTGGGCTTCCCGGCCCTCTTCGG
>NZ_BCFK01000019.1 GCF_001417815.1 Bifidobacterium aesculapii
TGCGAGGCGGTTTACCGCCGAGCCGGTATCGAGTCTCGCCGTAGACGAGTCCGTAATTGCAGATCGAGCCGGGCTCCGGGAGTCGATGCGTAGGGCTCGCTTCGCGGCTGGGGAGGGCCCTGTGGGCTCTCGACCGGTTCGGGTCCGGCGATAGCCGGACGAGACAGAACGAAGCCGGAGATTGAGGAGTAGCCCTCCTGACTGCTCTCACAAACGATCGGCGCGATTTTGGTGCGCAAAACCACTGTGTTGCGCACCAAAATCGCGCCGAGAACGGGATGTGGCCCATCCGGCTCGCATCCCGGGTTCATGTTCTTGTCGAGGCGCCCCCTATGGGGCGTCTTCTGCGTTACGAGGGGTGGATTTCCGTCATCGTCGGGGTTTATCTGCGTTGCGAGGGGTGCCTCGCCCGCCTTATACGCCCCATTTGGGGCGTATAAGGCCCGAATAGGCTTGGGTCAGCGATGCCGAGCACCCCTTGTAACGCAGATGGATGTTCGCGAGGGTGAGAATCTACCCCTCGCAACGAGAATTTACGACGCGGGAGCCTACAGTTTCGCCACGGTCTCCTCGGTGGTGAACCAGACGAACTCGTCCGCGCCGCCGGCGAACGACGACGGGTACTCCGGGTCGCCGGGCTTGCCGTCTCCAGCCGCAAACACATGCGCGAGCGAATCGGCTTTGCCGGCACCGGCCGCGAAGAACCACGTGCGGCGGGATCGCGCGATGACCGGCGCGGTCAGAGACACGCGCAACGGCGGCATCTTGGGGGAGCGGGTCACGCCCACGGCCAACCGATCATCCACCAGCACCTCGGAGTGCCCCGAAGACGCGGGGAACAGCGAAGCGTAGTGCCCGTCCGGCCCCATGCCGAGGATCATCAGGTCGAACGCGGGCTCCGGGCCCATCTCGCGAATCATCTCGTTCGCGTACACGTTCGCGGCCGTGTTCACCAATGTGGCGTTCGCGGCGCCATCGTCGATCTGGTTGATGATCTCCTCCGGGGAGCGCGTGTCCGCCGGCACCTCGTGGATGTTCGATTCCGGCAGCAACCCGTCGGCGACCAGCCGGTCGAGCAGCAGCCGGCGTGCCTCGAGCGCGTTGCGGTCGGTGTCGTACGCCGGCACGAACCGTTCGTCGCTGAACCAGAAGTGGACGCGCGCCCAGTCGATCGACGCGGCGAGCGGATCGGCCGCCACGAGCCCGAGCGGTTGCGCGGCGGACCCGCCGGACAGCGCCACGTCGACGCGCCCGCGTACGTCCCCGCCGGGCAGCCGTTCGTCGAGCAGGTCGAGCAGCGCGAGCACGAGACGCCGCGCACCGGCCTGAATCATCGTGTCCTTGTCCGGGTAGACGACGAGTTTGCGGTTTGCCATGATGTCTGATGTCTCCTTCATTCCGGTTGCGTGCCGGCCATGCCGGCCGTTCCGGCATACAGCCGGAACAGCCCCGCCGTTCAGTGCCGGATTAGATCCCAGCCTTCGTTGATGACCTCGCCGTAGACCTCGTCCGGGTCGATGCGGCGCAGCTCCTCGGTCAGGCAGTCCTCGATGGTGCGCACCGGCACGGAGATGGTCTGCGGCGTCTGCCCGGGCATCGAGATCAGCGCCTGATCCTCGTGCGGGCGTTCCAGCGACACCACACCGTCCGCGCGCGTGAGCGCCACGCCGGTCACCGCCTCGGCGCCGTCCACGTATTCCACGTCGACGGGCACGCCGAGCTTGAGGCGCAGCCACGCGCACAGCAGATCCATCGGCAGGAATTCGCGCGGACCGGTCACCTTCGCCGCCGTGATCGGCAGGTGCGGCGGCTGGTCGAGCATCGAGGCGAGCAGTCCGCGCCACACGGTCAGTCGCGTCCACGAGAGATCCACGTCCTCCGGCGTCCAGCTGCGGCGCAGTCGTTCGATCGTCGCCTCCGGATTGCTGGAACGCATCGCGTCGGTGATGCGGCTGCGGGCCATCGCGCCCATCAGGTCCTTCGCCGGGTTCGACGGCGGCGTGGTCGGCCACCATGCGACGACCGGCACGTCCGGCACGAGCAGCGGGATGACGAGCGTGTCCGGGTGGCTGATGAGCCCGTTGCGCGGGCGCAGGATGATGATCTCGCCCGCGCCGGCGTCCGCGCCGAAGCGCACCTGCGCGTCGAGGTTCGAGCCGGCGGGGCCGTCGGTCAGGTCGATGGCGGGATTGTCGGTCTTCTCCATCGCCTTGACGCCGCCTGCGTCCGTGCCCGCGTCCGTACCGTCTCCGGCGTCGCGGCGCGACGTGTCCGGCACGATCGCGATGACGCGGCACGGGTGCTCGCGGCTGGCCGCGTTGGCGACCTCGAGCGCGTGTTCGAGGTCGGCGTCGTCGGCGGCGATGAGCAGCGTGAGTACGCGGCCGGTCGCCGACTCGCCGCGTTCCTCGTGCAGCTCGTCGATCTTGTGCGCGATTTCACGCGTGCGGGTGTTCGGCATATCGATGATCATGGCATCCTCCAATGGCGGCCTTCGCGCGCCAGCATCTCATCGGCTTCGGCGGGGCCCCACGTGCCCGCGCGGTACGGCTGCGGCTGGCCGAGCGTCGACCAGAACTCCTCGATCGGGTCGAGGATCTTCCAGCTCAGGTTCACTTCCTCGGTGGTCGGGAACAGCGGCGGATCGCCGAGCAGCACGTCGAGGATCAGGCGTTCGTACGCTTCCGGCGAGTTCTCGGTGAACGAGCGGCCGTAGCTGAAGTCCATGTTCACGTCACGGACCTCCATCGTGGTGCCGCCCGGCACCTTCGCGCCGAAGCGCATCGTCACGCCCTCGTCCGGCTGCACGCGGATCACGATCGCGTTCTTGCCGAGTTCGCGCACCGCGGTCTGTTCGAACGGCAGGTGCGGCGCGCGTTTGAACACGACGGCGATTTCGGTGACGCGCTTGCCGAGGCGCTTGCCGGTGCGCAGGTAGAACGGCACGCCCGCCCACCGGCGCGTGTCGATGTCGAGGCGGATCGCCGCATACGTCTCCGTGGTGGATTTCGGGTCGATGCCCTTCTCGTCCAGATACCCGACGACCTCGTGCGAGCCCTGCCAGCCCTTCGCGTACTGGCCGCGGGCCGTGTTGGCGGCGAGGTCCTTCGGCAGACGCACGGCGGAGAGCACCTTGGTCTTCTCTGCCGTGAGGTCCTTCGCGGTGAAGCTCACCGGCTCCTCCATGGCCGTCAGGGCCATGAGCTGCAGCAGGTGGTTCTGGATCACGTCGCGTGCGGCGCCGATGCCGTCATAGTAGCCGGCGCGGCCGCCGATGCCGATGTCCTCGGCCATGGTGATCTGCACGTGGTCCACGTAGTTCGCGTTCCAGATCGGCTCGTACATCGAGTTCGCGAAACGCAGGGCCAGCAGGTTCTGCACGGTCTCCTTGCCGAGGTAATGGTCGATGCGGAACACCGAGCTCGGGTCGAACACTTCGGAGACGACGCGGTCGAGCTCCTGCGCGCTGGCGAGGTCGTGGCCGAACGGCTTCTCGATGATTACGCGCCGCCACGCGCCCTCCGTGGAGCGCGACAGGCCGGATGCGGCCAGCTGCTTGGAGACGATCGGGAACGCGCTCGGCGGCACGGACATGTAGAACGCGTGGTTGCCGCGCGTGCCGCGGTCGCGGTCGAGCTCCTGCACGGTGGCGCTGAGACGTTCGAACGCCTCGGGGTCGTCGAACGTGCCGCGCACGAACCGGATGCCGGCGGCGAGGTTGTTCCACGTCGACTCCTTGAACGGCGTGCGGCAGCGCGCCTGGACGGCCGTCTTCACGAATTCGATGAAATGCTCCTGCGTCCAGTCGCGCCGTGCGAAGCCGGTCAGGCCGAAGCTCGGCGGCAGCAGGCCGCGGTTGGCCAGATCGTAGACGGCGGGCAGTAGTTTCTTCTGCGCCAGATCGCCGGTCACACCGAAGATGACCAGCGAGCACGGGCCCGCGATGCGCGGCAGGCGCAGGTCGCGCGGGTCGCGCAACGGATTGGTCCAATTGGAATTCCCACTCATACGTCAACAGGGTAGTCGGCGGGGCGGGTGCCGCGCCACCCCAATCTCGCCCATGGCGAATGACGCGCCCCGCCCGTACCCCTCCCGCGCCCCTCCCAACCCCCTCTTCTCCCATGGTGCGGTAACACAATTTCTCCACAATGGCGGAATCAAGCCGTTTAGCGTCACCGCACCATGGAGGTTTTACCGCACCATGTGAGCTTGCGCACTATGGGTGGAGAGGGATGGGGTGCCCGCCGCCCTGTGGGTTACGCCCTGTGGGTTACGCCCGGTGGGTTACGCTCGGCGGGTCACGCCCAGCGGTCGGACATCGCGAAGGCGTTGTGCATGAGATTGCTGGACGTATACAGCACGTCGTCCAACAGTTTCGTCGTGCGCGTACGCAGTTCGTCCGCCATCCGCGCGTTCGCCTTCTCCAGCAGCTCGATCGACGCGTCGTCGCCGTCGTGCGCAACGGCATCCACCGCATCCGCCGCGTCTGCCGGGGCCGTAGCGTTCGCCGTCCTCGCCGCGTCTGTAACGTTCGCTGGGTCCGTGACGCTCGTCGCGCCCGTTGCCGCCGCTGCATCCATCGCGCCCGTCGTCGCTGTCGCACCCGCGACGACGGCCGCGTCGGTACGCGCCACATGCCGATGCCCGTACGCGCGCAACGCCTCCGCATACCCCTCGACCGCGTTGCTCGTCTCATAGAAATGCGCGTCCGCGATCACCGCGATGAGCCGGTTCGTCCAATACAGGTTGCCCGTCGAGACGTGCGGCGTGGTGTCGCGCAGATAGGAGGGCGTGTCGCGCACGTTCGCATAGAACGGCGCGACCGTCGTGAACGGACCGGAGCCGAACGAGACCCACATCACCGCGCACGCCGGCGCCGGCACGTACGGGCGCAGCTGGATCGCCACCATGTGGCCGGTGCGGTTGACGCCGATCGGACGGTAGCGGTGACGCGACTCCGGCGTGCCGAGCGTGCCATACGGGTCGTACGGCGTGCCCTCAAAATGCGACGAGAGAATGCGGTCCACGTCCTCGATCGTCACCTTGCTCTCCGGCACGCGGCACCACGGGATGTCGTCCGACGTGGGCGTGTAGCGGGCGGACGGCGAATCCCAGTCCTCGCTCGGATTGAGACAACGCTGCATGTACCATGCGCGTGGCGTGTTGTAGATATGATCCTTCGCCGTGGCCGTGCCGAACGCCATACGCGGGTTGAACCGGTCCGGCGATTGGATGGAACCGTCCGCCGCGAACCCGACCACGCCGCGTGCGGGCGCGAGACCCGCCCCGCGCAGCGACGTGGCGGACGCATGCTCCGGCATCGTGCGGTCGAGGCGATGCTCGGCCATGAACTCGCGCAGATCCGCGCTGCACAGGTATTCGCGCTGCGGACCGAACGCATCCTTCAGGTCGAAATCGTCGATGCCCAGCTGGTTCGGAATCGTCGCATAGCAGTCGTCGGGCACGCGGCGCGCGATCCAATGATGCCCGCCGATCGTCTCCACATACCAGATCTCGTCCACGTCGGAGATGATCACACCGTTCGCCTCATACGTGCCGTAGCGCTTCAACAGCTCGCCGAGGCGTTCGACGCCCTCGCGCGCGGTACGCACGTACGGCAGGACGAGCGTGATGATGTCCTCCTCGCCGATGCCGCCGGGAGTTTCGGGCGTGTAGTCGGGGTTGGGCGTGCCGTCCGGGTTGAGCGGCTCGCCTTGTGCGGGGCGCAATTCGACCATCGGGTCGGCGGCGAGCACACGCTCGTTCACCGCGATCGTCTCCGTGGCGCTCATCGCCACGTTGCGCTCGCTGGCCCCCGCTTCGGCGAGGATGCCGCGGTTGTTCAGCACGTTCGGTGCGATCGTGTACCGGCATGGGTCGTCCGGCAGGTCGATTTCGACGTGGGAGAGCACGGAACGGTAGTGGCGCGGCTGGTCCTTGGGATTGACGGTGACGAGGCGCTTCGGATCGTAGCGGCCGGAGCCGGAATCGTCGTCGCGGGCGATGATGGTGGAGCCGTCGATGCTGGCGGCTTTTCCGATGAGCAGTGTGGTACAGGACATGATGCCCACTGTAGCCCGATACGGCCGATGCGAGGGTGCGCCCCGGGTTCTAGATAGAAGCGCGACACCAGTTCTACGGTTGGAAGTGTTCAGATTCTAACTGGAGAAGGTGCTGCTCCCATGAGGGAAGTGTATTCCCGCCTGTCGGCCGAGGATGCGGAGGTCTGTTGTGGTGCCTGTGGTGTTTGTTGGAGGGCTGGGTGTTTGTGGTGTCTGTTGACACTGCTGGTGTTTCGTCCCGGACTGCATGCAGTTTGGTGCCAGGCTTGCGCGGTCGGGGCGTGAACCTGTGCAGTCCGGTGGGGCCTGACACTTGGCCACTCCGACTACCAGCAGCGGAGCGTGTGAACCTGTGCCGTCCGGTGGCGGACTTGGACGGTTGGGGCTCGAACCAGGTCGTCATCGGCCGGTGAATGGCTTCGGATGATGAACCTGGGCGATCGGTTCTCGAACCTGCGCAGTCCGATGGCGGACCTGCGCGGTTTGGTTCCGAACCTGTACAGTCCGATGTCGAACCTGCGCATGGGGGTCGTGAAAGACTGCTTGCGCCGGGTGGGGCGGGGTTGGTGGTTTCCTTGATATTCCGGGCTTTCCAGGAAGTGGCGTATGCGTTTCAAAGCCGTGCGGCGGGCTTCTTTCAGCACCCCTATGCGCAGGTTGGGTCTTGGACTGCGCAGGTTGGCTGTCCAATCGCGCAGGTTGCTACCCGGATTGCGCAGGTTAGCCGTTCAATGCGCGCAGCATGCGCTTGCTATAACTTTGGAGTTAGAGAAGCGCGAGCATCCGCGCTCATGTTGTCTAATGTTGTCCCGGAAGGCAATTGACCGGTATCAAAAACCCCTTGGAGCCGCAACGATTCCAAGGGGTTTATGGTGCCCCCCGTGGGATTCGAACCCACAACCCACGACTTAAAAGGACGCTGCTCTAACCGTTGAGCTAGAGGGGCAACGTTTCCAAAATACACGCGCTCTGTGGATATCGCAACCCGTACACCAGCCTACGTGTCTTGTCGCGGAGTGATTCGATGAACGGAGAGGCTGTTTCTTTACGTGCATAAGGGAGTGTCTCGGTAAGTGTGTAACTAGGGGTTGCTTAGCGACTGCAGGATTGGAAACGCGCGCTGAGCAGAGAGGCTGTCGCAGAACAGAGGGGAGACTAAGGAGCGTAGGCCAGCAAAATGAGGTCAAGCAGAACGGAACCAAAAAGGAGCGGAAGTATGCGGGCACAGGGCTAGACCGGCAAGAGCGTGCGGCAAGAGGAGTAGGG
>NZ_BCFK01000020.1 GCF_001417815.1 Bifidobacterium aesculapii
AAGCCCACTTCCACCCGTTACGCATCGTGTGGAGCGATAAAAAATGGGTCGCTCCTCCCCCGAGGAGCGACCCATTGGAAGGGGGAGTGGGGCGGTCTGGCCGCCCCATGGTGTTACTTGACGCGCTTGATGCCGAGGACGGCGATCGCGGCGATCGCGGCCATGGCGATGGCGGTCGGGAACACGAGGTTGTAGGACTGGGTGGCGGCGACGATGCTGGAGGTGATCGCCACGCCGATGGCCTGGCCGGCGCAGGTGGCGATGTTCATGAAGCCGAGGTCCTTGCCGGCGGTCTCCTTGTTCGGCAGGACGTCCACGTTCAGCGCCTGGTCGACGGACAGGTACATGCCGTAGCCGAAGGAGGCGATGCCGCCGAAGAGGAACATGCCCATCTCGGTCGGGAAGATCCACGGCATGGCGAGACCCAGCGCGAACACGGCGCAGGCGACGGCGATCGGGGCCTTGCGGCGGTGGAGCGCGTCGGCGATTGGGCCGGAGATCAGGGAGGCGACCATGGAGGCGACCATGGTGAGCACGGAGATGATGGCCATCGCGTTGGCGGCCTGCTTGTCGGAGTCGCCGATGTGATCGGTGAGGATGTACAGCTGGTAGCTGAAGATCATCTGGTAGGCGACGATGAGGCAGGTGCGGCAGATGAACGCGCGGTAGAAGTCACCGCAATCCTTCAGCGGCGGGGTGAGGGACTCGACGATGACCTTCCACATCGGCTTCGAGGTGTCCTTCGGCATGTCCTTACTGGACGGCTCCTTCGGGGTGAGGAGCACGGCGAGCACGCCTGCGGCGAGGGCGCACAGACCGGTGCAGATGAAGCCGAGCTCGATGTTCTCCATGAAGCGGGAGCCGATGAGCGTGCCGATGCCCTGGCCGATCACGCCGCCGCCTCCGATCGCGGCGGACACGGTGGCTCGCGAGGATTCCTCGACGCGGTCGGAGATGAGGGCGTAGATCGGGGCCTGCACCATGTTCAGGCCGACGAGGGCGAGGATGTAGAAGATCGCGATGAGCAGCGCGGTGGACGGGCGCGACAGCGACCAGAAGCAGATGCCGTAGATGAATGCGCCGGTGAAGATCCACGGGGTGCGCTTGCCCCACTTGGAGCGCGTGCGGTCGGACAGGGCGCCGACGAACAGGGCGATGAAGATGGAGGCGATGGAGCCGGCGGAGTTGATTGCGCCGAGGGCGGCGGTCGATTCGACGGCGCCCATGCCGAGGTCGGCGCGCAGTCGCTGCGGGACCAGCACGGACATCGTGCCGAAGAAGGCGACGCCGGAGAGCACGGCGAAGGCCATGAAGCCGGCGACGTAGCGCCACTTCTCGGACTTGGTGTTGGAAGGCGTGGGTGTCACGCTTGCTGCTGTCATTGTTCTTGCTTTCTCTTCGTTGAGGGTTATTGCTGGAAAGGGAAATCTTGGGGGGGTGTGGGGCCTGTCCGGGCCGAAGGGCAGCCCGGACAGGCACGGTTGGTTAATCGGCAGGGGAACGGGCCCGGTGAGGGCGGCCGCCGCCTGGTAAGGACTCAGGCGAGCTGGATCCAGGCGGAGGTGTCCTGCGGGAGCTTGCCGTCGTCCGTCAGCGGCCCGGAGGTGAGGAGCACCTCGCCGGCGGGCAGGTCGACGGGGTCGGCGCCGAAGTTGGTGATCGACGCCCATCCGTTGGCTCGCTTGTAGGCGATGGTGCCGCCGGTGAATCCGTTCGCGCCGTCCGGCTTGCCGGAGGAGCGGTCCTCGGGAAGCCATTCGAGGCTCAGGTCGTCGGTCTGCAGCTTGTGGCGCAGGGCCAGCGTGCGGCGGTACAGGGTGAGCATGGAATCCGGGTCGGCGGCCTCGGCGTCCGCGGCGAAGTCGGTGAACCATGCCGGCTGGGGCAGGTGCGCCTCCTCGCTCGGGGTGCCGTCCGCCTTGGCGGCGGGCGTGAAGCCGAAGGAGTCGGCCGGGTCCGCGGTCCACGGCAGCGGCACGCGGCAGCCGTCGCGGCCCTTGGTGCTGGCGGCTTGCGAGGTGCGGTGGCCGGACGGGTCCTCGACGCGGTCCCACGGGATGTCCGCCACTTCGAACAGGCCGAGTTCCTCGCCTTGGTAGACGTATGCGGAACCGGGCAGGGCCATCTCCATCAGGATCGCGGCGCGGGCGCGCTTGGTGCCGAGCGCCTTGTCGAGCGGGTAGGTGGTGCCGTCGCGCAGCACCCAGTCCTTGGCGAGCTGGTGGTATTCGCTGGTCGGCACCTGCGGCAGGCCGTAGCGGGTGGCGTGGCGCACCACGTCGTGGTTGCTCATCACCCACGTGGCGGAGGATCCGGAGCGTTCGGCGCTGGCGATGCCCTCCTCGATGGCCTCGTGGAACGCGTCGCGGATCCAGTCCTTCTTCGCGAACTCGAAGTTGAAGATCTGTCCCAGGTCGTCCGGGCTGGCGTACAGGTACTGGCGGTTGGGCTGCACCCACGCCTCGGCCACGGCGAACGCCGGCGGGTCGTACTCGTTGAAGACCTTGCGCCACTCGTGGTAGATCTCGTGGACCTCGTCGCGGTCGATGACCGGGTGGGAGCCGTCGTCCGGCTGGTCGGAGGTGCACCACACGACGTAGTTGTCGAGGTCGTCGCGGTCGAGGTCCTTGGCGAGTCCGTGCGCCACGTCCACGCGGAAGCCGTCGGCGCCGTGGTCGAGCCAGAAGCGCAGGGTGGTGAGGAAGTCCTCGCGTACCTCGCGGTTGTTCCAGTTCCAGTCCGGCTGCTCCTTGGTGAACATGTGCAGGTACCACTGGCCGTCCGGCACGCGGGTCCAGGCGGGGCCGCCGAAGTGGTTCTCCCAGTTCGAGGGCGGCAGGTCGCCGTTCGGGCCCTTGCCGTCGCGGAAGATGTAGCGGTCGCGCTCCGGGGAGCCCGGGGCCGCTGCGAGCGCCTCCTTGAACCACGGGTGCAGGTTGGAGCTGTGGTTGGGGACGATGTCGACGACGATCTTGATGCCGTGCGCGTGCGCGGCCTTGGCGAGCGCGTCGAAGTCGTCCATCGTGCCGAGCTTCGGGTCGACGTCGCGGTAGTCGTCGACGTCGTAGCCGCCGTCGGCGAGCTGCGAGGGGTAGAAGGGGCTCAGCCAGATGGCGTCCACGCCGAGGTCGGCGAGGTAGCCGATCTTCTCGGTGACGCCGGCGATCTGCCCGAGGCCCTCGCCCTTGGTGTCCTTGAAGCTGCGCGGGTAGACCTGGTAGACGACCGCCTGCTTCCACCACAGGGCTGGATCGGTTGCTGCAGCCATTGTTCCTCCTTGAATAAAAACGCTTGCAGTTGTTTTCTTGAGCGTGTGCTCGCTGTTGGCGATACTTGAATAATAGCGCTTGCATTGCGATATGCAAACCGCATCATCGCCCGGCGTGTCGAACGGGTTTGACATTCGCATGATTCGCGGATTTGCAATGATGCAAACGGTTTTATAGACTGGGTATGCAAGCGTTGCGATGCATCACGGACGATGCGGTATCGTGGTGCATCGGCGTCATGTGGCCGGCCCCGCCGGCGAAGACGGAAACGCACATGCGCGATCATGCGCGGAACGCGCGAACGGAAAGGAGCGGAACATGGCCGATCGACCCACTGCCAGAACCACCATCGCGGACGTCGCGAAGGCGTCCGGCGTATCCGTTTCCACCGTGTCCCGCGCGCTGCGCGGCCTCGACAAAGTCAACCCGGACACGCGCGCACGCGTCGAGGAGGCCGCCGAACGCCTTGGCTTCTCCTTCTCCAAAACCGCCTCGTCGCTCGCCAGCGGCAAATCGATGCGCGTCGCCGTGCTCATGCCCAACGAGATCAACAGCTGGTTCAACGCGAACACGTTCGAAGGCGTCTACGAGGTCCTCTCGCGCGAAGGCTACGACGTCGTGCCGTACGTCATGTGGACGCGCGGCGACCTCGACTGGTTCTTCCGCACCCTGCCGGGCACACGCAACTTCGACGCGGTCATCGTCGTCTCGTTCATCCTCGACGACGACAAACGCGACACGCTCGCCGCGATCACCCTGCCCGTCGTCGGCGTCAACGTGCCGGACGTGAGCGGCTTCGACGCCTCCGTGCGCATCGACGACCAGGCCGCCATGCGCGGCGTCGTGCGCCTGTTGCGCTCGCTCGGCCACGAATCCGTCGCCTACGTCGAACAGCCCGTGCAGCCCTCGCCGTTCGTGTGCAGCGACTCCGTGCGTCTGCAGGGATTCCTCGATGCGGTCGAGGAGCAAGGCTACTCGGACGAACAGGTGATGACTGTGCCGTCGCTCGACGGATTCGGCGAACAGGACGACTCCACGGGTCTCGGCGACGGCTCATACGGCATGTCGCCGTCCGTGCTCGACGCGGAGGCCGCCGCCGTCTCCGATATCGCCGCGCAGCTCGTCGGCGCCATGCCGCGCCCCACCGGCATCTGCGTGGAGAACGACCGTTGCGCCGTGCTGCTGCTCAAGGAGCTGCGGCGGCTCGGCTGGCGCATCCCCGAAGAGGTCTCGCTCATCGGCTTCGACGGCGACGATCTCGGCGACGTCGTCGACCTGACCACCGTCAAACAGGATCCCGTGCGATTGGGCCGCGTCGCCGCCGGCAGGACGCTCGCGCTCATGCGCGGCGAGACGCTCGACGAACCGCACACCGTCGCCGCCACGTCGCTGCTCACGCGCGCCACCACCGCCCGTCTCGTCGGCTGACGGCCGCGCCGCGTGCGGGCGCGCTCGGGCAGCCGCGCGCGGGCGCTGCCGCGGCGGCCGGAGCACTCCGCCGCGGTCGTCTCGGCGGTATAGTCTGTACTGTTCCGTTCAGACGGAGAACACCCAAGGAAAGAGGCAGACATGGTGGACGCGCACGACGCGGAAACGTACACGGCGGAGGGATCCCGCCTCATCTGGATCGACTGCGAGATGACCGGACTCGACATCTTCGGCGGCGACGAGCTCGTCGAAGTGTCCGTCGTGCCCACCGACTTCGACCTGAACGTGCTCGACGAAGGCGTCGACTACGTGATCAAGCCGAGCGAGAAGGCCGTCGCGCACATGAACGACTTCGTGCGCCAGATGCACACCCGCTCCGGACTCATCAACGAGTGGGAGCACGGCCTGAGCCTCGAGGAGGCCGAACGCAAGGTCACCGAATACGTGGCCCGATTCACCCCGGACGGCGTCAAGCCGCTGCTCGCCGGCAACACCATCGGCTCCGACAAGAAGTTCCTCGACCACTACATGCCGAACCTCGTGAGCCACCTGCACTACCGCAGCATCGACGTGAGCACGTTCAAGGAGCTCGCCCGCCGCTGGTACCCGGACGTCTACGAGAACCGTCCGCCGAAGAACGGCGGCCACCGCGCCCTCGCCGACATCATCGAATCGCTCGACGAGCTGCGCTACTACCGCGCCGCCGTCATGGCCCCCGCCCCCGGCCCGGACGCGGCCGAGTCCAAGGCCATCAGCGAGCGCATCGTCGCCACCAGCCTGCTGAACAAGTAGCGTATGCGGCAATCCGAGGCGCTCGCCATCCTGAACGCCGGCGCGAACGTGTTCCTGACGGGCGCGCCCGGCGCGGGCAAGACGTACGTGCTCAACGAGTTCATCCGCGGGGCGCGGGCGGACGGCGCGAGCGTGGCCGTCACCGCGTCCACCGGCATCGCCGCCACGCACGTCGACGGGCAGACCATCCACTCGTGGAGCGGCGTCGGTCTCGCCACCGTGCTCGACGCGCGCCTGCTGAAGACCATCAGGACGCGCCGTCGGCGCAAGATCCAGGCGGCCGACGTGCTCGTCATCGACGAGGTGTCGATGCTGCACGCGTGGCTGTTCGACATGGTCGACCAGGTGTGCCGCGACCTGCGGCGCGACCCGCGCCCGTTCGGCGGACTGCAGGTCGTGCTCTCCGGCGACCTCTTCCAGCTGCCGCCCGTCTCCACGTCGCAGCGCAACCGCGACGTGGTCCCGCCCTCGCCCGAATTCGTCGCCTCGCGCGAGCGCTACATGCGACGCGGGCTCGACCCGGAGGGATTCGTCACCGAATCGCTCGTCTGGCCGGAGCTGAATCCCGTCGTCTGCTATCTGACCGAGCAGCATCGCCAGGATGACGGCAGGCTCCTCACCGTGCTCACGCACATCCGCGAAAGCCGCGTGGACGACGACGACCGCGATACGCTCGTCACGCGGCTCGGCGTCGCGCCCGAAGCCGGCACGGTCGCCACGCACCTGTTCCCCGTCAACCGGCAGGCCGACAACCTCAACGACATGCGGCTCGCGCGCATCATGGGCGAGGCGCACGAGTTCCACGCCGAACAGGCGGGGCCCGCGAACCTCGTCGAACGACTCACGCGCAACATGCTCGCACCGCAACGGCTCGTGCTCAAGGCGGGCGCGGCCGTGATGGCGCTGCGCAACGACACGGACCGGCAGTACGTGAACGGCTCGCTCGGCACCGTGCGCGGCTTCGCGGACGAGAACAAGGGCGGATGGCCGATCGTCGAATTCGAGAACGGCAACATCGTCACGATGAAACCCGCCTCATGGGAGATGATGGACGGGGAGACAGTGCTCGCCTCCGTCAAACAGGTGCCGTTGCGCTGCGCGTGGGCCATCACCATCCACAAGTCGCAGGGCATGACGCTCGACCGGGCCGTCATGGATCTGCGCCGCACGTTCGCGCCCGGCATGGGCTACGTGGCGCTCTCCCGCGTCGAATCATTGGACGGACTGTACTTGGAAGGCGTCAACAACCGCATGTTCGCGGTCTCCGATGACGCGGTGCGGCTCGACGGCTCCCTGCGCGAGGCGTCCCGGGAGGCTTCCGATCGGCTCGCCGCGTCCGGTGCCGGGGCGTTCAAGCCGGGATTGCTCGGTGTCGGGGGCGGCGGGGTCGGTGATGGCGGTGCCGATTCGTCCCGTACCGACGACGGCTTCACCCAATCCGCCCTGTTCTAGCGCGCCGTATCGCGGCTACCGGGAAGCGGACAGCCATTTGACCACGGCCTGCACCAGTGTCCGCGCGTCGAGCTTGGTCCGTGCACGTGACGAGTGGGTGCGCACGCTGGCCGCCGAGATGCCCAATCGGGCCGCGATCTCGCTTTGCGTGAACCCCAATGACGCCAATTCCAGCACCTGCGACTCCTGACGACTGAGCGCGTCCGTTCCTTTGGCGGCTTTCGCGTTCCTTCCGGAAACGGATCCCATATTCGCGAGTATGCGATGGTGCGCCGCGGCCGCGGTCTCGAACGTCGGCCACTCGCGCGAGACATCATCATATGGAACCGGCCACTCGCGCGAGATGCCATCGTCCGATCCCGGTCGCCGCACTTCGCTTCGCGTGCCGCGACCGCCGGCCTCTCCACGCCCGCGACCGCCGTCCCAACCATGGAGGTCGCCGGCCGTCGGCGACATGAGCGGTATGGCGAACGTGTGCCCGTCATGCACCAGACGAATCGCCTTCGAAAGCCATGCGTAATCGGCCTTGCCGACCAGCCCCTGCGCTCCGGCGAGCGCGGACTCGCGGCGGTACGCTTCCAGCGGATACGCGGTGATGATGAGGATGCCGGCATCCCCATCGGTCTCGCGCAGCCGGCGGCATACGCGCGTGCCGCGGTCATCGCCGAGCTCCGCGTCGAGCAGCAGCACCTCAGGCCATCGTTCATCGGTCAGGCAGTTGACGATCACCTCACGGGCCGATTGCGCCGTCCACAGCACGCGGAACCCGTCGACGCGCTCCAGCAGAGCCGTCAGCGCCCGCAACGTGATGGCGTCGTTGTCCGCGACGGCGATGGTGATATCCTCTGCGCACCCGTCGGCTCCCGCGCGCGGTGTACCCTCCTGCATGGTCCGATCCTATCCCCGTTGTGGCGCGGTGGGAATGACCGCGTGCAGATGCCACATGCCGTGTTCCGCTGAAGCGGTCAACGAGCCGGAACGTGCGGCGATGCGATGGCGCAGCAGCGCGAGACCGTGGCTGGGTGTGACTCGGCCCGCGTCGTCGCGCGTGGCCCGGGCGGACCGTTGAGGCGTAGGAGGAATCGGATTGGACGACGTGACATCGACGCCGCTTTCACTGACCGTGATGCGCAGCATGCAGCGGCGGTCGGCGGGATCGGCGTGACGGATGACATTCGCCACGATCTCACGCGCCAGTGCGACGAGCAGGTCGCGGGATGCGTCGTCGATGCCGTTCGTGTTGTCGTCCACGTCACCCTCCACGGTGATGTCGCAGGCGAATCCCGCGTCATGCAGCGCGTGCTCCCAGCCGTCGACGCGCGTGCGGAAGCCGGCGCGTGAGGGCGCGGTGTCATCGCCGGCTGCGGTCGATCGGCGTACGGTGCCGCCGCCGATGATCGCCGTGCCTTCCACAGTGTCGTCGCCTGCGTTGCCGCCGCTTCCCACCGCCACGTCACCAGCCGCTCCGGGAGAGTCCGGTCCGTCCGGTTCCTCGGCGAGCAGTCGAATGATCTCATGCACGTGAGCCAACGCTTCGTTCGACTGCGCGAGGATGCGTCGGAACAGTTCACTCCGTTCGTCCGTACCGGTCTCGTGCAGTCCCAGCCGCGCCGTGAGGCTGATGGAGGTCAGTTCGCCGCTGGTCGCGTCATGGAGACGATGCGCTGCGTCCATATTCCGTTCCATGTGCTGGACGTGCAGTATGCGACGGCGTAGGGTCTCGAGCTCCTGTTGCCGGCGGATCAGGATGCCGATGATCAACGCCGCCAGATACGAGCTGCACAGGGAGATCATGGTGCCGATCATGGTGGCGGGCGGAATCTGTATGCCGGTGTCCGCCATCTCCCAGTACTTCATCAGGCACAGATAGGCGAACGCGAGCGCGGAACACCACGGCCGCAGACGGAACGCGAGGTATCCGAGTGCAATCGTCAGACACCATCCATTGGATTCCAGATACGGGTAGGGGAGCCACAGATCGATCGAATACGCGGCGATGACCGCAACGCTCGCCGGAAGCGGCGCCACGGCGAACGATGCCGTCGCAGCGATGATCACCACCTGTGCGATGGCCTTCGCGATCGGCCAATCGCTCATTGCCATCAGCCCGATACGCCAATTGGGAATGGAAACCACCAGTGCCGTCACCGCGATGAGAGTCGTCCAGCGATGGCGCAGGCAAAAAGAGCGCAGCCATTGGATCGTGGCGCGTGCCGCTGTGGCATGTGTCGCGTCCTCGGACATTGCATCCGTCTCCGCGCGATTATCGTGCGCTCGGGAGGGGTTCTGCGCACGAGAATCGCGCCGAGGGGAGGTGGACGCGGTATCGGTGGGCGTTGGGGGAATCATGGCACGCTCCTTTGGGGTCGGGCTCCAATCGCTTTCGATTATCCGCTTCGATACGGCTCCGTTGCGGTCATGGCATATGCCCGGTCAACGAACGTGGACGGAACGCGCGGCCGCGCATGGGGAAGCCGGGGCGGCGGCCCTATGGTGGGAGGTATGCGGGCGAGGGATAATGGACGCGGAGACGATGGGGCGGCGGACAGCCGGAAAGGGGACGTCATGACGGACGAACACACGGGCGTGGTCGACGACGATGGGCGTGGCGGCGCAAACGACGGAGACGGTGGCGCAAATGACGTTCGCAGCGGTGCGAACATCGGGGCCGATCGCGTGAACGACGGACACGACAACAAGGACGACGCCGACGCGGAATACGCCGACCTCCTCGGATTCGATGAGACGCCCGACGGGGGATACGACGAGAGAGACGAGAAACCGGGCGGGAAATCCGAAGCCGGGAACACGACGATTGGTGCCGGTGACGGTGCCGGGCGCGGTGACGGTGCCGGCCGTGATGACTTCGCCATCCGCCGCCCGAACGGAACCCGCCCCAAGCCGCTCGTCGTCGCGCTCATCGCGGTCTTCGCCGCCGGACTCGTGTTCGCCGGGTGGGCCGTCACCCGCAGCATCCTCGACGCGCGCGCCCGCGACCATGCGACGGCGCTCGCCGACTGCCGCGCCGCCCGCGCGCGCTACACGGAGACGCTCACCGGCTACACGCCCACCGCGCGCAAGGCGGCGACGCTCCTCAAAGACACGGCATCCGTCGCCGGCAGCGACACGCGCGACCGGCTTCAAGCGCAGTTGGACAGCCTGACCGACGCCGATGTCGCCGGCCCGGCGAAACGCGACTGCGCGACCGATCTGAGCCGAAGCGACCTCGACGACCTCGGCGACCGGTATGCGACCGCCACCAGCATGATGAACGACGGCCTCATCTCCATCCGCTACGACGTGACCATGCTCCAGCAGATGAAAGACGGCCTCAACGCACAGGACGTGCGGAAACGGCTCTCCGGACTCGTCACGCGCGGCGAACTCGCCTACAGCCGTTCCGCGGGCAAGGCGGATGAAACGTTGCGCGCCACCCTGCGCGGCGCGATCGACGCGGCGAAGCAGACGCTCGCGGACACGCCGTCCGATCAGACGGATGCCGTCGCCGCGCGCGTCCAACCGCTTGCCGAAGCCGCCGACGCGGTGATCGCAGGCATGCCGCTCGACTGTCATTTCGCCGATTGCGTGGCCCTCACCTTCGACGACGGGCCGAACAAGGAGGTCACGCCGCAGGTGCTTGACGCGCTCAAGAAGGCCGGCGTGCCGGCCACGTTCTTCCTCCAGGGGCAGTTCGTCAACGGCTCCAACGTGAAGCTCGTCAAACGCATGGCCGCCGAAGGGCACAGCGTCGGGTCCATGTCGTGGCGGCATACGCAGATGCACGCCATGCCCGCCGACCAGCTCGCCAAATGGTTCAAGGACACGGACGCCGTGATCGCCGAGGCCTCGGGCAAGCCGGTCACCCTGTTCCGCCCGCCGGACGGAGCATGGAGCGATGCGCTGCGCGACCAGGCCAAGGCCAACGGTCAGGCGATGATTCTGTGGGGCGTGGACTCCGGCGATTGGGGCAAGCTCGACTCGGCGCAGATCGAGAAGCGCGTGCTCGACAACGCCTATGCCGGCTCCATCATCGCCCTGCATGACGGCAACGCGGCCACGGCCACGGCGCTTCCGAAGATCATCGACGGACTCAAACAGAAGGGGTACCACATCGTCACCGTGGACACACTCCTCGCCGGCGACATCCAGCCCGGCTCCGTGGCCTACGGTCTCAACGACGTGCAGTAGCGGATTCCGCTCCGGACCCGTCGGGCCATGCGCCGCTTTCGGAACGGTCGTGCCGCCGGGATGGAACAGTCGGAGACCGGGATGGACGTGATGGGCGAACCTGCGCAGTGCGGGGCTGAACCTGTGCAGTTCACGCGCGAACCTGCGCAGTTCACGCGCGAACCTGCGCGATTCGACATCGAACCTGCGCAGGGGGTTCCTGAAGAGCACCGGATTCTGGCGGGTTGCCTGAATCAAAAACGGCGGAATGAAGCCATTCGCCAATAGGAGGCATGTACGAAAACGAGGCTTCTTCAGCAACCCCCTGCGCAGGTTGGACATCAGACTGCGCAGGTTGCGCGACGGATTGCGCAGGTTCGTCTTCAGACTGCGCAAGTTGGCTGGTCAATCGCGCAGGTTCGCCCGCGAACCGTTCCGGATTCGCTTTCAGACTGTGATTAGTTCAGTGACTTGCGTAGGGCGGGGTTCCCGGGGAAGGGATTGGCCTGCGTGGGGCATGCACGGGGCGTGGCTTGCCATGACTACGCATGCCGGCGCCCCTGGATTCCGCATCGGAAAGCTGCCGTGAATCAAGGGCCGGAAGATATGAGCCGGGGCGGGTAGGATAAGTGGCAGGGGTGATTCCAATGACGGATTACGATACGCGTGAACATGAAGGGGCGGCGGCCGTGCAGGGGGAGCAGGGCCGCGTTCGTCCGGCTGCGGTGGCCGGCACATTCTACCCGGCCGACCGCACGATACTCCAGGCGATGGTCGACCGGCAGCTCGCATACGGGCACCGGCTCGTGGCCGATCTCGCCGATGCCCTTCCGGCCGGCGTTCCGAAGGCGGTGATCGTGCCGCACGCAGGCTACGTGTACTCCGGAACCACTGCGGCGCTCGCCTATGCGCTGCTCGAACGCGGGCGCGGCACCGTGACGCGCGCGGTGATTGTCGGCCCGACGCACAGGGTCGCCGTCCGTGGCGTGGCCTGCCCGACGGCCGACGCGTTCGCCACGCCGTTCGGAACCGTGCCGGTGGATACCGCCGCCGAACGTGCGGCGCTGGGCCTGACCGACGACGACGGCCCGCTCGCCTCCGGCATGACGGCCCGGCCCGAGGCCCCCGCCCCGGCGTTGATCGTCAACGACCCGACCCACGCGCAGGAGCATGCGGTCGAGGTGCAGATCCCGTTCCTTGAGACCGTACTCGGGCCGGATCTGCGGATTGTGCCGTTGAACGCGGGCAACGAGTCGCCCCGCGAGGTGGGCGACGTGCTGCGCGCCTTGTGGGGCGGTCCGGAGACGGTGGTCGTGATCAGTTCCGACCTGTCGCACTACCATCCGCAGGAGTTCGCACGTGAGCTTGACGACGACACCCTCGACGCGATATCCGCGGTGGATGGGCCCATCGACCCGCGCCGCGCCTGCGGCGCCTACCCGGTGAACGGCCTGCTCGACGTGCTGTCCCGCGGCCTCGCGCCCGCCGATGCCGATGACTATGTCGCATCCGCCGGTGCCTCCGACGACGGCGATTCCACAGTCCCGCCCGACGCCCGCTCCGCGTTCGACCTGCGCCTGCTCGGCCGTTCCACTTCCGGCGACGACGGCGTGGTGGCACCCGCCGGCGCACCCCGTCCGGCGATGCGCGACCCGGACGAACCGGTGGTCGGCTACGCGTCGTTCGCCGTGTGGGCCGCGGACGACCGCGGCGGCGTGCTGCTCAAGCTGGCGCGCGCGGCGATCCGCGAACGCCTGGGATTCGACGACGACCCGGCCGGCCGCCCGGATGCGATCGCGGCCGCGCACCCGTGGCTGGACGAGCCCGGCGCGAGCTTCGTCACGCTTACCGAACACGGCGATCTGCGCGGGTGCATCGGCACGTTGCAGGCGCATCGCACGTTGGGCGCCGATGTCGCCGACCATGCCGTCGACGCGGCGTTCCGCGACCCGCGCTTCGAGCCGGTCACCGCGGCCGAGTATCCGCTGCTTGACGTGGAGGTGTCGGTGCTCTCCGCGCCGAAGCCGATTCTCGTGGTCACGCCCGAATGGCGGCGCGGCGAGGACGGCTTCATGACTCCCATACCGGTGGAACATCCGGTCCGCTCGCGCCGCGAGTTGGAGCGTGCGTTGCGGCCCGGTGAGGATGGTCTGGTGATCGTGGAGAACGGCGGGCGCGGCCGTCGCGCCACGTTCCTGCCGCAGGTGTGGGAGCAGTTGCCGGATCCGCGTGATTTCGTCGCGCATCTGCTCGCCAAGGCTGGGCTTCCGGCGTCATACGACTGGGTGGACGGTGAGATCGCGTGCGAACGCTACCGGGTGACGGCCTATGCCGAGCGCGGGCGCAACGGTGAGTGATATGGCGATGAGCGATATGACGGTGAGTGATATGGCGATGGGCGGCACGGATACGGGCGTCGGATCGTCCGTAAGCGATGCCCCACCCGTG
This sequence comes from Bifidobacterium aesculapii, assembly GCF_001417815.1. GTDB lineage: Bacteria > Actinomycetota > Actinomycetes > Actinomycetales > Bifidobacteriaceae > Bifidobacterium > Bifidobacterium aesculapii. The sequence goes on from NZ_BCFK01000020.1 coordinate 13,557, forward strand.
CGTGAAATCCCGAACCGCGACCCGGCGCTCGGTCGCTGGCAGACGCGGTTCGCGGACGGTTCCGGCCGTGCGCGGTGCGAACTGTGCCCGCGCCGTTGCGTGCTGCGGCCCGGCCAGCGCGGCTTCTGCTTCGTGCGCTCCAACCATGACGGCGCGATCCGCTCCGACACGTATGGACGCAGCTCCGGCTTCGCCGTGGACCCGGTGGAGAAGAAGCCGCTCAACCACTTCCATCCGGGGTCTTCGGTGTTGAGCTTCGGCACGGCGGGCTGCAATTCCGCGTGCCGGTTCTGCCAGAACTGGGACATTTCACGCGCCCGCGACTATGACCGGCTTGGCGTTGAGGCAGGTCCGGAGCGGATCGCGCAGGTCGCCGCGGAGCGTGGCATCGCTTCGGTGGCGTTCACGTACAACGATCCGATCGTCTTCGCCGAGTATGCGATCGATACGGCGTGGGCGTGCCGGGCGCGCGGCATCCACCCGATCGCCGTGACGGCCGGGTATATGGCCGAGCCCGCCCGCGCCGACTTCTACGCGGCGATGGACGCGGCGAACATCGACCTCAAGGGCTTCACCGAGGACTTCTATTGGAAGGTCACCGGCACGCATCTCAAGGATGTGCTCGACACCATCGCGTATGCGGTGAACGAGGCGCGCACGCCCGACGGACGGCACGTGTGGGTGGAGCTGACCACGCTGCTCATCCCCGGTCTCAACGACGACGACGTGCAGCTGCACGCCGAATGCGCGTGGATCCGCGAGACGCTCGGGGCTGACGTGCCGCTGCATTTCTCCGCGTTCCACCCGGCGTGGAAGATGACGGACGTGCCGCCCACCCCGCGCGCGACGCTCACGCGGGCGCGCGGCATCGCGCTTGTGGAGGGACTGCGGTACGTGTATACGGGCAATGTGCATGATCTCGAGGGTGGTACGACGTTCTGTCCGAATCCGGATTGCCGTGCCGCGCTCGTGGAACGCGACTGGTACAGGATCGCCGTCGACCGTCTGTCCGGCACGGCCGATGATTCGGGCGCCGCGCACTGCCCCGCGTGCGGCACGCCCATCGCCGGACGGTGGTGACCGTGGGACGCCGGTGGTGATTGTGGGACAGGTGACTGTCAGTCGGATGACCGTGGGTCGAATCGCAGATCGGTGTGGCCGCAGGTTGGATTGCGGAGTCGGATTGTGGATTGTGGATTGTGGATTGCGGATTGCGGCGCGTCGGGCACCGACGCCTACCGAAGCTGGCTGATGCGCGTGGCGAGCGATCTGACGCTTTTCAGGCTCGCCTCGTAGCGGGCGGCGGCCACGATGAGCACCACGCCGCCGATGAGCAGCCACACCCACCAGAATCGTTGCGAGAACGCCGCCAGCCACGGCCACAGCACGGTAAGCACATGCGCGACGAGCACCACGGCACCACTGACGAGCGGCGCCTGCAATCCGCGCAGCGCGCCGACCAGCAACGCGGCCAACGCGATGACGAACAGGGCGAGCGCACGTGGGAATGACAGTGGATGCGTCCAGCTCATCAGCAGCGGTGGGATCATGAGCAACGCGAGCGCCGGCCACAACGCCTGCCAGCTGCGCAGCGCCGGCCACGCGAGCATCCAGCGGACGCCCACGGCCAGTGCCGCCACGCCGACCATGCCGCCGAGGAGGTCGGCGGGCGCGTAAGGGCGTGGTTCGAGTACCGCTATCGTCAGCAGCGCGAACGTGGTGAGTCCGGCGAAGATGGTGACTATGACGCCCGCCGAGTCCGGCCCCGCCGCCGCCCGGCGCACGGCGACCTGCATGGATGCGGGGTATTGTGCGCCGGCCTGCGGTACGGATCCCGGAAGCGGTGCTGCTGCGGCCTGCGGTGCGGCTGTGCGATGCGGTGCGCCGGCGGCCTGCGGAGCGGCTGTATACGGATAGGATTGCGCCGGTTGCGCCGGCCCCTGCGTTGGTCCTTGAGCCGGTGCCCAAGCCGTTTGGATTGGTTGAGTCGGCTGAGTCGGCTGAGTCGGCTGGATTGGCTGGACCGGCATCGCCGTTGCCTGCGCTGGTTGCGCCATTGCCTGTGCCGGGTATGCCGCCGGTTGCATCCGCATCTGCGCCGGCTGAACCGCCATACGCACCAGCTTGTCAATCGGCCGGGCGGCCCGCGCCCATGCGCACGCCGCGGCCGCCAGCAGCCCGACGAACGCCGTCATCGACGTGACGAGCGCCTGCCATCCTTCGTGCGAGAATTCGGCGCACGTCATGATGACGAGGATCGTCGAGCCGTTGAGCGCGCCCGCCACGTGCTCCGCCGCGCTCAATCCGGCCACGTCTTGCGCGCGGCGTGACCCTCCGGGCGCGCCTACGTTTCCGGTCGCCCCGGTCGCCCCGGCCGCCACGCCATTCCCGGCAGCCCCATTAGCCCCGGCTGCGCCGCCCTCCCGCCGCGGCCATGCGCATGCGGCGATCACGACGGCCGCGCCCGCCACGACGGTCGGCAGATACGCGATCATGCGCCCCGTTTCCAGCGCCATCGAACCGGGCAGGGCGCGCATGATCGCCGTGGTCGAGGCGGCGATTGTCCACACCAGTCCGGTGACCGGCACGAACCGCAGTCCCGTGGGCAGTGGCCGGCCGGAACGGGTGCCCCGCCGCACGTGAAGCACGACGAGTGCGAGCAGCCAGCCGACGGCGGTGAGCGCGATCAGCAGCGACACCAGCCACAGGGGATTGTGGTAGTCGACCGCCATGTACGCGCCGAACGTTGCGATCGCGAGCAGCACGCCCGCGACCGCCAGCGCGGCGATGGGTTCGGCGTCGGGCGCGCGCCGACTCGGGTCGGCGGGCAGGAACGCGGCGATCGTCACGGCGACGGCCGCGCCCGCCACGCATTCCAGCGGGAACAGCACGGAGAAGTCGAGGACGGGCAGCGCGTACGTCATGAGGATCGCGGCGAGCGGCAGCGCGAACGTGACGTACAGCGAGTAGGCGCGCAACGGCGGCATGCCGTCCGGCAGCGGCACGAACCGTATGCCGAGCGTCGTCGCGCACACGACGGCGAGCGCGAGCCCTGCGAGCAGCGCCATGATCCGGTCGGATGCGGGCGCGTCGTCCATCGAGCTGAGCAGCAGCGCGCCCACGGCGAGCGCGATGAGGCCCGCCCATGCGAGTCCTTCCGCGGTGACGCGCAGCCGCGGCGTGAGCGCGATGGCCACGCCGACGGCCACGACGCCGACGGTGGCGACGCATGCCGTGCGGCCCGCGTCGCCGAGCAGTCCGTAGGCGAACCATGCGAACGCGATGACGGCGATGACGACGAGTGCGACGCCGAGCACGAGCAGCAGCGTCTGCACGTTGGAGCGTGGCGGATTCGAGGGGACGGGCGCCGGCTGCGCGGTCCGGGATGATGGCTGTGGTATCGGTGATGGCTGTGGGATCGGCGTCCGTGACGTGGCATCGGGTGCCGGCATGATCGGTCCGGATTGCGGTGGTTGCGGTTGCATCGTTCGTGATGGTCGCGGTATCACCGGCTGAATCGGTTGTACAGGCTGTACCGGTTGCGGCGTCTGCGGCATCTGTGCCGATTGCGTCGGTTGCGTCGGTTGCGTCGATTGCGTCGGCTGCGGTCTCGTCATTGGGTCCCCTTCCCCGCGTGCTGTCTCCATTCTCCCACGCGGATGGTGATAATCCAAGACGCAGGGGACGGGCCTGCGCCGTCCGGGCGCGGGGGCTGCCTTGTCGGTTGAGACGAATATCTTGGTGCGTATGACTTCCAAGACGCTTCGTATGTCCACTTTGTTCCTGCGCACGCTGCGCGAGGACCCCGCCGATGCCGACGTCGATTCGGCCAAACTGCTGCAGCGCGCCGGCTATATCCGCAAGGCCGCGCCCGGCATCTGGACCTGGCTGCCGCTCGGTCTGCGCGTCCTCAACAAGATCGAGGACATCATCCGCGAGGAGATCGACGGCATCGGCGCGCAGGAGGTGCACTTCCCGGCGCTGCTGCCGCGCGAACCGTACGAGGCGACCCACCGCTGGGAGGAGTACGGCGACAACATCTTCCGTCTGAAGGACCGTCATCAGGCCGATTACCTGCTCGCGCCGACGCACGAGGAGATGTTCACCCTGCTCGTCAAGGACATGTACAAGTCCTACAAGGACCTGCCGGTCACGCTGTACCAGATCCAGACCAAGTACCGTGACGAGTTCCGTCCGCGCGCGGGCCTCATCCGCGGCCGCGAGTTCATCATGAAGGACGCCTACTCGTTCACCATCGACGAGGAGGGCATGCGCAAGGCGTACTACGACGAGCGCGGCGCCTACGAGCGCATCTTCCAGCGTCTCGATCTGAAGTACGTGCCCGTGTTCGCCATGTCCGGCCCGATGGGCGGCTCCGCCTCCGAGGAGTTCCTCGCGCCGATGCCGATCGGCGAGGACACGTTCGCGCTCGCCCCGTCCGGCAAGGCATGGAACGTGGAGGCGCTGCACACGCCCGAACTGCCCGAGATCGACGCCTCGAACACCCCGGCGATGGAGACCCGCGAGACCCCGGACTCCAAGACCATCGAGGCGCTGGTCGACACCGCCAACCGCCTGTACCCGCGTGAGGACGGCCGCGAATGGACCGCCGCCGATACGCTGAAGACCGTTGCCATCACGGTGATGCACGCCGAGGACGAGGACCATGACAAGCCGTGGCGCGAGGTCGTCGCCGTGGCTGTGCCGGGCGATCGCCAGGTGGATATGAAGCGTCTCGAGGCGCAGTTCGCTCCGTCCGAGATCGAGGAGTCCACTGAGGAGGATCTGAAGGCCCACCCCGAGATGGTGGCCGGATACATGGGGCCGATGGTGTTCGGCAAGCAGGGCGAGGCGGCAGGCGTCGCCGAGCCGGTGCGTTTCTTCGTCGACGCGCACGTCGTCAAGGGAGCCGAATGGATCATCGGTGGCGACGAGGCCGGCAAGCACCGCTTCCACGCGGTCTACGGCCGCGACTTCACCGCCGACGGCACCGTGGAGGCCGTCGAGGTGCGCCACGGCGACATGAGCCCGGACGGCTCCGGCCCGCTGAGCTTCGAGCGCGGCGTCGAGATCGGCCAGGTGTTCCAGCTCGGCCTCAAGTACTCCAACGCCTTGGATCTGAAGGTCCTCGACCAGAACGGCAAGACCGTGCCCGTGTGGATGGGCTGCTATGGCATCGGTGTGAGCCGCGTGCTCGCCTGCATCGCGGAGACCCACCATGACGAGGCCGGCCTCGCCTGGCCGAAGGTCATCGCCCCCGCCCAGGTGCACGTGGTCGCCACCGGCAAGGACGAGAAGGCGTTCGAAGGCGCCGAACAGCTCGTCTCCGAGCTGGAGGCCAAGGGCGTCGAAGTGATCTACGACGACCGCAAGAAGGTCTCCCCGGGCGTCAAGTTCAAGGACGCCGAACTCGTCGGCGTGCCCGTCATCGCCGTGGTCGGCCGCGACTTCGCGAACGACGGCACCATCGAGATCCGCGACCGCGACGGCGGGAACAAGGTGGTCGTGCCGGCCGCCGAAGCCGTCGCCACGCTCCTCGAACGCCTGTGATGCGCACGATCATCCGTGAAGATCATCCGTAAGTAGTGCCGTGGCCCGCACCCCAGCGGGCCACGGCACTGTGCTACCGGCCCAGACGGACTCCAGGAACTTCACAAACAGCAGGTACGGCAGGTGCGAACAGGCGCCATGGCGGCCGAAGAACCGTACATTCCTCCCACCTTCCACACGGCTCTCGTCACGTTGAACGACTCGTAGCCCCATCACCACGGTACACCGGTTGACCACAAGACCTTCCGATGGTACCATGCTCAATGGTACACAGTTGTATCACATGGAAGTACCGTGAATCATCGCTCGGACGGGCAACACCGTTCCGGGTGGATCAGGAGAAGGATCTCGCAATCGCACGCGGGAGGGAGTCAACACCAATGACAGGAAGGCACCAGCAGCCACAAACGGGAAGCGGACAGAGGCCGCCGTCCGTGCACAAGGGAAATCCCGAGACCGGTGCGGTCTCCGGCATGGGCATCGCAGACCGCATCGCAACCCGTCTCGCCCGCATGCCGCGGGCGGCGGTGGGCGTCATTGCGGCGACCGCCACCATGCTCGCCATGCTCGCCGCCGGCACCGCCGCCAACGCCAGGGCCGACGTGACCAACACCTCGCCCAACGCCACGGTCCGTCCCGTGGACAACATGGGCTTCGAGAACGGGCTCGACGGCTGGACTGCCAACGGCGGCGCCACCGCCGCGCAAAGCGGGGCATCGGAGGGGAACGGCTACGCCGAGCTGCCCGCGGGCGCCTCCATCACCCGCACCATCACCGGCATCCCGCAGGGCAGCTACTCCCTCAACCTCAACGTGAAGGGCACGGCAAGCAAGAACACAGCCAACCTCACCGTCTCCAACACGGGCGGCCCGAACTCGGTGCTCAAACTCGACGCCTACCTCAAGCCCGACCAGTGGACCGCCACCGCGCACCGCAACGTGCTCGTCTACAACGGCCAGATGACCGTCACCATCACCGCCGGCGCCGCCGCGCTCGCCGTGGACGGCCTCAACCTCCAGCTCGACTCGGACGATGCCAACACCGTGTCCAACTGGGACTTCGAGCAGGGGCTGGACGGCTGGGACGCCAGCGGCACGGTAAGCATAGACGAATCCGCCGCGGACGCCGGCTCCAAAGCCCTCAGACTCGCAGCCGGCGCCACCGTCTCCCAAAGCGTGAAGGTCGAGCCGCACACCAAGTACGTGCTCACCGCGCGCACCAAGGTCGATCGTCAGGACACGTTCACCACCGAGCCGCACAACAACTGGCGCGGTCAGGACGGCCTGCTCGTCAACCGCGCGTCCACCGGCGACCGCATCAACATCGGCGTGCGCGGCGCGGACGGCGCGGTGATCCGCCAGGCGCCCTCCGGCACCACCGGATACACGCTCGTGAGCCTCGTGTTCACCACCGGCGACTCCGATCAGGTCACCGTGTACGCCAACACCGTGCATGACGAGGCGTACACGAAATCCGTCACCCTGCACCGCACCGAAGGCGCCTACGTGGAGGACCCGTGGACCGGCAACGGCACGGACTCCGCCTGGGTGGACAACATCGACCTGTTCGCCATGCACGACGATGACGTGGCCAAGGGCGCGGACGTCTCCTTCCTGCCGCTCATCGAAGACAACGGCGGCAAATACTTCGCCAACGGCGTCCATCAGGACGCGCTGACCATCCTCGCCAACCATGGCGTCAACTCCATCACCAACATGATCTTCGTGCAGGCGGGCAACGACACCTACACCTCCACCGCCAAGCCGGAGAAGCTCTACCAGTCGTGGAACGGCCCGGACGGCACGCCCATGCCGTACCGCATGCCGCAGGGAGGCTACTTCGACAAGGTGCATTCCGCCGAACTGGGCGTGCGCGCCACCGAACTCGGCATGAGCTACCTGCCGAGCTTCCACTACTCGGACTCCTGGATCAGCGCCGCCAAGGCGTACACGCCGCTCGAATGGCTCAACAAGGCCTATGACGGCACGCTCACCAACTCCGACCTGACCCACATGAAGTCCATCGTGTACAACTACGTGCACGATTTCATGACCACGCTCGTGGACCGCCACGTGAACCTCGCCGGCGTGAAGACCGGCAACGAGCAGGACGGCGGCCTGATCAGGCCCATCGGCCAAGGCAAGTCCAGCGAAGGCCATGCGGCCATCGTCGCCGCCTCCTATGACGCGATCAAGGACGTGGCCCCCGGCATCCCCACCTACGTGCATACCAACAACGGCTACGACGTGGACTACGCGTTCGGCATGTACGAGGGCCTGTCCGCCAACGGCGCCCAGTACGACGGCGAAGCCCATTCCCTGTACGGCGGCCGTTCCAGCGGCAACATCATCAAGTTCGCGAACGCGATGAGCGCGAGCGAGACCCACCGCTGGCGCGACTACGTGAACGTGGAGGCCGGCTACAGCTTCACCCGGTTCAAGGCCACGTTCGACCAGCAGACCTCGCAGATGACCCAGGCCGCCTACGAGGGCAGCCCGAACGGCCAGTACAACTGGCTGCTCGACTACATGCAGGCCCCGCTCGACACCCCCGACCCGTACGGCCGCACGCGCGGCTTCTACTACTGGGAGACCGATTGGATCCCCACGCCGGGCGCCGCCAGCACCGAAGGCGGTTCCGCGGACGTGAACCAGCGCATCATGTTCAACAACGGCGACCCGAACATCAAGGAGATGGGCAGCGCCGAAGCCGGCAAGGCCGGCGACATGATGGACTCCATGTACGCGTACCTGATCCGCGGCGTCGCCAAGACGAAGACCGCGGACGTGACCACGCCGCTGAGCATGGACAACGGCATCGATGACGGCCGCTACGAAGTGACCCCGACCGCGCCCACCGCGATCGCGTTGGAGAACGCCGACCTCCAGCTCACCGCCGGCGGCATGTCCGAACGGCTCAGGCCCACCGTCCAGCCCACCGGCAAGGTGCTCACCGACAGCGTCGTCACGTACTCGTCCGCCGATCCGTCCATCGCCACCGTCTCGCGCCAAGGCTTCGTAACCGGCGTCAAAGCCGGCGAGACCACCGTCACCGCGCGCGTGGGCGGCGTCTCCGCCACGGCGAAGGTCACCGTCAAGCCGGCGGTCGAAGCCGCCGAGGGCGACCTCACCGTGACCGTGGACGGCAAGCAGGTCAAGGACGGCGACGTGGTCGCCGCCAAGGCACTCGGCCGCGTGGACATGACCGCTGCGCTCGCCAAGACCGTGAGCGACCGCCACGCCGTGTTCACCTCGTCCGACCCGTCCGTGGCCACGTTCTTCGGCGAGACCTGGCAGACCGCCAAGGGACGCATGGAGCAGAACACGGACACCGGCTCCACCGTGCAGCTCAATGTGGCGAACGCCGGGCGCACCACCGTCACCGCGGCCTCCTCGGACGGCAAGGCGAAGCTCTCGTTCACCGTGGACGCCACGAAGACGCCCGTCGAATCCGTCACGCTCGACCGGACCGGGCCCATCACGCTCAGCCACGGGCGCAGCGTGAAGCTCGCCGCCACCGTGAACCCGAAGGATGCCACCCTGTACAAGGTCACGTGGAGCTCGTCCAACCCGGACGCGGCGAGCGTGGATCAGGACGGCAACGTCACCGCCGTGGGTAAGGGCGACGCCACCATCACCGTCACCTCGGACGACAACCCGTCCGCCACGGCCAGCGTGCTCGTCCACGCCGTGCCCGTGCAGGTGGAGGGCGTCTCGTTGGGACGCGACAAACTCACCCTCCAGCTGGGAAGCGCGAAGACGCTCGACGTGCTCGTCACCCCGGACGACGCCGACGACAAGTCCGTCACCTGGAAGTCCGATGACCCCGCCATCGCCAGCGTGTCCGACGACGGCACCGTGACCGGCAAGGCGATCGGCGAGACCACCGTCACCGTCACCACCGTCAACGGCGGATTCACGGACAGCCTCACCGTCAAGGTGCAGAAGGACGCGATCGCCGCCACCGGCGTGAAGCTCGACCGTCACGAGGTGTGGCTCAAGTCCGACGCGTTCAGCTCGCAGCCCACCGGCGGCAAGGCCACCGTGCAGCTCACCGCCGCCGTCGCCCCGGACGACGCCACCGAAACCGACGTGGATTGGACGTCCAGCGACGAATCCGTCGCCACGGTCAACGCGTTCGGTGTGGTCACTGCGGTCAGGAGCGGCGTGGCCACGATCACTGCCACCACCAAGGACGGCAGGCACCACGATTCGGCCACCGTATACGTGCCGGTCGCGTCCGAAAGCTTCGACAACCTCGAAGCCGGCGACAACGCCGGATTCGGCAGGTTCGCGAACTACGCCGGCCAGATGGGCGCGAAGGTCGTGGAAGGTTCATCCGGTTCGGCCGGCGATTCGTCCGATTCCGGCCACGTGCTCGAAATCTCCGGCTCCGGCTCCGGCGCGCGCGCCGCGTCCAAGACGTTCGCCACACCCGTCACCGGCGGCGGCGCGGCGTTCGACGTGGACTGGAACGTGGGCTCGCCCGCCGGCTCCAAGGGCGCCTACCTCACCCTCGTGGACGGCGCGAACAACCGCTACCTGAGCCTGCAGACCAACAAGGGCGCCGAACTCGTGTACGCCACCGGCGGCCAGTCCAGCACTAAGGACACCAACACGGAGATCCAAGGCGGCAAGGCCGTGGGCAGCGGATTCAACGCTGGCAACACGTGGTACCACGTGCACGTGGAACTCGACTTCGCCAAGCGCGAGACCACGTTCACCGTGACCTCGATCAAGGATGCGAAGCTCACCGCCACCCACACGGTCCCGTTCGCCGAAGGCGTCGACTACACCGGCGGCCTCGCCGGCGTGCAGCTGTGGGGCACGCGCGGCGCCGGCGTCCTCAACTGGACCACCAGGCTCGACAACCTCGCCGTGTACTCCACCAAGCCCGCCGCCACCGGCGTCACCGTGGACAGCACCAACGTCAGGCTCATCCCCATCAAGGGCACGCTGAGCGCCACCCACCAGGTGAAAGCCCGCGTGCAGCCCGAGGGCTACAGCCAGGACGTGACCTACACCTCGCTCGACCCGGACGTGGTCACCGTCTCCAAGAACGGCCTCATCGCGCCCGCAGCCTACGCCGCGAACCTCGAGGCGGTCCAGCCCGCCAAGGGCACGGTCCGTGTTGCCTCCGCGCAATCGCCCGACGTCCACACGGACGTGACCGTGGAGATCACCAACACGCCCGGCGCCTCCGAGTTCTTCACCGTCACCGATGCCGAAGGCAACGACCTGACCGGCGGCAAGGCCACGCTCGACGCGGGCCGGACTCTCGTCCTCACCGCCAAGAGCACCGGTGGCGACGGCGACGTGCTGCTCGAATCGGCCGAATGGACCACCAGCGCCGCCAAGGTGGCGCAGGTGACCGCCGGCGGGGGTTCCGCCGCGGCCACCGGCACCGTCAAGGCGCTCGCCGGCGGCACCGCCGTCATCCACGTGAAGGCCACGCTGTACAACAGCGACAAGCCGCTCGAAGCGGACGTGACCGTCACCGTGAACGGTGACGCCCCCACCACCGCGGACGGCATCATCGTGACGAAGGCGCCCGCCAAGAGCGAGTACGCGATCGGTGAGGCGTTCGACGCCGCCGGTCTTGAAATCGCCGAAACCGCAGGCGGCAAGACCCTCGGCACGCTCGAGGTCTCCGATTACGAGCTGAGCGGATTCGAATCGAACCTGCCCGGCGCCAAGACCGTGACCGTCACCTCCAAGGCGGCGGACACGGCCGGCAAGACCGCCACGTTCACCGTGAACGTCACCGACCCGAAGCTGCCCGGCGGGAACCTCCTCGCCAACGGCGGATTCGAGAATGACCTCGACTCGTGGACGCCCACGTGGAACAACAAGCAAGGCTCCGTGAAGGTCAAGACCCAGACGAAGGCATCCAACCTGCACGAAGGCAGGAAGAGCCTCGACGCGTGGAACGCCACCGCCATGGACTTCCGGATGGAACAGCAGGTGACCGGACTGGCCAAGGGCTGGTACATGTTCTCCGGCTGGATCACCGGCGACAGCGGCAAGAACGACGACATCCGCCTCTACGCCAAGGACGCCGCCGGCAAGGAACTCGGCACCCCGGTGCGCGAAGCCCTGCCCGGCGAGGTGGACGGCGGCTACGAGTGGAGGAACCCGACCATGGCCCCCGTGTACGTGGGCGAGGACGGCACCGTCACCGTGGGCTTCAGCGTCAAGCAGGACGGCGGCGGCTGGGCCGTGCTCGACGACTTCAGCCTCGTGCGTGTGGCCGCGCCCGATTCCGCCGTGACCGGACTGGCGGTGGTCTCCGCTCCCGCCAAGACCGAGTACGCCAAGGGCGAGGAGCTCTCCACGGACGGGCTCGCCGTGCGCCGGCTCCTGGCCGACGGCACCACCGCGCCGCTGACGGACAAGGACGGCGCGCTCACGTTCGCCGGCTACGATCCCGACAAGCCCGGCGAGCAGACCGTCACCGTCTCGATGGCGGTGGGCGGCGACGCCTCTCACGTGGTCTCCGCCGAGTTCAAGGTGACCGTGAAGGACGATTCCACCGATCCCGATCCCGATCCGGATCCCGATCCCGAGCCGGGCGAAGACAAGACCGCGCCCGTGATCTCCGGCGCCGATGACGTGACCATCACCGTGGGCGACGCGTTCGACCCGCTCGCCGGCGTGACCGCCGATGACGACAAGGACGGTGACGTGACCGACTCGATCACGGTGGACGGCACGGTGGACACCACCAAGGCCGGTTCCTACGAGCTGACCTACACCGCCGTGGACAAGGCCGGCAACAAGGCCAACGTCAAGCGCACCGTCACCGTCAAGGCCAAGGACGGTTCCGGTTCCGGCGGTGACAACGGTTCCGGTGACAACGGGTCCGGCGATAACGGTTCCGGCGATGGACAGCAGCCGTCCGGCAAGCCTTCGGACAAGCCGTCCGGCGACTCCGGTGCGAAGCCGTCCGGCAAGCCCGCCGGCCTGTCCAAGACCGGTGCCTCCGTGGCCGGTGCCGTGGCCGTGGCGGTGATCGCCCTCGGCATGGGCGGCATCACCCTGGTGCTGCGCCGCCGTGGTCTGCTTGGCTGATTCACCCCGGCGGGCTTCCCGGTCCGCTCGGTTGACTAGGCCCGAGCTGCCGCGGTCTGCCGGCTGACCCGGCCGGTCCGGTCCGAATACCCCGACACCCAGTAGGTGCCGGGGTATTCGCGTATTACGAGGTTCTCAGCGGTCAGGTTGCGTCAGGCCCGGCGGAGTTCTGCCGTTGAGACTGCCGGACGTCGGTTTGTGCCGAACCCCGGTTCACCCGCACGCGTGTACAGTGGCATACTGGACGACTCGGAACGCTCGGGAGTCGCAATGGAGTCGCAATAAAGGAGCTGCATATGACCACCTTCCACACGCCCCTCGTCACGTTGAACGACGGGCATCTCATCCCGCAGATCGGCCTCGGCGTGCTGCGCATCGACGACGAGGGCGTCGTGCCCGTCGTCGAGAACGCGCTCGAAGCCGGCTACCGCCACATCGACGGCGCCGCAGGCTACAACAACGAGGCCGGCGTCGGCCGCGCGCTCGCCGCCACCGGCTTCAACACCGGCGAAGCCCGCAAGTCCCTGTGGCTCACCACGAAGCTGCGCGACTCGCAGCAGGGCTACGATTCCGCCCTCAAGGCGTTCGACGATTCCCTCGCCAAACTGCAGGTCGACTACGTCGACATGTACATGATCCACTGGCCCACCCCGTTCGACTGGCGCAGCGGCGAGACGTGGAAGGCGTTCGCCAAGCTGCGCGAAGAGGGCCGCGTCAAGACCCTCGGCGTGTGCAACTTCCTGCCCGAGCATCTCGAACGCCTGCACGAGGAGACCGGCGAATGGCCGGCCGTCGACCAGATCGAACTGCACCCCACGTGGCAGCAGCGCGAGGTCGTCGCCTTCTGCAAGGCGCACGGCATCGCGGTGGAGGCGTATTCGCCGATGGCGCGCGGCGCCGACCTCAACGCGGGCGACGGCACCATCGAGCGCATCGCCGCCGCGCATGGCGTCACCCCCGCGCAGGTGATCCTGCGCTGGCACATCGAGAACGGCACGATCATCATCCCCAAGTCCGTGCACGCGGATCGCCAGCGCCAGAACCTCGACCTGTTCGGCTTCGTGCTCGAACCGGCCGAACACGCGGCCATCGACGCGCTCGACGGCCCGACGCGCGCCGGCCACGACCCGCTCACCTTCACCTACGCGTGAGGCCATGACGCGCAGACGCAGCAGGGGCGGCGCGCGCTTCCGCCGTCGCCTCGTACGCGGGCAACGGTTCGTGGAGCGCGTACTCATCCTCGTCTTCCTCGCCGCGCTCGCCGGTGCGGGCATCGGCCTCGCGCTGCCCGAACTCAGCCCGACCGTCGCGAAGGTGACGGGGGAGACGGCCGCGACCGGGCAGGCCGCGGACGTGCTCGCCGCGCTCGCCGTCGACGACGCGCCGGACGCGTCCGGCTACAGCCGTGACGCGTTCGGCTACCGCGAGACCGACGATGACGGCGACGGCTGCGACATCCGCGAGGACATTCTCGCGCGCGATTTGAAGAACGTCGCGTTCAAGGGCGTGACTGGGCGTGACGCGTGCACGGTGAAGACCGGCACGCTCGACGATCCGTACACCGGCAGGACGATCACGTTCACGCGCGGCGCGCGGACGTCTTCCGCCGTGCAGATCGACCACGTCGTCGCGTTGGAGAATGCGTGGCAGTCCGGCGCGCGCAACTGGGATACGGCGAAACGCTACCGGTACGGCAACGATCCGTACAACCTGCTTGCGGTCGACGGCCCCGCGAACCAGGACAAGGGTTCCGCCTCCGCCGCGTACTGGCTGCCCACGAACGGCGCGTACCGGTGCGGATACGTGGCGCGGCAGATCGGCGTCAAATCGAAATACGGATTGACCGTCACCACCGCCGAAAAGGACGCGATGCTCGCCGTGCTGCACGCCTGCCCCGGTCAGGAGATCCCCGCCGACCAGTGAGTCTCAGCGCTCCGGATTGTCCAGCATCGGCGCGCGCCCAGCGTCGTACTCGCGCAGTAGTCGGCGCAGCAGGAACGCGGTGAAGTACGGCGCGGTGAACACGTGTTCGCTGCTGCCGATGTTGCCCGCATGCAGTTTGACGCCGAAGCGGATCTCCGGGTAGGCGTCCGAGGCGATGAGCGTGCGCATCGATTTCGCCGTGCCCTTGCGCGCCTTCACTTCGACGGGGACCAGCCATTCATGGGTGCGCACGAAGAAGTCCTGCTCCAGCGTGGAATCGTCCTTCTTGTAGTAGTAGAGACCGTAGCCGGATTTTCGCAGCGCCTCGGCGACGATGCTCTCGTACAACGCGCCCTTGTAGACGCCGAGATTGCGGTTCGCGCGCAGGTCATCGCTCGCCTCGTCGTCCAGCATGGCGACGAACAGGCCGGTGTCTCCGAAGTAGATTTTGAACTTGTTCTCATCGTAGTTGCCTTTGAGAGGCAGCTCCGGGTAGGAGAGACACCGGCAGACATTCGCCATGCCGGAGGACTCCAGCCATTCGACGCATCCTCGGTAGTCCTTGAACCTCGCCCCGTGCGCCACTTTGCTGATCTGGAACTTCTTGTTCTCTTTGGCGAGTTGTACGGGGATGTGGTTGAACACGTTGAGGATGCGCGCCTGATCGAGTCCGGAGGCGTATTTGCGGATGTCTTCCTGATAGTCGAGGATGAGCTGGCGTTGCATCTGCAATGTGCCTTCGAAGGTTCCGGTGCGGATGGATGAGGCGACCACGGCGGGCATGCCGCCGAGGATGCAATAGTCAAGGAACAGCGAGGAGTAGGTGCTCATCTCCACTTGGCTGAACGGCTGGACCTTGCATAGGTGGGCGAGCATATCGTCCGCGATTCCGGATTCCCCGGTACCGTCGTAGCCGCGCGCCCACAGATATTCCTCGAAGTCCATCGAATACATCTCGTAGTCGGTTTTGTAGCCTACGCTGTTGCTTTCGATCTGCCGGTAGCCGATGCCGAGCATCGATCCGCTGCAGATCACGTCGTATCTGCCGTCGATGGCGAGGAATTTCAGCGCGGTCGCGATATCCGGGTGCGCTTGGATTTCATCGAAGAACAACAGCGTCTTGCCGGGGATGAACCGTTTCGACGGGTCGATGAGGGAGATGGCGCGAATGACGGCGTCCGCGCCGTAGCCGTCCGTCGTGATGGCGCGGTACTTCGGTTCCTCCACGAAGTTGATCTCCACGGTGTTCGCGTAGTGGCGGCTCGCGAAGTTGCGGATCGTCTCCGTTTTGCCGACCTGCCTCGGTCCTTTGATGATGAGCGGGAGGCGATGCGGATTCGATTTCCACGATTCAAGGAAGATGTCCGCGCTGCGTTTCAGGTACGTCATGCCTCTCCTTTCGTGCGTCCCGCAGGACCGGCGGCGCGTTGCATGGTCTTGTGCGGTCGCGCATGTCTTGCACGGTCTTGAACAGTGTTGCTATGTCAACGATTCTATAGCCTTGCATGCACTTTTATGAGCGAGTTTTCCTGATGCGGCAACATTTTATGAGCGACTTTTCGGATTGATGCCACATTTCATGAGCGAGTCCGGCGGGGTTGCGGCGGGTAACGTGCGTGCGCTATACCGTAGTGCGGTAGTCGGCGAGGGGAGTGCTGCAAGTGCGGAATACGGGTATGCATGATGACGGTTCGCGGGAATCGAACGATAATGCGCGGACGGTGGATGATGACGTGCGGGAGGCGTCGGCGCGGCAGGCGCTGAACGACGACCGCGTGGTCGAGGGGGCGAACGCGACGCATGATCCGACCGTCGCGAAGGCGTTGCGCCGCGGCCGGGCCCAGGGCAAAGGGTATGGGCGAACCCATGCCGTGCGCCGGAACGCCGGCGCGACGGGAGGCACCGGCTACGGCCGGCGGCACAGCGCGGACAAGCACCGCGAGTACGTGCTCGCGGGCGGGCCGGAGCGCGTCGCCTCGGAGATAGAGAAGGAGCGCCAGACCGCGCGTCACGAGGCGGGCGTCGTCCAGCACGGCCATTCGCTGGCGAGCATCCTCGGGCCGGCGTTCGTCGCGGCCGTCGCCTACGTGGATCCGGGCAACGTGGCGGCGAACATCACTTCCGGCGCGCGGTACGGGTATCTGCTCATGTGGGTGCTCGTCGTCGCGAACGCGATGAGCGTGCTCATCCAATACCAGTCCGCGAAGCTCGGCATCGTGACCGGCAAGTCGCTGCCGGAACTGCTCGGATCGCGCATGAGCGACGCCGGGCGATTCATGTTCTTCATGCAGGCGGAGGTCATCGCCATCGCCACCGATCTGGCCGAACTCATCGGCGGCGCCATCGCGCTGAACCTGCTGTTCGATCTGCCGTTGTTCGCCGGCGGCGTGGTGATCGGCATCGTCTCGACCGTGCTGCTCATGTTCGAGGGCGGGCGCACGCACCGTCTGTTCGAGAAGATGGTCATCGCCTTGCTGCTGGTCATCACGTTCGGGTTCATCGCCGGACTGTTCATCGCGCCGCCGGACCCGCACGACGTGCTCGGCGGGCTCGTGCCCCGCTTCTCCACGCGCGATTCGGTGCTCATGGCCGCCTCCATGCTGGGCGCGACCGTCATGCCGCACGCCATCTACCTGCATTCCACGCTCGTCAACGACCATTACGCGGGCGGCGAGGCGCGCCCGACCACGCGCGAACTGCTGCACGGCTCGAAGATCGACGTGTTCTGGGCGCTCGTGCTCGCCGGCACGGTGAACCTCTCGCTGCTGATCCTCGCCGCGAACTCCCTGTACGGCATGAAGGGCACCGATTCGATCGAGGGTGCGCAGCATGCGATCGTGAGCGTGCTCGGCCCGGTGATCGGCACGATCTTCTCGATTGGCCTGCTCGCCTCCTCGCTGAGCTCCACGTCGGTCGGCACGTACGCGGGTTCGGAGATCATGCACGGGCTGCTCAGGATCAAGGCACCGATGTGGGCGTGCCGCGTGGTCACGCTCGTGCCGGGACTCATCGTGCTGTGGTTCGCGCCGAACCCGACCGAGGCGCTGGTCGTCGGGCAGGTGATCCTCTCCATCGGCATCCCGTTCGCCATCATCCCGTTGCTGCGCTACACGCATGACAGGAAGCTCATGGGCGAATACGTGGACGGCATCGTCAAGCATGTGGTGTTCATCGCGGTGGCCGCGCTGATCGTCGCGCTCAACGTGCTGCTCATCGTGCTCACGTTGTTCGGCGCCGCGTGACGCCGGCGTCACGCAGGCGCGTGCAGGCATGTGACATGACCGTCTCACATTTCGGCGTTTCGAGCGAGGTTAACACTCGGTGAACACTCGTGAGTGCGATGCCATCGGCGGTGTTGCAACGATTCGGTGGGTGATTGTCTGATTGCGTGTGTCAGTGCCGATTCCACCCCCAACTGCGGTTTACCGTTTTCACCAGGGTTGAGGGGAGAAGGGCGAAGAATCACAATCCTTGGGAAATGACCGTTGCTGCACGATGGCGCCGGAAAGAGGCCGGGGGGACATCTACCCTCAAACTGAAAAGTCGGCCAAATCACGTTGAGTGCGGAACCACTCAGGCCAAGCAGGCCGCCGAAGACGGAACCGTCTGGTCGAGAGCGGAACCGTCTGGTATCTTGCGCCGTACATTCGTTGATGAATTGACTACCCCCTCAGACCTGCTTTGCGGGCCAGCCTCCCTGACGAGGGGAGCTGAAGAAATGGGATAAACGATTTTACGACGAAGGACACAAACCCGTACTCATCTCTATATATACACTCCGTCCATCGCTATGCCCCTCGCCATGGGGCGTTGCGACGGGTTTTCGTCATTCCGGGGCATCGCGACGCGGGCACAGCCCATCCACCTGACACCTCGAACCGCACGCATCCGCCGCCAGACAGCCTCAGACCGCGCCCATGCGCACTCTGGACGTTACCGTGGTTCCCGCAGCGGTCAACCAGACAAGGACGAACGACTATGGAAAGCACATGGCGCACCTACCGGTGGCCGCTGCGCGTGTACGGGCGCGTCGGGGTCTGTCCGCCGCAAAAGGATGTCCCGGGGGGATGTATGTAATATTCATGTGAAGAAGGCTCTCATTTCGGGGAGAAGACGCATTCACATGGCGGAATCGGATGTGGCGAGCAACAGTCGCGCCGATTGGAGAGGAACGAGGAACAGCATGGCGGCATCGCAGTTCACACAGTCCGAGGAAAGCACGACCGCATTCCCATACGGTGACACGTCCAAAGCGAGGCGGCGCACCGAAGAGCAGCTGAATGATTTGAGAGCCTGGCAGCTGTCGCATGTGATGTACTGGCGGTTCTTCGTGAACCTTGCGCTCGTGCTCGTCGACGCCGCCATGTTCATCATCGCAGGGGCGACCGTGATGCTCGTCTGGCAGCCGTACGACGCGCTCCTGTCCGACCGGTTCCACCTCGACATCGACTTGACCCTGTACCTCGTCATCGCGTCCGTGATCTACGTGTCCTGCCTGAACGGTGTGGGCGTGTACCACCGGCATGTGATGGGCGACGGCTACCAGCTCAACTCGCTGCTGTTCATCGGTGCCGTGCAGACGTGGGTGATGCTGTGCGCGTTCAACTACGTGCTCGACCTGGACGTGTGGTTCAGCACGATGCTGATGATGATGTCCGTCGTGTGGTTGCTCACCATGGTGGAGCGGTTCATCGTGCGTCTGTTCATCACGCACGGGCGCAAGAAGGGCGAATACGCGTACGGCACGGTGATCGTCGGATCGCCGCAGGGCATCGGCCACACGCTGAAGTTCCTCGCACTCCGCCAGCAGTTGAACTACCGGCCGATGGCGGTCTGTCCGATCGCCCTCGACCCGGCGACCGGTGCGGTCCTTCCCGACACGGACCGGGAGGCGCTCCAGCGCGAGGTGCTCGCCAACTGGGGGGCACAGCTGCCCGTGCTCGAATACGACGACCACACGCTCGCCGAACAGATGGTCGACATGAACGCGCAGACCGTGATGGTCTCCGACGTGCTGCGCCGCTACTCGGACAACTACAACATCTTCTCCGTGCGCATGGAGTCGCTGGGATTGGAGATCGCGATGGTCGCCTCCGCGGCCGACACCTCCAACCATGAGATTCAGGTGCGCTCCATCCAGGGCACGACCATCATCACGCAGCGGCTCGCCCAATACACGCCGGCCACTCGCTGCATCAAGCGCGTGTTCGATCTGGTCGTCTCCACGCTGGCGATTGTGCTGTCCCTGATTCTCACCGTGCCGGTCGCGATCGCCATCAAGGCGACCGACGGCGGCCCCGTGTTCTACAAGCAGAAGCGCATCGGCCTGCGCGGCAAACCGTTCCAGATGATCAAGTTCCGTTCCATGGTGGTCAACGCGGACGAGCTCAAGGCGAAGCTCGCCGCCGAGACCGGGCAGAAGGACCGTTTCATCTTCAAGATGAAGAACGATCCGCGCATCACCAAGGTGGGTCATTTCATCCGCCGCTTCTCCATCGACGAGCTGCCGCAGTTCCTCAACGTGTGGCTGGGCGACATGTCCGTGGTGGGGCCGCGCCCACCGCTGCCCGAGGAGTACGCCCGCTACAACAAGCTGTACGCGACCCGCATGCTCGTCAAGCCCGGCATCACCGGCCCGTGGCAGGTGTCCGGCCGGTCCGACCTGAGCGCCGAGGAGAGCGAGGCCTTGGACGTGGCATACGTGCAGAACTGGTCGATTCTGGGCGACATCGTGCTCATGTTCCGCACCGTCGGTGCCGTGCTGAGCCACAAGGGCGCGTACTGATTCGCGTGTGCTGATTCTCCGCCTGGCCGCGCCATGGTGCATAGCGTGTCTTCATATTCAGGGGATACGCTGAAACCACTAGTGAAAGGGAGGCATGGTCATGTCCAGTGCGATTATCAACGTTCCTGTCGATATGGACGTGCTGTACGATGCTGAGCGTGATTCGCGTGATAGCGGTGTGACGCTTGTCGAACGTTTACAGAACGTCATAGCCGAGTGGGCTCAGGCCCGTGAAGATGCGGATGATCTGGCGGCGCTTCAGGACGCCATGGCACATGATGACGGAACCCGGTATAGCGCGGATGATGTCGATAGGATGCTGGATGGCATGGAGGCTTGAGTATACGAAGGCTGCCGTACGGCAGTTGCGCAAGATGGGGCCTGTGGATAGCAAGCGGATTCGTGATTGGATGCGTAAGCATATCGATGGTTGTGATGATCCTCGGGCGCATGGCAAAGGGCTGACTGCCAATTTATCGGGCATGTGGCGTTACCGTGTCGGCGATTGGCGTGTTTTGGCGCATATCGACGATGGTGTGGTCACTGTCGTGGTGTTCACGATTGAGCATCGTAGCGAGGTCTACAGGGTCAAACGCCATTAGCCGGCAAAGGGCACTTGGGGTCGAGTCCTCGACTGAGGACCCGACCCCAAGTCGGCTCTGTGTTCTCAGGCCCAATACTGGGGATAGCGGTCATAGCGGATATAGCGTTTGCCGGCATCCGGATTGTCGATTTCCATATTTATCGCATATCCGATAGGTGTAATATCGATATCCATAAGGAGGTCTGCTTGCTATTTGAGTATGATCCGAACACAAGCGCCGCCAATCTGGCCAAACATGGCATCGACTTCGAGGACGCTTGACACTTATGGGACGGGCCTGTGCTCAAGGTGCCGACCTACGCGGGAACCGACGAGGAACGCATCATGGTCATAGGTCTGATTGACGGCAGACACTGGTCAGCGATAACAACCACAAGGGGCGACCGCACGAGAATCATATCCGTACGCGGATCTCGCAAGAACGAGGAGGCAGCATATGACGGAGCAGCAGATCAAGGCGGCTGACATCGACCGCAAATTCGATGACGGTGAGGACGTGATGGGCTATTTCGACATGTCGCGTGCTGTGGTGGAGGACGTTTCCACCACGCGCAAGGTGAATCTCACGGTGCCGAAATGGATGGTGGAGCGTCTGGATAGTGAGGCCGAGCATCTGGCGGTGTCGCGCAACGCTCTGGTCAACATGTGGCTGGCGGAACGCATCAAGCGCGAAGAACGAGAGTTTGTGCATTGAACGATCATGGGATTGCTTGCGCGCATTCGTGTCTGTTTCGACGATTGTCCGTGCACGATTCACCGTGCGTGCTCCGCGCCGGCCGCGTCATGGTGCATAGCGTGTCTTCATATTCAGGGGATAGGCTGAAAACCACTAGTGAAAGGTGGTGTCTTATGCCGGTTGGCGATGTTGTCGTAGATCCGCGCGTGAATATGCGGCATCCCGACGTGTCCGAGCGTTCGGTGTGCGTGGCGTGGCGCAACGTCGTGCGGTTCATGCCGCGAGATGGTACCGACCCATTGCGTTATGTGGCGGTCGGGTACGACGAATATGGCCGACTGTTGGAGATGATCGCCGTGCTGGATGAGTCTGATAGGTGGCATGTGTTCCATGCCATGAGGGCGACTCCTAAAGTGTTGCGTGAATTGAGATTGTCGTAAGGAGGGCATTATGTCTTTTGTTGCCAAGGGTGGCCGTGTGGTCACTGACGAGATGCTGGACGAGTGGGCGGATGATGCCGATAATGGCGAGTTCGGCGGCAGGCCGGGTGATGTGTATTCGGGCCCGGTCGTTCCGGTTGCGCAGGCTGAATCTGTCAGTCGTACGTTTTCGTTGAGTGCTGACATGTCGGCCATGTTGGATGCCATGGCGAAACGTCGCGGTGTTTCCGCTGACGATATTATGCGTCATGCGCTCGTTCGCGAGTTCGCTTCTGTCTGAGTTTATCGGCGTGCTGGTTTTTCGACACGCCGATTTGCATACTCACAGATGATGGAAATGCGTGGAGCGCCGTCGTTCCATACGAAGTTGGACTCGAGTGCGTGGTGCGGTGTGCTCCACATGAGGCCTGCGGGGGTGCGCCGGCGTGCGGCGTGTTTCTTTTGCTTTTGGAAGCAAAAGAAGCACAAGGAGAGTAATGGCGGCGGTTTCGTTGGAATCAAGCCGTTTTGGGTGCTTTCCGAGGGTGCTGCGCAAGCTGAATCGACCGCAGAATCGCCGGAAATGCAAATGGCGGGCAAAAGAGAACTCGCGGTCGAATCCCTAAGGGCCCGACCTCAAGCACGACCACAAGTCGGCCTTGTGCGTTCTCAAGCCCAATATGGGAGATAGCGGACGTACCGTTTGCCGGCATCCGGGTCGTCGATTTTCAGCTGGTGCTCGTCGAGACACATTTTGATAAGCCGTGAAATCTGCGATGCGGCGCTCGATGGCAGGCCGAAACGTTCACGCAGGCTGGCGTTGGTCATGGGCTGTCGTTGTGCGTATTGTGCGCACGCATGCCAGTAGGCCGCATCCATGCGCTGTTGCCGCGTGAGTTCACGGAATGGCGTGGATTGCGTGAGCACCACGCGCATGTTGTCTCCGGGTTCCTCCGCTTGCGGTGCGGGAAGATGGTGCCGTTCGCAGTCAAGCACCACCTTGTCCCACCCCGACCCGGCTTCCTCGCAAAGGTGCAGCCTGCGGCACAGCGCCGCCATGCGTTCGTTGCGGGAGTGCGGAGGGTCATTCAGCAGTCGCGCCACATCCACCAGTGAGCGGCCGGGATTGGTGAATTCAAGACGACCGTCGAAGATGCAGACCATGGGGCCGGCTCCGGTGATGGAAAGGTCCTGGTGGATGAGCATGTTGGCGGTGAGTTCGCGGAGCGCCGTATGGGGGAAGGCCCGTCGTGTCACCTGTCGGGCTCCCTCGATGGTTTCCTCTTCCGGCAGCAGTGCTTCGATGTAGTCCAGCATCTGGTCGAGTTTCGCGTACCCGTAGGGGAATGTCTTGCTTCGCGAGGGGGCGATGGATGATGGGCCGTCATAGCGGATGACCCGTAGTGCTTTTCGCGCCACGCTGGGGAAATCGTTGAGGTTGCGCGCGAACATGAGTGCTCCCAGGTTGGTGATGGCGTATCGTCCGCTGTCTTGTTCGCTGATGAGATGCTCGCTGGCCAATAGGTGGAGCATGTGTTCCGTCGACGTGGTTTGCGGGATGCCGAGTTGCTGCCGGTACCAGTCGGTATCCAGTTTGGCGAGTATCTCCTCGTCGGTCAGCCCGTTGAGTGCGTGTTGCAGTTCGAACACTTCCGCGCGAGTGCGGTTCCACAGTTCCTCTTCGCGGCGGGAGCCGTGCTTGAGCTCTTGCGTGGATGAGCCGGTACGAATGTAGGCGAGGCCTTGCCACAACACCGGTCGGTATTGGGCGGGCCAGATGCGTAGCAGGACGAGGTGCTTGCCGAACGCTTCCGCTTCTTCGAAGCGGAATTCCGCGTTGTCGGACAGATGCTGACGCAGCCAGAGTTCGAGTTCCTGGTTGCCGATCTTTTTGGTCTTGGGATTGAACGTCGTACCTATGAGTTGGTGAGAGGCGTCGTCGATGCCCCATACCTTGTATGCGAAGGTGTGGCCGAGTAGTGCGGCCGAATTGGCGAGGGCGGAGATGTCGCGGCCGATGCGGTCCGGATCGGTGTTGCCGTGCTTGAATTCAAGGCATTCGTTTTCGCTGCTCTGGCTGGCGAGAGCCGTGATGAGCGTGATGATGTCTTCCGGCATGTGGTGTCTCCCTTGTGCTGTTGTAGGCCATACTAGTTTCTTTTGCTTTTGGAAGCAAAAGAAACACACGGAGGATGATACCGGCGGTTTCGTTGGAATCAAGCCGTTTTGGTGATTTCCGCGTGTGCCGCGCAAGCTGAATCACCCGCAAAACCGGACGCGAATGCAAATGGCGGGCAAAAGAACGATGACGAGTGGGATTCGTAGCGGCTTTGCGCGATTTTGGTGCGCTGCGGCCCCGCGCAGCGCACCAAAATCGCGCGGAGACAGGGGCGGTGGAGGGAATGGGCGCGCGGTGCCCCCTTGCGTTATAGTGAAGGCAGTTTGTCGCAGGAGCGCGCCTCCGGGTGGGGCGGAATACCGGGCGTGCGCCCGGTTGTGCGGATCGCGGCGGTATGGTGGATGCCCGGACGAGAGGATGATGGCGCAGTGAGGGATTTCGACTCGTTGAAGATCGCGGTGGCAGGCACCGGTTATGTGGGATTGAGCCTCGCCACGTTGCTGTCGCAGCATCATCAGGTCACGGCGGTGGACATCATCCCCGCGAAGGTCGATATGATCAACGAGCGCAAGTCACCCATCCAGGACGAGTACATCGAGAAGTACTTCGCCGAGAAGCCCCTTGACCTCACGGCCACGCTGGACGGTGAGAAGGCCTACTCCGACGCCGATTTCGTGATTATCGCCGCCCCGACGAACTACGACAGCCAGAAGAACTTCTTCGACACCTCGGCCGTGGAGTCCGTCATCGATCTGGTGATGAAGGTCAATCCGGACGCGATCATGGTCATCAAGTCCACGATTCCGGTGGGCTACACGAAGTCCATCCGCGAGAAGACCGGCTCGAGGAACATCATCTTCAGCCCGGAGTTCCTGCGCGAGTCCAAGGCCCTGTACGACAATCTCTACCCGAGCCGCATCGTGGTCGGCACGGATCCGCAGGACGAGCATCTCGTCAAGGCCGCGCACACGTTCGCGAAGCTGCTCCAGCAGGGCGCCATCGAGGAGAACATCCACACGCTGTTCATGGGCTTCACCGAAGCGGAGGCCGTGAAGCTGTTCGCCAACACGTATCTGGCGCTGCGCGTCTCCTACTTCAACGAGCTCGACACGTACGCCGAGTCCAAGGGCCTTGACACGCGCGAGATCATCGACGGCGTGTGCCTGGACCCGCGCATCGGCACGCACTACAACAACCCGAGCTTCGGCTACGGCGGCTACTGCCTCCCGAAGGACACGAAGCAGCTGCTCGCCAACTACCGGGACGTGCCGGAAAACCTCATCCAGGCGATCGTCGACTCGAACACCACGCGCAAGGACTTCATCGCGGACAGCGTGCTCAGGAAGGCCGGCTGGTACGGCTACAGCGACAACAACGAGTACGATGCGGTCGACGAGAAGCCGGTGACGGTGGGCGTGTACCGCCTGACCATGAAGTCGAACTCGGACAACTTCCGCCAATCCGCCATCCAAGGCGTGATGAAGCGCGTGAAGGCCAAGGGCGCCACCGTCATCATCTACGAGCCGACGCTCGAAAACGGCTCCACGTTCTTCGGTTCAGAAGTGGTCAACGACATCGACGAGTTCAAGCGCCGCAGCGATGCGATTCTCGCCAACCGCTACAACAGTGTGCTCGACGACGTGAAAGACAAGGTGTACACGCGCGACCTGTTCCGCCGGGACTGATCAGCGGACTGGATGAACGGACTGACCAACTGACTGACCCAGACGGCTTGCGGGGTGGTGACGGCTATGGACGGGATACGCGTCTTCGATTTCGATGAGGGATTGTACCTGTGCCGTCTGATCGCGTGCGCCTTGCAGGGCGTGCGATGCCCCGACGATGCGAAGCCCGAGACCGTTTCATGGCATGACGTATTCGACCTTGCGAAGCTGAACAGCGTCGAGGCGATCACGTGGATGGGATTGCCTGAGCATCCGGTGCCGCCGATTGATGCGGATCTGAGCGACGAGTGGCGACGTTGCGCGGATATGACGCTGTTCCGCCAGCTTCAGTTCGATGCGGAGCGGGAGAGTATAGCCCGTGGACTGGTGGACAGGGGCATCTCCTTCCTTGCGCTCAAGGGAGCTGCCATGAGCGCGTACTATCCGTCCGCGGGCATGCGTTCGATGAGTGACAACGACATCCTGTACGGCAGGATCCGGCCGCTTCCGGACGTTCCGGATGGTCCGGACGGTCTGGACGGTCATGACGGTCACGGGTATGAGGCGTTCGACGAGCGGCGATCCGCGGACGACGTGCGCGAGGTCATGCTCGGTCTCGGCTATACGCTGTATGACGTGGCTCATGGCGAGATGGATTTCGTCCGGTCGCCCATGCTCACGTTCGAGATGTTCCAGGAGATCTCCCGTCCGGGCAGCGAGCATCACGACTATTACGCCAACCCGTGGCGGCGCACGGCGCCCCGCGACGCCGCATCGTTCGAAGCCTGTAAGGGCGCCGGCGAGATGCGGTGGCCCATCGAGGACGAGTACCTGTTCCATCTCGTGCACATGTTCAAGCATTGGGAGCATGGAGGAGGCTGTGGCATCCGGTTCGTGGCGGACGCGTATGTGTACGATGTCGCCATGCATGACCGCGGAGCCGATGCCGGGTATGTGCGCGGTGAGTTGGAGAAGCTCGATCTTGTCTCGTTCGAACGCCGCGTGCGGGGTCTCGCGGCGCTCGTGTTCGGTGGGCGTTCGGCGTCCGGGAAGCTTCGTCCGGCCGATTTCACCGATGAGGATGCGGCGTTCCTGCGCTCGCTGCTGACGTGCGGGATCTACGGCAATCTCGGGTTCAAGGTGCAGCATGATGTGGAGCGGTCCGTCGCCGCGGGGTCTTCCGTTTTTTCTGGTCGGCTGCGGTACTTGTGGTCGCGCATCTTCCCGAGCCGTGGTCTGCTGGTTTCCGCCTACCCTTGGCTGGAGGGGCGTCCGTGGCTCATCCCGTTCATGCCCGTGTACCGTTTGGTGCGGGGGCTGGCGTTGCATCGGCGGAAGGTCATCGGCGAATTGCGGGCGTTGTTGTTCCGTTAACGCTCCCGACATGACGTGTATGGTTATGCGGGCATTGTGGGACATAGGGTGTCGGTAGTCTTGACGATGGTGAGAGTACGTAGACCGTTGTGTCCGGGAGGAGAACGCATGCCGGTAGTTCGTGTTGCGCAGATTATGGGCCGCATGATGGGCGGCGGAGTGGAAGCCACCATCATGAACCATTACCGGCATATCGACCATGACCGTGTGCAGTTTGATTTCATTGTGGACGATGATTCCACCGTGGTGCCGCGCGCGGAGATCGAATCGTTGGGAGGGCGCGTGTTCGTCGTGCCGGCCTATAAGCGGCTTCCCGCGTATCTGCGTGCGTTGCGCGTCCTGTTCGCCGAGCAGAGGCCGGACATCGTCCATTCGAATCTGAACTCGCTGAGCGTGTTTCCGTTGAGCGCCGCGAAGAAGGCGGGCGTGCCGGTCCGCATCGCGCACAGCCACAGCACGTCGAACCCGGGGGAGAGGGCGAAGACCGCCATGAAGATGGTGTTGCGCCCGTTCTCGCGCGTGTACCCGACCGATTACGCGGCCTGCTCGAATTTCGCCGCACGTTGGCTGTTCGGCGACAAGCTGGTGGATGCGGGTCGCGTCCGCATCATGAAGAACGCCATTGATGTGGATCGGTTCGTCTTCGACGCCGCTGTCCGGGCAGCCAAGCGCGCCGAGCTTGGGGTGGATGATGCGCAGCCGGTCATCGGCCAGGTGGGGCGCATGTGCTTCCAGAAGAACCAGATGTTCACGCTCGACGTGTTCGCTCGTGTGTTGGAGCGTCGGCCGGATGCGGTGCTCGTCTTCGCCGGCGACGGCGATATGATGCCCCGGGTGCGTGACCGGATTCGGGAGCTCGGCATCGAACGCGCGGTTCGAGTGCTTGGTGTGCGGGATGATGTGCATGAGCTGTATCAGGCGTTCGATATGCTGGCGTTCCCCTCCACATACGAGGGGTTGGGTATGGCGGCCATCGAGGCGCAGGCGTCGGGCATGCCGGTCATCGCTTCCGATCAGGTGCCTGATGAGGCCGGCATCATTCCGGGACTGGTGCGTTTTCTGCCGTTGGACGACGTTGATGAGTGGGTCGATGCGCTTGCTTCGGCCGATTCCGTTGCCGAACGTGCGGATGAGAGGGATGCGGTGTGCGCCGCGGGGTACGACATCGAGGACAGCGCGGCGAGACTGTGCGACTGGTATGAGGAATTGGCGAGGAAGGAAGGAAACGAGCGATGACCGATGAGAGGAAGCGGCGCAAAAGGGTCGCCGTCGTGACGTCCGGCTATCTGCCGGTGCCGAATGTGTTGGGCGGCGCCGTCGAGGCGTTGGACATGGTGATGGCGCGGGAGAATGAGAAGACTCCGCGATTCGATTTCACGGTGTTCTCCGCATGGGCGGACGGCGTGGACGAGGCCGCGCGGGGATTCACGCACACGGAGTTCGATTTCGTGCATGCCCCGTGGTTCGTGCGCGCTGCGGACCGGTGCGTGTACGCGCTCGCCAAGTACGTGCTGCACAAGCCCAAGCTGATGAGCTACCGGTACATCGTGCAGCGTCTGTGGTACATCCGCCATGTGGCGGCGCAGCTTGCGAAACGGGATTTCGACGCGGTGATGATCGAGAACCACGCCACCTTGTTCATGACGATGCAGAAGCATGGGAATATGGACAAGTATGCGGGCAAGGTGTACTACCACCTGCATAACGAGGTCACGAATGATTTCGGCTGCAAGTCGGAGATCGCGCGCGTGCGCAAGGTGTTCGGCGTCTCCCACTACATCGTCGGCACGTTGGACGCGTTCCTTGCGAAGGCGAACGGCAAGGGGTTGGAGCCGGAGCAGAAGTCCGTGTGGCGCAATTGCGTGGACATCACGCGGTTCAATCCCGCTGATGGCTCGGTGCAGGCCGGCGGCAAGGCGTTCCGTGGCAAGCTCGGCATTCCCGAGGATGCGACCGTGTTCCTGTTCTCCGGGCGTCTCACGCCTGAGAAGGGCGCGCGGGAACTGTTGGAGGCGTTCGTCACGGCGGATATCGACAACGCGTATCTGGTGATCGCCGGCGCGTTCTTCTTCAACTCGAACATCGTGAGCCCGTTCGAGCGTGAACTGCACGAACTGGCGAAGCAGGCGGGCGACCGCATCAAGTTCACCGGTTTCGTGGACTACAAGGACATGCCGTCCGTGTATGCGATGGCGGACGTGTGCTGCCTGCCGTCCATCTGGGACGATCCGGCGCCGCTCGCCGTGATCGAGAGCCTCGCCTCCGGCAGGGCGCTCATCACCACGCGTTCCGGTGGCATCCCCGAATACGCGGACGATAAGGCCGCGGTGATTCTCGAGCGTGACGGCGATCTGACGGCCAATCTGGCGGACGCCATGCGTGATTTCGCCGCCGATCCGCAGAAGCGCGCCGCATACGGCGCGCACGGCCGCGAGCTCGCCGAACGGCTGAGCACCGCCGCCTACCTGAACCAACTCGTCGAACTGATGGGGGAGTGACCTTGGATAACAAGCGTAGGATTGCCATTGTTTCTGGTGGCGGATTGCCGGTACCGAATGTCGAAGGCGGTGCCGTAGAGGCATTGGTCAATATGCTGGCGACGGAGAATGAGAAGCGTGGCCTCATCGATTTGACGGTGTTCTCGTCCTGGACTGCCGCGGCTCAGGAGGTCGCCGACAAGAAGTCGGATGATGCCAGATCCCATACGCAGTACGTGCTGTTCAAGATGCCGTGGTTCGTGCGCCTTGTGGACAAGTGCATGTACTGGACGGCGAAGAACATCCTGCATAAGCATGAGCTGATGGCATACCGGTATTTCGCGCAGCGCCTGTGGTATGGGCATAAGCTGTCCCGGTACTGCGCGAAGCATGACTTCGATCGCATCGTCTTCGAGAACACGCTGTTGCCGATGCGCATGCTGAAGAACGCGAAAAACGCGAAGTACGTGGATCGCACTCTCGTACACATGCATAACCAGCTGACGCATACGTTCGGCATGGACGAATACCTGACCAAGATACGAGGGTACCTCACCGTCTCGCAGTACATTTCCCATGAGCTGGAGAAAGCCATTGCCGGTCTTGACCCGAACCGGTGCCGCGTGCTTCGCAACTGTGTGGACACAGGACGGTTCAATCCGCTGAGCAAGACCATTCAGGAGGGAGGTCGAGCCTTCCGAAAGGAGCTTGATATTCCCGAGGACGCCACGGTGTTCCTGTTTTCCGGTCGCCTTACCGCTGAGAAGGGCGCCGAAGAGTTGCTGGAGGCGTTCGTCAAAGCGGATGTCAGCAACGCGTATCTGGTGATTGCCGGCGCGTATTTCTTCAACTCGGGCATGGTCAGTCCGTTCGAACAGCGGCTCCACGAGCTTGCGGAACGACTGAAGGACCGCATCAGGTTCACTGGGTTCATCGATTATGAGAAGATGCCATTTGCCTATTCCATGGCGGACGTGTGCTGTCTGCCGTCCATCTGGGATGATCCGGCGCCGCTCGCCGTGATCGAGAGTCTTGCCTCGGGCAGGCCGCTGATCACCACCTATTCAGGTGGCATTCCGGAGTATGCGGATGATCAGGCTGCGGTGTTGTTCAAGCGTGATGACAGACTGGTTGATAATCTGGCCGAGGCTATCACGCGGCTGTCCGGTGACACGCAGCTGCGTGAGCGTATGGGACGGCATGGTTACGAACTGTCCCGCAAACTGACGTCGGAACAGTTCCTGCGTGATTTCGTGGCGTTGACGGAATGAATGACAAGGAAACCGAGTGAACAAGTATAAGAATCTGTTGTTGAACATCGGTTTGTTCGCGTTGAACATGTTCGCGAACAAATTGGTCGTGTTCTTATTGGTGCCCTTCTATACCTATTACATGAGCGCCGGTGAATACGGCGTCACCGATATGTCGTTGACCGTCATCACGCTGATTTATCCCATCGCGACATTGTCGATTGCGGAAGCGGTGCTGCGGTACGGTATCGATGATGCGAAGGACACGAAGTCGTATGTGACGGCCGGTGTTTTGATTACCATTGCCGGTTGCGGGATCGTGGCCGTTTGCCTGCCTTTGTTGGATCTGAATTTCTTCGGCGGGTTGGGAGCGTACAAGGGCCTGTTCCTGCTTGCCTTCAGCTCGAATGTGTTCATGCTGTTGTTCGGCAACATCGCGCGGTGTTTGAACCAAATCAAGATGATGACGTGGATTTCGATTATTTCGTCTTTGGTTACAGGTGGCTCCGCTGTTCTATTCGTGGGCATGATGCAGCTCAGAATTCCCGGATACTTCTATTCGGTGGCATTGGGACAGTATGTGGCGGTGTTGCTGTACCTGATTTGGGGCAAGCATTATCGGTACATCAGCATTGGGGCCATACGCGGTTTGCGTACATACGTCGGTCCGATGGTGCGCTATTCCTTCCCTCTCGTGCCTAATTCCCTGTTCTGGTGGATGAGCACCAGCATCAACCGGTTCTTCATCACCGGCATGCTGGGCATTACCGCCAGCGGCTTGTTCGCTGCTTCCAGCAAGATTCCTTCCATTCTGGTGATGATTTGTTCGGTGTTCCAGCAGGCGTGGCAGTTGTCCGCATTCCAGGAGTTCAAGAAGAGCGACATCAAGGGCTTCTTCTCGACGATTTACCGTGTCTTCAACGCGGCGATGATGATGGGGGCGGCGCTCATCATCGTGATCACTCCGGTATTGGCCAAAATCATGCTGCAGAAGGAATTCTTCGACAGTTGGTATCTGATTCCGATTCTGGTGCTCGCCATGTATTTCAATACGATGAACACCTTTTTTGGCACCATCTACACTTCCGCTATGAAGACCAAGTATCTGATGATCAGTACTGCCGTGGGAGGCGTAGTGGTCATGGTCATGACATGGGTGCTGGTACATGGAATCGGTTTGCTGGGAGCCTCCGTGGCCATGGCCATCGCCAATGCCGTGGTATTGGTAATGCGTATGGCGAATTCGCGTCCCATCATCGCGGTCGATATCCGATGGAAGTTCGTCATCCCCTGCAACGTGTTGCTGCTGTTGCAAGGTGTGGTGATGACGTTCCAGACGACGACGGCTATCTCCGTATCCGCTGTGCTGTTCCTTATCATCTGCGTTGTTTGCCTTCTGGACCTGATTCCTTTCATCAAGAAAACACTCACGTTGTTGTCGTCCCGCGCACGGAAGACAGCCTGACGAACGATATTCACTCGGTAGAGAATGGAAAAAACATGGTAATGAACCAGTACGTTAAGACCGCCATCAAAGATTTCAGCCTTGGCCTTGCCCGTTTGGAATCCACGTTTTCGCATGATCGGAAAGAGCTCGCGAGCAACAGGATTACATTGTTGGATACGGCGATCAACACCGAGAACTGCGGCGATCAGATCATCATGCATTATGCTGACAAGAACCTGAAGGAACTATTCCCCGGAGCGGTCCGGCAGGAGCATGTGCAGACCCACGGGTATTCCTCCACGTTGGAGCATGTTCCGGCGAGTACCCTGAAGATTGCCTGCGGTACCAATATGATCGCCACGGATATGGCCGGTTTCGGCCAGCTGATGACGCCGATTCTCAACCTGCGTTCATACAGGCATTCCGTGTGTCTGCTGGCCGTCGGTATGCGGTCTCTGACGGACATCGATGCCCCGTTCACGAAGTACTCGCGTGATTTCCTGCGTTTCGTGCTTACTCCCGATGTCATGCATTCCGTGCGTGACGAGAATACGAAGAAGAAGCTTGCGGAAATCGGCATCAAGAACGTCATCAACACCTCGTGCGTGACGATGTGGGGTCTCACTCCTGAATTCTGTGCCGCGTTGCCCAAGCAGAAGCACACCGAGGTGCTGACTACGGTCACCAACTATGCCCGAGACCCCGAATCGGATCGGTTCATGCTGGAGACTCTGCTGCAGGAATACGATCGTGTCCATCTGTGGGTGCAGGCCGAAGAGGACCGTGAGTACGTCGCTCAGCTGATTGATGCCGGATCCATTGACTACATCGAGCATTCCAAGGATGCCCTCGACCGGTTCCTCGCCGATAACGCCGATCACCTTGACTACTTCGGCACACGACTTCATGCCGGTGTCCATAGCCTCAATCAGGGCCTCCGCGCCATGATTGTGGAGGTCGATAACCGTGCGCGTGACATCGCTGCGGATACGAACCTTCCGGTGGTCACGCGGAAAGAACTTAAGCAGGCCATGGTGCCGCTCATCCGCGAGCCGCGAGCCACCGAGATTCATATTCCGCTTGACCGAATCAACCAGTGGAAGAGTCAGTTCATTCATTGGGGCGAATCCCGTTGAACGGTCACCGTACGGTCAAAGGAATGTGATGAGCGAGATCAAACGAATACTTGTATACGGGCTGGGTAGCAAGGTCGGCGGCCAAGAAGAATACATCATGAACCTGTATCGGCACATGGACCACAGCCGCATCGTTTTCGACATCATTCCCCATGGCAGTCCGAACTTCTATGCACGTGAGGAAGTCGAAAGCTACGGCGGACGGATTCTGCCGGTTTTCACTCAGGACGGTCAATTCTCAACATCGATGCTTGCTGATGTCTTGGACAAGGCCCGAGCCAATCACGACACCATCTATTTCAACATGTGTGCGTTGTACCGGTTGGACCCGTTCCTGCTCGCCAAGAAGAACGGATACGAAACCTTGTTTGTCCATTCGCATAACACGAAGGACCCGAGCAGAAGTCGTCTTGTCAATATGGTGCACTACATCAACCGTGTCATAGTGCGTAACTGGGCGAAACGATGCTTCGCTTGTTCGGTTCCCGCAGGGGAATGGTTATATGGCAAGTCCTACTTCGATAGACGAATCGGCGGTAAATGTGAGGTCGTGCCCAATGCCATCGACCTTGAAAAGCATTCGTATGACGAAAATGCAAGAGTTCGTGTACGCGGGGAACTTGGAATCTCCGCCGATGCGATAGTCTACGTCAACGTAGGACGTTTGATTTTCCAGAAGAATCAGTCCTTCGCGCTTCGGGTATTTGCGGAATTGTTGAAAGTCCAATCGGACGCATGGCTCCTATTGGCCGGTCAAGGTCCGGATCGTGATGAATTGAGGCGGATTGCATCGGAGCTGGGCATCGAGGAACGGGTGCGATTCCTTGGTGTGCGTAAAGACGTCCAGGATATTATGAGCGCGTCTGACCTTATGCTATTCCCCTCACGATTCGAGGGGCTTCCGTTGACGTTGTTGGAAGCGCAAGCCGCCGGGCTCCCGGTCATCAGCACTACCAGAATCCTAGAGCCGGCGACGGTGGTGGATGAGTTGATGATAACGATGGACGATGTCGATTGGAATCCGATGCATTGGTGTGAGACTGTGGCTGAATATCTGCGGACCCACACCAACGGAAGGCGATCGTATGCTGCGGAATTGGCCTCTGCCGGCTATGACATCAAACAATTGGCTCGGCACATGCAGAGTCTTCTGCTTGGTGAGATCGCATAGAGGGAAGCGTTAAGGATAGACAAGATGGATATTCTGTTCCAAATTGTGACGATGATGTTTCCCAAAGCGGGCGTGCAGGCCGGGGGCGTTCCTTTGACGTTGAATCTGGTATTGTTGGCTGCCGTCATTGTCAGAAATCCCAATCAGACGATGCTTGCGATTCAGAAGATCAAACCGGTTGGCTACCTGTATGCGGTGTTACTGGTATTTGGTGCCATTTCGCTGATTCTTTCCGTCGGTCACTGGAAGCTGTTCAAGATAGCTGAAATGATTACTGTGCTGGCCTCACCGCTGGCTATCGTGTTCGCTAGTCGTATGAACGCCGAGAAGATGTTACGTATTACCTGTATTGCGCTGATCCTGGTCGATCTCTACGCTGTAGTGCAATTCGCCGTGGGCATCGTCAGTACGGCGGTGCCGGGTCTCACATACACATATGGACAATCCATCACCAGTAAATCTCTCGGATATGGATATGGCTCGGGTGGTGCCGATTCGGCAAATAAAATGCCTTCCACGTACACCAACGGCAATTATCTGGGCATTTTCGACGTGCTCGGCATCGCGCTCATGTTGGCTTGGCGACCATTGACGAAATGGTGGAGGGCTTCGAGGATCATAGCCATCGTTCTCGGTGCTATTGGTCTTATGCTATGCGGTTCACGATCCATCGTTATACCGTTCATTCTCGTCTGTGTCTTTTTAGTCGTTCAGCGCTATCGTTCATGGCCCAGACGGATGAAAGGCACCTATCTTGCCATCGGTCTTGTCGGACTGGCGATCATAGTAGTGTATCTTGCGGTATTCCAGTCTAATATGATCAATCATTTCTTCAACCGCATCGTGGTCCAGACCGCAGGTGATTCCACGGGAGCCGGGCGCACGGTGCAATGGGAGAAGCTAGGGCAGAATATGCTGCTTCTTGGACCGTTGCAGATTAGCCGTCTGATGTTCTTTGGCCAGGAATCCACCTATGATCTGGGAGGTGAAGGTCTGCCTGAATTCTTCGCTACGTTTGGTGCGGTCAGCACATGCGCCTTTTACGGGATGATTGTGGCGGGAGTTGTTTATTGCATGAAGAACAAGCCGATTCAACCGATTGCGTTTGGTGTGCTTTGTTCCGGAGTGGCGTTTTCGGTCGATCAGTCGTTCTATTACCCGCCTACGGTCATGCAGGTTTTCATGGCGCTCGGTATCGCCGTTGCGATCATGGAGCGATATACATCGGACAGTGCCAATGATATGAATCACGTGATGACAATACGAGCGGCACAGCATCATGGTGCCGGAGAAAGGAGCCTTACCATTGCGCGCGTATAACACTACCCCGGTGGCTTTGGCTGTGAAGGCGGTCGCTGCTCTTCCCAAGAGCCTGTCCGTCAGCATCAGAGTATTTGGATTACGTAAAGGCCTCCGCCTGCCCATCATCGTGTCTCCGTTCACGATAATCAGAAACATCGATGCTTCGACGGTTCAGTGCGACATTCCCAGTGAGCAGGTGAGGACCGGCATGATCCGTATCGGATTCGGCAATGGTCCTGAGGGGATACTCGCCTCCAGACAGTCATACTTCGGCACTGATGGAAAATCTAGGATTGTGTTCAAAGGCTCGTGCTCGTTTTCGCGCGGATGCACCCTGAAGGCGGTCCATGGCGGTGTGCTCACGTTAGGCCGTGGGGTCGAATGCAATCCAGGAACCTATCTGTTATGCGCCAACAGCATCACCATTGGCGACGACTTCCTGTCGGGCTGGGATTGCGTCATCAAGGATAATGACGGGCATCCCGTAGTCGACGCCGATGTTGACTTGGATACGGTGCATGAGTTGGTCGATGAGGGCAAGCCGATCATCATCGGCGACCATGTCTGGTTCGGCGCGAAGGTCGTTGTATTGAAAGGCGCCCGCATCGGCTCAAACAGCATCGTGGGATGGGGAAGCCTGGTGACCAAGCAGTTTGAGGGTGAGCATCAGATTATTGCCGGTTTCCCGGCGAAGATTATTCGTGGGAACGCGAATTGGAAGCACTGAATCATCATTGACGGGAAGAGAGCAAGATGAAGCGTAGACAGGATATCGTCACTATCAGGGCGTTGGCCATCCTCGTGGTGATGCTTGGCCATAGCATCATCATCTACTCATCCGGATGGAACCTATATCCCACCATCCAAAGTGCTCCTGCACTGGCACATGTCAAGGACATTATCAACGTCATGCAGATGCCGTTGTTCTTCTCCGTGTCGGGATTCTGTCTGGTTTTCACGCTCAGTTCAAAAAGAGGCGTATCCGTTCTCGACAAAGTGAAGCGATTGCTTATTCCATTCCTGATCGTGGGGTTGTGCTGGATGATTCCGCTTCGTCTTGCTCTGGGATATCCGGGGTATCGAGGTCAACCGCTCTGGCGCATCGTATTGGTCGATTTGCTGCTCGACGTCGACAGCGGTCATTTGTGGTTCCTACCGACACTCATGCTCATGTTCATCGTCGTGATTGCCGCGTACAAGCTCTGCACAGCCGTGCGATGGCCTGAATGGTCGTTCGAAGTGGTATTGGTGGTTCTTGCAATGGGAGCCGCAGGTGCGGTAGTCATCTTCTCCGGACTCGAGACAGTGCCCTATGCGGGACGATTCGGACATAATTTCCTCTTCTTCGTGATGGGATATGTCTGGCATCGGCATGAGGGCATCATCATGCCGATGAAGACCTCCATCGGGAGAGTCGTTTCGGCAGCCCTGCTTGTCGCCGCATGTGTGGCCATTTGGTTCGGTGTTGGTGCAACCGGTATCGTCTCCGTTGCGTTTGCCCTGATTATGGTCGCGTGCATCTATGTGCTGGTGCCCGACTGGTCTTCCGAACCTGTCCGGTTGATTTCCAAAGACAGCATGGGCCTGTATCTGTTCCACTCCCCGATGCTGTACATTTCGTTTGCTCTCTGGCCGGATATCGCTCCATGGCTGATGGTTCTCATCAACTTCGTCGGCTTCGGTCTATGCGCGTTGGGCATCACCGAGCTATTGCGGAGACTCCATCTTGGATTCGTGCTTGGTGAATGAGATGTCGCTCATGCCGGTCGCCGCGAGGAACAGCCAGAAGGCGTAGAAGGCGTACGCCTCATACTGGCAGTACAGGTAGGCGAGCAGCAGCAGCCACACCACGGTGGTGAGGCTCCATTGGCGGTGACGGGTCACATGCGCCAGCACGGCGGTGGCCATCAGCACCAGAGTGACGATGCCGAACTCCGCGATGACGGAAGCGTACGCGTTCATCGAAAACACCGAAAGATCGCGCACATGGGCGAGACTGAGCATCTCATTCGTCATCGTGCCATGCCGCGACCTCACCCACGTGGCCGCATAGGGGAACCCGCGCCTCATCGCTTCGCCCAGATTGCCCGTGCCGAACCCCAGAAGAAGATGCGCCGGATCATGGATTCCCGCGAGCAGGGGAGACAACGTACGGAACAGTCTCGCGGACGCCGAGGCATCCCCATTCCAGAATCCGTGATTCCAAATCGAGCGCAGACGGGGATTGACGGCCACTGCGGCAATGGTGGCCGTCGCAAACACGGCCACGGTGCCACCCAAGCCGTGCAACAGCGTTCTGGCGCCGATCCTGCGCCATGGCACCATGACGATCAGACACGCCAAGGCGGCCACCATCGTATCGATGACGATGCGCGTGCCCGCGTTCATCACCATGGAGCCGACGGCGAAGCAGACGATCAGGGCGGCCAATGAACGGCGCCGCGTCAACCAGTAGACCGGCAGCAGCACGCCGAACAAGTGCATGCCGATATACGAGGGCTCCGTGAACAGGAACTGTGGACGCGCCGCCACATAATTGCGCTGCATCATCCCCATGAACAGCGTATGCAGACCATCGAGGTGCGCCGTGATGGAGATGAACTCGGCCACCCCCACGGCGAATGCGCACCAATACGCCACGACCAGCACCGTCACCATGGACGAGACCGGCAGCCTCCTGACATCGATGGCGATGACGAGCGACGCGAGGAAGGAGGAACCCAAGGCGATGGAAACGAGGGTGACCAGAGCGGAAAGCGGATGGAACGCGACCGTCAGCCAACCATACAGGCTGATGCCAAGCGCCCAGACCGCGGCGATGAGCCAAAACCGGTGGCGACGCAGCATCCGCAGCAGGGTTCTCCAATGGCACAGGGCATAGGCGGCGAACAGCAACGGCGAGATCGGATTCCAATACGGCATGGGCAGGCCGAAACGAAGTCCATCGACCGGCAGCAACGCAAGCGCCGCATAGTACAGGAGATCCGCGCGTTGTGGCGCGCGGACCCAGCGCGTGCGCGCCACGCACATGTCAATGACGGATGAGAGCACGCGCCCATCATGCACCGTCGCATTGACCGAAGCAAGCGCATCGTCGACGTCCGATTGTGCGCTGTGCCTTACGGCCACATTAATATGCCTGTAACGGAACTACAGTAAAGGCAGTACCCGTCTCAGTCGTTATCTCAGTCGTGTGTGACTGAGATAAGAGACAGGCACAAGCTCATTTGCAATGATGGTTATGTGGACTGGAGCATTTCGAACATGCCGTGCGTGAATTGTCGCTGAACATCTTCAATCATCCAGGTGAATGGCTGGATACGGCTACGTGTGGGGACTCCTGTTCCCCGCCACAGCAGGTGATCGAGACCTACTATCCGCAATGTCCCGCAATAGGTTCACCCGGTTCCTGCTGGTGTTCCACCGGGCGTTTCGGAGTATACGGAGCCATCCGCATGCGATGTTGCGCGAGCTTCGGCTTCTGCTGTGCGGCCGGTGAACCGGGTGCGGTTATGGCCTGAGGCTATACTGCCGATAAGGTTCCTTGATCAGTCGCGGACGCGATGGTACTGCATCGGCAGCGTCCGTCCACCAAAGCACCTCGAGAAGTAGGAGAGACCGGTGACATCGGATATTCCGGAACAAGACGTGAAAATTGTAGAGCAGACTCCTGCAGTCGCTGTGATAGGCAGCCGTGCCGAACCCAATGGCCAGGATTCCGGTATGACCATCATGGACATGCTGCGCATGATCGGCAAGCACTGGCTCACCGCCGTCATCGTGTTCATCATCGTGGTGGGCGCGGCAGCCGGGTTCACGTTCACCCGCACCAAGCAGTACACCGCCACCGCGCAGATGTTCGCCAGCTACAACAGCGTCGCCGCGGATGCGAACCTCAACAATGTGGGCGTGCAGTCGGCGGCAGGCTCTTATATCGCCACCCAGCTCACCAGCTATCCCGATCTCGTCAAGACCAGCGCCGTGCTGCAGCCGGTCGTCGAACAGGAGAGCGGAGACTACACCGTCGGCACGCTCGCCGGCATGGTGACCGCGACGAACCCCGAAGGCACGTACATGCTGAACGTCTCCGTGACGGGCCCGGATCCGCAGCAGTCCGCCGATCTCGCCAACAGCATCGCCAAATCCCTTTCCGATGTGGTGGCCTCCGAACTGTACTCCTCGGGCGAGCAATCCATCGTGAAGCTGTCCGTCGTGCAGAAGGCACAGACTCCGAGTGGCCCCAGTTCCCCGAATGTCATGCTCAACTTGCTGGCCGGCTGCGCCATCGGCCTGGTGCTCGCCATCGTCTGCGCCATCCTGCGCGACCTTCTGTCCCGCCGTATCCAGGACATCTCCGATCTGCAGGTGATCGCTCAGCAGGCGACCATCGTGGGCGTCATCCCGAAGGATGATGATCTCGACGGCACGAAGCCCATCGTCGTGACAAAGCCGGACGGCTCCATCGCCGAGGAATTCCGCCGCATCCGCACCAACCTCTCGTTCACCACCTCCAAGGACGGCGACAAGGGCCGGCTCATCGTGGTCACCTCGTCCATGCCGTCCGAAGGCAAGACCACCATCTCCTGCAACCTCGCCGCCACACTCGCCGAAAACGGCGCCGCCGTGCTGCTCATCGACGCCGACCTGCGCCACCCTTCCGTGGCGAAGCGACTCGGCCTCGAAGGCAACGTGGGTCTCGCGCACGTGCTGTCCAACCAGGCGACCGTCAAGGACGTGGTCCAGCGCTACTGGAAGCCGAACCTGCACATCCTGCCCGCAGGCCCGCGCATCCAGAACGCGTCCGTGCTGCTCAACTCGACCATCATGCATAGCCTCATCAAGCAGGCCGTGCAGCAGTACGACTACGTGATCATCGACACGACGCCGATGTCCGTCGCCAACGACGCCGCCGTGTTCGGCCAGCAGGGCAACGGCGTGGTGCTCGTCTCCGGCAAGGGCGTCACGTACAAGAGCGCGTTGCGCGGCACCGTCACCGAGCTTGGTGAGCTCGACGTGCCGATCCTCGGCTTCGTGTTCAACCTCGCCGACCAGCAGAAGAGCGGCGGCTACAGCTCGTACTACTACTACGGTTCGTACTACCACTACGGCGAGTACGGCTACGGCAGCGAGGACGCCGACAACGGCAAGCAGAGCAAGAAGAAGCCCGCCGGCAAGCGCGGCCGCAAGTAGCGCGGCCAGCCCGTTGGGCGTTGCCGGTGTTCTAACGCGATGGTCCCCGTTCGTACGGCATGTACGGGCGGGGACCACGCGTTATGCGGCATCATCACCGTCGTCGCCACCGGCGAGATCCTCGACGGCCAGAGGTTCTACACCGCACGCGAATACCAATGCCGTAGACCACCGGCGAACGTCAACGATGCTCCAGGACGGCAGTACAGTATGCCCTAGGACACCCCGTCAACCATCCCCGAGACATCCGTCAACCGTGCCCGGGACAATACACTGCTTTCAAGGTGGTGTCTCTCCGCCGGTACTGTGTCCAGCCAAAGTCTGGCCAAAGTCCGCCTGAAAATGTGCTTAAACCAGTCAAAAGTGCGCATGAAAATGTGATTTCTATATAGAAAAGTCCACCTGAAATATCGCGATGCCGGCGCGATCAAGGACATGCCGTTGTACATGGCCGGCATCGTCTGATCTCCGGCCGTGCCAGAATCAGCGGGAATCTGGCCCGCCGGTAGGTGATGGTGCCGTCCACCGGCAACAGCGCAATCGCCGCATTATCTCAG